>JBGALT010000065.1:0-40944 GCA_044223665.1 Sandaracinaceae bacterium | reverse complement strand
ACTCGCCCGAGAGCCCCGGCGAAGAGGCGCTGGAACGTTTTCCCCGCATTCCCTATGACGACCCGGAACGACGACCCGAGCCCGACGAACCGCTGCGAGGGCGGGCCCTCATGAGCACGTTCGACGAAGTCCTGCGCGAGGGGATGATGTCCCTCCCGCACGATCTGAAGGCGATCCTCCGCGTGATGGAGGATCCGGACCTCGACGACGCCGGCCGCGTGCTGGTCTGCGGGACGATCCTGCACGTGCTCTCCGGTCAGAACGCGATCCCGGGCACGAAGGGGCTCCTCGCGTACGCGGACGACGTGATCCTCCTGCGCCTCCTGATCGAGCGCCTTGGCAAGTCCTCGCCCGACGTGGTCAAGCGCCACTGCGAGGACAGCGCCGAGACGATCGGCGCCTTCGAGGGGCAGATGAAGGACGTACGCGCCCACCTCGGCGATCTGATGACGGTGCTGGAGCGCGCCATCGACGGCATGCCCAAGACCGCGTTCGAAGGCCACAGCGCGCGCGAGTGCGCACGCGACGAAGAGCACGCCACCTGGCTCTACGACTCGGTCCACGAGGCGATCGTCGAGCGGCTCGAGCTCGACGAGGACGCGGTCGCCCGCGCCGTGAAGAACGCCGGCGAGATCCGCGGCTTCCTGCGCCAGCGCCTCTGACTCGCCGGTCGGCCGTGAGGCCTCGCGGCGCGCGTCGCCCGGCCCGGCGCGCTACTTCCGAGCAGCGCTACTTCCCGAGCAGCTTGGCGAACGGGTTGTTCGCGAACTGCGCCGGCGCCGGCTTCGGCGGGCCGCCGCGCCGATCGCCGCTCTGCCCTCGCTGAGCCGGGCCCGCGCCCCGTGCGCCGCCGGGCGCGCCGCGCTCGGCCGAGTCGCTCATCCGCGCCGAGAGCGAGATGCGCTTTCGCGCGAGATCGACCTCGAGGACCTTCACCTTGAGCTTGTCGCCGACCTTCACGACCTCGGCCGGGTCGCGCACGAAGCGGTCCGACAGCTTGCTCACGTGGACCAGGCCGTCCTGGTGCACGCCCACGTCCACGAACGCGCCGAACGCGGTGACGTTCGTGACGACGCCCTCGAGCACCATGTCGGGCTTCAGATCGGAGAGCTCGCGGACGTCGTCGCGGAACTTCGGCGGCTCGAAGCTCGCGCGCGGATCGCGGCCGGGCTTGAGCAGCTCGGTGACGATGTCGCGCAGCGTCGGCTCGCCCACGCCCTCGCCGACGTACTTCTTGGTGTCGATCTTGGAGACGAGCTCCGCGTTGCCGAGCAGCTTCTCGAGCGGCACGCCGAGATCGGACGCGATGCGCTCCACGAGCGCGTAGCGCTCCGGGTGGACGGCGCTCCCGTCGAGCGGATGCGCGCCGCCACGGACGCGCAGGAACCCGGCCGCCTGCTCGAAGGCCCGCGGGCCCACGCCGCTCACGTCGAGCACGGCCCGCCGGCTCGAGAAGCGCCCCTTGCTCTCGCGGTGCGCCACGATCTTCTTCGCCAGCGAGGGCCCGATGCCGGCCACGTACGAGAGGAGCGAGGCGCTCGCCGTGTTCAGCTCCACGCCGACGTGGTTCACGCAGCTCTCGACGACCTCACCCAGCTTGCGCGCGAGGAGCGGCTGGAAGACGTCGTGCTGGTACTGACCGACGCCGATCGACTTCGGCTCGATCTTCACCAGCTCGGCCAGCGGATCCTGCAGGCGCCGCGCGATCGAGATCGCGCCGCGCACGGTGAGATCCAGATCCGGGAACTCCTCGCGCGCGACGTCGCTCGCCGAGTACACGCTCGCGCCCGCCTCGCTGACGGGGACGACGAGCACCGAGCCGAGGCCGGCCTCGGCCAGCATCTTCTTGGCGAACGACTCCGTCTCGCGACCCGCCGTGCCGTTGCCGATCGCGACGGCGAAGGGCTCGTGCTTCTTCACGAGCGCGACGAGGAGCGCCGCCGCCTCGGCCTCGCGGTGCGCGCCCTGCTGCAGGTACACGACGTGGTTCTCGAGGTACTTCCCCGTCTCGTCGACGACCGCGATCTTGCAGCCCGTGCGGATGCCGGGATCGATGCCGACCACGCGCTTGGTGCCGAGCGGCGCCGCGAGCAGCAGGTGGCGCAGGTTGTCGGCGAAGACGTCGACGGCGCCTCGGTCGGCCTTGAGCTTGAGCTCGACGCGCACGTCGTTCTCCACGCTCGGCACGAGCAACCGCGCGAGGCCGTCGCCGACCGCCGTCTCGAGCTCGCCGGCGAAGGGTGAGCTGCGATCGAGCTTCGCGATCCCGTGGAGCACGGGCTTCACGCGCTCGGTGTCGATCGTGAGCTTGGTGCGGAGCACGCCGTCGCGCTCGCCGCGGCGGATCGCGAGGAAGCGGTGCGAGGGCATCGCGGCGATCGGCTCGGCGAACGCGTAGTACTGCTCGAACTTCGTCGGCTCCTCGATCTTGCCCTTCACGCCCTCGCTCCCGAGCACCGCCTCCTTCTCGAACGTCTGCCGCACGCAAGCGCGGGCCTCGGCGTTCTCCGCGATCGTCTCGGCCACGATGTCGCGCGCGCCTGCGAGCGCCGCCGCCACGTCGGGCACTTCCTTCGCCGCATCGACGTGCTTCTCGGCCTCGGCGCGGGGATCGCCCGAGAGCGGCTGGGCCAGGATGAGGTCGGCGAGCGGGCCGAGGCCGCGCTCGCGGGCGATCATCGCGCGCGTGCGGCGCTTGGGCTTGTACGGGAGATAGAGATCCTCGAGCGCCTGCTTGGTGGCGCAGGCGAGGATCTTCTTCTTCAGCTCGCCCGTGAGCTTGCCCTGCTGGCCGATCTCCTCGAGGACCGCGCGCCGGCGATCGTCGAGCTCGATCGCATAGGTGCGCTTCTCGGCGATGTCGCGGATCTGCACCTCGTCGAGGCCGCCCGTGGCTTCCTTGCGGTAGCGCGCGATGAACGGGACCGTGGCGCCCTCGGCGAGGAGCTTCACCACGGCCTCGACGCCGTGCAGCGGGAGGCCGAGCTCGGCGGCGACGAGCATCGAGGGATCGAAGGCGGGAGCGGAGAGAGTCGGTGCGGAAATCGTTTCGGTCGTCATGCGGAGGAGCGCGTCCCTATAGCGAGACCGATCGCGAGCATCAACCGGGAACGTGCCACGACGTGTTCACGCGCCTTCGGCAAGAAATGACCGGCGCTCACGGCGTCATCTCCCCCCGCATCGGCGCGCGCATCAGGCGTCGCGCCTCGTCGGCGGGCACGCCCAGCCCGAGCACGTAGGCGAGCTTCGCGAGCGCGGCTTCGCTCGTGAGGTCGGCCCCCGGCACGACCCCCACGTCGGCGAGCGCTCGGCCCGCCGCGTAGGCGCCGCTCACGGTGCCGCGCAGGCACTGCGTGACGTTCACGACCACGAGGCCTCGCGCGATCGCACGCTCGAGCCCGTCGAGCAGATCGCGCCGATGATCGGGCGCGTTGCCGGCGCCATACGTCTCGAGCACGAGCCCCTCGAGCGGCTCGCGCAGGAAGTTGGCCAGGATGTCGCGTGTGATCCCCGGGTAGAGGCGCAGCGCCGCGACGTGCGGCGAGAAGCCCGTGCGCGCGCGGAACGGCCGCGGATCGGGCGCCAGCACCAGATCTCTCCGGACGACGAGGTCCGTGCTGATCTCTCCGAGCGGGTCGAGGTTCGGCGAGACGAACGCGTCGAGACCGGTGGCGTCGCGCTTGGTCGACCGACTGCCGCGCAGCAGCTGATCGCCGAAGAAGAGCAGCACCTCGGGGATCGGCGCATCGATCGCGACGCGCAGCGCGCCGAGCACGTTGTCGAGGCCGTCCGAGCGCAGCGCGTAGAGCGGCACCTGCGACCCCGTGAGCACGACCGTCTTGTGCAGGCCCTCGAGCGCGAACGAGAGCGCGGAGGCCGTGAAGGCCATCGTGTCGGTGCCGTGCAGGAGCACGAACGCGTCGTACGCATTCGCGTGCTTCGCCAGGTCGTCGGCGAAACGAGCCCAGTCCGAGAGATCCAGGTTCGCCGAGTCGAGGAGCGGGTCGTACTCGAGGAAGTCGTAGTAAGCGCGCCGTCCGTTCGCGAAGGGCGGCGTCACGAAGTCGTGGTCGTGGCGCGGCGCCGTCGTGTCCGAGAGCTGGGGCAGCGTGGCGAGGAGCGCGCGCAGGAACCCGGGCGCCGGCTCGAACCCGCGCGGCGAGGCGCGCATGCCGATGGTGCCGCCCGTGTGCAGCACGAGCACGCTCGCGCCGTCCGGAGCCGCGCGCGTCATCCGCGGATCCACGTCATCGCGGCATCTCGAGGATGCGGTCGAGCGAGCGGCGCGCCGCGCGGCGATCGGTGTAGGCCGGGCGGAGAAAGAGGCTCCACGCGACACCGTCCGCGAGGCCGCCCGCGCGCAGGTAGAGGCGCGTGAAGGTGTCGGGGGGCATCGTGACGAAGTTCTCGACGAGATCGACGCTCACGATCGTGCCCGAGCGCGCATCGTGGATCACCGTCTCGCCGAGCATCGAGCCCTCGATCGGGAGCGGCGTGAGCCCCTCACCGAGCCGGCTCGCGCCGTTCCAGTCGGCGTCGATGCGCAGATCGGGGCGCTTGCGCCGAAGGCCCTCCGCTGCGTGCAGCTTGGCCTTCGGGTAGCGCGCGTGCGCCGTGCCCGCGTAGACGTGATGGAAGCGGTTCGGGGCGATCACGTGCGCGACCTCGCCGAGCGCGGCGATCTCGGCCGCGAGCGCGTCGTCGATCGCCGTGGGCGAGAAGAGCGCGAGTGTGCCGTCGGGCAGGCGCAGCACGCTCATGCGCGTGCCGAGCGAGAGCCCCATGAAGCGGTGCGGCGTGGCGTACGCCCAGAGGTCGTCGGTGATCTTCTCGAGGAGGGCCATGGCGTCAGTGCGGGATCAGGCCTCGCTCCATCACGAAGCGCAAGAGGACGCCGAACCCGAGCGCCGCGAGCACGACCAGCACCACCAGCCCGACGAAGAGCGGCGTGCGCGAGCGCGGCGCTGGCGCCGCCGCGGCGGGGGGCGCGATGGGCCCGCGGGCCGTCATGCCGAGGGGCGGCGTGAAGCTCCGGCCGCGGGGCGGATGCACGCTCGGCGCGGCGCGGTTCGCCTCGGGGAACGCCCCGGGGCGGTCGGAGTAGCGCCGCTCGCCCTCGGCCGGGATGGCGGGCACCGGCGCGGGAGCCGGCATCGGAGCCGCCACCGGCGGCGGCCCCGGATCCGGCGCGTGCACGGGCGCCACGAACGAAGGCGGGGGCGAGGACGCGAAGGCCGGCCCCTCCACCGTTCGCTTCTGGGAGGCGATGAGCCGTGACGCCGAAACACGTGGCGCTCCGATCGATGCGCTCGCGTGCGGGCGATCGCTCACCGCGCGCACCGGGGCGGTGACGACGGCCGGCCCCGACGCCGGCGTGCCGGAGAGGCCGCTCGGGAGCCTCGCCGGCCGCGGGATCGCCGGCGAGAAGGGATCGACGAGCGGCATCATGGCCGCCATCTCGCTCGACTGCGTGGTGTCGTCGAACATCTCGCTCGCGCCGAAGAGCTGGCTGCGCTGCGATGGAATGCCGACCGCGGCCGCATAGGCCTCGGCGAACGCCCCTGCCGTCTGGAACCGGTCGGCGGGCTTGCGCGCAGCCGCGCGCGCGATGATCGCGTCGAGGCTCGCGGGAAGATCGGGCCGCACCGACGCGAGCGTGCGCATCCGGCCCTCGAGGATCGCGCCGAAGAGCTGTCCGACGTCCTCCGCCGCGTAGATGGACTTGGCGGTGAGCAGCTCGAACGTGATGACCCCCACCGCGAACACGTCGGCGCGATGGTCGGTGTCCTTGAGGTTCTCGATCAGCTCGGGGGCCATGTAGCGCGGCGTGCCGAGGATCGTCCCGGCCCGCGTGAGCCGCTCTTCTCCGGCCTGCGTCACGCGCGCCAGGCCGAAGTCGAGGACCTTGCACGCCGGCGTGCCGCTCGCCGGCAGCATCACGTTCTCGGGCTTGAGATCGCGGTGCACGACGCCCGCCCGGTGCGCCGCGTCGAGCGCATCGCAGAGCACGTTGATCACGGCGTAAGCCGCCTCGACCGAGAACGCTCCTCGCTTGCGCAGCCGCTGCGCGATGGTGTCGCCCTCGACCAGCTCCATCGCCAGCCAGCGGGTCCCGTCGGGAAGGCGGTCGGTGCCGACCACCCGCACGATGCCCGGGTGGCCGAGCCGGGCGAGCACCTCTGCCTCGCGCTTGAAGCGCTCGGCGGCCTCGCGCTGCGCCGCCTTCTCGCGGTGGAGGACCTTGAGCGCCACGCGCTGCCCGCTGGCGAGGTCCTGCGCGACGACCACCTTGCCCATCGCGCCCATGCCGAGGCGGCCTTCGACCTGGAACCGATCGGCGAAGAACGTCCCCGGCTCGAGCGCGGCGACGATCTCGGTGCCCTCGTCACCGTCGTCGTCGCCCCACGCGGCGTAGCGCTCCTCGTCGCTCACCGAGTCATCGTAGTACGCGGAGCGAGCACGCGGGCAAATCGTGGGCGCCGGCCACGGCGCAGCACGTCACGCCACGAGCCGTCGCGCCACGGCCTCGATCACCTTCGGGCGGAAGGCGTGGAGGATCAGGTCGAAGCGATCGCGCACCGAGCGGACGTCGGCTTCGAGCGAGAAGAGCGACGGCGACGGCGCGCCCAGGATCGCGCGATCGAGCTCCAGCAGCGCGACGAGCGCCGGGCCCTCCGCGATCAGCACGCGGTGCGGTGGCAGTCCCGCGAGGAGCGCGCGCGTCGCGTCGAAGAGCGCCTCGGGATGGCTGGCCCACCCCTCCTCGATGCGCTCGAAGCCCGGCTTGTTCCGCAGGCGCAGCCGCGTGCGCACCGCGCCCTCCCCCCGCGCCGAAGCCAGCGCCGCCGCCAGCGCCGGCGCGATGGGGCGCTCGGCGAGGAGATCGACCACGGCGACCACGGGCCGCAGGTGCGCGAGGCGCGAGGCGGCGTCGATCTCCGGCAGCGCCGGCGGCGCGATGCCCATTCAGTTCGCCTGGCCGCGCTCCACCGGCAGCCCGTCGGCCTCCCAGTGGAGAAAGCCCCCGGCGAGGAAGGCCACCTGGTGGCCCATCTTCACGAGCTTCTCGACGGCCTCACGCGCCTCGTCGGTCGAGCGCGCGTAGAGCACGCGGATCCGACCGTCCCGCGGAACGAGCTCCCCCGCGCGCTTCTCGATGTCCTCGAGCGGGACGTTGATGGCGCCGGGGATGTGGTAGCGACCGAAGGCCGACGCGTCGCGCACGTCCACCGGCACCACGCGCTTCTGGGTCAAGAGCTGGGCCAGGTCCGCCGGCTTCAGCTCGTTCGGCGCCTGCGGGAGGAACGGGCGCACCAGCTCCATGATCGTCTTCTTGGGCGCGAGCCCCCGATCCCACTGCGCGGCCACCTGCCCTTCGGCGACCACGAAGAGCTGCGGGATCGACTGGATCCGGAAGCTCGCCGCCACGCGCGGGCTCTTGTCCACGTCGATCTTGACGACCTTGATCTGGCCCTCCAGCTCCTTGGCGACCTCGTCCACGATGGGCGACTGCTGCTTGCAGGGCGCGCACCAGTCGGCGACGAAGTCGATGAGGACCGGTAGCTCCGACTGGAGGACCTCGCGCTCGAAGGTCGCGTCGGTGACGAACGGTACGGACATGGTCGGGCGGCTCTCCTCGCCCCTTGTGTAGCCACAGCGGCGCGCCGCCACAAGGCCCTGTCCGTCCGTCTGGGCGGGCGGATCTCGTTGCCCCGGCGCGCCTCCTCTGGCCATGCTGCCGCTCGATGAGCCAGGCCAGCGAGACGACGGGCGCCGCGAAGGCCGAGGTCGATGCGTTCCGGAAGGATCTCGATGCGATCCGCGCCGCGGTCGGCAAGCGCATCGTCGGGCAGCGCGCCATCGTCGACGGCCTGCTCACCTGCCTCGTGGCCGGCGGAAACGCCCTCCTCGAGGGCGTGCCAGGCCTGGGCAAGACGATGCTGGTCCGGAGCCTGGCGGAGTCGGTCGAGCTCGAGTTCTCGCGCATCCAGTTCACGCCCGACCTCGTTCCCGCGGACGTGCTCGGCACGACGATCCTCGCCACGACCGACACCGGCGAGCGCGCGTTCCAGTTCCGCAAGGGCCCCGTCTTCGCGAACGTCGTGCTCGCCGACGAGGTCAACCGCGCGACGCCCAAGACGCAGAGCGCCCTGCTCGAGGTGATGCAGGAGCACGCCGTCACGATCGGCGGACAGACCTACCGCATGGACGAGCCCTACTTCGTGCTCGCCACGCAGAACCCGCTCGAGATGGAGGGCACCTACCCGCTGCCCGAGGCGCAGCTCGACCGGTTCCTCTTCAAGCTCGAGGTCGGCTTTCCCTCGCACGACGAGATGCACGCCATCCTCGAGCGGACGACCGGCAAGGAGCTGCCCGCGGTGCAGAAGGTCGTGGGCAAGGAGCGCATCCTCGCGATGCGTGCGCTCGCCCGCGAGGTGCCCGTGACGCGGCACGTGACCGACTACGCGATCCGCCTGCTCGAGGCGACGCACCCCGAGAGCAAGAGCGCGCCCGAGAAGGTGAAGCGCTTCGTGCGCTACGGCGCGAGCCCGCGCGGCGCGCAGGCGTGCCTGCTCGCCGCCAAGATCGCTGCCCTCGGCGACGGCCGCTTCGCCGCGTCCACCGACGACGTGCGCCGCGTGCTCAAGCCCGCGCTGCGGCATCGCGTGCTCCTCTCGTTCGAGGGCGAGGCCGAGGGCGTCCGCGCCGACGCCCTGCTCGACGAGGTCCTCGCGAAGGTACCGGAGACGGCGTGACCACGCCCCGACGCGCGTTGCCCTGGCCGCGGCCCGCTCGTACGCTCCTGCCAGATGCGTAAGACCGTCACGATGACCGTGAAGCTGCCCGCGCCCTTGGCGGCGCGCGTCGCGAGCCTCGCCAAGGGCCGCAAGACCTCGCGCTCCGACGTGGTCCGCGATGCCGTGGAGGCGTACGCGAGCACACGCGCGCGCTCCGTGCTCGATCCCGTGCGTCACTTGATCGGCGTCGGCAGCGGTCCCGGCGATCTCTCGACGAGTCCCCGCCACCTCCGCGGCTACGGCAAGTGAGCGTCGGGCTGATCCTGGACACCGGGCCGCTCGTCGCTCTCTTGGACCGGCGGGACCGGCATCACGGCTGGACGACGGCGCTCCTCGACTCGACCCGCGTTCCGCTCGCCACCTGCGAGGCCGTCGTCTCCGAGGCGTGCTTCCTCGCCCGCAAAGCCGGGGTCCACGCGGACCAGGTGCTCGAGCTCGTCTGCGCCATCGCCGCGGGCCCCACGTTCCGGCTCGACGAGGAACGTGCCGCCGTCCAGAAGCTTCTCGCCAAGTACCGATCGACGCCCATGTCGTTCGCCGACGCGTGCCTCGTGCGCATGTCCGAGCTGCACCCGCGCGCGCGTGTGCTCACCTTCGACGCAGACTTCCGCGTGTACCGCCGCCACGGACGCCAGGTCGTGCCGCTCCTCACGCCCACGACGTCGCGCTGATGTGGCCGTTCGATGGAGCAAGGGCCGAGACGCGGCCCGCCGCGCGCGAGGAGGCGCTCTTCGACGAGCACTTCCTGCGGCGGCTCGAGTCGCTCTCGATCGTGGCGCGCCGCACGGTCGAGGGGAAGACGCGCGCCGAGCGCCGCAGCAAGAAGACGGGCTCGGGCATCGAGCTGGCCGACAGCCGCGAGTACGCCCCCGGGGACGACTTCCGCGCCATCGACTGGAGCCTCTACGCGCGGAGCGAGCGCCTGCACACGCGCCTGTTCGAGGAAGAGGAGGACCTCAGCGTGTACGTCGCGCTCGACGTCTCGCCCTCGATGACGCTCGGGCGCCCGCCCAAGCTCGACCAGGGAAAGCGCCTGGCCGCGGCGCTCTCCTACGTGTCGCTGGCGGCGCTCGATCGCGTCTCGGTCACCACCTTCGCGAGCGGCGTGATCGCGCGCCTGCCCCCGACGCGCGGCAAGGCGCGCATCTTCCGCGTGCTCGAGTTCCTGCGGACGGCCGAGAGCGGAACGGGCACCGATCTCGCCGCCTCCATGCGCGCGCTCACGGCGCAGAACAAGCGCCGCGGCGTGGTGCTCGTCGTCTCGCGAGACCGGGATCGACGCGCTCCGCTACGCGCGCTTCGAGCCGCGCGTGCTGCACCTCGTCGATCCGCGCGACGCCTCGCCGGAGCTCTACGGCGACGTGGTGCTCGTCGACCGCGAGACCGGCGAGCGGCGCGAGGTCACCGTCACCCCGCGCGTGCTCGCGCGCTATCGCGAGGCCGTCCTGCGCCACGAGCGGCGCATCGACGCGTTCGCGGCCGACAAGCAGGTCCCCCTCGTGCGCGTCGACGTGAGCGAGCGCTGGGACGACGTCGTGCTGGGCCTGCTCCGCCGCGGCGGGATCGTGGGATGAGCGCGCGATGAGCTGGGAGCTCGCCGGGGTCTCCGGGGCCACCGCCGCCGCGCTCTTCGGCGCCGCCTTCGTCGTGGTCACGGCGCTCTATCTGCTCGCGCTGCGGCGGCGGCCGGTCGTCGTGCCCTTCGTCGACCTCTGGCGCGAAGCGCTCGAGGGCGAGCGCACGAGCCAGCTCTTCTCGCGCTTGACGCGCTGGCTCTCGTGGCTGCTCGCGCTCCTCTTCTGTGGGCTCGTCGTGCTCGCGCTCGCCGATCCGCGCGGCCGCGGGCACGCCGGCTCGGGACGGGCGCTCGTGATCGCGATCGACGTGAGCGCCTCGATGGGGGCGGCCGGCGGGGCCGAGAGCCGCATCGCTGCCGCACGCGAGGAGGCGCGGCGCCTCGTGCGCGGCCTCGGCGCGAGCGACCGCGCGATCGTGCTCGCGATGGGCGACGAGGCGCGACCGCTGACGCCGCTGACCACCGATCACGCGTCGCTGCTCGCGGCGATCGACCGCTGCGCCCCGCTCGACGTGGTCGCCGATCTCGCGCGCGCCGCGCACCTCGCGATCGACGTGACGAGCGGCGAGACGAGCCGCGAGCTCGTCGTGATCACCGACGGCGCCGTGGAGGGCGAGGCCGCGGCGCGCGAGAGCCTGGCCCGCGCGGGCCTGCGCGCACGGCAGCTCTCGATCGGGAGCGACGCGGCGAACGTGGCGATCACCGCGCTCTCGCTGCGCCGCTATCCGCTCGACCCGAGCCGCAACGAGCTGCTCCTCGAGGTCACGAGCGCGAGTGACGAGACCGAGCGCGTCGAGGTGGAGCTGCGCGGCGATGGCGAGGCCGTCGACGTCCTCGAGCTCGAGATCGCGCCCGGCGCGCGCGAGCGCCGCTTCTTCCAGGATCTGACCGGCGTCGACCGGGCGCTCGAGGCCGAGCTGCGACGCGCGGACGGCGGCCACGACGCGCTCGCCGCCGACGACCACGCCTACGCTCGCGTTCCCGAGCGCCGGCGCGTGCGGATCGCCGTCGTCAGCGAGGACGACATCTACCTCGAGGCCGCGCTGCTCCTCGACGAGATGCTGGACGTGCGCGAGGTCGCGCCGAGCGCCTTCCCGCCGAGCGAGCCCTTCGACGTCGCGATCCTCGATCGCTTCGTGCCGAGCGCACCGCTCGAGACCGACGCGATCTGGATCCACCCCGCGCCCGAGGCGGGCACCACCGGCCCTCTGCGCGTGACCGGCGAGATCGAGCGGCCCTTCTTCGATCGCCTGCGCCGCGAGGATCCGCTCCTGCGCCACGCGGCGCTCGACGACGTGAACGTGGGCCGCGCGCTCCTGGTCGCTCCCGAGCCGTCCGACGTGGTCGTGGCGGCCGACGAGCGCGGGCCTCTTCTCGTTCGTGGCACGCGCGAGGGCCACCGCTTCGTGGCGCTGACCTTCGACGTGCGCGAGAGCGACCTGCCGCTCCGGCCCGCGTTCCCACTGCTGCTGCTCGACGCGATCGAGAGCTTCGCGCCCAGCGACGCGCGCTACCGCGGCAGCATCCTCACGGGCGAGGTCTCGCGCGTCTCGCTCCCCGAGGGGGCCACGCGCGCGACGCTGCGCACCGAGGGCCGCGAGGTCACGCTGCCCGTGCAGGACGGGCGCGCGACGCTGCGACCGACCCACGCGGGCCTCGTGACGCTCGAGACCGACGCCGGAAACGTCCTCGTCGCGGCGAACCTGCCGGCCGCGCGCGAGCTCGACCTCGCGCCCCGCGCGCTCGAGCTCGGCCCCGCGCCCGAGGGCGGGCCCGTCCTCGAGACGGCGAGCGCGCGCCTGCCCTGGGAGTGGCTCGCGCTCGGGGCGCTCGCGCTACTCCTGGTCGAGTGGGCGACCTTCCATCGGCGGTGGACCGTATGAGGCGCGCGCTCGGGCTCGGCGCCCTCGTCTCGGTCGCGAGCGTGGCCCTGCTCTTCGGGCTCACGCGGCACGCGACGATCGAGGCCGACCTCTTCGGCGACCACTACGAGCTCGCGGAGCCGCGGGCGCTCGCGCTGCTCGGCGCCCTTCCCTTCTCGCTCGCCTGGGCTGCGCGCTCGCTCTCGGGCTTGCCGCGCGCGCAGATCGCGCTCGCCGCCGGCCTCCGCGCTCTCGTCGCGGCGGCGCTCGTCGTCGCGCTCGCGCAGCCGGCGCGCACGACCGAGCGCTCGATCACCGCGACCGTGTTCCTCGTGGACGTCTCGAGCTCGATCCCCGACGCCTCCCTCGCGAGCGCGAGCGAGGCGGTGCGCGAGGCGCTCGCCGCGCGTGGCGAGAACGACGTGAGCGTCGTCTCCTTCGCGGGGGAGGCTCAGCGCGTCGCGATCGACGAGGACCACCCCGAAGCGCTCACGATCGCGCGCCACGAGGATGGCTCGGCGACGGATCTCGCGGGCGCGTTGCGCCTCGGTCTCGCGCTGATCCCCGAGGGCCGCCTCGGGCGCATCGTCGTGCTCTCCGACGGCGCCGAGACCGCGCCGGGCGCGCTCGGAGAGATCGACGCCCTCGCGGCGCGCGGCGTGCACGTCTTCTCGCGCCTGGCGAGCGAGGGGCCTCCCGCCGACGTGGCGATCGCCGACGTCGTGCTGCCGCGGGAGATCCGCGTCGGCGAGGTCTTCGACGTCCGCGTCCGCCTCCGCGCCACGCAGGCGGCGCACGCGCGCGTCCGGCTCTATCAGAACGAGCTCCTCAACGGCCTCGCGGGCTCCGAGGAGGTCGAGCTCCCGCGTGGCAGCACGGAGGTCACGTTTCGCTCGGTGGTGCACGTCGCCGGGCCGGTGACCTACCGGGCGCGCGTCACGCCGGACGACGCGGCGCTCGATCGCTTCGTCGAGAACGACGTGCTCGAGCGCGCCGCCATCGTCCCCGGGCGCCCGCGCGTGCTCTACGTGGAGGGTGACGGCACCGGCGCGCACCTCGCGCACGCGCTCGAGACCGCCGAGCTGGACGTCGAGGTCCGCTCCCCGCGCGCCTTCCCCACCTCGAGCGGCGAGCTCTCCGCGTTCGACTTCATCGTGCTCTCCGACACGCCGGCCGACGCGATCTCGAGCGCGCAGCAGGGCCTCGTCGAGCGCTACGTGACGCGCGAGGGCGGCGGGCTCCTGATGGCAGGGGGCCCGCACGCGTTCGGCCTCGGCGGTTGGGAAGGGACGCGCCTCGAGCGGATCCTGCCGGTGCGCATGGATCCCGAGCGCCGCCGCGATCAGCCGGCGCTGGCGCTCGCGCTGGTGATCGACCGCAGCGGCTCGATGGCGGGAGAGAAGATCGAGCTCGCCAAGGAGGCCGCGCGAGCGACGGCGGACCTACTCTCGGCCGAGGACTCGCTCGGCGTCATCGGCTTCGACTCGGCGCCCGAGCGCATCGTCCGCATGCAGAGCGCCGCCAACCGCGTCGCGATCCAGCGCGACATCGGGCGCCTCGCCGCGCGCGGCGGGACGGCGATCTTCCCGGCGCTCGACATGGCGCTCTCGGACCTCAGCGTCACGCGCGCCCGCTTGCACCACGTGATCCTGCTGACCGACGGGCAGACGCAGGAGGCCGGCCTGACCGACCTCGTGTCGGTGATGCGCGGCGAGGGGATCACGATCTCCACGGTGGGCGTCGGCAGCGACGTGAACCGCGCGCTCCTGCAGGAGATCGCCGATCTCGGCGGCGGGCGCGCGTACTTCACGAGCGACGCCCACAACATCCCTCGGATCTTCACCCACGAGACCACGACGGCGATGCAGAACGGAGCGGTCGAGGACTACGTGCAGGCCCACGTGGTGCGGCCGGCGGCATTCCTGCGCGCGCTGCCGATGGATGGGGCCCCGCTCCTGCGCGGCTACGTGGCGACGCGCATGCGCGGCGCGCCCGCCGAGGAGATCCTGCGCAGCGATCTGGGCGAGCCGATCCTCGCGCGGATGCGCCAGGGCCTCGGATGGACGCTGGCGTGGACGAGCGACGTGAAGAACCGCTGGGCCGTCGACTGGCTCCGCTGGCCCGCGTTCTCGCCCTTCTTCGGCGGGCTGGTGCGCGAGCACATGCGACAGCGCCACGACGCCTCGCTGCCCATCACGGCCGAGGTCGTCGGCGATCGCGCGCGCCTCGTCGTGGACGCCGTGGAGGAGGCCGCGTCGGAGGGCGGCGCGTTCGTGAACGATCTGGAGCCGGTCGCGCGGGTGGTCGGGCCGACGAGCGCGCCGCCCGAGGCGCAGACCACGATCGAGGTGCCGCTCGCGCAGGTGGCGCCGGGCCGCTACGAGGCCGAGGTAGCGCTGCCCGGCTTCGGCGCCTACGCGATCACGGCCGAGCACCGCCGCGGGCAGGACGTCGTGGCACGGAGCACCGGCTCGCTCGTGTACCCGTATGCGCCGGAGTACGCCGCCCTCGAGCCGCGAGGCGATCTTCTCGAGGCGCTCGACATGGCGACGGGCGGTCGCTCGTACGAGGAGCCGAGCGATGCGCTCGATGCTCACGGAGAAGAGGTACGGGCGAGGGAAGACGTGCGGCTCCCCTTCTTCCTCGGGGCGCTCGTGCTCTACGCCATGGACCTCGCCCTGCGGCGCGTCCGCATCTTCGATCGGGGCTTCGCCAAGCCGTGATTGCTCGGGGTTTTCCGGCGTGATAACAGGGGGCCGCCCATGAACCGAGTCGTCCTGACCATGGTCGTCGCTGCACTCTCGTGCGGCGTCGGTCTCGCGATCGCCGCGCCACGCGCGCAGGCGCAATCGGATGCCGGCGTTCCGCCGAGCGACGCGGCCACCGCCGACGAGGACGACTCGGCGGACGACGACGAGGCCGACGAGGACGACGAGGACTGGGACGACGAGGAGCCGCAGCTCCGTCCGCCGACGCTCGACATGGGCACCTCGGGCACGGCGAGCGCCGACGACGAGGACGACGAGGACCTCGACGAGGACGACGAGGACCTCGACGAGGACGACGGGGACGACACGTCGGACGACGAGGACGACGACGGTGACGGGGACGAGGACGACGAGGACGACGAGGACGACAGCCTCCCCTCGCCCGATCAGGTCACCGAGCGCCTCGATGGCGCCGGCACCGATCCGACGGTGCAGCCCTGGTCCACGCCCCAGACCACGTTCGAGATGCACGGCTACCTCCGCTTCCGCGGCGAGTTCCAGGACACGTTCTTCCTGGGCCGGAACCCGATGTACGGCGGTGGGCAAGACCTTCCCTTCGGCCGCTTCATCCCGAGCGAGGACAGCCTCCTGACGCCGAGCATCTCGGGCGGCTGTGACGGCGGACGCAGCGTGATGGGCACGAGCGGCTGGAGCGGCTGCTCCCAGCACGCGCTCGCCTTCGCGAACATGCGCTTCCGCATGGAGCCGACCATCCACCTCTCGGACGACGTCCGCATCCACGCGCAGATCGACGTCTTCGACAACATGGTGATGGGCTCGACGCCCGACGGCTACGCGATCGACCCGCTCGTGTTCGCGAACGGGGCTGCGAACACGCCGAACGGGTACGTGCCCCTGCTGGCGCTGAGCCAGACGCAGCAGTCGCCGACCTACGGGCAGAACAGCCTGATGGACAGCATCCGCGCGCGGCGCGCGTGGGCCGAGGTCCGCAACCGGGGCCTGGGCGAGATCCGCTTCGGCCGCATGGGCAACCACTGGGGTCTCGGCATCCTGGCCAACGACGGCCGCGGGATCGACCAGGACTTCCAGTCCGACGTCGACCGCATCATGGCGATCACGCGGATCCTCGGCTTCTACGTCTTCGGCGCCTGGGACTTCGCCTCGGAGGGCTTCCTCTACAACGATCCGCGCGACCAGCACCACCTGCAGTTCGACCGCTCGCGCCTCGACGACGTCGACCAGATGGTCTTCGGCGTGGCGCGGCGCTCGACGCCCGAAGAGCAGGCGGAGGCGCTGCAGCGCGGCGACGTCGTGCTCAACGGCGGCGTGTTCTTCGTCTATCGGACGCAGAACCTCTCGACGGAAGGCACGCGGAACCCGCTCTCGTCGGCCGCGCCGACGTACGTCCGTCGAGGCTTCGAGGTCTACGTCCCCGACGTCTGGCTCCAATTCCTCTGGGGCGACCTCCGGCTCGAGGTCGAGGGTGTCGCCGCCATCGGCACCATCGACAACACGAGCAACAGCTCGTTCGACCCCTCCACGCGGCTGAACATCCTCCAGGGCGCCTTCGCGTTCGAGGGCGAGTACCACCTACTCAACCGCCAGCTCGGCATCTACTTCAACGCCGGCTGGGCGAGCGGTGACTCCGACGTCGAGGGCCTGAACGCCGACACCCTCGGCGTCCAACAGCCAGCCGGTACCCGGGCCGCCGACAGCACGGTCAGCACCTTCTACTTCAACCCCGCCTACCGCGTGGACCTCATCTTCTGGCGCAACATCATGCGCCAGATCGGCGGCGCGTATTACTTCCGCCCCGGCATCTCCTACGACTTCATCCGCAACAACTTCGGCCAGCTGCTCGGCGCGCGCGCCGACCTCGTCTACAGCCGCGCGAGCAACCCCGTGCAGACGTGGGGCAACAGCGCGGACCTCGGCCTCGAGATCGACGCGCAGGTCTACTACCGGAGCGAGGACGGCCCCGACCTGCTCGATGGCTTCTACGCCTCGATCCAGTACGGCATCTTCTTCCCGTTCCAGGGCCTCGGCTACACGGTGCCCACGCCGACCGCCTCGGGCGGCCAGAACGCGCAGACGCTCCGCCTCATCCTCGGCGTGCAGTACTGACCCGGCCCTCCGGGCTCTACGCCGATGACATCGTGACCGACGTCGTTCGCTTCGTCCCGCTCGGCGGCCTGGGCGAGATCGGCATGAACTGCATGGCGCTCGAGCACGACGAGGACGTCGTCGTGATCGACTGCGGCGTGCTCTTCGACGGGCGCGGCCTCGGCGTGGAGGTCATCCACGCCGATCTCGAGCACCTCCACGAGCGCAAGGACGGTCTGCGCGCGCTCGTGCTCACCCACGGGCACGAGGATCACCTCGGCGCCGTCAGCTGGTTCCTGCGCGACTTTCCGGGCGTCCCGGTCTACGGCCCGGCGTACGCGCTCGCGCTCGTGCGCCATCGCATCGCCGAGCACCCCTGGCACAAGGGGCGAGCGCTCGATCTGCGCACGATCGAGCGAGGCGCCCGCTTCCAGATCGGCCCCTTCGGCTTCGAGCCCTTCCAGGTCACGCACTCGATGCCGGAGTGCATGGGCCTGGCCATCGAGACGCCCGCCGGGCTGGTGGTCCACAGCGGCGACTTCAAGATCGACGACGCGCCACCCGAGGGCGACCGCTTCGACGAAGAGCGCCTGCGCGGGCTCGGCGAGCGCGGCGTGCGCCTGCTCCTGAGCGACTCGACGAACGCTCTGTCCGAGGGCCACTCCGGGGGCGAGCGCGACGTGGCCGAGTCGCTGGAGGCGCTGGTCGCCGGCGCGACCGAGCGCGTGATCGTCTCGCTCTTCGCCTCGAACACGCACCGCGTCCGCGCGCTCTTCGACGTCGCACGCCGCACGGGCCGCAAGGTGGCCCTCTTCGGCCGCTCGCTCGACACGCACGTCCGCATCGCACGCGAGCTCGGCATCCTCCCCGATCCGGGCGACGTCCTGGTGCGCCGCGAGACCGCGCGCGAGATCCCGCGCGGGCGCCTCATGATTCTCTGCACCGGCTCGCAGGGCGAGCCGCCGGCGGCGCTGCCGCGCCTGGCCAGCGGGGAGCACCCCGACCTCGCGCTCGAGCGCGGCGACCTGGTGATCCTCAGCTCGCGCGTCATCCCCGGCAACGAGCGCCCCATCCTCGATCTCGTCGAGACCCTCGCGCGCCGCGGCCTGCGCGTCGTGACGCGCGCCGGCGATCCGACGATCCACGCGAGCGGGCACGCCCACCGCGGCGAGCAGCAGCGCCTCGTCGAGCTCGTGCGCCCGAGGTCCTTCTTGCCGGTGCACGGCACGTTCGTGCACCTCGAGGCCCACGCCGCGCTCGCGCGCGAGGCGGGCGTCGAGGACACGCTGGTCGCGCTCAACGGCAGCGTCGTCGAGCTGGACGCGCGCGGACTGCGCGTCACCGGGCACGTGTGGTCCGGCCGCACGCACGTCGATCGCGGCGGCGAAGCGATCGACGGCCGCGTGATCGGCGAGCGAAAGACGCTCGCCGAGGGCGGCGTCGTCGTCGTCTCGGTGCGCGTCGACGCGCGGGGCCGCCGGGTCGGCCTGGTCGAGGTGGCCTCGCGCGGGGTGCTGCATCCCGAGGACGACGGCGAGCTCGCCGAGGATCTCGCGGCCTCCATCGAGCGCGAGCTCGACGCGCTTCGCACGCCCAAGGACTCGCCCGACGACGACGAGCTGCGCGAGCACGCGGCCCGCGCGGCTCGACGCTTCTTCTTCCGCGAGCTCGGGCGCAAGCCCCCCACGCTCGTGCTCTTGCACCGCGAGGGCTGAGCCGTGCGTCGCGTCCTCGCCGCCACGCTGTTCGCCGCGATCGCGGCGTGCACGCCCCGCGGCGAGGGGGTGGTCGTCGTCCCCGATCCGCCGCCCCGCGACGGGCACGAGCACGCGAGCGGCGACGAGGCGCCCGCGCTCCCGCCTCCCGTCGGCCGCAGCCCCTCCGACGCCGAGACGCGCGCGCTGCACTCGCTCACGCGCGCCGCCGAGCGCATCCGCGGCCTCCGCTTCGCGCACGAGGTCCCCGTGCGCATCCAGTCGAGCGAGGAGATCACGGCGTTCGTCGCGTCACGCATCGACGAGCACGAGCTCGAGCACGCGCGCGTCTTCTACGTCGCGATCGGTCTGTTGCCGGCGGACCTCGACGTGCGCGCCATGCTGCTCGGGGTGATGGGCGAGCAGATCGTGGGCTTCTACGATCCCGACAGCGGCACGCTGGTGATCCGCGACGACGTCGTGCGGGAGCTGCGCGCGATGGAGAGCGCGGGCCGCCAGGTCACCGACGCAGCGAGCGCGATCGTGATCGTGCACGAGCTGGTCCACGCGCTCCAGGACCAGCGCCTCGGGCTGGGAGAGCAGTTCCACTTCGCGCCCGGGCATCGCGAGCGCACCGGCGACGAGGCCAACGCCTTCGCCTCGCTCGTCGAGGGCGACGCGACGCTGGCGATGATCGGCTGGCTCGCCACCCGGAGCGGCGGCCACCTCTCGGACCTGACGGCCAGCCCCGAGCGCCTGCGCGCCCTCGTCGAGGGCAGCGACATGAGCGGAGGCGGCCCGGCGCTCGCGTCGGCGCCCGCCATCGTCCGCGCGCCGCTCCTCTCGCGCTACTTCGACGGCATGCTGTTCTGCGCGACGCTCCACGCGCGCGGGGGCTTTCCCATCGTCGACGCCGCCCATCGCGACCCTCCGACGACCTCGGAGCAGGTGCTCCACCCGGGCGCCTACTTCGCCCACGACGCGCCCACGACGCGGGCGAGGCCGTGGCGATCCCGGCCCTGCCCGCGCTCGAGGCGCTCGGCTTCGTGGCCCACGACGAGGACACGCTCGGCGAGCTCGAGCTCGGCGTCTGGCTCGCGCTCGGCTCGGGCACCGACCGCGACGCCGCCGCGGGGGCCGGCTGGGACGGCGACCGCCTCCGCGTCTACCGACGCCCGGACGGCACCACCGCCGCCGTCTGGTGGACGCTCTGGGACGACGAGGCCGAGGCCACCGAGGCCGAGCGCGCCGCCACCCGCGCCGCCGCCACCTCGCCGTCCACGACCGTGCGCCGCTCCGGGCGAGCCCTCGCCGTCCACTTCGGCGCGCCGGAGCCCGCCCGCGCCGACCTGGACGCGGCCTTCGATGCGTTCGCCGCGGCCGTCCCCGCCCCCTGATCCGCCGGGAGAAAGCCCCGCAAAGACCGTGGGATGCGCTTGACCCACCGGACCCTCCCGGGTAGGACCGTGCGCTTCTCGCGCGCCTCCACGCGCGGCATGCCTTCCCGTCGACCCGTTCGCCTCCGGAGCCTCCCGCATGTCATCCGTCGTCACCGAGATCGATCCCGTCACCATCGAAGTGAAGGTCGAGGTGCCGTGGGAGCGCGTTCGCAAGACGCTCGACGACACGTACGGGAAGATCCAGCGCACGGCGCGCGTGAAGGGCTTCCGCCCGGGCAAGGCGCCGCGCAACGTCATCCAGCAGCTCTTCGCCAAGGACGTGCGCGCCGAGGTCACCTCGAACCTCATCCAGGAGGGCCTGGTCGAGGCGGTGAAGCAGCACGAGCTGCCCATCGTGAGCAACGCGCAGCTCGAGAAGGAGCCGACGGTGGCCGAGGGGCAGCCGCTCGCGTTCTCGGCGAAGTTCGAGGTGCGCCCGAAGATCGAGAAGCTCGACACCGACATCACGCTCGTGAAGGCGCCGGTGGAGGTGACCGACGCCCAGCTCGACGCCGAGCTCGAGAAGCTGCGCCAGCAGAACGCGAGCATCGAGCCGCTCGAGACCGCCCGTCCCGCCATGAAGGGCGACGTCGTGACCGTCGACTTCGAGGTCACGATCGATGGCAAGAAGGACGAGGGCAAGAAGAGCGAAGGCGTGACCGTCGAGGTCGGCGACGACAACGTGATGAAGGAGATCGACGCGGCGCTGCTCGGCGCCTCGGTCGGCGAGACCAAGACGGTCACCGTCACGCGCCCCGACACCGACGAGAACAAGGACCTCGCGGGCAAGGTCGTCGTCTTCGACGTCGTCATCCGCGACGTGCGCGAGAAGAAGATCCCGGCGCTCGACGACGACTTCGCCAAGGACCTCGGCGAGCACCAGACGCTCGATGCGCTGAAGAAGGCGACGCGCGAGAAGCTCGAGAAGACCACGAAGGACCGCGCCGAGAGCGCGCTCCGCCAGTCGGCGGTCGACGAGCTCGTGAAGCTCAACCCGATCCCCGTGCCGCCCTCGCTGCTCGACCAGCAGCTGCGCGCGATGGCGCAGGAGTTCGTCGAGTTCCTCCGCATGATCGGCCAGCAGCCGAAGATCGACGACGCGATGGTCGGCGAGATGCGCGGTCGCGCCGAGCAGAAGGTGCGCGCGGTGCTGCTGCTCGGCGAGCTCAGCCGCAAGGCCGACATCAAGGTCGAGCCGGCCGACGTCGACGCGAAGCTCAAGGAGATCGCCGACCGCAGCGGCAAGCACATCGCGAAGGTGAAGGTCGACTACCAGGGCGAGAAGCGAGAGCAGCTCGAGTCCCAGATCCTCGAGACGAAGCTCGTCGATCACCTCCTCGCCAAGGCGAAGTTCACGACCGAGGCGCCCGCGCCGAAGGAAGAGAGCGCGCCCGCCGCGAAGGAAGAGGGCAAGAAGGACGAGAAGCCCTCTGCCAAGAAGAAGGAAGCGAAGGCCGCCGAGACGCCCGAGAAGGCAGCCGAGACCAGCGCGTCCGGCGAGGTGGCGGCCTCCGACGAGAAGCCCAAGAAGAGCCGAGCCAAGAAGGCCGATGAAAAGAAGGAAGGGTGAAGCGATGAGCGAACGCGATCCCGTGCGCGCCACGTTCGTGCCCCACGTGCTCGAGACCACGCACCGCGGCGAGCGGTCGTGGGATCTCGGCAGTCGCCTGCTGCGCGACCGGATCGTGTACCTCGGCACGGAGGTCAACGACGACGTCGCGAACATCCTGGTCGCCCAGCTCCTGATCCTCGAGGGCGAGGATCCGGACAAGGAGATCACGATGTACATCAACAGCCCCGGCGGGTCGGTCACCGCGGGCCTCGCGATCTACGACACGATGCAGTACGTCCGCTGCCCCGTCAGCACCGTCTGCCTCGGCCAGGCGGCCTCGATGGGCGCGGTCCTGCTCGCGGGCGGCAGCGCCGGCAAGCGCCGCGCGCTCCCCAACAGCCGGATCATGATCCACCAGCCGCACGGCGGCGCCCGCGGCAACGCGGCCGACATCGAGATCCAGGCGCGCGAGATCCTCGCCCTCCGCGGCAAGCTCAACGACATCCTCGCCAAGCACACGGGGATGGCGGTCGAGAAGATCCAGGTCGACACCGAGCGTGACCGCTTCCTGTCGGCCCCCGAGGCGAAGGACTACGGGCTCATCGACGAGGTCATCATCCCGCGCAAGTAGGCGGGATCGCTGCCTCAATCGCTGGGGGCCCGGCCAGGGGAGCCCGGAGCCGCTTTCGTTGCGGTACCGGGCGGCGGGCACTAGACTCGTGTGTAGGTTCGAACGACGTCGCGAGGCCTTCAGATTTCGCGGCAGGCGTGCGTTGTACGGTTCGTAATTCTCCGGGCGAGAGGGCGAGCGCGAGATGGCAGTCGATCGACGGCGGGACGACGGGCACGGCAACCTCCACTGCTCCTTCTGCGGGAAATCGCAGAAGGAAGTGAAGAAGCTGATCGCGGGTCCCACGGTCTACATCTGCGACGAGTGCATCGCGCTCTGCAACGAGATCATCGCCGAGGAGGTCGACCGCGACGACGCCTTCCAGAACGGCGCGCCGCTGCCGAAGCCGAGCGAGATCAAGGCCGTGCTCGACGAGTACGTGATCGGCCAGGAGCGCGCGAAGAAGAACCTCGCGGTCGCGGTCTACAACCACTACAAGCGCATCGACTCGCGCGTCGAGTCGGACGGCGTCGAGCTGCAGAAGTCGAACATCCTGCTCATCGGCCCCACGGGCACGGGCAAGACGCTCCTCGCGCAGACGCTCGCGCGCATCCTCAACGTGCCCTTCGCGATCGCCGACGCGACCACGCTGACCGAGGCCGGCTACGTCGGCGAGGACGTCGAGAACATCATCGTCCAGCTGCTCCAGAACGCCGATCACGACATCGAGCGGGCGCAGCGCGGCATCGTCTACATCGACGAGATCGACAAGATCGCGCGCAAGGGCGACAACCCCTCGATCACGCGCGACGTGAGCGGCGAGGGCGTGCAGCAGGCCCTCTTGAAGATCATCGAGGGCACGACCGCCAACGTCCCGCCGAAGGGTGGCCGCAAGCACCCGCAGCAGGAGTTCATCCAGGTCGACACGTCGAACATCCTCTTCATCTGCGGCGGCGCCTTCGTGGGCCTCGAGCAGGTGATCGAGCGCCGCGTCGGCGAGCGCACGCTCGGCTTCGGCGCCGACCTTCCGAGCAAGAAGGAGAAGAAGCTCGGCGCGATCCTCGAGCAGGTGCAGCCCGAGGACCTCATCCGCGCCGGCCTCATCCCGGAGTTCATCGGGCGCCTCCCGATCGTGGCCACGCTCCACGAGCTGAACGAGGAAGCGCTCATCGACATCCTCACCCAGCCGAAGAACGCGCTCACCAAGCAGTACCAGAAGCTGCTCGAGATGGACGGCGTGCGCCTGAAGTTCTCGCGCGGCGCGCTCGTCGCGGTGGCGCGCGAGTCGCTCAAGCGCAACGCTGGCGCCCGCGGCCTGCGCGCGATCCTCGAGCACGCGATGCTCGACGTGATGTACGAGCTCCCCGGTCGCGGCGGCGTGAAGGAAGTCCACGTCGGCGAGGACACGATCCTCCGTGGCGAGAAGCCGCTCCTCGTCTTCGAGAAGGAAGCGGCCGGCTCCTCCTCGGCTTGAGCGCCCCGCTCCCCTCTGGCGCGAGGCGGCCCTCGGCACGCGCCGCCTCCCTCCCCTGCTCGGTTCCCTCCTGATCCCCGCGCGGGCCGAAGCCGAGAGGCTCGGCCCGCAGTCACATCGAGGCCAGCGCCATGTTCTTCAACAAGAACGACAAGAACGAACCCGGTAAGCCCCGCTCGCGGCAGATCCCGCTGCTGCCGCTGCGCGACATCATCGTCTTCCCGCACATGGTCGTGCCGCTCTTCGTGGGGCGCGAGAAGTCGATCCGCGCGCTCGAAGAGGCGATGGCCTCCGACAAGGAGATCCTCCTCTCCGCCCAGAAGAAGGCCAAGACCCACGACCCGACGCCCGAGGACATCTTCACGGTCGGCACGGTCGGGACGATCGCCCAGCTGCTGCGCCTTCCCGATGGAACGGTGAAGGTGACCATCGAGGGCAAGCGGCGCGCGCGCATCAAGCGCTTCCTGCCCATCGAGGATCACTTCGTCTGCGAGATCGAGCCGATCGAGGAGGCCGCTTCGAGCTCGGTGGAGCTCGAGGCGCTCGTGCGCAGCGTGCAGGCCGCCTTCGAGCAGTACGTGAAGCTGCAGAAGCGCATCCCGCCCGAGACGCTGATGCAGGTGCAGACGATCGAGGACGCCTCGCGCCTCGCCGATGCCATCGTCGTCCAGCTCACCGCGGTGAAGCTCCAGGACAAGCAGGACGTCCTCGAGACCACCGACCCCGCCGCACGCCTCGAGCGTCTCTTCGAGCTGATGAACGCGGAGATCGAGATCCTCAACGTCGAGAAGAAGATCCGATCGCGCGTCAAGAAGCAGATGGAGAAGACGCAGAAGGAGTACTACCTCAACGAGCAGATGCAGGCGATCCAGAAGGAGCTCGGCGAGCGCGACGAGTTCAAGTCCGAGATCCAGGACCTGGAAGACAAGATCAAGCAGAAGAAGCTCAGCGCCGAGGCCGAGGATCGGATCAAGAAGGAGCTGAAGAAGCTCAAGATGATGCAGCCGATGAGCGCGGAGGCGACGGTCGTCCGCAACTACATCGACTGGGTGCTCGCGCTCCCGTGGAGCGACAAGACCGAAGAGAACTACGACATCGAGCTCGCCGAGAAGGTGCTCGACGAGGACCACTACGGTCTGAAGAAGATCAAGGAGCGCGTCCTCGAGTACCTCGCGGTGCAGTCGCTCGTGCGCAAGCTGAAGGGCCCGGTGCTCTGTCTCGTGGGCCCGCCCGGCGTCGGCAAGACCTCGCTCGCGCGCTCGATCGCGCGCAGCACGGGCCGGAAGTTCGTCCGCCTCTCGCTCGGCGGCGTGCGCGACGAGGCCGAGATCCGCGGCCACCGGCGCACGTACATCGGCGCGCTGCCCGGGCGCATCATCCAATCGCTCCGCAAGGCCGGCTCGAACAACCCGGTGTTCCTGCTCGACGAGATCGACAAGATGTCGAGCGACTTCCGCGGCGATCCGGCGGCAGCGCTGCTCGAGGTGCTCGATCCCGAGCAGAACAAGTCGTTCAACGACCACTACCTCGACCTCGACTACGACCTCTCCGACGTCATGTTCGTCACGACCGCGAACTCGCTCGGCGGCATCCCGATGCCGCTCCGCGACCGCATGGAGATCATCGAGCTCAGCGGCTACACGGAGTTCGAGAAGCTGAACATCGCGGTGAAGTACCTCGTGCCGCGGCAGAAGACCGAGGCGGGCCTCGACGGCATCGACGTCGACCTCACCGAGAACGCGATCCGCACGATCATCCACCACTACACGCGCGAGTCCGGCGTCCGCAACCTCGAGCGCGAGATCGGCAGCGTCTGCCGCAAGGTCGCGCGCCAGGTGCTCCACGATCGCGCTGCCGGGAAGACCGGCGCGGCGGCGCCCGCGAGCGAGAGCGGCACGGCTTCGCCGAGCACTCCGGCTGGGGAGAAGATCGGCTCGGCTTCGCCGAGCACTCCGGCGGGGGACAAGACCTACCGCGTGGCGGCGAGCGCGATCCCGACCTACCTCGGCGTTCCGAAGTTCCGCAGCGACAAGGCGGGCGACACCGACGAGATCGGCCTCACGCACGGCCTCAGCGTCTCGTGGTTCGGCGGCGCGATCCTCGACTGCGAGGCGGTCGTGGTGCCCGGCAAGGGCAACCTGGTGATCACCGGCCTGCTCGAGAAGGGCATGCAGGAGTCGGCGCAGGCGGCGATGAGCTACATCCGCTCGCGCCAGAAGATCCTGGGGCTCGAGGACGACTTCCAGTCGAAGGTCGACGTCCACGTGCACTTCCCGGACTTCGTGCCGAAGGACGGCCCGAGCGCCGGCGTGACGACGGCGACGAGCATCGCCAGCGCCCTCATGAAGATCCCGGTGCGGCGCACGGTCGCCATGACCGGCGAGATCACGCTGCGCGGCCGCGTGATGCCCATCGGCGGCCTCAAGGAGAAGATGCTCGCGGCGCACCGCGCCGGCATCAAGACGATCCTCGTGCCGCGCGACAACCGCAAGGACCTGCGCGACATCCCCAAGCGGGTGCTCAACGCGATGCGCGTCGTGCTCGTCGAGCACATGGACGAGGTGCTCCGCGAGGCGCTCGTGCTCAGCGATCCGAACGCGATGTTCGGCAAGCGCGTTCCGCCGGTCGAGTACGCCTTCGGCAAGCTGGTCGAGCCGACGGGCGACGTCGGCGAGGCCGACGTGCCGACCCCGACGGTCGAAGCGCCGGGCGCGCAGCAGTAGCGCGCGCCCACGCGGGCGCGGCGATCACGTCGTAGGTGCGCTCGGCGCGGCTTCGCTCGCGCCGCACTGGCACGTCCCTGCGCGCCGGGTGCTGCTCGCCTCGCGCTCGCGCGCGTCGTCGCAGAGGAAGCGCGTCGCTTCGTCGTTCGGATCGTTGCGCGAGATCTCGCAGATCTGATTCGCCAGGTCCGTGATGCGAGGCGCGGCCTCGCAGGTGCCGTCGCACGAGCCCGCGATGCTCGGATCGGGGTGCGCGTCCACGTCGCCCGCGAGCTGGACGAGGTCCTCGTGGTACTGGTGCGCCCGCAGCGCGGCGTCGTCGCGCGTGAGATCGTCGTGCGAGATCTCGGCCCCTCCGCAGCCGCCGAGGAAGACGAGCAGGAACGGCATGATCGTGCGCATGGCCCGGACCCTACTGCCGACCACCGGGCCGGGGGAAATTGCCGGCAGAGGCCGCCGGAGCGCCCTCCCCGCCCTTCAGGCCCCGAGCGCGCGGCGCGCGATCGCCTCGCACGAGGCCAGCGCGTGCCCGAGATCGAACTGGGCCTCGATCTCGTCCTGGCCGAGGAGCGAGCGCACGTCCGGGTCCGCCACGAGGAAGTCCCGGAACGAGCCCTCGCCCGCGAACGCGCGCATCGCGTTCCGCTGCACCCAGACGTAGGCCTCCTGCCGCGGCTTGCCCTTGCCCACGAGCGCGAGGAGAACGCCCTCGCTCGCCCAGAGCCCGTTCGTGCGGTCGAGGTTCTTCTTCAGGTTCTCGGGGTAGACGACGAGGCCGCTCACGAGGCGCGTGCAGCGCTCGAGCATGAACGCGAGCGTCGCGGTGGCGTCGGGCGTCAACATGCGCTCGACCGACGAGTGGCTGATGTCGCGCTCGTGCCACAGGGCCACGTTCTCGAGCGCGGGGATCGCCGCCGCCCGCACGATGCGCGCGAGCCCGCAGAGGTTCTCGCTCAGGATCGGGTTGCGCTTGTGCGGCATCGCGCTCGAGCCCTTCTGGCCCTTCGTGAACGGCTCCTCGGCCTCGAGCACCTCGGTGCGCTGCCAGTGCCGCACGTTCGTCGCGAAGCGCTCGATGCCCGCCGCCACGAGCGCCATCGCGAGGTGCAGCGCCGCGTGCCGATCGCGCGGCACGATCTGGGTCGCCACCGTCTCGGGCGAGAGCCCTAGCCGGCCGAGCGCATCGGCCTCGATCGCCGGCGTGAGGTGCGCGTAGGTGCCGACCGCGCCGGCGATCTTGCCGAACGCGATCTCGGCCCGCGCCGCGACGAGGCGCTCGCGCCCGCGCACGAGCTCGGCGTAGTGGCCGGCGAGCGCGACGCCGAAGGTGGTCGGCTCGGCGTGGATGCCGTGCGAGCGCCCGATCATCGGCGTGCGCGCGTGCTCCTTCACCCGCGAAGCGAGCGCCTCGAGGAGTGCGTCGGTCCGCTTCACCAGGCCATCGGTCGCGCGCACGAGCAGGAGCGCCAGCGAGGTGTCGAGCACGTCGCTCGACGTCATCCCGCGGTGCAGCCAGCGCGCCGGAGGCCCGGCGAGCTCCTCGACGTGCGTGAGGAACGCGATCACGTCGTGCTTCGTCTCGAGCTCGATCTGATCGATGCGATCGGGGTCGAGCCGGTCCATCACCGGGCGCACGGTCGCGGCCGTCCCCGGGGGCACGACGCCCGCCCGCTCCATCGCCTCGCAGGCGGCGAGCTCGACCTCGAGCCAGGTGCGGTAGCGGGCCAGCGGGCTCCAGAGCTGTTCGTACTCGGCGGGCGTGTAGCGGGGGATCATGGCGGCGGAAAATACGGCGATTGCCTGCCGCGCGCGACCGAAAGTAACGTGTACGGGTGGCGCTGCGCTGCGAGCGATGCCGGACCGCGGACCTGACGCTCGAGAGCTTCGGCATCTACCAATGCCCGAACTGCGGGCGCGTGGACGCCGACGGGCACCTCCTCGACGCGCGCGACGACGATCGGACCGGGCCCCAGATGCTCGACACGGGCCGGGCCTCGTTCGTGGCTCCGCCGCCCGCCGGCCCGGGCCCAGCGGGTCTCGCGAGCGCGCCGGTGCGGGACCTCGGCGCGCACGCCTCGCCGAGCGCCGCCCGCGACATGCCCACGCTCTTCTTCGGAACGCTGGTCGTCTCGGCGCTCCTCAACCTGGGTGGAGCGCTGGCGACCCACAGCGTGCTCGGCTTCGTGCTCAGCGCGCTCTTCTACGGAGCCCTGTTCACTGGGAAGAACTGGGCGCGCCTCAGCTCCATGTTCGGTGCGGCCGTGTCGGTGCTGCTCTGCCTCGTGGTCATCGTGCTCTTCCCGAGCGCGAGCACCGTCGTCCGGATGCTGATGACGACGATCGTGATCACCGACGGCTGGTGGCTCTACGTGCTGATGCGTCCCGACACGGTGGCGTACTTCCGGCGCTGATCGACCGCGCGCGAGCGATGGTGCATGGTCTCGGCATGCGACCGCTGGCCTGCTGCATCGTGCTCGGCGCGCTTCTCTCCGGCTGTGGGACCGCGGCCTCGAGCGCGCCCGATGCGAGCCGTGCGACCGATGCGACGCCTGCACCGGACAGCGGCGCCACCGATGCCGGCGCGCCCGGGAGCTTCGTCACGATCGAAGAGCGCTCCGTCACGCTGCTCGACGCGCCTCGTCGTGTGGAGCTGATCCGGCACGTCCGCGACGACGGCGCACGCACGTACTTGCTCTACGTCCACGCGAGCGCGCCCGCCGACGCACCGGTCGTGATCTCGAACCAGCCCTACGCCGGGATCGACTGGACCGGCGAAGAGGTCGACGCGCGCTGGGCCGCGGGCGGGACGGGTCTGCGCCCGGACGTCGATGCTCCCGCCTACGACGGAAACGACGTGACGAGCTACGCGCCGCAGAGCGTCCAGGCCGCGGTCGACGACTGCGTCGCGTGGATCGCCAACGGCTTCGCGTGCATCGAGGTCTACGCACGGTTCTACGCCGGCGGCACGCTCGTCGACGATGCCCTCGACGCGGCATCGGCCTACGAGCTCGCGCTCGCGCGCGATGCCGAGCTCGACCTCACGCGCATCGCGGCCTGGGGTGGGGAGCTGGGGCGGGATGATGACGCTCGAGGCGCGGCGCGCGCGCCGGCCGGTGCGCGCGCGCGGACCCTCGTCGCGCTCGCGCCCCCGAGCGACTTCGTGGACCTGGCGCGCTGGACCGACTCCGACCTACCCGCCGTCTATCCGCGCCCGGCCGACGTCGAAGCGTTCTTCTCGCCGTACTGGCGACGCGCGAGCCCGACCTCGGGCGCCCGCCGACGACCGACGCGGCGAGCCTGCTCTTCCGGCCCGAAGGGCTCTGTCCCGCGCTCCCGAGCGACACGTGGCTGCTCCACGACGAGTGGGACACGCTCATCCCGTTCCGCCAGTCGGACGCGCTCGTGAGCGCATGCGGCGCGCACGGCATCTGGTGGCGGCGACGAACGCCGACCGACTTCGCCGACATCGGGCTCGATCACGGCGCGTTCGGCCGCGAGCCCGGCTTCCCGACGGCGTACACCTTCGCCATCGCGCTCATCGTCCGCTCGCTCGTGCCCGCGTCCACGCCCACGTATCTCGGCATCGCGCACGCGCCCGCCCTCGAGAGCTTCCTCGGCACCGTGGAGGCGGAGCAAGCCGCCGGCGGCGACGTCGAGTACGCGCTCGAGCCGCTCCGCGCCGTCGCCGACGCGCGCGCGCAGATGTTCGATCCCACGACGGGCGCGATCGCGCCGGGGGGCGACATCGTCGCCAGCGCCGTCAACGCGGTCTGGGCGACGAGCTTCGATGCCGCGGGCGTCCGTGCCCAGCTCGCCGTCGGCCTGCCCTGATCGCCGTTCTCGAGCGCCTGCGCCGCCGAGCGTGGGGCCTCTCCCGCGTCGATGCGATCGTTCTCTACGCACGAGCTGACCGCAGTATTTCTCGCGAGATTTCGCGTCGAGAGCGGGCGAATTCCCGGGTTTCGTCGTAACATTCTCCGACGGACGGCCTCGGCCGTCGGAGGCAAGGCGAGATGGAAGGCATCGACTGGAGCGCGATCGGGACCTGGACGGGGACCTTGACCCTCGGCGTGGGGCTCGCCGCGGTCGCGGGCATCCGCGCGTGGCTTCCCCTGCTGGCCGCGGGCGTCGCCGCGCGGCTCGGGCTCGTGACGCTGGGGCACGACTTCGAGTTCGTCTCGTCGGCGCCGGCGCTCGTGCTCTTCGGCGTCGCGACCGTCGTCGAGCTCGTCGGCGACAAGTTCCCGGCCGTGGACCACGCGCTCGATGCGGCGGGCACCGTCGTGCGCCCGGCGGCCGGAGCGCTGCTCGCGGCCGCGACGATGTACCAGATCGAGAGCCCGCTCCTGGCGTGTGTGCTGGGCCTCTGCGTGGGCGCGCCGACCGCGATGGTCCCGCACGCGACGAAGGCTGCCGCGCGCGCGGCGTCGTCCACGTTCACCTTCGGTCTCGCCAATCCGATGCTCTCCTTCGCCGAGGACGGCGTCGCGATCACGATGCTCGCCCTCGCCTTCATCGTGCCGGCGCTCGTCGTCGTCGGCTTCGTCGTGTGCGCCCTGATCGCGGTGTGGTGGATCCGCTCGCGCGCCGCGAAGAAGCGCGCCGCGGGCGAGACGGCCGGCGCGCCGGCCGCCTCAGTGGCGTAGCCGCTCGGAACGCGCTCTCATGGGCGCCCCGGTGACGAACGCTTCTGCCGAGCTCGAGCGCGCACGCCGGCGTCACCTCGCGACGCTTCCGGCGCCCACGTCCACGTCGCTCGGGCTCTCGCTCGCCGGCGCGCTCGCCGTGCACGCGGGGCTCCTCGTCGGGTTCGCGCTCGGTCTCGCGCGCCTCGGCGGTCGCGGCGAAGGCGGACGTGAGGGGGCCGGCGGGCAGACGGTCGAGGTCTCGCTGCTCGGTCCCGTCGCGCCGCCTGCGCCCCCGATCGAGCCGAGCGCGCCGGACACGCCGTCCGCGGCATCGGCCGCTTCGGACGCCGCGCCTTCGCCGGGTCGGTCGTTCGCACGGATCGATCGCGATCGCGAGATCGATCGAGGGATCCCCGTTTCCGCAGCTTCGGCAGCCCCCGCGGCCCCTGCACCCGAGGCTGCGCCGAGCGCGACGTCCCCACCCTTGCCCGAGACGTCGCCCACGGGAGAGGACGACGCAGTGACCGACTCGGGGCGCGCGACGGGCGTCGACGACGCGCGCCTGCGCGCGCTTCTCGAGGGCAGCGTTGGTGGCCGCCTCGGCGCGCCGGCCCTCGGCAACGTGGCGCTGCTCGACGAGGTCGCGCGCTGCCCCGATCCGGTCGCGGGCACCTGGACTGCGCGGCGCTACTCGCCCGAGTTCCGAGACTGGGCGCGCTTCACGCTGCGCATCCATCGCGAGGGTGAGACCCTCTCGGGGACCATCTCGACGCGGATGTGGCGCGGCATGGCATCCGATCTGCGACCGCCGCCGTGCGAAGAGGGTGGGTGGGACTACACGGTCGAGATGACGGCCCACGGGCGCGTGCACGGCGACCACTTCGACTTCGGCGCGCGCGAGCACCACGTCGCCCAGGTCACCTGCGCCTCGGCGCTCTTCGGGTACAACCCCGACCACTTCTCGGGGACGTTCGACACCGAGCGCGACGAGCTCGTCACCGTCAACAACGACGGCGGACGAGACGTCGACGCCGCCTACACGTTCCGCCGCTCGAGCTGTCAGCCCTGATCACTCCCCTGATCAGGGCGCCGTCGCGACGGGCGCCACGTGGCGGCGGTGGCGATGCGCGCGCCGCTCCGCCTCGGGGTCGTGCCCGAGCAGCAGGCCGGCCATGATGCGCGAGGGATCCTCGAGATCGTGCGTGTGCAGCTCGAGGTGCAGGTGCGCCGCCGAGCGGTGCATCCCGGTGCGACCGACGGTGCCGACGAGGTCGCCGCGATGCACTTGCTGGCCGTGGACCACGTTCACCGTCTCGAGGTGCATGTAGCAGCTGCGCGGAGTCCCCTCCGCGGCCGGGCCGTGCCAGATGCACACGTACCGGCCTCCCGCGCCCAGCGAGTCGCGCGGATAGGCGTCGTAGCCGCTCGGACGATCCACCTGCACGTGCTCGACGTGCCCCGGCAGATCGACGCCGGCGAAGCCGACGACGCCATCGGCCACGGCGCGCACCGGCTCGCCCGGCAGCGCGTCCACGTCGATCCCGCGGTGCTCGCGCACTCCGTCCTCACGCTCCTCGCCGAGCCAGCTCAGGATCACCCGCGGGCAGCCGTCGAGCGGGCAGCCGAGCTGCACGCCGTTCCAGTCGATCGTCGGCGCGCCGCGGTGGGCGCCCACGTACTCGAGCAGGCGGCGCCGATCGATGAGGATGCGCTCCTCTTCCCAGTCGCTGCGCACCCGGTCGCCCCAGACGAAGTGCGAGAGGTAGTGCCGGTGCGGCTCTTGCGCGAAGTCGGCGTCGACGGTCTCGTGCTGGTCTCGCCACATCCGCAGCAGGACGGCCGCCCAGTAGAGGTTCGGCTCGGCGCTCAAGAGGCGCGTCGGCCCGAAGGGAAAGCGCGGCGTCGCGATGCTGCGGCTCACGAGCGAGCCGCCATCGCGCACCTGGTAGTGGAGCGCCCCGTCGTGCACGTCGGACGCGTAGATGTCGCGCGGGATCTGGGTGAGCCCGAGGCCCGGCCCTTCCACCGAGTCCGCGTCCGTCTCGCAGCGGCTCTCGCGGTAGACGAGCGCGGCGAGCACGAAGGGATCGACGCTCATCTCGGCCGCGTACGAGCGGATCGCGTCGGCCCACGGCCGCTCGCGGCGAAGCGATCGGGATCGACCGTGGCCGGCGAGGTCGGCTCGGCCGGCCACTCTTCGGTCGGCACCCGAGCCGCGAGGACCGCGTTGGGGCTCCGGCCGGTCCGGCGTCGCGCGCGCCACGGCGCATGCGCCTGCCCGACGAGGGCGGCCGCGACCGTGAGGACCGCGAGAGCGAGCGCGAGGCGCTGCACGCCTCCGACGGTCCACCCGAGGGGCCGGCCGCGTCAAGAAAGGGCGAGCGGGCTGCGATCCAGGCCGCCTTCCCTGCCTCGCGGTCCGGGCGGGCTCGTCAACGGCCGCCGTCTCGGGTTAGGTTCTGCCCATGATCGAAGGCCTGTTCATCGTGCTCGAGGGCGTCGACGGCGCCGGAACGACCACGCACACGCGCCTGCTCTCGACGACGCTCGGCGAGCGGGGCCTACCCATCCGCACCACGCGCGAGCCCAGCGACGGCCCCATCGGCGTCCAGATCCGCCAGTTCCTCACCGGCCGCCTGGTCGTTCCGGGCCTGCAGGGCCCGCGGCCGCCTTCCTGGACCACGATGGCGCTGCTCTTCGCGGCCGATCGCATGGACCACGTCGAGTCCACGATCCTGCCGAACCTCAACGACGGCGTGACCGTCATCAGCGACCGCTACTACCACTCGTCGGTCGCCTACCAGAGCATCACGGGCGGCGGCGATGCCGAGACCGTGGCGTGGGTGAAGTCGATCAACCAGCACGCGCGGCGCCCCGACCTGACGATCGTGCTGGACGTGACGCCCGAGGTCTCGGCCAAGCGGCGCATGGAGCGCCACATCGGCCACGAGATCTTCGACGACGGAGATCTCCAGGCCCAGCTCGCCCGCTTCTACCGCGAGATCGACCAGCACTTCCCCGGCGAGACCATCGTGCACGTCGACTCCAACCGGCCGCACGCCGAGGTCGCCGCCGACGTGCTCCGCCACGTGCGCGTCGCGCGCGGCGAGAAGGTCTGACGCCCGGGGAGATGTCGAAGACGAACGCCGCGCGAGCGCTCGACGCGCTCGGGATCGCCTACGAGCTGCGGGAGTACGAGGTGGATCTCGAGGACCTCTCCGCGCCGGCCGTCGCCGCGAAGGTCGGCATCCCCCTCGACGAGGTCTGGAAGACGCTCTGCGTACGGGGCGAGCCAGGCAAGCACGTCGGCTTCGCCGTGCTCCCCGGCGGCGCGGAGCTCGATCTCAAGGCGTACGCGCGGCTGGCCGAGCTGAAGACGGCCGAGCTCGCCGCGCTCAAGGACGTCACGCTGCTGACGGGCTACGTCCGCGGCGGCGTCACGGCGCTCGCCGCGAAGAAGGCGTACCCGGTCTTCGCCGACGAGATGATCCTGGCCCTCGATCGGGTCTGCGTGTCGGCCGGGATCCGCGGGATGCAGATGGTTCTCGCGCCAGCGGACTACGTCCGCGCCACGGGCGCCAAGCTGGGCCCGCTGAGCCGCTGAGCCGCGTCGCGAGATCGGTTCCGCGTGGGTGCACGCTTGCCACGGAGCGGCTCCGCGAGCGCAGAGCGGCGTCGACGCTTGCGCGCTCGACGCGGCGGCGCGCACGATGAGTCGATGCACCACCGCTTGCCCGCGCTCGCGCTCGCCGCGTCGCTGCTCGTCCCCACGATCGCCGCGGCGCAGATCACCGAGCCGAACGGCCTCGTCGTTCCGAGGGCGGCGCCTGGTGGCGAGCAGTCGCTCTCGACCTTCTTCGCGAGCCGCGGGGAGTCCATCGACTGGATCAACGACGCACACACGACACCGAACGTGTTCTCGCCGCTGTGCGGCTTCACGGCGACGTTCGTCCTGAACGAGGCGGGCAGCCACTTCGGTCTCGCTTGGTACAACGACACCGGCTCGGCGCCGCCTGCGGGCGACCTCCACGTGCTCCTGCCCGCCGGAAGCGCGCTGAACACCATGTTCACGGGCACCGACATCCGCAACGATCCGGCCTACGCCGGCGGCAACATCGGCTTCGCCCTCGTCGGCGGCGAGACGCACTACACGAACGCGGCCTACGACAACGTCTGCACCTCGTGCACGCCCCCGGGCCCGTGGATCACCGCGCTCGTCTACCAGTCGACGACCGTGCCCAACGCGTACTACGTCGGCTTCGAGGACGGCGGCACCAGCGGCTCGAGCTGGAACAACGACGGTGACTTCAACGACGACGTGTTCTTCATCACCGGCGTGACGTGCTCGGGCGGCGGGACGCCCTGCGACACGCACATGCAGGGCGTCTGCGCGCAGGGCGTCGAGGTCTGCGTCGACGGCGGCTCGCTCGAGTGCCGGCCCGTGGTGCCGAGCGCGAGCGAGACCTGCAACGGCATCGACGACGACTGCGACGGGATGGTCGACGGCGACGGCCTCTGCAACGCCGGCTTCGTCTGCCAGCAGGGCAGCTGCGTGCACGCCTGCGACACCGGCGAGTTCGCCTGCAACGGAGGGCTCGTCTGCAACGCCGACGGCTTCTGCGTCGATCCGCTCTGCAGCACCGTCACGTGCGGGCCCGGCACCGTCTGCCACGCGGGCCACTGCCGTGCGCCGTGCGAGGACGTCAGCTGCCCCTACGGTACCGTCTGTCGCGTCGATCGCTGCGTCGACCCGTGCGCCACGCTGTCGTGCCCGGGAGGCCAGGTCTGCGACGGCGGCCTCTGCGTGGAGGTGTGCAGCTGCCGGCCCTGCGCGTCCTCGCTGACGTGCGATGGCGCGAGCGGGCGCTGCATCCCGGCGAGCTGCGTCGGCGTGACGTGCGGAGCGGGCATGCACTGCGATCCGGCCACCGGCACGTGCGCCGACGACTGTGCGGGAGCCACGTGCCCACCCGGCCAGCTCTGCGAGTCGGGCCGCTGCCTGCCCGACCCCTGCGCGAGCGTCACGTGCACCGGAGGCGACGTCTGCCGCGCCGGCACGTGCGTGGACCCGTGCGACGGCGTCACGTGCGCCGCGGGCCAGGTCTGCGTCGGCGGCACGTGCGTGACCGATCCGTGCTCCGGCGTGACGTGCGGAACGGGCATGCACTGCACGAACGGGAGCTGCGTCTTGGACGGCGTCGACGGCGGGCCGGCCGCCGATGGCGGTCCCGTCGACGGCGGTCGCGACGCTGGCCTGCGCGGCCCGCCGACGAGCGGCGGCTGCTGCAGCGTGATCGGCAGCGCGAACGACCGCGCGGGCGCGTTGCTGGTGGGGCTCTGGGTGCTCGGCTGGGTGCTGCGCCGCCGTCGTTGACGGCACGGGAGATGCTCGTGGCCTCTGCGAGCGCGGCGGCGGCACAGGCTGGCGCGCCGGAGGGTTCGTTCATGCGTGCAGGACGATACGGGCTGGTGTGGGTGTTCGGCGCGGCGTTCGGGGTGGCGGCCGGAGGCTGCGGTCTCGCGCAGACCGCACCTGGGCCCGACGGTGGGGTGGTCGACCGCGATACGGGCCTGCTTGCTCCGGACGGGACGGCTCTCGGGCCCGACGCGGCGTCCTCGTGTGGACCGGCCACCTGCGTCGGCGGCACCGTGTGCTGCAACGCGAGCTGCGGGATCTGCGTGCTGCCCGGACAGGGCTGCCCGGCCATCGACTGCTCCGACGCAGGCCCGGCGCCGCGCTTCTGCGGCGGCATCGCGGGGGAGCTCTGCGGGCCGAGCGAGTTCTGCGACTACCCCGACGGAAGCTACTGCGGCGGCGACGACTCGCAGGGGATCTGCCGCCCCCGCCCCACCGACTGCCCCGAGCCTGGCGGCGTCCCGGTCTGCGGCTGCAACGGGACGACGTACTTCGGTGAGTGCGTCGCGAACTTCTCCGGCGTGGATATCCTCCACCTCGGCCCGTGCGAGGGCCCGCCCCCGCTCGAGACCCTCTCCGCGACGCCGAGCTGCGGGCCGACCGATGGTGCCGCGTGGAGCTTCGTCCTCGCGCAAGGCGGCCCTGCGTGCGGCGGCGTCCCCGTCGGCCCGAGCCTCTCGATCGAGCTCTGGGCCTACCTCGAGACCGCGCCCGCCGGGACGACGTACGTCATCGGCACGGACTTCACCGCAGACGGCGTCGCGAGCGCGTGCCCCACGGGCGGCGGTGGCCCGCCCTGCGTGACGCTGCGCGGAACCGTCACCGTCGACTCGTTCGTGACCGGCACGAGCGCGACGATCTCGTACGCGCTCACCGCGAGCGACGGAACGGCCTACACGCGCTCGGGCGTGCCGGTCGACGCCTGGTGCCCCGGCGCGCGCCTCTGCGGCTGAAGACGACTGCTCGACGGCGCGGTCTCGAGATCGGCGGCGCCCGGTCATGCGGGTACCCTCGAACCGGACGTTCCGCTGAGGAAAGCAAGTAGGCAGGAACGGAGCGCTCGGGTGCCCGATTCCTCGCTTCCTGCGCTCCTGAGCGGAAACTCTCCGCGGCGCCACCGCGAAGCCGTGCTGCCCACGCCGTGCTTGCGCCTCGATCTTCCGACTTCTCAGTCCTCTGGGGCCGATACGCGGCCCCCTCCATCGGGAGTGAATCCCGATGGAGCCTCCCCCTCGTATCGCTCCGCGAGAGAGGGCGACAGGTTTCCTGTCACCCTCTCAGCTGGTCGGCTCGCTCGAGCGGGGCGTGAACCCCTCGGGGCTCGACTCGCGCGGGGCCGGCGGGGCCTCCACGTGGGCGTGGACCGGCGCGAGCGAAGGAGCCTTGCGGACCGGGCGGACGACGAAAGGCCGCTCGGTCTGGACGCGCTTGTCGGCTTCCTGCGCGGCCGCCCGGGCGTGCTCGTAGAACACGCGCTGGCAGCGGGTCCCGGTGGCGGGTGGCACGCGCTCGTAGACGCCGGAAGGGAGCAGCTGTCGCGCCTTCACGTCGTCGCTGAGCTCGACGGCGAGGATCTCGTCGACCATGCGCGCGCGTAGCTTCGGGTCCTCGATCGGGAACATCACCTCGACGCGGCGCTGGAAGTTGCGCTGCATCCAGTCCGCGCTCGCCGCATAGACCTCACCGGCGCCACCGGCCTCGAAGTAGAAGACGCGAGCGTGCTCGAGGAAGCGGTCCACGAGCGCCCGGACGCGGATGTTGTCCGAGACGCCGGGCAGGCCGGGCCGCAGGCAGCAGATGCCGCGCACCAGGAGATCGATCCGCACGCCGGCGACCGACGCGCGATAGAGCGCGAGGATCACGTCGGGATCCACGAGCGAGTTCATCTTCGCGATGATGCGGGCAGGGCGCCCGGCGCGCGCATTGGCGGCCTCGCGCTCGATGAGCCCGAGGATGCGCTCGTGCAGCCCCAGCGGGGCGACGACGATCTTGCGCCACGCGGGAGGCGCCGTGCACGAGGTCAGTAGGTTGAACAGCGAGCTGGCGTCCTCGCCGATCTCGGGCCGGCACGTGAAGAACGAGAGGTCGGTGTACAGGCGAGCCGTGTTGGGGTTGTAGTTGCCCGTCGCGAGGTGGACGTAGCGTCGAAGCTCGCCGCCCTCGCGGCGGACGACGAGCGCCGCCTTGGCGTGGGTCTTGAGGCCGACGAGGCCGTAGACGACGTGGACGCCGGCCTCCTCCATCTTTCGGGCCCACTGGATGTTGTTCTCTTCGTCGAAGCGCGCCTTGATCTCGACGAGCGCCGTGACCTGCTTGCGGTTCTCGGCGGCGCGCATCAGCGCCTTGACGATCGGGCTGTCGCCGCTCGTGCGGTAGAGTGTCTGCTTGATCGCGAGCACGTTCGGGTCGAGCGCGGCCTGTTCGATGAACTGCACGACGGGGTCGAAGGACTCGTAGGGGTGGTGCAGCAGCACGTCGCGCTGCGCGATCACGGCGAAGACGTCCTCGGTCTCGCGGAAGGGCGGGAGCACCACGGCGGGCGTCGGCTCGTCGCGCAGGCCGGGCTCCTGTTCCACGGGCTCGCCGATGGCGACGAGATCCGGCAGCGAGAGCGGGCCATCGACGCGCAGGACGTAAGCGGCCTCGAGCGCGATCGAGTCGCGCAGCATCTCGATCGCTTCGGGCCGTGCGCCGGCATCGACGAGCGCGGCGACGGCGTTGCCGCGGTCGCGGCGCCGCACCTCTTGCTTCACGCTCTCGAGCAGATCCTCGGCCTCTTCTTCGTCGATGGAGAGGTCGAAGTTGCGGATGACGCGGAAGGGCCAGGCGCCCAGGCAGTCGAATCCCGGGAAGAGATCACCGACGTGGGCGCCGATCAAGTCGTCGAGCAGGACGAACGCGGCGCGCACGCCGTCGTGCTCTTCGGGCGGCACGCGAACGAGGCGCGGGAGCACGCCCGGCACCTGGACCACGGCGAAGGCCGGCTCGTCGGTGGGCCGCGACGCGCTCGCGCGGCCGGCACCGTGCAGCATGGCGACGAGGTTCAGGCTCTTGTTGCGCAGGTGCGGGAAGGGGTGGCCGGGATCGATCGCCAGCGGCGTCAGCACCGGCAGCACCTGGGTGTGGAAGTGGCGCTGCGCGTGGGCGAAGCCCGCCGGCGAGAGATCGCGCGTGCGGAACAGGCGGACGCCGCGGGCCGCGAGCTGCGGCAGCAGCTGCTCGACGACGATGCTGCCGAGATCGGCGCGCATGCGAGCGACCCGCGCCGCGACCGCGCTCAGCTGCTCGGAGGGCGACATGCCGTCGGCCGGCGCGGCGCTCACCCGATCGCGCAGCTGCCCGACCAGGCCGGCGACGCGCACCATGAAGAACTCGTCGATGTTGCTCGCCGCGATCGAGACGAACTTCAGCCGCTCGAGCAGCGGCACGTTCGGATCGTGAGCCTCGTCGACGACACGCTGGTTGAACTCGAGCCACGAGAGCTCGCGGTTCAGGAAGAGATCCGGGGTTCCACGCACGAGATCGGGACCCTCGTGCGCGGGCGGCGGATGGAGCGCGTCACGGACCACTTCCAGCATCGTGATCGCATGCTAAGGCTCCTGCGCGCGCCGCGCACCTTGCTTGCGTGTCGATCCTGCGACAGCGGGCGCCCGCGAATCGACAGGGTTTTTCAGGGCTCGCCTTCGTCCGAGCCCTCGTCTTCAGGGGTCTCGGCGCTCGGCCGACGTGCGCCTCGACGGCGCCGCTCCGTGCGCGGGCGCACGCGCTCGCCGCCGCTCGCCACGCGCGGACCGACGCGCGCCTTCACGTCGGGCACCAGGCCGCCCGCGTCGTTGGGAACGAAGCGGATCTCGGTGCGGATCTCGAAGCTGAGCGTCGTCAGGACTTTCTGCAGCTCCTTGGCGAGATCGGCCGCCTCCAGGAACTCGCGCACCTCGCGTGCGACGACGCGCACCATCGCGTTCTTGGTGTCGTCGACCTGCGAGAAGACGTAGCCGGCGACCTCCTTGGGCAGCTCCGTCTTGTTCACGACGCTGCGGATCGAGTCGTTGGCCTGGGTGAGCGAGCCGATCCCGGTCTCGATGCCCTTCTCGATCGCGCGCTTGATCACGCCCGGCAAGAGGCGCTCGAGGCGACGGCGCCGCCCGTCGCGGTGCGCATCGGAGTCTCCCTCGCCCTCGGGCTCGGCCGTCTCGTCCAGCAAATCGGACGTGTCTGCGTCGTCGTCTTCGCCTTCGGCCACGCTCGACGTATACCACTGCAGCCGCCCGATGTCGGACATCCTGTTCGTGAGCAAGCCGATCGCGCCGCCGTGGAACGACGGGAGCAAGACCCTCGTG
>JBGALT010000064.1:0-39645 GCA_044223665.1 Sandaracinaceae bacterium | reverse complement strand
GAGCCCGAGCAGCTCGGCGGCGCGCTCGCGGTTGCCGTCGACCTCGCGGCGCACCGCCTGAATCGCCTCGCGCTCCGCACGGTCGACGTGGTCCTGCAGGCGACCCGCCGGCGCGGCCGCAGGCTGCACGCGCTGGTGCATCTCGATGGGGACGATGTCGTCGAGCCGAACCCGACCATCCATCGCGAGCGCCACGCCCTGCTCGACCATGTTCTCGAGCTCGCGAACGTTCCCGGGAAAGTCGTAGCGCGTGAGGTACTCGATCACGCCCTGCTCGAGCTGGACGTTGCGCCGCATCTTCCGGGCGTACTTCTCGGCGAAGTGCTGGGCCAGGAGCGGGATGTCCTCCCGGCGCTCGCGCAGCGGAGGAAGGATGAAGCGCGCCACGTTCAGGCGATAGTAGAGGTCCTGCCGGAACCGCTTGTCGGCGATCGCCTCCGCGAGATCCTGGTTCGTCGCGGCGACGATGCGCACGTCGACCTTGATCGGCTTGTTCTCGCCGAGACGGCGGATCTCGCCCTCCTGGATGGCGCGCAGCAGCTTCGCCTGGAACGCGGGAGCCGTCTCTGCGATCTCGTCGAAGAAGAAGGTGCCGCCGCTCGCTTCCTCGAGCAGGCCGCGTCGCGCTGCCACGGCGCCGGTGAAGGCGCCACGCGCGTGACCGAAGAGCTCGCTCTCGAGGAGGGTCTCGCTGATGGCCGCGCAGTTGACCGTGACGAAGGGCTTGTCCTGGCGGAGCGAGTTCGCGTGGATCGCGCGCGCGACCAGCTCCTTGCCCGTCCCGCTCTCGCCCGTGATGAGGACCGTGGTGTCCGTCGGTGCGATGCGCACGATCCGGCCGAGCACTTCTCGGATCGCCTCGGAGCGACCGATGATGTTGCCGAACCCGTACCGCTCGCGGAAGTCGGCGGCCATCGCCGTGACCGTGCCCGCGAGCGCGCGCTTCTCGACCGCGCGATCGACCTTCACGAGCAGCTCTTCCTCGGCGAACGGCTTCTGGATGTAGTCGTACGCGCCGACGCGCATCGCTTCGACCGCGCTCTCGATGGTCCCGTAGGCCGTCATGACGACGACCTCGGTCAGAGGCGCGACCTCCTTGGTGTGCCGGAGGACGTCGATGCCGTCCTTGGCGCCCATCTTGAGGTCGGTGATCACGAGGTCGTAGCGGTCTCGGACCTTCTGACAGGCTTCGTCGCCGTCGGCGGCCTCCCCCACGTCGTGCCCCGCGCCACGCAACATCAGCGCGAGCGTGGTGCGCATGTTCTTCTGGTCGTCGACGATGAGGATCTTGGCCACAGGGACGCCCCGCCGCGGAGGATAACCCCGAAAGGGCGGGACTGTACGTCTCGCACGACGTCGCGAGAGCGAGCGCACGCCCGACCCGCTCGCCGCGTGGCGCCCGGCGAAGAGTGCTCGCTCCGGGGGCCCCGGACGGAAGCGAGCGGAGCCACGGACGGGAGGGGGCGGAGCGGGCGAGCCGATCAGGCGCGCGCGAGATCAGTCGCCTGGATCGAGCTGCGGGGGCGGTCCGCGGAGCGGGACTTCGGTCGCCCGCTGCGCTGCCAGCGCGCGCTGAACGCCCTCCGAGAGCGCACGGAGCTCGGCGCTCCGCTCCTGGACGAGCGAGAGCGAGTACATCGCGACGGCGATCGAGACGGCGGCGATGCCAATCGAGACCATCGCCAAGAGGCGTGCGACCCGGTCGTTCACGAGCGCCCTCGCCGCGGGGCGTCGGTCCGGACGCGGACGGGCACCGGCGCGCCCTCGAACGCACCGAGCGGCGCGTCGAATCCCCACTCGGCGCCGTCGGCGTCGAGATCGAGCACCGGAGTGACCTCGTAGATGCCCGCGCGATCGAACGTGTCGTCGTCGCAGTACGCCCTCGCGTCGAGCACGAGAGCGCGCCCACCGCGCGGCGAGAGGCGCGCGAAGAGATCGGGGATCGCGGCCGAGGGCGCGTGCGGCATCGCGCAGGTGCGCGTGGAGCCATCGGGTCGCGAGACACGGAATCGGAAGTGGTCGAGCCGAACGAGCGCGCGGACCGGGCGCGACGCACGGACGGCGACGCGGAACGTCACGCGCGCACCGCTGGCCGCGTCGACCGGCGCGATCGACACACGCACCGCGCCGTCGGGCGCGTGGGGCGGCGGCACCGCCGCGAACGAGAACGGCGCGAACGCGACCGACCGATGCTCGGCGCCCGACGCGCGCGCGATCGGCGGCGCGGCGCGCCCGCGGGCCGCACCGTAGCTGCCCGCGACCGACGCCCCGCCCGAGAGCGCGCTCAGCGCGCGGCCCCAGCAGATCCGCCGGACGTCGAAGCGCTCGGTCCACACCTCGCCGCTCCGGAGCGCGTGCATCGCGGACGCGTCGATGCGCCGTGGCCGATCCGGAGCGTCGCAAGCGAGTGGGCGGCGCGCACCCTCGGGGCGCACGTCGAGGTGGAGCAGGCGCGCGTCTTCGGCGATCTCGACGTCGCCCCGCGCGACGACGCTCAGCACCAGCTCGTAGGGATGGGCTCCCGGAGCGAGCTGCACGTCGATCGGTGCTGGCGCGGCGACGCGCCTGCGCTGTGCGCGCGCGGGCGTCGACGGACGATCGGGCGACGCATCGAGGCGGCCTTTAGCACAGTCGACGCGACGCGTTGCCGCCCTCGCCTACGCGAGCACCGGCTCGATCGCGGCCACGACGGCGTCGCGGGCTTCCGGTGGGAAGCACAGTCGCGGCCGAACCACCGCGACGTTGCGCAGGCGCTCGAGCGCGAAGGAGATGTCTCCGAGGCGCTGCAGGGGGCGATGTCGGATCGTCACCCAGAGCCCTTCGGTCGAGTCGCCGACCGGCTCCTCGTAGGGAACGTCCTCGGCGACGTCCAGCCACACGTGCAGGTCCGCGCGCAGGCCGAGCCGCCCCACGACGTCGCTCGCGCGCGCATGGGCCTCGCGCCACCGCGCCTCGGCGCCCGGTCCCTCGGGGAGCGGCACCGTCTTGGGCAGCACGCGGTGGCGGAAGCGCCGCGCGAGATCGGCCAGCACGGCGTCCTCGCTCTTCTCCCAGGACGCGAAGCAGTGCTGGAGCGGCACGTCGTCGAGCTCGAGGTAGGCGGCGACCGACGGCGTCTCGCCCAACACCGAGCCTGCGAGCGCCTCGGGCGTGCCGGCCGGCGGGCGCCCCGCGCGCGTCAGCTCTGCCGCGCGCACGAAGAGCCCGCGCACGAGGCACTCCGCGCCGCGCGTCGCTTTGTGGTGATAGACCTGCTGGTACATGAAGTGCCGCGCGAGGAAGAACCCCTCGATCGGGGGCAGCCCCTTGCGGCCCTCGATCGCGAGCACCCACTGCCCGCCTCGCAGCTCGGCGAACGCGAGCGAGCGCAGGAGCCAGTCGAGGTCGTAGATGCCGTACGCGACGCCCGTCATGTGGCTGTCGCGAAGCAGATAGTCGCAGCGATCGACGTCGAGCGTGCCGCTCACCGCCTGCGCGAGCCACGGAATGGCATGCTCGCCTTCGACGAGCGCCGCGACGCGCGCCGGCATCTCGGGATCGAAGCTGCGCAGAGCGGCGCAGACCTCGGTCGAGGGATCGGTGAGGATGGCGGTCGTCCATTCCTCGTGCGGGCGCGCCGCCGGCAGCACCTCCTCGAAGAGATGCGAGAACGGGCCGTGCCCGAGATCGTGGAGCATCGCGGCCGCGAACGCGTCGCGCGCGTGCATCGGGTCCAGGCGCAGGTGGGGCGGCAGCTCGCTCTGGCGGCCGGACGCGCGCTCGAGCAGCCGCGTCATCACGTGCGCGGCCCCGATCGCGTGCGCGAAGCGCGAGTGCTCTGCCCCCGGGAACACCAGCGACGTCAGGCCGAGCTGGCGCACGCGGCGAAGGCGCTGGACCTCGCGCGTCGCGAGCAGCGCGAGGGCCACGCGCTCGAAGTCGTCCTCGAAGGCGACGAGGCCGTGGACGGGGTCACGGAGGATCATCGGGCCGGCATCGTGGCGGGGGCGGCGAGCCCGAGCAACGTGCGAGCGCTCGCCGCTCTCCCGGTGGGGCCCTCAGAACGAGGTGCGCACGGTGGCCATCAGGCTCCCGGCGATCGTGCCCACGTCGACCCGCGTGGGCCGGATCTCGTTCGCGTAGAGATAAGGTGAGAGGAACGGCGTCGAGGGCTGCCCGTCCACGTTGAAGTGGAGGTCCCCGACCACGATCCCGTCCGCGAGCAGCGCTCCGAGCTGGTCGAGCGACGGCCCCGACGTCGACGAGGTCGAAGGCGCGAGCGTGAGGTCGATCGCGAGCGAGACGCGCGACGACGTCGCGGGCGCGACGGTACGCGTCGAGACCGCCTTCGCGGGCCCGAGCGTGAGCGCCAGAACGAGACCGAACGTCACCATCGATGCGGCCGCTAGCGATTCTCGTGCCGTCGACTCCTTCCCTCGTTTCCTCGCGCTTTTCGACAATCGGCGTCGCCAAGCTGCGCCAAAGTGTGGACGGGTGTACTCGCCTCCGACACCGGGGGTGTGAATGGGTCGCCCGGCCCCGACCGTCGACGCGAGCGGGGGCACAGCCCCCCAAGCTCGGCGCGTGCGCAGAAGAGCCTACACGACGATCTCACGCGAAAACGGGAATGCTCGCCGTATTCCCGCATGGATCCGAGCTTGCACGGGTCCCGGTGCCCGGACCTCCGTCCGGCGAGAGAGCGTAGGACGGGCGAGAACGCAGGCCGGGGCCCCCGGCAAGAAGGAACAGGAGACAGAACCCATGACGACGACGAAGAAGGAAGGTAGGCGCCGAAGCTCGCTGCAGAAAGCGGCTGGCCTGGGCCTCGCCCTCGCGCTCGCCGCCCCGGCAGTGCCCGGATGCGGCACGGGCGGCGGCGGCGGTGCACTGCCGGGCGTGGAATCGGTCGTGTTCGTCCGTCGCGCGTTCGAGCGCTCGGACCTGAGCCACGACATCAGCGGCGGCTCGCGCCAGGTCATCGACTACCAGCGCTACACGCCGGGCTCGGACGAGCACCCGGGCGGCGTCTTCGTCCTCTCGCCGCCCACGCAGAGCGGCACGCTGACGAACCTGACGGGCGACTTCCACGGCGTCGACATCGCGGGCCTCGACCTCTCGTTCGATGCGAACCAGGTCGTGTTCTCGATGCGTCACTCGGACGGCGACGACCACTACCACGTGTACACGGCGAACATCGACGGCACGGGCGACGTCCACCAGGTCACCTTCGGCGACCACGACGACATCCGCCCCGTCTACGTTCCGGGCCGCCTGATCGCGTACGTCACGAACGAGTCGTACACGACGATGGGCACCCGCGCCGACGAGTACGAGCACTCGCGCGAGGTCACGCAGATCGCGGTCGTCTCGCTCGACGGCGGTGACCCGACGGTCTGCTCGCAGAACCTCTCGCACACGGCCGATCCCTTCCTCCTCTCGGACGGCCAGATCGGCTACTCGCGCTGGGAGCACCTCGGCCCCGTCAACGACGTGAAGCTGTTCCGCATGAACCCGGACTGCTCGGGCATGGAGGCCATCGCCGGCCAGTTCAACAAGGACTTCAACTCCATCGTGCAGGCGACCGAGATCGAGCCCGGCGTGTTCGCCGCGATCGGCACGAGCCGCAACCGCACGATCCAGTCGGGCGCCGTGATGCGCATCGACGCGCGCTCGCAGGAGGGCACGGACGCGCTGCACCTCGACGTGCAGCAGGCGACGTTCACGAACCTGACGCCGGCCGTTCCGACGGGCAGCGAGTCGCCGCCGTCGGGCGTCGGTCGCTACCGCAACCCGCGCAGCATCTCGATCCGCCAGGACGGCCGGATGGTGCCGACGGGTCAGTTCCTCGTCTCGTGGTCGGACGGCGACGTCAACGACCGCAACGAGCTCGCGCAGACCGCGCCGCAGTTCGGCATCTACATGTTCGACCCGGCCAACCCGGATCAGCGCACGCTCGTGTACGACGATCCGGCGATGTGGGACCTCTACCCGATCGCCGTCGCGCCGCGCGTCGAGCCCCGCGCCATCCCGCGCACGCTCATGGGCACGCCCGACGAGATCGCGACCCGCCCGGCCATCATCGGCAACATCGACGTCGCGGAGACCTCGCTCGGTTTCGAGACGATCGGCGGCGTGGAGGGCGCGGCCCTTCGCGGCATGGACCTGCACGGCGCCCTGATGGAGACCCGCTCGGTCCGCGTGATCGAAGGCTTCTCGTCGGAGATCGGCGCGGTCGGCCAGTTCGGCCTCACGATGCACGAAGGCGCCGCCATCCTCGGCGAAGTGCCGGTGAACACGGACGGCAGCTGGCGCGCCGAGATCCCGGGCATGACGCCGGTCCACCTCCAGCCGCTCGACCGCTTCGGTCTCGCCATCCGCAACCAGATGCTCTGGATCCAGGCGATGCCCGGTGAGAGCCGCGAGTGCGGTGGCTGCCACAGCTCGCGCTCGGGCACGCCGGTCCTTCCGCGCTCGGGCCAGACCACGATCGCCCAGACGCAGCCGGCCTACACGGGTACCTTCCGCGCCATCGCGGACCGTACGGAGCTGCCCTGGTACAACGCGCCGTCGCACCGCACGATGCAGGACGTCTTCAACGACAACTGCGCCGGCTGTCACAGCGCGGGTGGCTCGGACCCCGCGGCCGCCGCGCTCGCGACGCGCACCTACCACGTCGAAGTGACGACGATGACGGGCGAGATGCTCGCCTACGACATCCCGTTCCTCGACCTCTCGGACCGCACGCTGCAGGTCTACTACGAGCGCGAGGTCCGCTCGTTCCCGGCCTCGTACGTCACGCTGCTCTACCCGTCGGCCATGATGGACGCGACGGTGACCGGCGAGATGCCCCCGATCTGGGTCGCGCCGGGTGACGCGCGTGGCTCGGAGATGGTCGCGACCGTCAACGCGACGGCCAGCGACGACGCGACGGTCCGCGCTTGGCAGGACCGCCCGCTGCACCCCGAGGACGTCGGCGTGACGCTCTCGCCGCAGGACCGCGCGATGCTCATCCAGATGGCCGACCTCGGTGGCCAGTACTACTCGCGGTTCAACGTCGAGGACGCGGCCCAGCCGTGGGACTCGGTCACGCACTTCTGAGAAGGACACAGGAGACCACCATGAACAAGATCCACTTCCTCCTGCTCCTCGGCGCTCTGCTCGTCGCCCCCACGATGGCCAGTGCACAGACCTGCCCGGGCGGCGTGCAGTACGACACCACCGGCGGTGGCTGCGTCCTGCGCGTGTTCGACCAGACTCGCGGCGAGCTCTCGCCGCACACCCAGGCGCCCTCGGCCGACGCCCTCGAAGCGATGCTCAACTCTCAGGCGGCGCCCTCGCAGATCGCGTCGATGCTGGAGTACGGCGAGCGCGTCGAGTGCACTGCCTGCGTGCCGCTGCTCGAGCGCCGCATCCTCGAGGACTCGGACCCGACGGTCCGTGAGCTCGCGGCGTGGTGGCTGCGTCGCCGTCCGCTCGGCTTCGACGCCATCATGCACGACATGACGACTGTGCTCGCGAACCGCGGAGAGACGGACGTGCACCGTGAGCGTGCGGCGGCCGCGATCGGCGAGTTCATGGACCCGAACGGCGTCGACGACCTCGCGGCGGCCATCCAGGGCGACCCCTCGGCGGCGGTGCGGGCGGCGGCGGTGCGCGGTGTGGCGCGCATCAACGCGTCGACCGGCCTGCCGGCCATCTCGATGGCGCTCCACGACGCGGACACGTCGGTGCAGCTCGCTGCGCTCAGCGTGATCGTGCGCGTGAACTTCTTCTCGGACTCGGCTTCGGTGATGCCGCTCCTCGCGTCGCGTGACGCGTCGGTGCGGCGCCACGCCGCGAACGTCCTCGGCACCATCGGCCGCAACGGCGCGATGGGCGTGGGCGGGAGACACCGATCGCGGTGCACGTCAGACGGCGGCGTGGGCGCTGGGGCAGATCGGCTCGGCGGAGGCGATGAGCGCGCTCACCGCGGCGCGCGCGACCGAGCGCGACTCGCTCGTGCTCGACGCCATCGACTTCTCGCTCAGCCGCTGATCGGCGGCTCCGAAGAGGCTCGGCCGGAGGGCTCGCGGGTGACCGCGAGCCCTCTCGCTTTTCGTGAGCTTGCGATCGAATCCCGTTCGAGCTGCCCCTGGCCCGAGGTAAAATCACGTCATGCCGCCCCGCCCTCCGGTGCGTGTCCTCTTCGCGACCTCCGTGCTCGCCCTCGCCCTCGGCTGTGCGCCGCAGGACCTGCCGACGGGCTCGTACTACGAAGACCAGATCCAGCCGGTCTTCGCGACGAGCTGCGTTCGCCAGAACACCGGCTGCCACGTGGCCACGCCGGAAGGCACGGCGACCGGCAACCTCGACATCTCGTCGTTCGACGCGCTCATGCGCCGCCGAGACGTGCTCGACCCCTACGGACCGTACCCGCTGCCGCTGCTCTTGATGAAGGCCGGCGACCCGGTGACGATCCACGTCGAGACGTTCGGCGAGTCCGATGGCCTCCCGCTCGAGATGCGCCAGGTGGACGTGACGACCGACGTCCGGCACGCGGGCGGCAGCACCGTCGACTTCGGGACGTCGGGCTTCTCACTCATCAGCCAGTGGGTCCGCGCGGGCCACACGCGCACGGGCTCGCCGTCGCGCGAGATCCGCGTCAGCGAGGGCCCGTGTCGGAGCGGAGCCGGCACGGCGCCCGGATACGATCCCGCCGCGCCACCGGGGCCCGACTACGCCGAGTTCCGCGCGCAAGTGAACCCGGTGCTCCGCGACGCGTGCGCAGGCTCGGTCTGCCATGGCAACCCGCACGCCGATCTCTACCTCTCCTGCGGCGAGACCGACGCCGACGCCCACTGGAACCACTGGGTCGCGATGCAGTTCGTCAGCGAGTCGGCCTCGGTCTCCGAGCTGCTGCGCCGTCCGCTCGCGAAGGACCGCGGTGGCACCTACCACGAAGGCGGCACGGTCCTGCCGAGCACGGACGACTCGCGCTACCAGACGATCTTCCACTGGGCGCAGACGCTGACGCCGGCGGACGTCGCCCCGACCATCCCGCCCGGCTACTCCGCGCGAGGCCTGCGCTTCTTCGCCAACCGCGTGCAGCCGGTGTTGGTGCGCAAGGGCTGCATGTTCCTGAACTGCCACTCGCCGTCGATGTTCCACGACCTGCGCCTGCGCGGCGGCTCCGGTGGGCACTTCGGTCGCATCGCGACGATCGCGAACTACGACATGGCGCGGCTCATGCTCGCGGTGGACGCCGAGGATCCGAACGAGAGCCGCCTGATCGCGAAGAACCTGTACCCCGACTCCCAAGTGGCGGGCGGGCAGGGAATCATCCATCGCGGTGGCTCGCTCCTCGACGACTTCCCGCTCAACGCCGATGGCACGCCACACACCGCGCGCGCCGAGGACTGCGACGTCTTCACGGACGATGCTCGACGCTCGGGTGACCTCAACACGATCCCGGCGTACTGCATCTTCGCGCGCTGGCACGAGATCGAGCGGGAGGAGGCGCACCCCGGCCTCACGACGGCGACGGCGCTCACCGCGCTCGTGTGGGTGAATCGGCCGGCGGGCGTCGGGCGGCCCGAGGACTTCGACACGTACCGGCCCGGCGCGTCGCTGCGCATCGCGGACACCACGCTCTCGCGCGTCGCCCCGCTCGCGCTCGCGGGCGAGCGAGACCTCGCCGCCGGCTGCGGCTTCCCCGCCGGCGCCGCGGACATCCGGGGCCCGACTGCGACGTGGGACGGCACGGCCGTCGCGTTCGCCGCGCGCACCAGCGCCACGACACCGTACCGTCTGTACAGCGTCGCGCTCGACGGCAGCGGCTGCGCGCCGATCCCCGGGATCGCACCGGCGACCGACTCGGCGAGCGGCATCCTGCTCCACGACTTCGATCCCGCGTACGCGCCCGATGGGCGACTCGTCTTCACCTCGACGCGCGGCTATCTGGACTCCTACGCCGTCGGCCGAGCGGGCCCCACCCGCACCCCGGCGACCCTCGCCCCGAATGCGAACCTCTTCGTGCAAGACGAGGGCGGCACTCTCCGCCAGCTGACATACCTGTTGAACCAGGAGATGCAGCCGGCCTTCATGCAAGACGGCCGCCTCATCCTGACGGCAGAGAAGCGAGAGCTCGAGTTCCATCAGCTCGCCGCCCGTCGCCTCAACCTCGACGGCGGCGACTACCACCCCCTGTACGCGCAGCGGGACAGCATCGGCTACCGCAGCGGGACCGAGGTCGGCGAGCTGCTCGACCGGAACTTCTTCCTCGTCGCCGGCCAGCTCGACACGCCGGACGGAGCGGGCAGCATCGCCATCATCAATCGCTCGATCGGGCCCGATCAGACGGACCGCGATCCGAACGACCGCGCCTACATCCACTCGATGCGCTTCCCGGTGCCCGGCGCGCTCAACGGCGGCACGGGCGCGTTCCGCTCGCCGACCGCCCTGCCGAACGGCCACCTCGTCGTCTCGTGCGACCTCGCCGCCACGTCGCTGACCGCGGGCTCGTTCGCGTTCCACCTCTGCGATCTCGACCCCGAGAACGGCACCATCGTCGACATCGGCGGCGGGAGCGGCGCCAACATCGAGGCCGTGGCCGTCTTCCCGCACGAGGCCCACGAGGTCTTCGAGAGCAACCCGTTCGAGGCGAACGGCCACACGGAGATCGTCCCCGGCGAGCGCGACGCCGTCATCGTCTACTCGGACGTGCCGATGATCGCGACGCTACTCTTCGCCAACACCCGGACCGGGCGCCCGATCGATCCGAACATCGGAGGCTTCGACATCGTCGAGTCGCTGCCGCCGCCCGATGGCGTGACCACGTTCGCCGACGCGGCGATCGCCGGCTCGGTCTCGACGGACGCGTTCGGCCCGTTCTACGTGTCCCATCGCGTGGCCGCCCACGCGGATCTCGCGCCTGATGGCTCGGCGATCATCATGATCCGCGGCGGCATGTCGGTGCAGCTCCGCGCGACCGATCACGACGGCCACCCGCTGATGTTCCCCGCGGGAGCTCCTTTCACCGGAGAGGTTCTGCAGCGCGAGACGGTGCAGTTCTATCCGGGCGAGCACAACCGCCAGTCGATCCCGCGCAACTTCTTCAACGGCCTCTGCGGCGGCTGCCACGGCGGCATCACCAACCGCGAGCTCGACGTCGCCGTCGAGCCGGACGTCCTCACGCGCGCCTCGCCGCACGTCCAGGCCATCGACGAGATGCCCGTGGACGGACGCTGACCGGCGCCGCTATACCTCGGCCGTGCCTCTGCCCACGTTCCTCTGTATCGCGCTCGCCAGCGGCATCGCCACGGCTCTCGCCGGGCGGGGCGAGCTGCGCTTGAGCCCGCGGCACGCGTTCCTCACCACGCCCTTCGCCGCGTTCCTGGTGTTCGCGTCGATCGTGCTGGTGCCGGCCGGGGTCTACTTCTACGTATTCCACGGGGACTGGTTCCTGCTCTATCTCTTCGACGTCCAGCGCGTTCCCTCGGCCATCGCGCTCGTCGGCTTCGTCCTCGAGGTCGGCCTGGGCGCGCTCGGGTTCTCGCTCGGTGCGGCTCTGCTCCGCTCGCAGCGCGAGACGGTCGCCGGCGTGCTGATCGCGCTGGCGATCGTGGTGGGTATCGCTGTGCCGGTGGTGCTGCGCGAGCGGCTCGCCGTCGCGGGCACCTTCGCGCAGTACGAGGGTCACTTCGGGCTGATTCCCGTGGCCGACTCGCCGCTGTTCCTCGGCGGTCTGACGATGGCCGCGATCATCGTGGTCGGCCTCGCGTTCCTGCTCGTGCGCCTGAACATGGCGTCCGCGCGGTCGTGAGCGAGCGCGACCGCTTCTCGCTCATCGGGCACGGCGGCATGCCGCTGATGAGCCCGATGCGGCTCGACGAGCTGGCGTCTCTGCTGGCCGCCACGGACCTGGGCGAGCACGACCGCGTGGTGGACCTGGGAGCCGGCCGGGCGGATCTGGGGCGCTTCGTCCACGAGCGCTACGGCTGCGTCGTGACGAGCGTCGATCGCTCGCCCGCCGCGTGCGAGGCCGCGCGCGAGCGCCCGCTCGCGGACGTCATCGAGGTCGTCTGCCAGGACGCGCGCGTCTTTCTCCACCAGCGCGACCCACACGAGATCGGTCTCGCGGCGGCGCTCGGGTCTCTGCACGCCTGGGGCAGTGGCCTGCCGAGCTGGACGCGCGCGCTCGAGGACCTCCGCCCCCGCGCGCGGTGGGTGCTCGTCGGCGATCTCGTCGCGCTGGGGCCGATCGCGGTGGCCGCGATGGACGTCGCGACGCTCGGACAGCTCGCGTCCTGGCTCGGGGCCGCACGCGAGCGGGTGATCCTGCCGCCCGAGCGCGTTCGCGCCTACGAGCGCGCATGGTGCGACGCCGTCGAGCGCTACCTCGACGCCCACCCGGGCGATCCTCGAGACGACTGGGCCCGCGAGCGCATCGCGTGGAGTCGCGCGCCCTCGCTCGAGAGCGCGTGGTCACAGCTCGCCTTCGCCGCGCTGCTCGTGCCCGGCCTCGCCGCGCCGGTGTGATCGCGTCGAGCGAGATCCGCCGTCAGCGCGCGAGGAACGCGTAGCGACCGTCGCGCGGTGCCCGCTCGATTCGCGCCCGGCGGCTCGCGACCACGGTCACGCGCTCGTGTACGAGCGGGATCACCGGCAGCTCGCGGGCGAGGATCTGCTGGACCTCGGCGTACGCCGACCTCCGCGCCTCGCGATCGAGCTCGCCGACGCCGCGGTCGAGCGCCGCGTCGAGCTCGGGTGAGCGCATGCGCCAGCGATTCGCGCCGCCGCCCTCCCCCGGGATCGATCGAGAGTCGAAGAAGCGCGCCATCGTGTGCGGCTCGAAGAGCTCCGGGAGCGCCATGAGCGCGAGATCGAAGCGGCCGGCGTCGAGATCGGCGAGCAGGATCCCCGTCTCGCTCGGTCGGACCTCGACCTCGAGCCCGACCTCGGCGAGCATCGCGGCGAGCGCGTTCGCCGTCGAGACCCGCGTCCGATCGCTGGCGCAGCGCAGCACGAGCCGCGTGCCGGCCGGAACCCCCGCGTCGTCGAGCAGGGCCCGCGCCGCGGCCACGTCGAGCGCGGGGACGTGGACCTCTGGATCGAGGGCCCAGTGGCCTTCGGGGATCCACGACTCGGCGACACGTGCCAGCCCCTCGTACTTCCCTTCGGCGAGCGCGACCCGATCGATGGCCATCGCGAGCGCGCGGCGGACGCGCACGTCGGAGAGCCAGGGGTGCTCGGTCTCGATCCCGAGGTACACGGTTCCCGTGCCGTCGGCGGTACGGACGACGAAGCGATCGTCGGCCTCGAACATCGGCACGAGCAACGGCGAGATGGATGCGAGCGCGACGTCGCCCGCCCCGCCCAGCAGCCGGAGCGCGCGGGTGTTCTCGTCGTGGATCACGACGAACCGCAGGTGGGGGCGGGACGCAGGCGTTCCCGGCAGATCGAGGCGAGCGTCGACATCGATCACGCGCTCGCCGGGCGCCGCGCGGGCGTAGAGGCCGCTGCCGGCGAGCGAGCGATCCGCGAGGTGCAGGTGCGCCCTCGCGTCCTCCGATCGCACGATCGGAATCTCGAGGTCGGTGAGGAAGGGCGCGTGCGGCGCGCGCAGCACGAAGTCCACGTGGCGCGCGTCCACGACGTCGACGCGCTCGATGCGGCGGTAGTTGTCGGCGAAGCGGCTGTGCACGTCGGGGTCGACCAGGCTCGCGTACGTCGCCGCGACGTCCTCCGCGTCCAGTGTGCTGCCGTCGCTGAACGTCAGCCCTTCGCGCAGCGCCACGTGCACGACCAGGCCGCTCGGCTCCGCGTCGACGCTCTCCGCGAGCTCGGGCACGACCTCGAGCGTATCGGGATCGATCGTCACCAGGCCCCGGAAGAGGAGGCGCGAGATCCGCAACCCTTGGGCGTCGACCACGTGACGCGGATCGATCTCGAGGGGCTCGGCAGGGAGCAGGACCACCAGCCGATCCGGCTCGGGCGGGGTCGCGGTGGGCGCCCCGCAGCCGAGCACGACGAGCGCGGCGACGAACGGAGCCGTGGTAAGCCATCCGCCATGCCGAGGCTTCACCGCTCCCGCGCGCTCGCCCTCGCCGTGCTGGTCTGCATGGCGGCCCTGGTCCGGCCCGGACGCGCTCAACCGCCGCCCGCGCACGCCGCCCTCGCGGCGCAGCTCGCCGCGCTGGTGCAGGCAGCGGGCCTCGGCGACCAGGTGAGCGTGGCCGTCGTGGACGCCCGCGACGGCGCGACGCTCTTCGGGCACCACGCCGATCTGGCGCTGAACCCCGCCTCGAACATGAAGCTCGTCACCGCCGCCGCGGCGCTCGCGACGCTCGGTAGCGACTTTCGCGTGCACACCGGGCTCTACGGACACGTCGAGGGCGAGGCCGTCACCGGAGGGCTCGTGCTGCGCGGCTTCGGCGACCCCTCGCTGCGCCAGGCCGACCTCGTCGAGCTGGCACGCGACCTCGCCGATCACGGCGTGCGCACGGTCGACCGCGTGATCGTCGACGGGACGTACTTCGACGGGCAGTACCTGCCGCCGGCGTTCGACCAGCAGCCGGGTGAGGTCGCCGCTTTCCGCGCGACCACGGCTGCGCTCTCGATCGACGCCAACGCGTACACCCTCCGCGTGCTCCCCGGTCCGACGGCCGGCGCGCCCGCCCGCGTGCGCCTCGACGGCGCCGCCTACTTCGACCTCGACAACCAGCTGACGACCAGCGCCGACGGTCCCTCGAACGTGATCGCCGATCAGCGCGCCGCTGGCGATCGACTTCGCCTCGGCCTGCGCGGGACGGTCGCGCTCGGCATCACCGGCGCATCGTACCGGCGCCGCATCGAGACGCCCCTGCCCTGGGTCGGGGCGCTGATGGTCGAGGCGCTCGGGGCAGCAGGCATCCGCGTGACGGGTGGCTCGAGCGTCGCCAGCACCTCGCCGACCGCGGGCCTCTTGGCCGATCACGCGTCGGCTCCGCTCTCGCAGCTCATCCTCCCGATGGGCAAGCAGAGCGACAACTTCACCGCCGAGATGGTCTTCCGGGTCCTGGGCGCGGAGCGCCGCCGCCCGGGGAGCACCGCCACCTCCGTCGAGGTCGTGCAGGCCTACCTCGCGAGCGTCGGGATCCCCGACGGGCGCGTGACCGTCGTGAACGGGTCCGGCCTGTTCCAAGGCAATCGCATCGCCGCGGGCGATCTCGCGCATGTCCTCGCCTCGGTGTACCAGAGCCCTGCGATCCGCGACGAGTATGTCGCGTCGCTCGCGATCGGCGGCGTCGACGGCACGCTCGAGGGCCGGCTCCGCGATCTGCCCGCGCCGCGCATCGTGCGCGCGAAGACCGGCACGCTCGATGACGCCATCGCGCTCTCCGGCTACGTGCTCGGCCGCGAGCCCGGATCGGCCATCGCGTTCTCGGTGCTGGTCAACGGTGCACGAGGGCACCACGGCCCCGCGCGTCAGCTCTGCGACGACGTCGCGCGCGCCATCGCCGACGACCTGTGGGCGACGGGGGCGCGATGACGACGGGCCCGATCGACGAGCTCGCCGTTCCCTCGCTGCTCTCGCTCGCCCTCGTCGGCAGCGGGTGCTGCTTCGTGCCGGGCCCTGCCCCCGTGGCGACGAGCGCCGCTCCCGAGGCACCCACGCTCGACGAGGGCTCGTGGGCGGTTCCCGCGGCGACCGCGAGCGATCTGGAGATCGACGACCCCTTCACCGCACTCGCGGGCGCGACCCCGCAGGTCCCCGAGCCCCGGGCGCTCTTCGAGACCGCGACGCCCACCACCGGCGACGCGCACGACACGGTCCTCGTGTGCACTGCCACCCTGCTCGGAGGGGGCTTCGACGACTCCCTCTTCGCCGGCGGCGCCGACGTCTACCTCGCGATGCGCATCGGCGAGGGCGAGCTCCGCAACGCGCCTCAGACGTCGGAGCGCACCTACTCGTTCCCGGTCGCGTCCCTCACGCACGGCCAGACCGTCTGGGTGCGCGTCCTGGACCGCGACGTCGTCTTCGACGACACGATCGCCGAGGGGACGACGACCTACGCGGGCACACCGCTCCGTCTCACGATGGGCCAAGCGAACGTGGAGTGCCGCGCGCTCGATCCGGCCCTCGTCGCCGCGCGGCGCACGACCGCGCTGACCGCGCTCGAGGCGCGCCTGCCGCTCTTGCCGACACCCGAGCCGGACCTCGCTGCCGACGATCTCGGCTTCCCCTCGGCGTCGACGAGTTCCGTCGCGAGCGCCATCGATGGGCTCGCGGCATGGAGCGTCCCCGCCGATCCGGCGCTCGTCGCCGCGCGCGAGCGTGGTCACGCGTGGTTCCGCTCGTGGAGCGAGGCCGCGGAGCGCGCCGTGAGCCTGGCGGTCGCGACGCTGCCCCCGCCGGGCACGTCGGTCGCCGACGGGTCGGCCCGGATCACCGTGGTGCGCGAGGCGTGCGGGGCCGAGGCCACGACGCTCCGTGCCGAGATCGGCGACGCTGCCGCCAGCACGGCCCCGAGCACCGGCTGCCTGGTCCGGCTGCGGCTGGAGCAGCACGGGCCGGTCACGCTCGACCCGCTCGGGAGCGCCGACACGTGGTCGATCGGAGCCGATGCCCGGCGCGATCCCACACCGATCCTCGCGGCCCGCACGGGCGACGCGTGGCGCGCCGTCGGCCCCGGGCCCACCTCTCTCGCGGGCGACTTCGAGGTCGTCTTCGTGCTGGCGGGCGAGCAGCACGCGCCGCTGCTGCGGCTGGGCCCGCCGTTCGCCCACGCTCAGCTGCTGCGGCTGCGATGAGCGCGCGCTTCGGAACCGGGGTCGAGTGCGAAGCGCCCTGCCGAAAGCGAGACGGGCGGCCGCCACGTGGTTGCGCGGCGGTCGCCCGACGTCGCTGTTCGTGAGTGACGTCGCCGGCGCAGAGCTCGCTCGGCCCGCTGGGGCCGAGCGCTCGCGCTGCGCCGTCAGTTCGGCGTGTAGCGGTAGCCGCCGCCCGTACCGCCGCACCCGCCCGTGTTGTACGACGTCGCGATGCCGTCGTTACCGGCCGCGTTCTCGAGACCGACCGTGGCGCTGTCACCGCTCGCGCGCGTGCCGCTGCCGATCGAGCAGTAGTGCACCTCGATGACCCCGGTCGCCTCGTAGAGCATCACCTGGAAGGTGATCGGGCTGCCGCCCGAGCCCGCCAGCGCGTTCAGCCACTCGACGACCAGCACCTGCGAGCCCGCCGTGCCGGTGGTCTGGTAGTGCAGGTCGTAGCCCGTGCCGAGGTAGAGGTCGTCCCAGAACGGGGCGACGTAGCCGTTCGGCGCGGTGGTCGAGCCCACGTTCGCGTTGGTCCACGCGTTCGAGGGGGTGCCGCCCGCGCTCGTGTAGAGCTGGAGGAGCCCGTTCGTGCTCGCCGAGAACTGCGTGACGGCCGTGCCGAAGAACGAGCCGCCGAAGGGCAGCGCGATGAGCCCGGTGACCGCGTCGTCGCTCGTCGAGGACGAGCGCATCGGCGAGGTCCACGTTCCGCCCGTCACGCAGGCCGCCGGGATCGACGTCTGGAGGTAGGGCAGGCGCGTGCACACCGAGGGCGTCCCGGTGCAGCGATAGCCGGCCTCGATCTGGCAGTGATCGGAGCAGCCGTCGCCGGTCGCCATGTTGTTGTCGTCGCAGCTCTCGGCGGGCTCGCGCGTACCGTTGCCGCAGATCGCCGGGACGTACGTGAAGGTCACGTTGAAGGCGTTGCCGAGGCCGCCCGCCGAGAACGCGTTGATGAAGACGTTCCGCGTGATGGGCGCGCCCGTCGCGTTGACGATGTCGAGCGTCTCCGGATCGTCGGCGCGCTGCGAGCAGGCCATGGCCCCGCACGAGTCGACGACCTGCATCACGAGATCGCCGGCCACCGGCGTCTCGACCGCGTGCACGCTCGTGTACGCCGGGATCGTGAGCGCGTACCACACGCCGAGGCCGCCGCCGCTGGAGGTGCAGCCGGTGCCCGTGTACGCGGGACCGCCGATCCGAGTGTCACCGGGGAGCGTGATGTTCGCCGTCACCGGCGTCGCCGTGGCGCACGTCGAGTTCGGCGCCGAGATGGTGCACACCGAGGGCGACCCGGTGCACGTGTAGCCCGCCTCGATGGTGCACGAGTCCGAGCAGCCGTCGCCGGGCGCCCCGTTCATGTCGTCGCAGGTCTCACCGGCTTCGATCGCACCATTGCCGCACACCGCCGTCGTGTAGGTGAACGCGACGTCGAAGACTCCACCGATCCCGCCGGACGCGTATGCGCTGACGAACGCGTAGGTGGTGACCGGGCTCGAGGTTCCGTTCACGAAGACGAGATCCTCGGGATCATCGGCTCGCTGCGCGCACCCCGTGGCGCCGCAGGAGCTGACGATCTCGAGCACGGCGTCCCATCCGCTCCTCGTCACGACGGCATGAACGCTCGTGCGCGCGGGCACGTCCAGCTGGTACCACACGCCGCGGCCGCCACCGCCCGACGTGCAGCCCGTCCCGGCGAACGGCCCGCCACCGACGCGCGTATCGCCCGAGAAGTTGCTCGTCCCGGTCACCAGCCTCGCGGTGGCGCAGGTCGCGTTGGACGCGGCAGGGAAGCACATCGACGGCGGACCGCCGTAGCACGCGAATCCTGCCTCGACCGTGCAAGCCGCCGAGCAGCCGTCGCCGGGTGCGAAGTTGGCGTCGTCGCACGTCTCGCCGCTGTCGATGACGCTGTTTCCGCACACGCGCGTGCAAACGCTCGGCGTCGCCGCGGTGCAGCGGTAGCCAGCCTCGACCGCGCACAGGTCCGAGCAGCCGTCGAGGGCCATCGAGTTCCCGTCGTCGCACGTCTCGCCCATCTCGGTGACGCCGTTGCCGCACTGGAGCGCCGGGGCGCACGTCGAGGGGGCGCCATAGCAGACGCTGCCCGGCTCGACCTGGCAGTTGCTCGAGCAGCGGTCGCCGTCGGCGGTGTTGCCGTCGTCGCAGGTCTCGCCGCCCTCGACCATGCCGTTGCCGCACGTGGCGACCACACACGTCACGTCCAGCGTGAAGGTGGTGGTGCCGGTGGCGTCGAAGAGGTCGTACACGATGTACTCGGTCTCCCCGCCGGCGATGTCGAACGTCATCGTCTCGTTGCCACCCGTGGTCGTCCCGGATGCCTCGCACGTGAGCGCCACGTCACCGCACGAGAGGCCGGCCGTGCCCGCAGGGATGGCGAACAGATCGTAGTCGCCGCTCGCCCCGAGGCGCGTGGCGGCGATCGTCACCCGCGCGTTCTGCGCGTTCTGGAACGCGAAGATCTGCTCCGCCGCGCCATAGAGGGTGTCCGTCGTGCAGCCCGTGTAGCTCGTGCGAATCATCGAGCCGCTCGCGGTGTCGCCGTTCACGGTGCCGCTGCCGCAGTCGAGCACGGTCGGCGCCGCCTCGGGACAGGCGCGGCTCTGGCACACGGCCGGCCCGCTCGACGCGTCACAGACGGCGCCGCCCGTGCACGCCGCACGCGTGCTCTCGAGCAGACAGCCGTCGAGGTTGCGCATGCAGGTCACGCGCTCACCGGTGACCGAGTCGCAGTACGACGAGCTCGGGCAGACCGGCAGACCCGCGCAAGGATCGACGCAGGTCGTGGTCGCGCTGTCGCATACCGTCGAGCCCGTGCAGGTCGTGACGGTCTCGACGAAGCAGCCCATCGGGTTGGCCGCGCAGACCGTGAGCGTCGTCGCGTCGGTGCAGACGCGGGTCTCGCTGGTGCCGCACGGCGTCATGCCCATGCAGGGATCGACCGCGAGGCAGACGTTCATCGTGCCGTCGCTCCCGCAGGTCGACGCCGGCGTGAGGCCCGCACAGTCGGTGTCCGTCCGGACGAGGCAGCCGTTGGCGTCCATCGCGCAGACCGAGAGGACGTCGGCAGCGCAGGTACGGCCCTCGGCCGTGCACTGCTGGTCGACCGGGATCAGCGAGCAGGGATCGACGCAGGCGGCGGTGCCGCTCGCGTCCGAGCAGACCTGGCTCGTCGCGCTGCACGCGGTGCGCGTCTCGACGCGGCATCCGTTCGCGTCGTCGGCGCAGGTGACCAGCGTGCTGGCGTCACAGCTCGTGCCGACGGTCGTGCAGAGGGTCAGGCCCGTGCAGCTTCCGCCGTCACCGCCGCCATCCCGGCCGCCGTCGACGCGAGCGTCGAGCGGGACGTTCGTGTCCCCGAGCGACATCGCGTCCCCCGACATGCCGCTGTCGGTCACCGGCGTCGTCCCGCCGCCGCATCCCATCGCCGCAGCGCCCGAAGCGCCCAGGGCGCAGAGCGCCACCCATCCGAATCTCACCTTCGCCATCTCATGCCTCCCGACTCGACGGAGCCGTACGATCGCTCTCCTGGTCGGGTGCGATCGAACTCGCCAACGTGGGAGACGACCCAGGACGCGTCAACGAGTTTCGTCACCGCCTGCGAAAGATCCGCGTCTCGTGTTTCTTCGTCACGAGACAATTCCCCGCATCCGAGCTGCGTAGCGATCGCCGCACCGTCCGCGCGCGATTCCCACCCTCCGCGTTCGGGCGGTCGTGCTTCTTTGCACGCGGTCCGTCGAGGAATTCACGCCCGCGCGTACTTCGTACGTGCACGCTCTGCGAACGCTGGACATGATGACCGGCTGCGCTCGCAATCCCCTGCTGCGCCGAGACCATCATGACCATCTCCCTGCACCGCTCCGCCGTCGCCGCGACCGCCCTCGCCGCCTTGCTCGCGACGTTCCTTCCCGCCCGCGCGTCCGCGATCCCGCTCTACCGTGGTTTCGGCGGGCCGGCCGGGTTCGGCAGCGGGATCCTCAACGGCAACGACGACGGCTCGACGGGCGCGATCGATCTGACCGGCGCGTTCTCCGGAGGTCTGCGGTTCTACGGCGGCCCCTACACGCAGTTCTGGGTCAACAACAACGGCAACATCACGTTCTCCGGCCCCGTCGGCGAGTTCACGCCGCGGCCGTTTCCCATCGCCTCGCGGCCGATGATCGCGCCCTACTGGGCCGACATCGACACGCGTAGCCGTGCCGGGCTCACCGACCCCGCCGAGAACCTCGTCTACTACCACCTCGAGCCCGGTCGCCTGATCGTCACCTGGTACAACGCTGGCTACTACGCGAACCACAACGACATGCGGGTGAGCTTCCAGCTCATCATCACCAACGCGACCGACTGCGGCTCGGGCGACTTCGACGTCGAGTTCCGTTACGACCGGTGCGAGTGGGTGGCGGGCGACGCCAGCGGCGGCTCGAGCGGACACGGTGGCACGCCGGCGCAGGCCGGCTTCGACGCGGGCAACCTGCGCGACTACACCGCGCTCCCCGGCTCGTTCACGGAGGCGGTTCGCAACGTCTGCAGCACGTCGAACGTCGGGGAGCCCGGCCGCTGGGAGTTCTCCGTGCGCGCCGGTGGCGTCGTGTGCCGCGAGGACATGCCGTGCACGGTGCCGGACATGCAAGGCGCCTGCTCGATCGGCCGCACGCAGTGCGTGAGCAACGTGGCGCAGTGCCAGGCGATCACCACGCCGTCCACCGAGCTCTGCGACAACGTCGACAACGACTGCAACGGCGTCCCGGACGACGCGCCTGGGCTCTGCGGCCCGCGGCAGGCTTGCCAGCTCGGCTCGTGCGTCGACGCTTGCTTCGAAGGCACGTGCGCCGAGGGGTACACGTGCGATGCGACCAGCGGAGGCTGCGTGGAGACCGCGTGCGTGGGCGTGCCCTGTGCGCAAGACGAGCGCTGCCAGGGTGGAGCCTGCGTCGGCGCGTGTGAGGGCGTCGTGTGCCCGCACGGACAGCAGTGCTTGTCCGGCGTGTGCGTCGACCCCTGCGCCGCCGTGACGTGCGACTCCGATCGGCTCTGCCGGGCCGGGCTCTGCGTGCTGCGCTGCCCGTGCTCGCCGTGCCCGGTGGGTGAGACCTGCCTCGCCGACGGCAGCTGCCTCGCCCAGGGCTGCGACATCGTGCTCTGCGGCGCGGGCCAGTACTGCGAAGGGTCGCAGTGCCACGACTCCTGCGAGGGCGTGGTCTGTCCGCGCGGCCAGACGTGCGAGCTCGGCGAGTGCGCACTGCCCGCGACGCGCGACGCCGGCGTGGGCCGCGACGCGGGCCCGCCCGACGCAGGCGAGGTCCCTGCCGACGCCGCCTCGCCGATGGACGCGGGAATGGTCGAGAGCCCGGACGCGAACGATCACGGGCCGCCGGCGCCGCCCGCCCGTCGCGGTTGTGACTGCAACGCCGCGGGAGGCGCTCCCTACGCCGGTCACGGCGGGCTCGCGCTCCTCGCCTCGCTCGCGCTCGTCGCGGCCTCGCGCCGGCGCGCTCGCCGGGCGGGCCGCGAGCTGCCGGGGGCACGCTGATGCGCGGCTCGCTCTCGCTCGGCCCTTCGCTCGGCCTCGCCCTCGGCCTCGCCGGTCTCGGATGCAGCGCCGCCGGAACGCCGGTGGACGCCGCCATGGCGGACGTCGGCGCCGACAGCGGCCCGTGCGCGACCGACGTCGACTGTCCCGGCAGCTACTGCAACCCCGGGAGCCACGCCTGCTGCGTCGTGACGGGCTTCGAGATCTGCGGCGATCAGCTCGACCAGAACTGCGATCGACACGACGAGTCGTGCGGCGACAACGACCACGACAACGTCCAGGCGTGCCGCGCCGGCGACGATCCGCTCGGAGGCTGCGACTGCGACGACGAGCGCGCCGACGTGCGCCCGGCGGTGGGCAGCGTCGCGGGCGCGCCCGAGCTCTGCGACGGCCGAGACAACGACTGCAACGGCCGCGTCGACGAGTCCTCCGCGTGTTGTCCCGCGTGCAGCGCGCTGGGCACCGACGGGGTCTCGCGCGGCGATGCCTGCACCGCCGCCGGCGAGTGCGACTGCTCGGCCGTGGCCGACATCGGCCCCTGCGCCGCGGGCCTGCACTGCTGCAGCGCGGGCTGCGTCGACACGCAGACCGACGTCGCGAACTGCGGCTTCTGCGAGGCCCCCTGCACCGCGGGCGCCGATCGCTGCACCGCCGGCGCGTGCGCTTGTGGCAACGGGCCGCCCTGCGACTTCACCGACGTCTGTACCGCAGGGACTTGCGCTCCGGCGATGTGACGAGGAGATCGACCATGTTTTCCCCCGCTCGTTTCGCGTTCCTTCCCTCCTCGCTCGCCCTCGTCGCGATCGCGCTCGCCGCCGGCTGCACGGTCAGCTCGCCGCCGCCCGACGCGGCGGTCGGGATCGACGCTGCCATCGACACCAACCGGCTCGAGGTGCCGGACGCCGGGCCGGCCGTCGACTCGCCCGCGCCGATCTGCCCCCCGGGGCTGATCGACTGCTTCGGCACGTGCACGCGCGTCGCGGCCGACGACCACAACTGCGGCAGCTGCGGCAACACATGCCCCACCGGCGTGTCGTGCGCGATCGGCCGATGCGATTGCTACGCGCCCGAGGTGTCGTGCGACGGCTTGTGCACCGATCCGGTGGACGACCCCGAGCACTGCGGGAGCTGCGGCCACGCGTGCGCGCCGAGCGAATTCTGCTCGCTCGGCGAGTGCGTCGAGACGTGCACCGAGGCCGGCCATCGCGTCTGCGTGAGCACGGACGCGCTCGGGACGCGCCATCAGGCGTGTGTCGATCTGACGAGCGACCCGCTGAACTGCGGGACGTGCAACGCGCGCTGCGGCGGCGGCGCGAGCTGCGTCGACGGCACGTGCGCGTGCCCGAGCGGTCAGATGACGTGCGGCACCGGCTGCGTGGACGTGACGACGGACGTGGCGAACTGCGGCGCGTGTCTGAACAGCTGCGGCGCGGACGGGACGTGCGCCGGCGGGCGCTGCACGGCGTGCGGCACCGGGCTCACGAGCTGCGGCACGCCCGCGCGCTGCGTGGACACGGACAGCTCGACGCTCCACTGCGGGATGTGCGGCCACGCCTGTCCGGGCGGCGCCGTGTGCAACGCGGGCACGTGCGAGTGCCCCGCGAGCGCGCCCGACACGTGCGGCGGCCAGTGCACGGATCTCGCGACCAGCGAGACGGACTGCGGCACGTGCGGTCACGGCTGCCCATCGGGCGGCGTGTGCGTCGCCGGGGCGTGCGAGTGCCCCGCGGGTCAGACCGCGTGCGGCAACGCGTGCGTCGATCTCACCAGCGACCCGCACAACTGCAGCGTCTGCGGGCGCTCGTGCGCCGCGACGTTCTCCTGCGTGAGCAGCGTCTGCGACTGCGCGCGCACGGAGACGCTCTGTGGCACCGTGTGCTCCAACCTCCAGACCAGCGTGTCCAACTGTGGGACCTGCGGTCGCTCGTGCGGCCCGGGCGGCGCGTGCACCGCAGGCGTCTGCGGCTGCCAGGCCGGCCTCACGCTCTGTGGCTCGACGTGCACGGATCTCGACACGAGCCTGACCCACTGCGGCGACTGCACCACGGTGTGCGGTCCGGGGATGGTCTGCGCCGCCGGCACGTGCGAGGCGTTCGGGACGTTCCGCATCGCCTCCATCTCCTCGTCGGGGTGCATGGTGACCGACCACGGCGCCGGCACGGGCGACGATCGCGGCGGCGTCGCGGTCTCGGCCTCGACGCTCTTCGTCACGGGCGACACGGCGACGGCGTCGCTCTCGGCCGCCGATCTCAGCGGCGTCACCAGCATCGGCGCGCGGCACGACGGGCTCGTCACCGACCTCGCGGCCGAGCAGGTCTACGTGCTGATGAGCGGCGGTGGCGCCGGCACCGAGATCAACAACAGCGTCTCGTCCAGCGTCGCGATCACGCAGCTCGGCGTGCTCGACCCCATGACGGGCGTGCTCACCACGATGCGCGTCCCGCTCTCGCGCTCGATCATGGTCGGCTCCGGCACGGCGGTCCTCTCGGGCCACGGCGAGGTGCTGCTCGGCGTCCCGATGGGCTCGAGCCTCAACTGGTACCAGATCCTGCTTCCCTCGGGCCTGGTCGCGCAGCTCGGCAGCACGCAGATCCCGACGCGCCGGACCTGCGAGAACTGGGCGTGGTGGGGAATCGCAGAGCGCTTCGGCGGGAGCCACTACGGCGTCTACGTCGAGAGCACGACGCGGATCGCCCGCCTCACGATCCCGGAGACGGGCTCGTCGATGGCGGCTCCGACGGCCGTGCAGACCTTCACCGACCTGGGCGACATGTGCTCGCTGACGTTCTCGACCTCGCGCAACCGCCTGTACTTCCACCACGAGTACGACTCGCAGTTCGGAGGCGACGACTCCACGGGCGAGACGGCGGGCTACTGTCCGGGCACGTGGGATCGTCCATGACGCGCGCGCGCGCCTGAACCGGAGCGGCTCACCCGCCGCTCGGCCGATCCTGAGCTTCGGGGAGCGGCCCACGCGCGGGCCGCTCCGGCGAGCAGACGGGCGCGCGACGACGGAACGAAGAAGGGCGCGGCACGCCGTACGTGCTCGCGCCCCTCGTCGTCTCGAGTGCGTCGTCAGACCGGTCTCGGGATCGGACGGGCCTCGCCGCTCACTCCTTGATCTGCCGACGGATCTTGGCGAGCGCCTGCTCTTGGAGCTGACGAATGCGCTCGCGCGACAGGTTGTACTTGTCGCCGATCTCCTTGAGCGTGAGCTCGTCCTCGTCGTCGAGGCCGAAGCGCCAGCGCAGGATGCGGGCCTCCATCGGCGAGAGCGTGTCGAGCAGGCGGCGGACCTCGTCCGACCACGTCTTGCTCACGAGCTGCTCGTAGGGCGTCGGGACGTTCTCCTGCTCGAGGAAGTCGATGAACTTCCGGCCGTCCTCGTCGTTGACGGGGCGGTCGAGCGAGAACGGGGTCTCGGCCCAGTAGCCCTTGATCTTCTCGAGCTTCTCGGCAGCGATGCCGGTCTCTTTCTCGAGCTCTTCGGGCGTCGGCTCGGCGCCGGTCCGCGTCGCGATCGCTTGCGTCGCGCGCGCCACGCGGTTGTAGGTGTCGAGCATGTGGACCGGGATGCGGACCGCCCGGCCCTTGTCGGCGAGCGCGCGGCTGATGGCGTGACGGATCCACCAGGACGCGTACGTGCTGAAGCGGTAGCCGCGGTTGTGATCGAAGCGCTCGACGGCCTTCATCAGGCCGATGTTGCCTTCCTGGATGAGGTCGATGAGCGGGAGGCGGCCGCGGTTGTAGCGGCGCGCGATCGACACCACGAGGCGCAGGTTCGCGGCCACGAAGCGGTTCTTCGACTCCTGCTGCAGGTCGCGCGCGCGATCGACGCCGCTCAGGTACTTCTTGAAGGCGGGCGTGAGCTGCACGCCCTCGCCGACGAGGTCCCGCTCGGCCGCGAATTCGCCGGCGGCGCGGTGGACGGCACGGTCTGCGTCCGCGACGAAGATGCGATCCGAGTCCAGGATGCGCATCGTCGTCGAGAGCGCCTTCGCCGTCTCGTCCCACTTCTCCTGCTCGCGCTTGGCGAGCTTCACGGTGGCGGGACGCGCGAGCCTGCGGAGCACCGCGAGCTCGGGAAGCGTCTGCTCGGTGACGTGACGCTCGATGGTGGCCGCGACCGTCTCGAAGGCGGCCGGATAGGCGCACAGCGCCTGCCAGTAGCCGATCTCGAGCTTCTCGACCTCCTTGGCCGCCTCGATCTCTTCCTGCGGGGTGAGCACGCGGTGGCTCGCCATCTCGCGGAAGTAGCGGCTGAGCGTGGAGTCACCCCCGCCCTGACGCTCCATCTCCTTGAGCGCCTTCTCGGCCTCGGCCTGGGCCTCGGCGAGCTGCTCGGGGCTGGGATCGTCGGACGAGAACTCGGGCTCCTTCTCTTCGGGCTCGTCCTCGTCTTCTTTGGTGGCGCTCGCCGCCGCAGGGGCGGCCTCCTTGCCCTTCCCCTTGCCCTTCGGGGCGTCCTTGCCACCGGCCTCCGTCGCGGACGCGCCCTTCCCCTTCGCCTTGCCCTTGTCGGACGAGGCTCCGGCGAGCGTCGTGATCACCGCTGCTGCTGCCGCCTTGGCCATCGGATCCTTGCTCCTCTCGTCGCCCCCGCCCTTCGTCTTCTTCGCCTGCGCACCGGCGGACTGCACCCCGGCCATCGACTCACGTCCCGTCACTTTGGTCACCGTCTCGACGGACCCCTTCGCCACCGAAGCGCTCTTGCCGTTCTTCGCGGGCGTCCCAGCCGGCACACCCGTCGTCTTCGAATGCACACCGGATGCCTTCGACCCTGCCTTCTTCGTTGCCGCCACCACCGAGGTCTTGCTTCCTTCTTTGAACGAATCGGTCGCCTTGGACGAAACACCTGCCCGAGGCGCTACGTTCCGTTCGAGCTTCGTGGGGGACGAGGCCTTCGTGGGGGATCCCGGTTTCGTCGGGGATCCGGGTTTCGTAGAGGACCCGGGCTTCGTCGAGGATCCGGGTTTCGCCGAGGATCGTTGCGCCGAGGAACCGGCCCGTTTCGCCGGTTGTTTCTTGCGCGCCGCTTCGCCCGCGCGAGCACGCGACGTGCCACCAGCCCGAGCGTTCGCGCGCTTCTTCACCACAACACCTCGCCCTCACCGCGGCTCTCGGAGATCGAGCGACGCGCCACGGCCTCCCTCATACGCACGACCGCGGCTCCCGTGCCCTCGAAGGGCGAGATTGTACGCAGCTCGACTGCCGCGGAAGCAAGAAGCGGTCGCTCGTCAGCCATGGGGAAGGTACTCTCGGCGCGTCCAGGCGCGGCCTCGAGCGGCGCGGACTCTACACCACTCGTGCTCCGACCGATCGCCAACTTTTCGTCTTTGCAATGCTCCCCTTTCGGAGACGCGATCGCCGCGCCCCGAGCGCACGATCCGCGGCGGGCGGAACCCCTAGGAGATGGCCACTCGGGCCGCCGGGCGGCTCGCGGACTCGCCAGTGCGGCCCCCCTCGCGATCACGCTCGCGCTCCTGCTCGTGGCGGCCCCCGCGAAGGCGGAGCCCCTCCCGCTCCGGGCCAGTGTGCGCCTGGGGCACCCCACGATCGTGCACGTCGTGGCAGGGGAGGCTGACACGCATGTCAGGGCCGAGGCGGGACGTCGCGTCGCAGAGGCGAGCGTCCCCATCGCCCTCGACGAGGCGAGCGTCGAGACCGTCGACGCCAGCACGGGTCCGGCCGCCGTCGTGCGCGGCTCGGGCGGGGGCCGGCAGTACGTCTGGGTCGTGATCGAGCGCGCCGGCGCCCCCGCGATCGTCTGGAGCGGCCGCACGGACCTCCACGGCGACCCCGGCGAGCGCACCGCCGAGGTCCTCGATCTCACCGATCGGACGGGGGACGGGCGGCCGGACGTCGTCGTGGGGACGATGCGGGAGGGTTTCCGGGGATGTGACGGGCAGCTGCTCCTGCTCGCGCCGGCGTCCCTCGATCGCACGGGCACGCTGCGCCCGGTGACGTTGGCTCGCCCGGGCGGTGCCGCGATCGAGCTCGCCGCGAGCAGCACGTCCCCGGGGCCCTCGGCCCCCCCGCTCGCGGGCGTGCTCCGGATGAGCGTCGAGACGAGCGCGCTCGGCGTGGACGACGCCCTGAGCCTGCGCGCGCCGGCCGCGTTGGTCGACGGTGACGCGGCCACGGCCTGGGTGGAAGGGCGAGGCGGCGCCGGCGAAGGGGAGACGGTGGTCGGGCGCGTCGACTCCCCGCGCGCCATCCGGAGCATCGCGCTGGTCCGCGCGACGGGCGAGGGCGTCGTGCCGCCGCGCGCGGTTCTGCTCGCGGGCGACGGCGCGCTCTACCGCGTCACGCTGCCCGAAGCGTTCGAGCGCGCCTGGATCACCCTGCCCGCGCCCGCGTCCTGGACGTGTCTCTCGCTCGCCGTCGACCAGGGTCCCGGAGACGACGCAGCACTGCACGTGGGCATCGGCGAGATCGAGGTGTACACCGAGCTCGACTTCGGGGGCGGCATCGCGACCTTGATCGAAGCGCTCGTGTCGGAGGGCGCCGACGCGGAGCGCACCGCCGACTGGCTCGCGCGGGCGGGCGCGCCGGCGCTCGAGGCGCTCGGAGCGAGCTGGGACCGCCTCTCGGCGCTCGGTCACCGCCGGGCGGTCCGCGTCGCCGCGGCGCATCCGGCCGAGGCGGCCGCGCTCTCGCTGCTCGAGCGTGCGGCGCTCGCCGACGACACCGACGTCCGCGCGGACGCGATCGCCGTGCTGGTGCGCGCCGGAGCGCCGGGCGCATCCGTGCTGGTCGCCGCCGCGAGCGCCGCCGAGGGCGAGCCGGCCGCCAGCGCGCTCGGCGCGCGCCCTACGACATCGCGCCGCTGCTCGTGGCGCTCGGCGGCCCCGGAGGAGAGCGGCACGGCCGGAGTTTCCGGCGCGCGCCCGGCGGGCGCCCTCGCGCGGGACGATCACGCCGCGGCCGACGCGGCCGTCGAGGCCTTCCGCGGCCAGGCGAGCCCTGGCGCGCTCGCGGCGCTCGCGCTCGGCGCCGCAGAGGCGCGGCCCGAGCTCGCACGCGATCTGATCGCGCAGGCGCGGGCGAGCGCGACCGAGTTCGAGGATCGCTGGCGCCTCGTCTCGGCAGCGCGCCACGCGACGGCGTCGACGGAGAACGACGCTTGGCTCGCCGAGGTCGCGACCGGTGCCAGCGAGTGGATGCTCCGCGATGCGGCCATCACGGCCCTCGCGCTCCGCAGCCCGGAGGCGCTCGCGCAAGGGCTGGCGGATCCGTCGCCGCGGGTGCGGCGCAGCGCCGTGGCGACGATCGCCCAGGATCCGGCGGCGACCCCGCGGCTGGTCGATCGGGCGACCCACGACCCGTGGCCGCTCGTGCGCGTCGCCGCCCTCGAGGCGCTCGCCGGGCGAAGCGAGGAGCTCGAGGTGCTGCGAGGTCGGCTCACGGACCGGTCGCCGATGGTGCGCGAGCGCGCGATCCAGATCCTCACCGAGCGCCGCGACGCCCAGACGTGGGCGCTCCTCGCCCCGATCTTCGCCGACGACGACGAGTGGCCGCGGGTGACGGCCGCCGCGCTCGACCATGCGAGCGCGCTCTGCGTGCCGGACGCGACGCCGCAGATCGAGGCCGTGATGGGGCGCGGGCTGCGGGAGGGCGCGTGGGCTCCGCACGTCGACGTCGCGGTCCAGGCGCTCCGGGTCGCCCTGCGTCTGGGCGGCGAGAGCGCGGAGACCGCGCGCATCCTCGCGGCGCGCGCCACGAGTGACGCCTTCGCGCCGCTGCTCGAGGGGCAGGGCACGCTCCCGGCCTGTCCGGCGCCCCTTCCCTGACTCGACCGGGTCGGTGATCACCGCTCGACCGACATCGAGGTTGAGATGCGGCCGAGGCGCGTGATAGCGTCCGCGCGTTTCCAGCCGCGGTCCGGAAGACGCGGTGCGAACCGAAGGGGTCTGGATGATGCGTCGTCTCTTCTCGTGTCTCCTCGCGCTGGCTGCGGTGCCCGTGTTCGTCGCGTGCGGCGAGGGCCGCGCCAGTGACCTGAACATCGAGGAGCTTCCGTCGGTCACGCCGAGCCTGCCGACCGTGCCGACCCTCCCGCCGCCGCCCTACCCGGTGACGTATCCGGACACGAGCTACAGCGTCTACGGCCTGCGCCGCCGCGAGACGACGACCATGGACACCGAGGTCGACGTGACCGGCTACATCGCCCGCGTCTACGAGCCCGAGGTCTGCGAAGAGGGCCACACGTGCCCGACACCGGCGGCGCCGCACATGTGGATCGCCGACGCGCGCGGGGAGGCCGACGAGACGCACTGGCTCATGGTCGTCGGCTACGCCGAGAACCAGCAGGCGATCGACGAGGCACGCGATCAGGAAGCGCACGGCCACGCCCAGGCCTCCGAAGAAGAGTCGGGGATCACGCCGATTCCGACCGATTTCTACCCCGGGGCCAAGGTCCGCTTGCACGGCCGCTTCGCGCGGATCGCGTCGAGCGGGTTCAACGTGTCCGAGGGCCTGCTCGAGTACCGCACGCACACGACGATCGAGCCGGGGGAGATCCCCGACGCCGGCCGCCGTCGCTGATCCGCAAGGAGTGCTCGCTCCGGAGGCCCCGGACGGTAGCGGGCGAAGCCCGCGGACGGAAGGGGCCCCAGCGTGCGAGCCGACCCGACCCGCTGATCAAGCGCGGCGTCCGCGCCGTCCCCGGGGTGGTCCGGCGTCCCCAGGGGAGGCCAGAGCTCGGCCGGCGCGTGACGCGTCGGCCGCCCGTCCCGATCGAGCGCCCGTCGACGCGTGACGCGACGATCGTGGGACGCCGTCGATCAGGGTCGGTAGTCGGCGAGCGCTTGGGCGTCGGCGTCCTGTAGCCGGTACACGACAGGCACGGCGCTGATGCGCGCGAGGCGGTACGGCACGCTGCCTTCGGCAACGACGACGGGGCCGATCTCGATCCGCGTCGGCGCGGCTCCACCCGTGCGATGGGTGGCCTCGACGGTGATCACCGCGGGCGGCATCGCGGTGCCGTAGGCCTCGACGCCGCTCGCGTGCAGGCTCGCGAGGCGATCGAAGAGCGCGGTGGCAGGGCCGACGGCGGCGGGGCCGAGGTCGGTCACCCAGCCTGCCCCCTCCTCGCGCAGCGCGACGGTCCCGTTCGGCCCGGTGATCGTCAGCGCGGACACGTCGCCGCTGGGGATCGCCAGGAGGTCCCGGCTCGGGAGCGGGCGGGCGAGCGCGTCGACGAACCCCGCCGACACGACGAAGACTGCCGGATCGTCGCCGAAGCTCGCGTAAGCGCCGCCCTCGGCGGACGCTCCGACGTGGACCTCGAGATCGATCGGGCCTTGCTCCGGCGCGTCGTCGTCCTCCTCGTCGTGCCCGTGCTCGTCGTCGGCCTCGTCACCCGGCGCCGCGAAGTGCACGACCACCCCGTAGCGCGGGTGATCCAGCCCGTGCTCGGGAGCGGCGTGATCGGCCACGAAGCGAACCGCGGTCAGGCCGGCGACCGCACGCGCCACGTCGCGGACCCCGGCCTCGTCCGCCACCAGCTCGGACGGGGCCGTGACGCGCCAGCCGTCCTCACCGTGGGTGATCGTCTCGAGCTCCGTGCCGCGCGTGATCCGTACCTCGGTCGCGTCGTCCACGTCGCGATCGGCGAGCTCGCGGCGCCGGAAGGTGACCGGCGCGGTCGCGAGCAGCCCCTCCACGGCGAGGTCGTAGCGAGCGACTTGCTCCTCGTCGCCGCGTCGCACCCAGATGCCCACCGCGTCGGCGCGGCCGACGTGGATCACCTCGCGCCGGTCCTCGTCGGTACGGGCGATGGTGAGCGTGGCGGAGGGCGTCTCGAGCCCGTGCGCCGCGAGGACCTCGTCGCTCACCGGGGTCATCTCCTGCGCTTCTTGGGCCCGCAGCGCCTGCATCAGCTCGCCGACCGCGCTCGTGTCCGCGTCGTGGGCGTCGTCGCCCTCGCCGATCTGGAAGCCGCCCTCGTGGCGGCGGAGCGTGAAGGAGCTCTCGCCCTGCGCGATGGTGATCGCGTCCACGCGGTCGTCGGGCGTCGTCACGAGACGAAGCTCGCGCAGACGCGCCAGCTCCACGTCGAGCGGCTCGGTGTCGCTCCGCAAGAGGCAGATCACCGGACCGTCGCCGAGGATCGCGACGACCTCGTCCTCGTGCCCGGGGCAGGCGCCGAGCACGCGGATGCGCAGCGGCGAGCGGTCCTCGGCCTCCTCGCCGGCCGCGACCGGAGCGCGCTCGATGCGCAGCTCGTGCGAGACGGTCGCGGCCTCGTCCTCGGCGCTCGCCTCCTCGCGCAAGAAGCGCATGGCGCCCGCGTGGGTGGCGAACTGGAGCAGCGAGTCCACGCCCGCGGTGCGAGCGTACGTATGCGTCGGCTCGACGAGCATCCACGGCCCGAGCTCGCCATCGCTCTCGGAGCGCTCCATCACCGCGTGCGTGTCGGCATTCGTGATCTCGACCCGCCGCGCGTCCCGCGTCCGCAGGTGCCGGAAGATCTGCTTGTTGCGGAAGTGGTCGGCGTCGTGCTGGAGCGCCTCGAGCAGGTCGCGCCCGACGATCCACGCCGTCGAGCCGTCGTCGACCGTGACGTAGAGGCCTTCGCCGCGGGGATCGTCGCCGCCCACGAGGAGGCGGTGCGCGGTGCCGGCGACCGTGAAGGTCACCGTGGCGACCGGATGATCGAGCCCGAAGCGCTCGCGATCCTCCGCACTGGTCCCTTCGAGCGTGCGTCGCGCGTCGAGCCACTCGAGCGCCGAGAGCAGGCCGTCGACGGCCTCGCCGTCCGCGTCGGCGTGAACCGGCTCCTCCAGCGTCCACTCCCCGACCCCGAACGTGTCGAGGGTCTCTTCCTCTTCTTCCGCGGCACGCTGGAGCACCACGTGGGTCTCGCCGGCCTCCACCTCCACCCGCGTGACGTGGGCCCGCACGAACGTCTCGATCACCCGGCCGCGCCGCGCGTCGAGCTCGGCGGTCGAGAGCGTGTTGCGCTCGAAGATCAGGATGTACGCGAGCATCGCCACCGCGATCCCGCCGAGCACCATCGTGGTCCGCTTGCTCATGGACGTTTCTCTCGCCTCGAGGACTTCAGCTGCGCCGCTGCCACCAGATCGCGATCCCGAGGAAGATGGACGCGAGCGGCAGGAGCACGATCACCCGGAAGCCGAGCGAGACCACGTCGGCGTCCGTGAGCTGCACGGGATGGGTCGTCATGCGGCGCGGCGCGACCTCGATGAGCGACTGACGCGCCGTCAGCCAGCCCAGAATCGCGCTCGCGAGCTCGTAGTTGATCACGTCCCGCGTCGCGATGAGCTGGGACGAGAGGAAGTCGGCGTCGCCCACCACCACGATGCGGCCGCGCCGCTCGCCGCTCGCCGCGTCGTCCGCCGCGCCCGCGTCGTCGTCGCCCTCACCGTGCGCGGCGTCCGCCGGGAGCTCGAGCGCGACGCCGAGGGACACGGGCCCCGGGTAGTCCTGATCGTCGCGGTGCGGCTCGCCCGTCTGCACGAGGAGCGCCACGTCCGTCTCCGCGAAGGAGGCGTCGCTCGCCGACAGGATCGTCACGGCCTCGCTCTCGTCCGCCGGCCGAACGGAGCGGACCAGGTTGACCACCATCGGGAGATCCAGGGCCGCGAAGGCGCTGGTGATCGGGTGCTCGCCGTAGCTCGCGACGAGGAAGGGGCCCGGCGGCGAGGGCTGGCTCGGCAGCAAGTGCTGCTCGTCCATCTCGAGCACGACGGTCCGGTCCACGCGGATCCCCAGCTCGCGGAGCATCGCCTCGAGCCCCGTCGGTCGGATCTCGCCGCCGTCGAGCTCGGGGTCGAGCGCCAGGAACAGGTGCCCTCCCCCTTCGACGTAGCGACGCAGCATCGTCGCTTCCTCGGTCGTGAAGGCCGCGATCGGGCCCACGACGAAGGTCGCGTCGCAGGTGTCCGGCATCGCGCTGCGGCCGCGCGTCTCGATCTGCTCGATCTCGAGGTTCTCGCGCCGCATCTCGTCGCGGAAGCCACCGAGGTCTCGATCGACGCCGTGGTCGAGCGTCCACTCGCCGTGGCCGGTGGTGATGCACACGTGCGTCGCACGGCCGCTCGTGACCTCCATGAGGCCGCCCGAGATCGCCTGCTCGCTGCGCACGTCGACTTGGGCGCCCTCGCCCTCGCCCGACGGATCGAAGTCCACGCTGACCAGATCGTCGCGGGTGATCTTCCAGACCCGATCGCCGTTCGACATGACCACCGCGACGTCGGCCGCGGCGCTTCCGTCGGCGAGCATCGCGCGTGCGAGGCCGAAGCGCTCGGCGATCAGCTGGTACTCGGACGGCTCGCGATCGGGGTCGACGAAGTGCAGGACCACGTGCTGGCTCTCGGCGCGATAGCGCTCGAGCAGCTCGCGCACGTCCTGGTAGTTCGCCTCGCCCGACGAGAGAACCAGGTAGACGTCGATGTCGGTGTCGAGCCCGGCGAGCAGCTCGTGCGTCCGCGGCGAGAGGGTGAACAGCCCCTCGCTCGTCCAGTCCCACCGGTGGTAGTGGCGGAACGAGAGGTAGTTCGCCATCAACGTGATGAGCACCACGAGGATCGACGAGACGACCACGTTCGCTCGCCCCTGGAAGCGGCGCGTGCCGGCGATCTGTTCGCCGCCGCCGTCCCGAGGCGCCTCGGGCGCGCGGCTCTTCTTGGATGCCGCCTTGTCGCTCGGCCCGCTCATGCCTCGTACCTCCGCGCCTCGAGCGCGCGCACGCTGAGGAACACGCCGAGCGCCGCGAGCGAGAGCTCGTAGGTGACGTAGCGGCTGTCGACGATGCCGCTCGCGAACGTGCTCATGTGGGTCCAGAGGCTCATGTAGTCGAACACGCTGCGCCACGTGTCGTCGGTGACGAGGAACGAGAGCAGCCCGAGGATGAAGAAGGCGCCGAGAGCCACGAACGTCAGCACGGCGGCCGTGATCTGGCTCCGCGTCAGCGCGCTCATGAGGAGCCCGAGCGCCATGTAGTAGGCCCCGAGGCCGAAGATGCCCACGTAGGTCGCGGCGATCTTCCAGAGATCGAGATCGCCGTAGCGGCTCGTGAGCCAGACGTACATGAGCGTCGGCGCCCAGAGCGCACACCAGAAAACGAGCGCCGCGAGGTACTTGCCGACCACGACGGCCGCGTCGGAGACGGGCGCCGTGAGCAGCGGCTCGATGGTCCCCTGCCGGTGCTCCTCGGCGAGCAGCCGCATCGTGAGCAGGGGCGTGTAGACCATGATCGGGATGTAGAAGAGCGTGGTCCCGCCGAAGTAGTGGCTGAGCGGGTTCGCGCCCGAGCTCCCCGATCCGAAGTCCTGCTGCGAGTACCAGAAGGACATGACCCAGAAGACCGCGCCCTGGAACAGGAGCCAGGTCGTCAGCACGACGTAGGCGAGCGGGGAGACGAAGAACGAAGCGATCTCGCGCTTCGCGATGGTCCAGACGGCTCTCATTCCTCGTCCTCGCCCTCGGACGAGGGCTTCGCCGCGTCCTCGTCGTCCTCGTCGTCCTCGTCGTCCTCGTCGTCCTCGTCGTCCTCGTCGTCGGCGGGCTGCGCCCGGGCGGCGTCGGTCCGCGTGAGCTGGCTGAAGACGTCCTCGAGCGACGCCTTGCCTTGCTCTTCCTTCAGCTCGCGGAGCGAGAGCCCCGCCGCGGCGACGGCCGCGAAGATCCGCTCGCCGAGATCGTCGTCGTCGCCATCGGCCCGCACGACCAGCTTCGCGATGCCACCCGTGCTCGCGCCCGGCTCGACGGCCCGGACTCCCGGGACGGCGCGGAGCGCGCTCGCGAGCGCGGCCGGGTCGGCCTTGGAGCGGAGCGCGAACGATCGCGTCCGCTCGCCGCGCGCCGCCTGGAGCTGCTCCGGCGCGCCCTCGGTGACGACGCGGCCCTTGTGGATGATGACGACGCGCTCGCAGGAGGCCTCGACCTCGGGAAGGATGTGCGTCGAGAGCAGCACGGTCTTGGTCTTCGCGAAGCTCTTGATGAGCTCGCGGACCTGGCGGATCTGGTTGGGATCGAGCCCTGCCGTCGGCTCGTCGAGCACGAGCAGCGGCGGATCGGCGACGAGCGCGTCCGCGATCCCCACGCGCTGGCGCGTGCCCTTGCTCAGCTGTCCGATGATGCGGGAGGCGACCTCGGTGACGCTGGCTTGGCCGAGCGCGACGTCCACGCGGCGATCGATCGCGTTTGCGGCCACGCCCTTGAGCTCTGCGCGGTAGCGCAGGTACTCCACCACCCGCATCTCCGGGTACAGCGGGCAGGCTTCCGGCATGTAGCCGATGCGGCGCCGGGCCTCGATCGGCCGCTCGAGCATGTCGATGCCGTCGATGCGAATGCTCCCCGCGCTCGGGGCGAGGAAGCCCGTCAGCATGCGCAAGGTCGTGCTCTTGCCGGCGCCGTTGGGCCCGAGAAAGCCCACGATCTCCCCGGCGCCGACGGAAAACGAGACCCCCTCGACCGCCGTGCGCAGCCCGTACCGCTTGGTCAGGCCTTCGACCTGGATCATGAGACGCCCGCCTCCCGCGAAAACGCGCTGCGTCTAGACCAAGTGCGCGAGGCCCGCAACGGTCGACGAGAGGGGCGAGCCCCCGTCGGGGGCCGGACCTCCGCCGCGGCCGGCTCGCTCTGCCGATTTCTGGACTCGGCCCAGCGCCTCCTCGACCGTGGGCCATGGCCGTCGTCGCTCTCTCGCTCGCGGTGCTCCTGGTCGGACACGATCTGGTCGCGTTCGTGAATCGACCGCGCTCCTGATAGAGGACTCCCCGATCGCCCGGCACCCGGGGCCCCTCGTGGATCGTGGCCGGTTGCCTCGGAGCCGCCGCCTCGTGGTAGCGTCCGCTCCGTCCGCAGGCGCGGACCGATGGAGGAGGGGCCGATGATCGATACGAGGGGCTCGCGCGCGCAGCAGATCTGCGTGATCGCGTTCTTGGGGCTGGCGGCCTGCGGAGGCGGGAGCAGTCAAGAGACCACGGGAGGCGGCGATCAAGCCACCGGCGGCGGCGAGCGGGGCGAGGGCCCGCACGGCCTGCACGCGGGCAGCCACGGGAGCTGCATGCGCGAGACGCAGGGCGTCTGTCACGAGGTGCTCCGCACGATGACGGACGAGACGCGCGCCCAGGCGCGTACCGAGTGCGAGGGCCAGGGCGGACGCTGGTCGGACGGGATCTGCCCCAGCGGCGACACCGCCATCGCGTGGTGCGGCGACTCGACGAACACGTGGTTCTACGGCCCGACCGCGACGCTGACGACGGCGCAGGCGGCGTGCCCGCAGCACATGCACTTCTACGATCTGACCGAGCCGAGCGCGCGCTCGGCCGTCGCACCGCCGCTGCACGAGCGTGCCGACGGAAGCTGCACGAGCGCGACGCCGGCGCGATGCCAGGAGTACATCGTCGATCCGGCCCAGCTCGCCTCGACCCAAGAGGCGTGCACCACGGGCGGCGGCACGTGGGCGAGCACCCCTTGCGCGACGACCGGCGCCGTCGGCCACTGCGGGCTTTCGTGGTTCTACGGCACCGTCGAGGACGCGCAGACGATGTGCAGCCACGGCGTGGAGCCCTTCATCTCCGCCACGCGCTGATCGGCGGGTCTCTCGATCCGGCCCCGTGAGTCCGAGGACCTGCACGCGCCCGAGGCCGCCTCCCGAGAGGGTCGCGGCCTTCGGCCGTTTCGTGGGGCGATGAACGGCACCGGCCACCCCCGCAACGGATGGGGCGAGCGAGAGGTGCCATGGTATCGTCGCTGTCGATTGCATTCCCTCCTTCCCCCACGGTGGCGAGCCGTGAGGTGGCCCGACGCATGGATCCGGCGCGCGCGCTGATCGACAGGGCTCTCTCCGGGGACGCGAGCGCGTTCCGCGAGATCTTCCGGGCGCACCGGCAGGACGTCGCGCGCGTCGTGTATCGCTTGCTCGGCCCCTCGGCGGACGTCGACGACGTGGTCCAGGAGGTCTTCCTCCACGTCTATCGCTCGCTGCCGACGTTCCGCGGGGACTCTCGCTTCTCGACGTGGCTCTACCGGCTCGCGGTGAACGTCACGCGCATGCACCTGCGCAGAGGCCGCTCGCGCCCGCGCTTCGCCGACATGGAAGTGCCCGACGTCGCGAGCGAGGAGGACGCGCGACGCGACGACCCCGAGGCGCTCTCCGAGCAGCGCGAGCGGGTCCGCGTCCTCTACCGGCTGCTGGACGGGCTCGGTGAGAAGAAGCGCGAAGTGATCGTCCTGCACGACTTCGAGGGCATGCCCGCCAAGGAGATCGCGACGCTCGTGGGCGCTCCGGTCCTCACGGTGCGCACGCGCCTCTTCTATGCGCGCAAGGAGCTCTACGCCGCCATGGCCAGCGAGCCGTCGCTGGCGGGGGCGATGGCGAGCCTCCAGAAGGCGACCCTCCAGAAGCCGACCGGTCCCAAGCCCGACGACACCTCGACGACCGAAGAGGCGGACTAGTCCGCTCCTCCTTCTGAGCCCCCCGCTGACGAAGCACCCGTGAACGAACACCGCCCCAAGACCGCAGCGTTGATGGCCTACGAGAGCGGCGCGCTCTCGAAGGCGGGTCGCGCGCGCGTGGAGACGCACCTTCGAGGCTGCGCGGCTTGCCAGCGAGAGCTGGCGACCATCCAGTCGTACGAGGCGACGGTCGACGCCATCCGCGAGGCGGAAGCACCGGATCTCGACTGGTCGAAGATGGAGCTCGCGCTCGAGCGCGAGGCCCAGCTGCAGGCGAAGAAGCACCGGCGCGGCTGGATGCTGCCGGCGATGGGCGTCGCGCTCGCCGCCGCCGCGGCCATCGCGATCGTGCTGCCCGCGCCGGCCGCGCCGACCGTCGCCGTGCTGCCCGTGCCTTCGACCGACACGATGCCGCCCGACGTGCTGCCGTCGCGCGTCGACGTCTACGCCGCCTCGCGCGTGACCCTGATCGCCGGCCAGAGCGAGCGGCGCGCTGCCGAGGGAGAGGCCGCGGAAGTCGGCCCGCTCGCGCTCGGCGATACGCTCGGCGAGGGCCAGACGATCGCGACGAGCGAGAGCGGCGCGCTCCACGCACGCCTGGCGAGCGAGCTGGGCATCGCCCTCGCGCCGAGCACCGAGCTGCGCCTGGCCCAGCTCGACGAAGGCGACGAGCCGGCGCCGCAGCTGGCGCTCGCGCGTGGTGAGCTGACGGTGCACACCGCCGCCTCGCGCACGATCGTGCTCGCGGGCCAGTTCCGGATCGAGGCCGACGTGGCGCGGTTCGTGGTGGACTTCGACGAGGCCTCCGGCGCGCTCGAGCTCGACGTCCACGAGGGCGAGGTGCGGCTCGTCGGCCCCGAGCTCGACACGACGCTCACCGGGCCGGCCCGGTTCCCGGCGAGCGCGGG
>JBGALT010000063.1:0-39534 GCA_044223665.1 Sandaracinaceae bacterium | reverse complement strand
CGGCGCGAGCTCGCGAACGAGGCGGACGAGCGGCGAAGGGGACGAGCTCGACATGCGCCTGGCTTGGCAGCTGCGAGACGCGCCGCAAGCGAGCGCCGTGACTTGCGATTCTCAGGCCCGTGGGCCGAGCGTGGCGAGGCGACGACACCCGCGGTTCACGCGGGGCGAGAAACGCCGTAGATTTCGAGCTGGCGCGGACGCTGCACGTGCCCCGGACCGCCCTTCCCTCTCCGCCTCTCGGCGGAAGGCGAACCCCCCCCACGGAGGACCCATGCGCTCGCATCCCCGACAGCTGGCCCTGGTGCTCGCCCTCGCCACCACGCTCGCCGCCTGCGGAGAGCTCAGCGGGGAAGAGGCGCGCGAGGGGCTCGAGGAGGCCGCCCTCTCGAGCGCGGCGCTCTCGCTCGCCGGCGGGAGCATCGACCTCTCGACGAACTTCACGATCGGCGACGCCGCCGAGGCCGCCGCCACCGAGCTCCAGACGTTCGTGCAGACGCAGCTGCCGTGCGCGACGGTCACGGCCCAGGGCGCCACGATCACGATCCACTACGGGATCCTCCCCGGCAACTGCGTGTATCGCGGCCAGCACTACACGGGCCTGCACGAGATCACGTTCGTGGCGACCGCGGCGAGCGAGATCGTCGTCGAGCACCAGTGGACCGACTTCCACAACGAGACGGTGAGCGTCACCGGCAGCGCCATGGTCACGTGGAGCGCCGCCGACCCCTCTCGCCACGTCTCCTACGATCTGCGATGGACCCGGCTCAGCGACTCGCACCAGGGCAACGGCACCGGTGAGGTCACGCAGCGCCCGCTCGAGTCCGGCTTGATCAGCGGGTTCGCCGAGGACGGAGAGCGCACCTGGACCACGCAGAGCGGCAGCTGGGTGCTGACCATCGCCGACGTCGAGATGCGCTGGGTCGACCCGTGCCCCCAGGCGGGCACCTACACGCTCACCGCGCCGAGCCACAAGACGATGACGCTCACCTTCGTGCGCACCAACGCCACGACGATCCGCGCGACCGTGGCCAGCGGGAGCCGGAGCTTCGACATCGACGTCCACACGCTCTGATCTCGAGCGTACGATCCGGTACGCTTGCGCGCGATGAGCATCCCTCGGATCGCGCTGGCGCTCGGCATCGCATGCGCGGCGCTCGCGGCTCGAGCCGCGCTGGCGCAGCCGGTGAGCGAGTCGTTCGAGTACCACGTCTCGCGGCGCGTCAGCGGGACCGGCGGCGTGTACGTCGGGTGGAGCGACACGCTGAGCTCCGATGGACGCTACGAGGTGAGCTCCGGCGCTGGCGGCACCACCGTGCACGGCGCCTACTCCTGGACCTACGTCTCTCCCGACACGTCGGACAGCGGCGTCGAGGATCGGACGGTCTCGGTCGATGCCGAGCGCCGCTACACGACGCGCACGGACCTCGACGAGTACGACGACACCGACGCCCGGACGCTGGCGACGTGGGTCTACGTTCCGACCACGCTCGCGGTGGGCGACCGGGCCCAGATCCTCGATGGCGACTTCGAGGTCACCGCGATCGATGCCCTCGTCACGGTGGCGGGCGCGAGCCGCACGGCCATCACGCTCACCGGCGTCGGCACGGGGAGCCGACACGACGCCTACGGCGACTTCACGACGAGCTTCAGGGACGAGTACTGGTTCGATCGCCAGAGCGGCATGTTCTTGCGCGAGGTACGAACCGAGGACGACGAGGGCACGTCCGAGGGCCAGCGCGCGGCGATGCGCGTGAGCGAGATCGTCGAGATCACCGACGCGACGTACGCGCACCGGGTCGGCGCGCCCGCGGCGACCTCGCGGCCTGCCGAGACCGATCGCGGCGCGTTCTCCTCCCTGCGCTTCGTCGCCGTGCCCGCCCTCGCGGGGCTCGGCGCGCTCGGGGTCCTCGGCTTCGTCGTCTGGCTCGCGCGGCGCCGGCGGAACGACACCCCCATCCGCATCGATGGGCACGTCGTCACGATCACGCAGCTCGCGCCGGGCTCGACCGAAGCGCTCGGGAGCGACATCACCCTGCACTTCGGGCGGCACCTGCCCCACTTCGTCGCCATCGCTCACCGCATGGGCGAGGCGGTGTGGGTCGCTCGCGCCGGGACGCGCGTCGTCGGCGTGGCCATCGACGACTCGGCGGGCAACGTCCCGACGATCTTCTCCAAGGATGGCGACGTCTGCGAGCTGCTCCGCAGGCGGATCGGCAAGACCGACTTCTTCTGCGAGCTGCAGCACGGCAGTCTCGACTCGGTGCGCACCGCCGCCCAGCTCGCGGGCGCCAGCCTCCCGAGCAACAAGGCCTACAACCTCGTCGAGAGCTACGAGGTGCTGCGCCTCTCCCCCGTCACGACACCGACCTTCGACCCGGGAGCCATCGCGCGCCTCGAATCGAGCGAGGCGGCGGAGGCCGGCGCGCTGGCGACGCGCGTCCTCGGGGTCTCCGCTGGCGGCTTCGTCGCGGCCGCGCTCGCCGAGGGAGACATCGGGTACGTGGCGCGCGTCGACGGGCGGATCGTCGGCCTCGGGCTCGCCTCGCTCATCGGGACCGAGGGACGCCTGCACACGCTCGTGGTCGACCCCGCGCACCGCAACCGAGGGCTCGGGCGCGAGCTCGCGCGTGCCCGCCTCCGCGCGCTGGCGGCCCTCGGCGCGACGCAGGTGATCACCGAGATCTCGACGCTCGCGGCCGGCTCGCTCGAGATCGTTCGCGAGCTCGCGCCGGCCCACGCCGGGCTCTCGCTCGCGAACGTCGCCGGCGGTGCCATCCGGCTCGACGAGGGCACGCTGGCGCGCTTCGCCGGCTCGCGCGTGGAGCGCTCCGACGCCCGCGCGCTGCGAGAGGACCTGACGCGCTGGCTGCGATCGAAGAACCAGTTCCTGGAGCTCACGCCGGCGCTCGAGGACGAGCTGGAGGACGCCGTGCTCCGGGTCCTCGAGTCGCTCTCGGCCGACGCGCTCGATCAAGCGCAGGACACGCTGGACGACGCCCTCGACGGGCTCGGCTCCATCGTGCGCGACGCGGGCGGCGGCGCGGCGCGCGAGGTGATCGCCAGCGAGTACGCGCCGGACCTCCAGCTCCACGTGCTCGGTCTCTCGTCGGCCGACGTGGTCTCGCCCGTCCTCGACGTGGGCTGCGGGACGAGCGCGGCGCTCGTGATGCACTTGCGGGGCCTCGGGCACGACGCGACGGGGATCGATCGTGAGGCCCCCGCGGCCTGCACGCGCGCCGACTGGCTCACGTTCGACTACGGCAAGGACCGATGGAAGACGGTCGTCTCGCACCTCGCGTTCTCGCTCCATTTCTTGCGTGCCCACCACGCGAGCGCGCCCGACGCGCGCCGCTACGCCGAGGCCTTCGTGCGCATCACCCGCGCGCTCGCCCCCGGGGGCATGTTCGCCTATGCGCCGTCGTTGCCCTTCTTCGAGAGCGTGCTGCCCGCCGAGCGATTCTCCATCGAGCGCCGTACCGTGAAGGGCGGCGAGACGCTCGAGCGCCTGCGCGCGACGAGCGGCATCGACCTCGCCGAGGCCACGAGGCTGCGGCGCATCGCGTGACGCGCCCCGCGGTTGACACTCGTCGGTCGCCCGGCAGAGCCTGCGCACCGGATCATTCATGACGGCTCCCCTCGTGGCCCGCGGTCGCATCACGCTCGTCGCGTCGGGCCGCGTTCGCCTCGAGCACGCCGTCGAGCCCCCGCGCGAGTTGGCCTGGCCCGAGGCGTCCGAGGCGCTCACGGGGGCCTGGGTCGAGCTCGTGCTCGATGCGTCGGGCAGCCGCGTCACCGAGGCGCGCGTCGTCCAGCCCGCTCGCGCCGCCTTTCCGCGCGCCGGCGGGGACTGGCTCGCGTTCCACCGGGACGGGCGCCGGCGCCTCCGCTGGCTCACGCAGCGCGCGGCGATGATGCGGGCGCTGCGCGACCACCTCGCGGTCGAGGGGCTCCTGGAGGTCGAGACGCCGCTCGCGGTACCGAGCCCGGGCCTCGACGTGCATCTGTCGGCCTTCGAGGTCGCCGGCATGCCGGGGCCGCGCTGGCTCATCACGAGCCCCGAGTACCAGATGAAGCGCCTGCTCGCCGCAGGGCTGCCTGGCCTCTACGAGATCGTGCGCTGCTTCCGCAAGGACGAGCGCGGCCAGCGCCACGAGCCCGAGTTCACGATGCTCGAGTGGTACCGCGCCTTCGCCGACGCAGGCGCGCTCATGGCGGACACGGAGCGGATCGTGGCCGTGCTCGCCATGGCGGCCCACGGCCGCACGACGATCACGGTCGATGCACTCGGCGCCCGCAGCGAGGCGCTGGATCTCACGCCCCCGTGGGAACGGATCACGGTCGATGCCGCGCTGGCGCGCCACGCGGGGCTGCGTCTGGACGACGTGCTGCCCGACGAGGAGCGCTTCTTCCGCGTCTGGTCGCACGACGTGGAGCCTGCGCTCGGCTTCGCGCGTCCGGTCTTCGTCACCGACTGGCCAGCGTCGATGGCGTCGCTGGCTCGCCTGCACCCCGATCGACCGCACCTGGCCGATCGCTTCGAGGCGTACGCGTGCGGCATCGAGCTCTGCAACGGCTTCGGCGAGCTCACCGATCCGGTGGAGCAGCGGGCGCGCCTCGTGCGCGACCAAGAGGAGCGGCGCGCGCTGGGCCTGCCGGTGTACCCGATCGACGAGCGCTTCCTCGGCGCGCTCGAGGAGGGGCTGCCGCCCTGCGCCGGCAACGCGCTCGGCCTGGACCGCGTGCTCGCGCTCCTGCTCGGCGCGCCGACGATCGCCGACGTGATGGCGTTCGGCAGCGAGCGGCTCTGATCACGGGCGTCGCTCCGGCGGCAGCAGTGCGTCGGCCAGAGCGTCGCCGAGCTGCCCGTAGCCGGCGCGCGTGAAGTGGACGTGGTCGGCGAGCGCCAGGCCGCGCTCGACCCAGCCGTGCATCGAGCCCGGGCCGCCCGTCCAGCCGAGCAGATCGAAGAAGGCGCAGCCCGCGTCGCGCGCCGCGGCGCGATAGGCGTCCCGCACGCGCGCCGAGCCGGGCCGCGCGGTCCACGTCCCAGCCCGCTCCACGGGGCGATCGGAGGGCCCGAGGACGAGGCACGACGCGGCCGGTGCGCCCCGCCGGAACCGGGCGATCAGCTGCGCGAGGTCGCCCCGGAGAAGCGCTTGCGAGCGGCCTCGCGCGCTCTCGTTGGTGCCGTAGGAGAGCACGAAGAGATCGGGGGGCCGCGCCGCGAGCTGCGAGACGAAGTCGTCCTCGTCCCAGAGCAACGCATCCTCGGCGCGCGCGCCCGGCACGCCGAAGCTCTCGACGACGACGCCGTCGTCGCGCCCGGCGACGAGGCCGAGGCTCGTGACGGGGCCGTCGCCGAGCGCGTCGAGGCAGACGTCGCGCGCGGGCGTGGCCAGCGTCACGACGACCCGATCCCAGCCCGGACGCCCGGCGGTGGCGAGGGTGTGGCGCTCGGCGCCCACGGTGACGGCGAGCGTGCCGCCGCCGGGCTGGATGCGGGCCCACCCCTCGAGGTGCGTGACGGGCGCGCCGAGGTGGGCGCACGCGTGCGCGGCGCCGCGGGCCGAGAGCGCGATCCCGGCGCGCCCGAAGCGATCGCGGACGCGGTGTCCGCGCGTCGAGAGCCCGACGAAGCCGCGACCGTCCTCGACCTCGAGATCCTCGCGCTCGTACAGGGTGAAGGGCCGCGCCGGAAAGAACTGCCCCGGGCCGCCGTCTCCGTAGCGCGCGCGCAGGCGCTCGCGGAGCGTGCCGGTGAAGGCGTCCTGAGCGACGTGCGAGGCGCCCCACACCGAGACGAGCGAGCGGCCTCGGGCGAGCGAGGCGCGGAACGCGTCGAGCGCGTGCCCGGTCGGATCTTCGAAGGGTGCGAGCACCTGCGCGCCGCCGGGCGATGGCGCGAGCGCGCTCGCGGTCAGCAGGGCAAGCGCCCACGCGAAGCGCCGTCCGCTCATCGCGGCGCGAGCCCGATCACGTTCGGGAGATCCCAGTAGGCGTCGTTGTCGTCCGCCTCGTGGAAGCCATCCTCCCAGCTGCCGCGCTCGCCGACGCGCACGCCCTCGGCGTCGATCACGAGCGAGGCCTCGGGGCCGCCTTCCATGTACACGAGGCCGCGGATCCCGAGCGCGGGCGCCGCGAGCATGCGCGCGAGCACCTGCATCCGGTAGGGCGTTCGGACGTGCACCAGCACGGCACGGCCCTGGCGATCGACGCCGATGGCGGCCGCGCTGAAGCGGCGCGTGCGCCAGTCGGTGGCGTGACCGGCGCAGTCGACCAAGAGGCGCCGGCTCTGGAGCACGGAGCCGTGGCTCGCGCGAAGCGCGTCGAGCGAGCGCTCGCACCCGGTGCCGCCGACCACGAACGCGCTCGCGCCGGCACGCACGGGATCGAAGGCGACGACGGCCTCGAACGTCGCGGGCGTGCGGCGCTGGAGGACCTCGCCGCGGCTCTGGAGCCAGCCACAGGGCCGGCCGTCCTCGAGGAACATGCCGGCGTTGATGCCCCCGGCGAGGTGCTCGCCCTCGACCCATCGGTCGAGGGGCCGGGGAGGGCCGTCGCGGCCGGTGAGGAATCGGAAGGCGTATCGCTCGAGATCGACCCGGACGATGGTGATCATGCGGTCTCCGACGTCGACCTCGGGTGGGGCGGAGGCGCGCACGTGCTCGACGACGAGGCCGGGCGGCGGCTGGCCGCGGCTGGGCTCGGCGATGAGGACGCTCGCGACGAGGAGGAGGCTGGCGACGAGCACGGCACGAGAGGCGGGCATGTCGCGTCGACACCGGCCGCGCGTTCGGCTGAGGGCGCGCCGCGAAGTGCTTACGAAACTCTTACACGGAGGCGCGCCTCGCCCCGGCCACCGGCGGGCATCCGGGGCGCGGGGGCCGGTGAACGGGCGGGTTTCGGATCGGATCGCGCGCGATTTTCAGTGGCGGACGGACCGCCGTTGCGAATAACGTCGGGCGCCTGTGGGGGGGCCTCGACGGAACTGGGGGCGCGCGAGGCCGACGCTCGTCGCGCTCGGAGTCGTGCTGGGGCTCGCGCTGGGGCTCGCGCTGGGCGCGCCGATCGACGGGGCGGCCGACGAGGTGACCGTCCCCGCGGGGCTGCAGGTCCAGCTGCTCGACCGGGTGCTCCGCTACGAGCACGGGTTTCCCACCGCGGCGGGCTCGGCGGTCGTGCTCGTCGTCGTGCGGCCCGGCGCGCCGGAGTCCGAGCGCGTCGCCGTGCAGCTGCGCACCGCGTTCACGTCGTCGCGCACCATCGCCGACCGTGCCGTCGAGCTGGCGGTGCACCAGTATCGCTCGGCCGCGCGCCTCGGCCGGCGGGCGCGCACGCGACACGCGAGCGTCGTCTATCTGAGCGCCGGGCTCGGCGCGGAGGTCGGTGCGATCGCCAGCGCGCTGCCCTCGCCGGGGGTCGTGCTGGTCTCGTCGGTCGGCGCCGACGTGGATCGCGGAGCGACGCTCGCGTTCGAGCTCGTCTCCGCGCGCCCGACGATCGCGGTGAACCTCCCGCGCGCGACCGCGCAGCAGCTCCAGTTCAGCGCGCACGTCCTGCGCGTGGCGAGGGTGGTCCGATGACGCGCCGGAACCGGTGGGCTCTCGCGCTGGCGCTCGTCGTCTCTCTGGCGAGCGCGCGGGCCGTTGCTCAGGACACCTCGGCGCCGGAGGCGGAGTCGGCGTCCGAGGCGCAGTCGGCGTCCGCGTCGGCCCCGAGCTCGGCTCCCGACGAAGAAGGCGCCGACCCGCTGCTCGACGCCCTCCTCGGCGAGAGCGTCGTGTCCACCGCGTCCCGCGGGGCCGAGCGCAGCTCCGTGGCGCCGGCGACGACGTACACGATCAGCGCGCGCGAGATCGAGATCTTCGGCATCCGAACCGTGGACGAGGCGCTCTCGTTCCTCGGCGTCGGCTTCTACATCGGCCACGTGCGCGACTACGACACGGGCATCGACGTCGGCGTCTCGGGCCTCATCCAGCGCGACGGCGGCCGCCACATCCTCGTCATGGTGGACGGCCACATCATGAACTCGCAGGACACCGGCACCGTGTCCCCGCACGAAGGGCTCGGCGTGCCGGTCGAGGCCATCGACTACATCGAGGTGATGCTCGGCGCGGGCTCGGTCGCCTACGGCAGCAACGCGATGGTCGCCGTGATCAACGTCGTCACGCGCCACGCATCGTCGGGCAACCACCTCTACGGCGTCGCCGAGCTCGGCCTCGCGGCGCCGACCGGCTACGACGACCTCCCGGGCGGCGGCCTCCCCGGCGAGCGTGTGGGCCTGCGCTACCGCCTGGGCCTCGGCGGCTCGTTCGCGTTCACGCTCTTCGGCTCGCCGGGCGACATCACCCTCCGCGCCGAGTGGCTCGAGGACATCAGCAACTCGTACGGCATCACGCCGACGGTGCAGGACGACTTCAGCCTCCGGCCGGGGGAGACCGCGTGGGGCGGCACCGCGACGCACACGATGCAGGCGCCCTCGGTGGTGGCACGCATGCGCGTGGGCGACTTCACGCTGCGCGTGATGGCGAACCAATACACGCGCGGCATCCCGCTGATCGGCGCGTTCGTCGACCCGTGGTCCCGCGAGCTCAGAGAGGCGCTGCGCGCCGAGCTCGCGCATCGCACCTCGCTCAGCCCCGAGGCGACGCTGAGCACGCGCTTCTACGCCGACTACACGCGCTTTTCCGAGCGCACCTCGTACCGCCTCGACTACTGGTGCGTCGAAGGGCAGCTCGACGGGTGCAACTTCGACATCGGCAGCGCGGGACGCAGCGCCGGCCTCGAGCAGGTGCTGACCCTCGACTGGACCCTCGACTCGCGGTTCACCTCGACGATCGGCTACGACGTCCGCGGCCGCGACACCACCGCGCGCCCCGCCGACTACTACGACGTCATCACCAACGCGACGCCCTACACGTCGCGGACGCCGTACTGGCACCAGGTGACGGTCCTGGGCGCCGTCTTCGTGCAGCAGATCATTCGTCCCATCGAGTGGCTCTCCTTGAACCTCGGCGGCCGCCTCGACGCCGACAGTCTCTTCGGATTCCGCATCTCACCGCGCGCGGCCGCCGTCGTCACCCCGGTCGACCGCACGACGATCCGCGCGAGCTACGCCGAGGCCTTCCGCACGCCGACGTCGTACGAGCTCGGCCAGTCCGATCCGACGTTCCAGATCGCCGCGCTCACGCTGCGCCCCGAGGTGGTGCGCACCGTCGAGCTCGAGTGGCAGCAGGGCTTCGACTGGCTGACGTTCTCGCTGCGCGGCTTCGCGTCGTTCTACGAGGACTTCATCGGCCAGCGCCCCGCGACCATGGCCGAGTTCGATGTCGCCGTCGCGCGGGGCGAGGTCGCCGCGACCGGTGTCGCCGACAACTTCGTCCGCAACGACAACCTCTCCGCGCTCCGCACCTTCGGCGGCACCGGCTCGTTCTCCATGCGCCCCGTCGAGGGGCTCACGCTCGCGGGCAGCGTCCAGATCGCCGACACGCGCCAGGCCGACGTCCAGATCCCGATCATGCCGCTCTGGTGCGGCAATGCGCGGATCGCCTACGAGCTCTCGCCGAACGGCGTCGCCTTCGCCCTCGCCACCATCTTCGCCGGCGAGCGCCTCGCGTACGCGAGCTTCACTGCCACGCGCCCGATCATGATCGGCGAGCAGCTCGATCTGCGGCTCACGGTGTCCGGGCCGATCGACTTCATCCCCGGGCTCCGTTTCCGCACGAGCTTCTCGTACAGTGTGAACCCGCATCAGCCCTACCTCATCAACGGGCCGCTCGAGGCGTATCCCGACGCGGCGCCGCTCTACCACCCCGTCTCCTCGCCCCTCTTCGGCTACCTCGGGCTCTCGTATGACCTCTCGCTCTGACGCACGAATGCTCGCGGCCGTCGCCCTCGTCGGGCTCGCCGGCTGCGGCCTGCCGCGCCCGGCCGACCCGCCGCCGTTCGACTGCGCGAGCGTCGATCGCGCCGAGGAGCGCTTCCCGGATCGCTGCGGCGAGGACACCGGTGTGATCGACGAGGACGCCGCGGAGGGCGACGACGCGGGAGTCGCCGATGCGGAAGTGGAGGTGGACGCGCCATGAGCCGCATCCGCGTCCTCGTGATCGACGACGACCGCGCGTCGATCGCCGCCATCGAGCTGCTGCTCGTCTCCGCCCAGATGGACGTCTTCACGCTCGATTCGCCCATCGGCGCGACGCAGCTGATCCTCCGCGAGTCGATCGACTGCGTCGTGTGCGATCTCGACATGCCGGCGATGCGGGGCGACGCCTTCGCGCGCTTCTTCCGCAAGACGCGGCTCTTCGATCGCGTGCGCTTGATCCTGCTCTCGGCGGCGACGCACGAGCAGCTCCGCGAGGTCGAGGATCAGCGCGTCGCCGACGTCGTGATGCACAAGTCGGAGGCGCGTGCGCACCTGCCCGCGATGATCCGCCGCACGGTCGGCGGCGCGCGGACATGAGCCCCGCGCCTGCGCGCGCGCGGGAGCCGGGGCTCGCCATCGGGGCGATCATCGCGGTGGCGTTCACTGCGGTGGCGGCCTTCGTCGTGCTGTGGTTCCCCGAGCGCGAGATGCGATCGGCCCGGGCTGCGCTCCAGCACAAGGTCGACAACCAGGCCGCCCTCGTCGCCTACACCATCGCGCCGGCGATCGACTTCGACGATCTCGACATGGTCGACGAGGTCGTCTCGGGGCTCGCGCAGGACGGAGACTTCGTCGCGGTCGAGGTCCGCTCGGTCGACGGGGCGCTCGTGCGCGCGCGTGGCGAGACGCACGCGGGCGAGCCCGTCGTGGAGGCGGAGATCCCGATCCGGAGCCGAGAGCGCGCGCTCGGGACGCTCCACCTCACGATGTCCGAGGCCCGTATCCGCGCCGAGAACCAGACGCAGCTCGTCGCGGCGTCGGGCATCGCGCTCACGATCGTCCTGCTCGGAGTGGTCGTCGCCTGGATGGTCGCGCAGGCGGTGCGCCGCGTCGCGTCGCTCACCGCGCAGAACGCTTCGTCCCTGGCGGCGAAGGAGCGCGCCGAGGCGCGCTCGCGCTTCATGTCGGTGCTGAGCCACGAGGTGCGGACTCCGCTGAACGGGGTGCTCGGCATCGCCGACGCGCTCGCCCGCCGGCCGCTCGATCCGGAGTCGCGCTCGCTCGCGGCGTCTCTCCTGCGGTCCGGCCAGAACCTGCTCGAGCTCATCAACGACGTCCTCGACTCGGCCAAGCTCGAGTCCGGGCGCGTCGAGGTGGAGCGTGCGCCCTTCGATCCCGAGGCGGCGGCCCTGCGCGTGGTGGAGACGCTGACGGCGCCGGCGCGCGCGAAGAAGCTCGAGCTCGTCCTCGACACCTCGGCGGACGTCCCGCGCTCCGTCGTCGGCGACCGGCACCGCGTGCAGCAGGTGCTCACCAACCTCGTGGGCAACGCGATCAAGTTCACGGAGACGGGGCACGTCTGCGTGCGGCTCGGCTGGCGCGCGCCGAGCACGCTCACCGTCGCCGTGATCGACACCGGCATGGGCATCCCCGAGGACAAGCACGCCGTCGTGTTCGAGCCGTTCTCGCAGGCCGACGCGTCCACCACGCGGCGCTTCGGCGGCACGGGCCTCGGCCTCACCATCTCGCGGGATCTCGTGCGCCTCATGGGCGGCGAGCTCCGCCTCGAGAGCGCGGTCGGGCGCGGCACCACGTTCTCGTTCGAGGTGGCCGCGCCCACGGCGGACGCGGACGCCGAGCCTCCGAGCGTCGCCAGCGCGCCTCGGTGGTCCGAGGCGTGGATCACCAGCGGGACCGCGGTCTGGGCCGAGATCCTCGCCAGACGCTGCTCGGAGCGGGGCCTTCGGGCGGAGGTGATCGAGGAGAAGGACGCGATCGCACGGCTCGTGTCGCTCGACGTGCCCGTCGTGCTCGTCCGGGACGCTGCGCTGGGCCTGGGCTCGCCCGAGCTCGAGCGCGCGCTCCGCGATGCGCGGCGGCGGACCGGCTCGCGCGTGCTCGGCCTCGCGTCGGCGTTCGAGACGGCGGCGCTGGCGCACCTGGCCGACGCGACGCTGCCCAAGCCCTTCTCGCGCGCCGACTTCGGCGCGGCGCTGCGCGCGGTCGATGCCGACGTCCCCGCGGCCACCTCGCCCGGGGCGCCCGACGTCGCGCTGCGATCGGACGCCCGCGTGCTGGTGGCCGACGACGACGGCGTCAACCGCATCGTCATGAAGCTGCTCCTGGACGGCGTGGGCGGGGTGATCGAGCTCGTCGGCGACGGCCGCGAGGCGCTGGCGCGCACGCAGCGCAGCCCGCCGATCGATCTGCTCCTGGTCGACGGCGAGATGCCCGAGCTCGACGGCTACGAGACCGTGCGTCGGATCCGCGCGCAGGAGGCCGACGCCGGCGACCGGCGCATGGTGATCCTGATGGTGTCGGCGCACGCGCGCGAGCAGCTGTGGCCGCGCGCCCAGAGCGCGGGCGCGGACGGCTACCTCGCCAAGCCGGTGACGATGGCCGCGCTCGGCACGGTCCTGCGCGAGCACGCGGCCGCGCTGCTCGAGAGCCGACCCCACCACACCGGCGCGAGCGAGGCCCCGGGCGGCGAGGCGCTGCGTGCCGCGTTCGAGGAGTCGACGAGCCAGTCCGTCGCCGCGCTCGGCGAGACGATCCGGAACAGAGACCTCGAGGGCGCCGCGCGCCATGCGCACAAGCTCAAGGGGACCTGCCTGGTCTTCGGTGCCGTCGCGGCCGCCGACGCCGCGCTCGCGCTGGAGCAGGCCCTCGAGCGCGGCGAGCAGGCCGAGATCGTCGAGCGCATGTTCGCGCTCGAGATCGCCCTCCACGAGGTCGCGGCGTGACGCGTTTCGGCTCTGGTAACGATCATCGGATGGGAGGCCTGCGGCGGATGTTCTCTTGGAGCGCGCGGGTGGGTTGACCACACTGGTCACGACACTCGTGCAGCGCGGCTGCGACGGGTTGCCAGGCGGTACCGACTGAACGAGCGGCCAGGTTGCGCACGGGAGCGTTCGACGCGCTGGAGGCTGTCGGGCTCCATGCTCGCCGTCATGGCGGAGAACCAAAAGCCAGAGCCGGCCGAGCCGGGTCGGTTGGTCGAGCTCGACTACCCGATGGAGCCGCCGGCCTCTCTCGTGGACGTCGGTCACGTCAACCATGGCCCGGAGCTGTTCGCGGTCATGCTCGGCGAAGCCTCGCCGTTCGACCGGAACGCAAAGGCGAAACCGCGCGTTTCGTTTTGCTGCGTGCCCTCCAGTTACTTCGGCATCGTTGCCGCGCTCGCGTCGAACTGGAACAAGTGGGCTGCGGCCAATCTAGGAGCGGGTTCGCCGCGTTTTCGCCTGATCAACGCCGATCAGACCCTCGATTAGGAGACCGACGATGGCAACCGAAACAGTAGCAGCGACGCATACGTCGACACCGCGAGGACGCTGACCGCCGACGCCGAGGCTCGGGTGCGTCGTTCTCAGTTTCGCGTCGTGCCTGGAGACGTGGTCGAGACGGCCGCTCGGTACTCCGAGAATCCGGGCGCCAACGTCACGTCCGAGACGAGTCGATCGCTGCGACGTCCGCATGCGCTCGCCGCTCACCACGGCTGGACGAGCGGAGGCCTCGATGCCACGGAGGCGGATGATCTCGCGCGCATCCTGAACCGTGAGCGACGTGCTCCGACGGAGGCGATTGCCAGTGCGTGGAGCCGGGCATCGCGCGTCAAGCGGTGAGCTACGATCCAGAGGCGCTCCGCTTTCGGGACATTCGCGAGAGCGACTCGACCGTCGATTTTCAGACCCGAGAGGAGGCGCTCGCGAGCTTTCTTCGAGACCGCGCTCTCCTCTCCGAACGAGCCGGGACCGCTCGAACGAGAGTGTTGGAACATGTGAACGGCGAGCACTGCCCGGTCTGGGGATTCTTCTCGCTGGCGATGACGGGGCTCGGTCAAGACCAGTTCAGTGCTGGAAGCGCGGAGCGCGAGGGGAGTGTCCGAGTCCCCGGAGTGTTGCTCTGCCAGCTCGCGCGCGACAGTCGGACGCCGAAGGGCGTGGGCGAAATCTTGATGGTTGAGATCGGCCGCTGCGTGGCCGAGGCGGCTGCGCGAAGCGGTTGTCGAGGGATCATGCTCGACGCGATCAACGACGGCCTCGTCAGTCACTACGCACGCCATGGGTTCGAAAAGATCGGGAAATCGAGTCAGCGGAAGATGCTCGTGCGTCTCGACGAGTTCATCCCCGACTACGTCTGGTGACCGCCGTCGCGAACGTCGGCGTCTGTAGCCCTGACGCAGGGCGCTCGAGTAGTTCGAGACGCCATCAGTCACACCGGTCCGATCGACGCCCGCTACGCGCACCTCGGTGACGCGCCACGCGACGGGCCCCACTGCCCCGCGTTGCGACCGTTGCCCCCTCTCGACCCGGGCTCCGCTGCCGCAGGTGATCCAGCTCGCGGCGAACGGCGCGGATCCGGCTTCAAACGAGGGGGGCTTCTGAAAGGTGCCGACCGGATTCGAACCGGTGTGTGAAGGTTTTGCAAACCTTTGCCTAACCGCTTGGCTACGGCACCAGGGGGGGCTTTCCTAGCAAACCGCCGCGCGAGTGCCAAGCCTTCTGCGCGCCGTGGAGCGAGTGCGTAGCGCCATGCGCATGAGCGGCCTCACCGCCGAGCGCGCTCGATGCATTGGCTCGCGCGCCGGGGTCGGGTCACACTCGCGCCCGCCATGACCAGCACCAAGGCCGAGATCGATCTCTCGTACAGCGTCTCGAACGACTTCTTCGAGCTCTGGCTGGACGAGAACATGCACTACACCTCCGCCAGCTACCTCACGGGCAAGGAGACCCTCGAGGAAGCGCAGTGGAACAAGTGCAAGATCCTCTACGAGTACGCCGAGATGACGCCCGACAAGCGCGTCCTCGACATCGGCTGCGGCTGGGGATCGAACCTGCAGTACCACGCGATGCGCGGCACCAAGGCGGCGCACGGCATCACGCTCTCGACCGCGCAGTGCGAGTGGGCGACGGGCAAGAAGCACCCGGGCGTCACCGTTCACCTCCGCGACTTCTGGGAGTTCGATCCCCGCGAGCTCGGCGTCGAGGGCGGCTACGACGCGCTGCAGTCGATCGAGATGGTCGACCACGTCGTCTCGCCGCAGCAGGCGAACGAGGGCAAGGCGGTCGACCTCTACCGCAACTACTTCAAGCGCTGCTGGGAGCTCAGCAAGCCCGGCGCGTGGTTCGGCTTCCAGGCCATCCTGCGCGACCGCGTGCCGCGCACGAAGAAGGACCTCGAGGACCTGAAGTTCACGGCAGACGTGATCTTCCCGGGCGGGCTCAACCCGCGCCTCGAGGAGCTCATCATGGCCGTGCGCCCGTACTGGGAGTGCGTCGAGATGCGCACGCAGCGCGAGAGCTACGGCGCGACGACGGGCGAGTGGCTGCGCAAGCTTCGCCTGCACGAGAAGACCATCCGCGCCAAGTGGGGCGACCAGGTCTTCACCGACTACGAGCGCTACCTCGACACGTGCGTGCGCGCGTTCGCCAGTCACTGGTCGAGCGACGTGCAGATGAAGCTGCGCCGCTGCGACTGACGGCGTCGCGCGACGCGCGCACGTAGCGGCCGCTCAGGGCCAGCGCGAGAGCGCCAGCGTGAGCTGCGCGCGCACGTCGGGCTGCGCCTCGCGCGCGGCCAGCGCCGCCGCCCGGGCGCGGATCGGGGCGAACGCGGCCTGATCGGGCACGAGCGCGCGCGCCGCGGGCAGCTCCTCGGCCAGGCCCCGGGCGAGGAGCGCGCGCACGCCGGGGCGCACGCCACCGTCGAGCTCGAGCAGGGTCACGATGTCGTCGGCCGTCTGCGCCACCGCTCGTCGCGAGGTCGCGAGCCCGTTCTGCCACTCGGCGCTGCGCGCGACGCCACGGTCCTCGGCCTCGGCGATGGGAACGAGCCCGAGGAACGCGGTGGAGAAGCGGAAGGTCGCGACGTTGAGGCGCGCGCACTCCCACTGGTAGTCGTCGATCTGTTCGGCGGTGCAGTAAGCGAGCACGAGGGGCTGCAGCGACTCGGCCATCGTCCCGAGCGCGCTGATGCGTGCGAAGGGCGGCGCGGGATCGTTGGCGAGGGAGGCGGCCTCGTCGAAGCTCGCGAAGCGCTGGAACGTCGGGCCGCCACTGGGCGCGCAGTCCCGCGGAAACGCCACCGGCAGGCCCTGCGGAAACACGCGCGTCGCGAGCTCCGAGCGCTGCGCGACGCTCCACGGCGCCCTGGGGTCGACGCCGGCCGGCGCAGTGTAGGGCGGCCGCGTCGCGGCGTAGGCGACCTCGTCCGCGGGGCACGCCTCCCACGCATGCGGGGCTGCCGGGGCCAGGGGGCGCTCGCGCAGCTCGTCCTCCGCGCGATCGGCGCTGAACTGTCGCCAGAGCCGATAGCCGGAGAACGAGAGCATCAGGATGCCTAGGGCGAGCCCCAGGATCCGCCGGCCTGTGTCCATGGAGCCCTTTCGTAGCAGGCGTAGGGCGCTGCGCCGTCTCGGAGGGGTGCGATCGCGGTCGCGGAGCCGCCGATCGCCAGGCGCCCGCGTCGTCGTCACGCGACGATTCGGGCCGCAGCCGATCAGGGACCGGCGTATTGCAGGACGGGGTAGTCGAAGAAGCCGCCGTTGCGGGAGACGATCGTGGCCGTGATCACGTCGCCGCGGTCGACGTGGAGCGCGCTCAGGGCCTGGGCGGGCATGAAGATGAGGTCGGCCCACTCTTCACCGCTCGCGTGCCGGCAGCGGATGGTCATGCGGTTCTGCACCCCGGCGGGGTAGGCGCGGCGGCGCGCGTCGGCCGGATCGAGGACGTCGATGTCGCTCGCGTGCGCGACGGCGCACTCGACGACGGTTCCGATGAGCGCCGGGTCGGCCGAGATCGAGCGCAGGTCGAAGCCCACCGCGAGCACCGCCGGCGCCGGCCGCGGGGCCTCGGGCGCGGCCAGAGGCGCCGAGCCCACGGTCTCGACGAAGTCGACGATCGGATAGTCGAAGAAGCCGCCGTCCGCGCTCCGGATGTGCACGCGGATGCGCGCGCCCGGCACGACCTCCGCCACGTGCGAGGCGCGCGTCGCCAGGAACTCGAGGTCGGCCCAGCTCTCGCCGGTCGGCGCGACGCAGCGGATGCTCATGCGCTGCGTGGCGGCGGGATCGTAGGGCGAGGCCTCGCTCGGATCGAGCGGCGCCTCGATCGTCTCGAGCCGCAGCGCAGCGCCGACGTCGCAGAGCTGCTCGGTGTCGAGGTGCACGCCGGGCTGCACGCGCACCAGGCGCATGTCGAAGCCCGCGCCCACCGCGCGTGCGCTGTGCGACTGCACCGCGGGCTGGTCCTCTTCGAGGGTGCCGCGCGTCTCGCGCTCCGGCGTGCCGGGGCCGCCCCCGTCGCGCGGGCTGTCGGTATCGATGAACGGGTTGACGCAGCATCCGGCCGCGCCCGTGACGAGCAGCGCGAGGGTGATCCCGTGGAGGCCGGTGCGACGCATGAAAGCGCTCTCGCGTACGACCGACCTCGCGCGGTGTCAAACCCGGCGGCGCGGAGCGCGCTTCGGCCTTGCCGGGGCCGGCGCTGCTGGTCATGGTGGCGCGCTCCATGGCCCACCTCGCGCCGCATCAGGACCCGTGGTTCCACGAGATCTTCTGCGGGCCCATGGCTGCGGCGCTGCGTGGCGCTCGTCGGGGCCGACCACGGCTGGTGGCGCGAGGAGCGCTTGCTCGAGGGGCTCGACGGCTCGCTCGTGCTGGAGATCGACTCGCACCGCGGCGAGGCGCCGTACCGAGAGGCGCTCCCGGCCGAGATCGCCCGAGACTACGACGCGCTCGTCCTGATGCTGCGCCGTGCGTCCCGCGAGTGGCCGAGCACCGACGGGCTGCACCGTGAGCCCGGGGCGGCCCGCGGCGAGACCATCGTCGTGCTCGACGCAGCGACGCTCGAGGGAAGGGCGCTCCTGGGCGAGTCGGCCGTGAAGGCGTTCCGCCGGGTCGTCTTCCCGAGCCTCGATCTCGCGGCGATGAAGCGCTGAACGGCACGCCCGTCGAGCGTCTTCGCTCAGGAAGGCATGAAGCGAGGAACGAAGCCGCCCACGCGGCCCCGAGCGCTCCGGTCCTGCCTTCCCGTATTCCTGAGCGGAACGTCCGGATCGAGGGGCGCCGCGTGACCGGGCGCCGCCGACGGCGCGTGGGTCACGCCTGAATCGCTCCTGGCCTCGCGGGCTCGGCCACGTCAGCATCCACGGGATGAGGTCCGGTCCCTCCGGCGCGCCGCGCCTGGCTCTGGTGTGGCTCGCGTCGGTGTGGATGCTCGGATGTCAGTCGCCGCTCGCACAGGGTGAGCCGTGCGCGCGTAGCTCCGACTGCGCCGCGCCGCTCGCCTGCGCCTACGGGCGCTGCCGCATCGAGTGCACCGAGGCGCGCGACTGCTCGCCGGGGCTGCGCTGCATCGACGACGGCGCCGGCGGCGTGTGCACGCTCGAGGTGGAGGAGCACTGCACGAGCACGATCTGCCAGGCGCCGCTCGTGTGCGTCGAGGACCGCTGCCGCACGCAGTGTACGAGCGACGACGACTGCCACGGCGGCGCGTGTCGCGCCGGCTCGTGTCTCGAGCCCGTCGTCCGACCCCCGCTCGAGAGCTGGCCCGACCACGCCTCGGGCGCGTGCGACGTGCGTGCGGCGAGCGCCGCGCTGCTCGGCGTGGTCGTCGGCGCGGGAGCGAGCGGCGGCCTCGAGCGGATCGTCCCGGCGCGCATCGCCGCCTACGACGCACCCCGTCTCGCGCAGGGCTTCGCCCCGCCGCAGCTCGGCCTGGCCGCGCGCCGCGCCGGGACGGAGGGCGAGGTGCGCCTGGCGGTGCTCCACGACGGCGAGGAGCCCGGTGGCCGCTTCGAGCGCCACGTCCGCATGTGGACCTTCCCGGTCGGCGATCTCTCTCGCGTGGCCGATCCGGCCAGCGTCTACGTCGGCTTCGACACCGTCTTCGTGCGCTGGATCGACGTCGGCCTCGACGGGGCGACGTTCGTCACCGTCGCGGCGCTCGACATGCCGAGCGCGCCTCGCGTCACGAGCGCGTGGATGATCGAGTCACCGCCCGCGGGGAGCGACTGGATCCACCCGATCTCGGCCGGTGACCTGCCGCGCCAGCAGACCGCGCGCACCCGCGTGGTGGGCGGTCGCACGGCGTTCGATACGAGCGGCGTCGGCTGGCCCCTCTTCTTCGTGTTCCGCGAGGACGCGGAGGGCGTGCCCACGAACGGCTCGGTCAACCGCGACGGTGCGCCTCCACCCGACTACGTCGCCACGTCCACCGCGGAGGTGCTCCCCGAGATCGACGTCGACACGGCGGCCGCGGAAGGGCCGCTCTGGATCGGTCGCCGGCCGAGCGGCGAGATCCTCGCGTGGGATCAGCGCCGCCTGACACCGAGCCCGCCGACCCTGCGCCCGCTCGCGACGGTGGCCTCGGGCTCGACCGGCGCGCCCGCGATCGCGACGCTCGGGAGCGATCGTGCGCACGGCCTCCTGGCCTTCCCGCGCGATGGAAACGTCGTGGTCGTTCCGTACGTGTGCGGGCTGGCGAACGCCACGGCGTGCACGTTCGATGCACCGATCGCGCTCGCGTCGCTCACCGGAGGCGTGGTGGACGCGGTCGCGCTCGCGCCGGTCGCGGACGGCTACGCGCTGGCCGTCACCGAGCGCGCGGCGGGCGCGCCGGTCGTGACGCTCCGGTTCACGGACCGCAGTGGCGCGGAGATCGCACCGGAAGTGACGGCCGCGCTGGCGCCGATGCTCGACGGCGAGGTCGAGCTCGGCCCGGACGAGGCGCTCGCCGCCGTCGAGCTCGCCACGGCGCCGAGCGACGAGGGCGTCGCGATGGTGATCGCCGCGCTGATCCGCAACGAGACGTCCGAGCAGGACCGCGTGTGGATCGGCGGAGCCTTCGCCTGCGCTCCGTGACGTGGTCGATCAGGGCTGCGACGTGCCGGGATCGGTGTCGGGGCGCGGCCGCGTCTTCTCGGCGACGAGTGCGCCCGGATCGGTGTCCACCGACATGGGCATCTCCGCCGACGTGATGCCGACGTCGGTCGAGTGCCCGCCGTGGGTGTTCTCGTACTGCAGGTCGGCCTCGTCGAGCGACTCGACCGGGAAGTCGCGCGTGACGTGCTCGAGGTCGCCGGGCCCGTCGCCGTCCACGCTCTCGTCGGGCGGAACGGAGGGGTCCTCCAGGTCCGAGCCCGACACCGCCTCGACGAGCTCGCCGGTCTCGTCTTCGCCGAACCCTTCCTCCCAGGGGTCGGTCGCCTGCGAGCCCGGGACGAGGCGCTCGTAGACCTCCGAGATGCGGCGCCGGCGCGCGCCGCTCGAGAAGAGCTCCCGCACGCGGCGGTAGCCCTGCTCGGTCAGGCGCTCGGCCAGCGATGCGTCGCGCAGCATCTCGAGCGCCGCCTCCGCCAGGGCCGCTTCGTCACCCGGCGGATAGAGCAGGCCCTCTTGCTCGTCGCGCAGCACCTCGGCGACGCCGGGGACGCCGGCGGCGACCACCGGCCGATGACACGCGAGGTACTCGAGGAGCGGCTGCGGCAGGTCGCCGAGCACCTGGAACCGCGGGGCCTCGCTGGCGGGCGCGATGCAGACGTCGGCCCCGGCGATCACCGCGGCGATCTGGCCCGGCTCCCCGCGCACCTCGACGATGTCGCGCAGGCCGAAGGCGTCGACCATCTGGCGCACGCGCTCGCGCCGACCGCGGTTGGGCTCGCCGGCGATGAGCGCGCGGACCTTCCGCGTCGCCGAGATGCGCTTCACCGCGCCGAGCAGCGTCGCCACGTCGCGGTCGGCGGTGAACGTTCCGAGGTAGAGCAAGCGCGGAATCGATGCCTCGCTGCGCGGGCGCCAGTCGTAGGCGCCCACGTCGACGCCGGGCGGCAGCACGACGACCCGCTCTTCGTCCTGTCGACCGAGCTGGGTCGCGCGCTCGGTCACGCCGCGGCGCGCCGCTTCGGTCGGCACGAGGATCAGATCGGCCGCATCGAGGCAGCGCTCGTGCGCCTCCGCCCAGCGCTTCTCGACCTCGGCGCCGAGCGCCTCGTCGGGGAAGGTCCCCATCTCGTACACGAGCTGGAACCCGTGCGTGGCCTTGCGCTCCGCCGCGAGCGATCCTTCGAAGGGCCCTCGCACGTGCACGACGTCGTAGTGCTCCGCCTCGAGCTGGCGACCGACGGCGCGGTCGAACACGACGCGCTGCTCGAGCGGGCCCTGGTCGCCGACCGGCACGCGGAACATGCGTGCGTCGCCGAGACGCTCCACGTGCGACGACGTCTCGGTCTTCACCGTGACCATGTCGATGTCGGCGCGCACCGACGCGATCATCGCCATCAGCGCCGCCGCGTGCGGCGAGCTGCCGGGCACGTTCGCGAACGCGGTGACGAGGACCCGGATGCGCGTGACGTCCACGCGGGAATGGTAAGGGCGCCGTTCGAAACAAGCCATCGGATCGGCGTCGTGGCGCCACGCCGCGTCGCGCGGGCCGCCGAGGCGTCGACGATTGTTCGCCACGCCCGGACCGACCTTTCGTAGACTGGCGCGGTCGTGAACCGCTACCGGCTGCGTTTCTTGCTGCAGGAGTTCGACCTCCACGCGCCCGAGGTGATCATCGGCCGCAGCTCCGAGTGCCACATCACGATCGAGGACCCCCTCATCTCGCGCCAGCACGCTCGCATCCTCATCGAAGGAGACGAAGCGCGGATCGCCGACATGGGGAGCCGCAACGGTGTCCGCATCAACGGGCGGCTCGTGAAGGGCGAGCAGGTGCTGAAGGACGGCGACCGGATCCGACTCGGGACCCAGGAGCTGCTGTTCTCCATGGTGGGCCGCGCCGAGCGCGCTCCGCGACCGACCGGCTACATGAAGCTCTGCCACGCGTGCGGCACGCCGTACCCGGAAGGCGCGCCGAGCTGCCCGCACTGCGGTGCGCCGGCGCTGGCCGAAGAGGACACGATGTCGGGCGCGGCGCCCGAGCCCAAGCGGAGCTGGACCTTCCAGCTCCTCGGCGAGGTGATCGAGCGCGCGCTCGCCAGCGGGCGCGCGGTCGAGGCCGAGAGGCTCATGCGCAAGGCCGCCAAGGAGATCGACGAGCGCCTCGCGACCGGGGAGCGCCTGGACCCGGCCCACACCGGGATGATCGCCGCCTTCGCCGTGCGCCTGGCCAAGCTCGTCGGTGGCAGCGAGTGGGTCGCCTGGGCCGTTGCGCTCCATCGCCGCCAGAACCTGATGCTCTCCGACCAGGTGATCGACCGCCTCGACGAGCTCGACGGATCGGCGTTCCCGGACCTGCGCACGCTGCTCGACTCCTACGTGAGCTGGTGGCGCGCACAGAGCTCGGCGACCTCGAGCGGGCCCAGCCCGGATCTGGCGCGGCTGACGCGTCTCGAGCAGCTCCAGCGACACTGAGCGGCGGCCGCGCGTGTCGTCTCCATCGTGGCGGCTCGCGCTCCTCTTCTTCGACCCCGGCTCGCGTCGCCTTCGCGCCGGGCTCCGCATCGCGCTCCACCTGCTCGCGCTCGCCGTGCTCCTCGCGGGCCTCGGCCTGAGCGGGCTCCCGCCGCTCGTGCAGGGGCCCGTGGCGTTCGCGGGGATCCTGCTGCTGACCGGGCTCGCGGCCCGCTGGCTCGATCGGCGGCCCTTCGCGGACCTGGGGCTGCGCGCCGATCGTGCACGAGCGATGGACCTCGGGGCCGGCGCGCTCGTCGGTGCGGGCGCCATCGCTCTGGTCCTGGGCCTCGAGGTGGCCGAGGGCGTCTCGACCTACGCCGTGCGGGCCGACGCGCCCAGCCCCTTCCGCGTCGCGACGGTCGGTGTCTTCTTCGTGGGCGTGGCCATCCAGGAGGAGCTGGTCTTCCGCGGCTACCACCTCGTCAACCTGATCGAGGGGCTCGAGGGCCCGCGCCTCTCGCGCGGGCGCGCGGCCGCGCTCGCGACCTTCCTCGCCGCGCTCGGGTTCGGGCTCGCGCACGCGGGCAACGACGGCGCGACCGTCCTCGCGACGCTCCAGGTGGCCGTCGCCGGGGGAACGCTGCTCGCGGTCGGGCTCGTGCTGACCGGCGACCTCGCGTTCTCGATCGGCCTCCACTTCGCGTGGAACTTCGCCCAGGCCATCCTCGGCATGCCCGTGAGCGGGTTCGTGCTCTCCGACGCCGCGCTCCTCGCGCGGACGACGGAGGGCCCCGAGCTGTGGACCGGCGGCGCGTTCGGGCCGGAGGCGTCGATGAACGGGCTCGTCGCGATGCTGGCCGGGACGGTGTTGAGCATCGGGTACTGCCGGCTCCGCTACGGCGCGCTCGCCGTGCGCATCCGCGAGCGAGCCCCGGCGCCCTGACACGCCGGCGCGAACAGGGCCTGGCGTGGCCCACGTCGGCGGGCGCGCTGCGTCAGACGGACGCGCGCAGGGACACGAGCTTCTTGCGCGCTGCCTGGGGGTGATCGCTCAGGCGCGTGTGGGTGTCGAGACCGCGCACGTGGAACGTGCGATCGCGCTCGGTGAAGAGCCTCTCCATCTCGTGGAAGTGCTCCATCACCGTGTGATCCACCAGACGGCAGTCGGTCAGATCCACGACGACGTGCTTGGTGTCGCTCTGCGCCTCGATGCTGGCCTTGATCCCGAGGTAGTTGCTGAACAGCGCCGCGCCGTGGAGCTGGATGATCGCGGTGTCGCCGACGACCTTCGTCTCGGGTCGCGCGCTGAGAATCGCGCGAACGGGGGCGCCGTTGACGACGTGCAGCGCGAGCTTGGTCGCGATGCCGAGCGCGACGCCGACGAGCAAGTCCGCGGCCACGCAGCCCGCGACCGTCACGAGGAACACCGCGAGCTGCTCGCTCCCGATCGCGAAGGTCCGTCGGACCTCGGCGGGCGAGGCGAGGCGCAGGCCCGTGTAGCAGAGCATCGCGGCGAGCGCGGCGCTGGGAATCAGGTGGATGAGCCCGGGAGCGAGGAGCACGAACGCCAGCAGGAACAGGCCGTGGAAGAAGTTGGACATCCGCGACGCGGCGCCGTGGTTCAGGTTGGCCGAGCTGCGGACGATCTCGGCGATCATCGGCAGCCCGCCCAGGAGCCCGGCCAGCACGTTGCCGATGCCGACGCCGAGCAAGTCGCGGTTGAGGTCGGTCGGACGCCGGAGCGGGTCGAGCTGCTCGATCGCCTTGGCCGAGAGCAGAGACTCGATGCTCCCCACGAGCGTGAACATCACGACGTAGCGGAGCGAGAGCGAGCTCGCGATCATCGAGAAGTCGGGGAAGGTGATGGCGTCGCCGAGCGTGCCCTGGATCGTCACGAGGTGGCGCGTCGCGAAGCTGTAGTCGTGCCCGAGCAAGGCGTAGTGGCTGTGCTCGCCCCCCGAGACCCCGAGGGCCATGCCCAGCGGGACGGCGACGAGCAGGACCACCAGCGGCGCCGGGACCTTCTTGGCCCCGGGCACCCGCAGATGGGGCCATACGAAGAGGATGATCAGGCTCACCACGCCGATCAGCAGGATCGCGGGGTTCATCGCCGAGAGCGTGTGCGGCAGCTCGGCGTAGAGCGCGAGCGGCTCGGTCGCGGTCGGGGCGACGCCGAAGAGCGTGTGCGCCTGCTTGGCGACGATGATCACGCCGATCGCCGCGAGCATCCCGTGCACGACCGTGCTCGGGAACAGATCGCCGAGCTTGCCCGCCCTCGCCAGACCGAGCCCTGCCTGGATCGTGCCGGCGACGGTGATCGTGGCGAGCGCCCAGCGATAGCCCATCGTGGGATCGAGGTGCTGCGCGCTCGCCTCGGCTCCGAAGTCGGTGATCGCGCCGAGCGCGATGACGATGAGACCGGCCGCGGGGCCTTTGATGGTCATCGGCGCGCCGCCGAGGAAGGTCACGAGGAGCCCGCCGACGACGGCGGTGATGACCCCCGAGAGCGTCGGGAACCCCGAGGCGGTCGCGATGCCGAGGCAGAGGGGAAGGGCGACGAGGAACACGAAGAAGCCCGAGAGGACGTCGGCCCGCAAGGGGCTGCGCTGCGAGGCTCCGGCGCCGGTCACGGGCGCGGGAGAGCGGCTCTCGAGGGACATCGGCCTGCTTCGAGCAGCAGGCGTGCCACAGGCCGGGCCTCGAGATCGCCCGGAGAACCCCGGAAGTGCGGGATCTTCGCCGCGTCCCCGGCCGAGGCGAAACGACCCGACGGCCCGGAAGACCCCGCCACGCGTCGAGCGCCGCTCGGCAACGAGGGCTCGCCCCGGGCTCGCCTGCCTTCAGCCGGGCGGCTCGCTCATCCGGCCGCCTCCCGCCACGAGCCCGTACTTCTCGAGCTTGCGGTAGAGGCGTTTGCGATCGAACCCCAGCACCTCGGCGGCGCGCGTCTTGTTCCCGCCGACCGCCTCCATGACCTTGGCGATGTAGCGGTGCTCGACCTCGTCCATCGACACCAGCTCCTCGTCGTTCTCCGCGACGACCACGACCTGCGTCCGCTTGTGATCGCGGATCTTCGCCGGCAGGTCCTCCACCGTGATCGACTCGAAGCGCGTGAGGGCGACCGCGCGCTCCATGCAGTTCACCAGCTCGCGCACGTTGCCCGGCCACGGGTACGAGAGGAGGCGCTCGGCGGCCTCCGAGGAGATGCCGCGCACGCTCTTCGAGGACCGCTGGGCCGCCTCCGCGAGGTAGTGCTGCGCGAGCGCGAGCACGTCGTTGCCGCGCGCCCGGAGGGGCGGCATCTCCACGGTCACGACGTTGAGCCGGTAGTAGAGGTCCTCTCGGAAGTTGCGCTCTTCTGCCATCGCCTCGAGATCGCGGTGCGTCGCGGCCAGCACGCGCACGTCGATCGGGTGCTCCTGATCGGAGCCGACCGGGCGCACGGCGCGCTCCTGGAGCACGCGGAGCAGCTTCGGCTGGAGCGCGAGGGGCATGTCGCCGATCTCGTCGAGGAAGAGCGTGCCGCCGTGCGCCTGCTGGAAGAGGCCCTTGCGCGCGCCGCGCGCGTCGGTGAAGGCGCCCTTCACGTGGCCGAAGAGCTCGCTCTCGAGCAGCGACTCGGGGACGGCGCTGCAGTTGATGGCGACGAACGGATGCGCGACCCGCTTGCTCTGGCGATGGATGGCACGCGCGACCAGCTCCTTGCCGGTGCCGGTCTCGCCCGTGATGAGGACCGAGACGTCGCTGTCGGCGATGCGCGAGAGCAGGTCGTACACGCGGTGCATCGCCGGGCTCGTGCCGATCATGTCGGTCGGGGCGGCGGTCCGGGAGTGCTCGCGCAGGCGTTGGACCTCGTCCTTGAGCACGCGATGCTGGATCGCGCGGCCGAGCGCGATGTCGAGCGTGTCCACCTCGAAGGGCTTGGTGATGAAGTCGTAGGCGCCCGCGCGGATCGCCGAGATCGCGGTGTCCATCGTGCCGAAGGCGGTGATCACGATGACGGGCACGTCGGGCTGGCTGTCGACGATGCGGCGACAGAGCGCGATCCCGTCGATGCCCTTCATGTTGAGATCGGTGACGACGACGTCGAAGGGCTCGCGCTCGAGCATGCTCAGCGCGTCGTTGCCCGATCCCGTGTGCTTGGCCGTGAAGCCCTTCTTGCCGAGGGCGCGGACCAGCATGTCGCCCATGCTCCGATCGTCGTCCACCAGAAGCACGTTTCCGCTCATGAGGGGTCTCCTTCGAGGGCCTCGAGATCGTCGGTCGCCGGCCCGGGCGGCGGCCGGATGCTCACGTCGCGCATCGGCACGAGCAGATCGAACTCGGTGCCTTTCCCCCGCTCGCTCCGGACCTCCGCGAAGCCGCCGTGGTCTTCGAGGATCCCGTAGACGACGGCGAGGCCGAGCCCCGTGCCGTCGCCCACGTCCTTGGTCGTGAAGAAGGGGTCGAAGATGCGCTCGAGGCTCTCGGCGTCGATGCCGCTGCCCTCGTCGATGACGCGCAAGACGCCGTAGGGAAGCGCGTCGGCCTCCGGGCGGCGCGGATGCACCGCGAGCTTGCGCAGCACGCGGATGCGGAGCGCGCCTCCGTTCGGCATCGCCTGGATCCCGTTGAGCGCCACGTTCGTGAGCGCCTGCTCGAGCAGGCTCGGGTCCACGCGCGTCACGCAGGGCCCCGCCGGCGCGGCGAACTCGATGCGCACGTTGCGCTTCTGCGCCGTGGGCGCGAGCAGCTGGGCGACCTTGGCGGCGCTCGTCGCGAGGTCGGCGGTCTGCGCCTCCGGGCGCCGGCGGCGCGCGAAGCCGAGCAGCTGCTTGACCAGCTCGGTGATGCGCTGGGTCTGATCGAGGATGATGCGCGCGTCGGTCGCGACCTCGTCGCTGATGCCGTCCGCCTGCTCGATCAGCCGTGCGCGCCCCGAGACGACGTTGAGTGGCGTGCCGAGCTCGTGGGCGAGCCCGGATGCGAGTTGGCCCACGGTGCGTAGACGATCGGCGTGGCGCAGCTGATCGAGAGCGTCGAGCTTGGCCTTGTGCGCGTGCTCCACGGTGCGATCTGCCTCGTCGAGCTTGTCGCTCATCTGCGCCATCTCGCGCGCGAGCTCGCCGATCTCGTCGTTCTGCCCGAGCCGCACCGGCGCGGTGTTCTCGCGGCGACCGATGCGGCGAGCCTCCGCGATGAGCATCTGCACGGGGCGGCCGACGAGCGCCCAGCCCAAGAGGATCATCAGGATCGCGCTCGCCGCGACGACCGCGACCGCCTCGATGGTGGCGTGCCAGAGAGAGCTCGTGACGAGCGCCTGCTGCGCGTCCAGCGTCTGCGAGACGCGCAGGGCGAGCTCCGGCGCGTCGGGCAGGCCCAGCGGCTCGAGCACGACGATGCGGCCTCGGTCTTCCCACACGCGCTCGCGCCCACGCCGGCCGGCGTCCGTCCCGGTCGCGCCCGGCGGGATCACGCTGCGGGCGTCGACGAGATCGATGACGAGGTCGACGTCCTCGACGTCCGCCTGCGCGACCAGCGCGCGGGCGCGCTCCTCTCCCTCGGTGGTCCAGGTCGAGACGACGATCGAGCGGAGGGCACGCGCGAACAGGACGTGGTCGTCCCGTACGTCGGCGAGGAGGAACTCCTGCTCCTCCGCGAGCCGAAGGCGCGTCGCGATGATCATGACCGCGAGCAGGGCCACGACCAGCGCGGCGATGAGCTTGAAGGCGAGCCTCACGTGTTCTCGGTCGGGGCGATTCGGGTCGAAACGGGGCGCAGTAACCCAGAAAGGGTACCGTCGGATGCTGCGCGTCGGCTGGCAGCATGGATGATGCCAGGGATCCCGTCTCGCACGACGGGTGGTGCATTCTGGAACGTTTGCTGCACGATGGGGTCGCGTGAGCACTAGCGAGTCGGTGGTGTCGTCGGATCCCGTGGCCTCGCACGGCGTGGGCCCTGCCGCGCGTGCGGAGGACTTCGTCGCGGCCCAGATCCGGCACCTCGCGCACTGGCTGCCGGAGCAGCGCCCGCTCAGCGTGTTCGTCCACGCCAACCCGCTCGCCGCGTTCGAGACCCAGCCCTTCCACGCGGTCTGCGAGGCCGCGACGCGCATCCGCCGCGCGCGCACCACGATGACGGCCGAGCGCTATCGGACGCTCCGGGATGCGCGGCGCATTCGTCCCGAGGACATCGCGATCGCCAAGAAGCGCCTCGCGAGCGCCCGCCGCCCGGAGCTCGAGCGCTTTCCGACGCCCGAGCCGGGCGCGGTCTCGTTCTCGCGCACCTCGCCCGAGGTGGCCGACGAGGCGCGCCACCTGGCCCACACGTTCCTCATCCGGATCCTCCCGGCGTTCCTGGATCTCGGCTCGGCGCTCTTCCCGATGCCCGGGCGGGACGAGGGCCTCGTGGCCGTGCTGCGCCGCCTCGCGCGCACGCCGCTCGCGGTGCCGGAGGCGTGGCTCGGCGGCCTTCGCGCGCGCCTCGGCGGTGCGGAGGTCTCGTCCCTGGCGCTGATCGTGAGCTGTCTCGAGAAGCGCGGCGCGCGCGAGACGGCGTGGCCGACGCTGCTGCACGAGGCGATGTTCGCGCTGCCCGGCTACGCCGGGATGTTCCACCGGCTCGAGCACGTGCCGAGCGAGCGGCCGGCCAACGTCCGGGTCGCCCTGGTCGACTATGTCGCGGCGCGCCTGATCGTCGAGGAGCTCGCGCTCCTCGAGATCGCGCGGCGCCTGCATGGCCGCGAGGCGACGCTCGCGATGCTGGCGGGCTCGCGCGCGGCCTCGGGGACGCAGCGGCCCGTGCCGTGGAGCCTGGATCTCGCGGCGTTCCAGGACGCCTTCGAGGAGGACTACGTCCGCAGCTTCGTCGGGGCGATCACGATGGGGCAGGAGATCCCGCGCGAGCCGGCGCGGCCTGCCGAGCAGACCGCGGCGGTCCAGATCCTGACTTGCATCGACGATCGGCTCGAGTCGTTCCGGCGCCACGTGGAAGAGTGCGAGCCCACCTTCGAGACCTTCGGGTCGGCAGGGTTCTTCGGGGTCGCGATCAAGCACCGCGCGCCGCTCTCGAGCGACGAGACGTTCTCGTGCCCGGCGCCGGTGACGCCGGAGCGGCGCGTGAGCGAGGAGCTCGACGAGCGCGCGAAGATCGAGCGTGTGCGGGCGTCGGCGCGCGCGCGCTGGTTCCAGCGCTTTCTCGGCGACGATGCGTCGCGCGGCGCGATCGGCGGCATCGTCGCGAGCTTCTTCAATTTCGTGCGAGCGCCCCGCACCGTCCTCGAGCTCCTCGCCCCGCAGCTCTTCGTGGAGCCCTCGCACGAGTTCGAAGGGACGCGCCTCGTGTACGGCGTCGAGGAAGATCCGCAGGGCTTCACCAAGGAGCAGCAGGCGGCGCTCGTGCGAGGCAACCTCGTCAACATCGGGCTCCTCTCGGGCTTCGCGCCCTGGGTGCTGGTGCTCGCGCACGGATCGATGGGCCGCAACAACCCGTTCCTCTCCGGCTACCAGTGCGGCGCCTGCGGCGGGCAGCGAGGCGGGATCAACGCGCGGGTGTTCTGCGCGTTCGCCAACGACCCCGAGGTGCGTCGCCTGCTCGCCGCGCAGGGCGTGACCATCCCCGAGCCCACGATCTTCGCGCCAGGTGAGCACGATACCTCGCTCGACGTGATCCGCTGGTTCGACGAGGACGCGCTCCCCGCGGCGCGTCGGGAGGAGCTCCGCGACATCGCGCGCCGCCTCGTCCTGCCGCTCACGCGCAACGCCAAGGAGCGCTCGCGGCGCTTCCAGGACGTCCCGCTCGACGCCGAGATCCCCGACGCGGTCCAGCGCGTTCGGCGGCGCTGCGTCGACTACGCCGAGACGCGGCCCGAGTACAACCACGCGACCAACGCCGCGTGCGTGATCGGGCGTCGCTCGCTCACGCGCGGGATCTTCCTCGACCGCCGCCCCTTCCTCGTCTCGTACGATCCGCGCACCGACGACGCGGAGCACAAGACGCTGGAGCGCCTGATGGCGGCGCCCTTGCCGGTCTGCGCCGGCATCAGCCACGAGTACTTCTTCTCGACGATGGACCCGCAGCGCTGGGGGTGCGGGACCAAGCTGCCGCACAACGTGCAAGGCCTGCTCGGCGTCTCGAACGGGGCCGATGGCGACTTGCGGGCCGGGCTCTGGACCCAGACGACCGAGATCCACGAGCCCATCCGCCTCGTGACGCTGGTGGACGCCGAGCCCGAGGCGGTCGCGGCGGTGCTCGAGCGGCTGCCGGCGGTGAAAGCGATGGTCGTCAACGCCTGGATCCACCTCTTCGCGTGCTCGCCCTCGGGGCGCGGCTTCCATCGCTGGCTCGGCCAGGGCTTCGAGCCCTACGACGCCCAGGCCCACGCGCTCTTCGAGGTGCGCTCTTCGCTCGCGGCGTGCATGCACACCCGAGAGAACGTCGCGCCCTGCTTCGTGTCGCGCGAGGGCATCGCCGCGGCGGGCGAGGGCGGCCACGACGACGCGCCCTCGTCGCCCGCGCCCGAGCCCGAGCCGGATCACGACCACGACCACGATCACGATCACGATCACGATCACGATCACGATCACGATCACGACGAGGTGGGCTCGTGATGCAGGCGCTCGTGACCCTCTCCGCGTACGCGCCGCTCCTCACGGTGCTCGCGATGCTCACGCTGATCCTGCCGGCGGCGGGCTCGCTCGTGCTGCTCGTGCTCAGCATCAGCGGCGTGCGACCCAGCGAGCGCTGGATCGCCGTCGTCTCGAGCACGAGCATCACCATCGCGGCCATGAGCGCCGTCGTGCTCGCGGCGCTGACGATGTTGCACCCGGGGCATCGGCTGGAGCTGGTGCTCTGGACGATGTACGAGGTGGGCGACTACCACCTCGACGTCTCGGTCTACGTCGATCCGCTCTCCGCGATGCTCATCGCTCTCGGCGGCTTCGTGATCCCGGTCCTCGCCCGCTACTCGGGGCAGTACCTGCACAAGGATCCCGGCTTCCTCCGCTTCTTCGTCCTCGTCGGGGTCGCCAACACGGGCTTCTTCTGGTTCGTGCTCGGCGGCAGCGTCGACATGGCCTTCTTCGGCTGGGAGCTGCTCGGGCTCTCGAGCGTGCTGCTCGTCGCGTTCTTCTGGGATCGACCGGAGACGGTCCTCGCGAGCGCGCGCATCTTCGTCACCTATCGCGTGGCCGACATCGCGCTCTTGATGGGCGTCGTGCTGCTCCACGGCGAGCTCGGAGAGTCGAGCTGGCGCGCGGTGCTCGGCGAGGGCGACGGGGCGCACGCGCGCCTCGGCACCACGGCGGCGACGATCCTCGGCCTCGCGTTCCTCATGGCGGCGATCGGCAAGTCGGCCCAGGCGCCGGTGAGCGCGTACATCCTGCGGGCGATGGAGGGGCCCACGCCGTCGAGCGCGCTCTTCTACGGCACCCTCTCGATCCACGCGGGCGTGTACCTGCTCCTCCGCGTCTACCCCCTGCTCGAGGGCGCGCCCATCGCGCGCGGTGCCGTCGTGGTGGTCGGGCTCACGACCGCGCTGACGTCGTCGATGGCCTCGCGCGTTCGCGCCGACGCCAAGGGTGCGCTGGCCCTGGCCACGAGCGCGCAAGCCGGCTGGATGCTCGTCGAGACGGGCCTCGGCCTGACCACGCTCGCGATGTGGCACCTGCTCGCGCACGGACTCTTGCGCCTCGGGCAGTTCCTGCGCGCACCGTCGTGGCTCGACGACGCGCACCGGCGGCGCCGGGATCTGGGCGGCGGGCGGTTCCGCGCCGACGCGTACTGGGAGAGGTGGCTCCCGTACCCGCTGCGCGCGTGGCTGCACGCGGCCGCGCTGGCCCGCTTCGGCTTCGACGGCTTCGTGGAGCGCCTCTTCGTTCGACCGCTCTCCGAGCTCGCGCACCTCGTCAGTCGGCCGCGACCGCGCGCGCGGCGGGAGGGCGAGAAGATCGGCGTGCGCGCTCGGCCCGAGAGCGCCGCCCCGCCCGGCGAGCGAGCCGTGGAGCTGCGCACCTCGATCCCCACCACGCCTCGGAGCCCGCAGCCATGAGCCCCACCGAGCTCTTCTGGCCCGACTGGTTCGCGTGGGCCATCGCGCCCGTGCTCTCGTTCGAGGCGGCGCGCTCGGCCCGCCTCCAGATCCAGAGCGGCCGGCGTGCGGCGCGCGCCGCGTACTGGGTCAGCGCGCTCGAGGGCCTGACGGTCTTCGTCATCCTCTCCACGCGCACGCCGCTCGCCTTCTTCGTGACCCTCGTGCTGCACCAGGTGCTCCAGGCCTATCGCGAGGGTGCCATCTGGCGACGAGGCCTGCTCGCGAAGGGCTCGCTCCTCGCGGCGGCAGCCGTCTTGGCCTACGGCCACCCGTCGGGGACGTTCGAGGCGCTGGCGCACGCGGGCGTGGTGGACGCGACCCTGCGTACCCTCGTGCTCGCGCTGCTGGTCGTGGGCTGCGTGCTCTCGCTGCTCCCGGTGCGCGTGGAGGACGAGGGCAAGGGCGCCCAGGTCGTGCCGCTCTCGCTCGTCGCGTTCGCGCGCATGGCCGTGCCGCTCGCGACGCAGGAGCCGCGCGTGACGGAGATCGTCCCGGTGATCGCCGGGGCCGTGAGCCTGGTGTCGGCGCTCTGGCTCTTGACCGCCGGCATGCGCGCGAGCCACTTCGAGCGGGCCTCTCTCGTCTCGGAGCTGCTCGTGTGCGAGCGCGGCGTGCTGTTCTCGTTCGTGTGGCTGGGCTTGGCGGCCGGAGACCAGCAAGCCGGGGTCGGGGCGGTGCTCGAGTGGTGGGCGGGCGCGCTCGCGCTCGTGGCGCTCGAGAGCGCACTGCGCGTGAAGGTGCTGCCCAAGCCGATGGCGTTCTTCGCGCTGGCGATGACCATCGGTCTGCCGGGCACGGTCGGGTTCGTGGCCGAGGACCTGCTCGCGCACGGTCTGCTCGAGCTCCGGCCGCTGCTCGCGGCGGGGTTCGTCGGGGTCGGCGCGATCAACGCGGCGGCGCTCTTCCTCGCGCTCGTCAACGTCATCGCCGAGGGCGGCTACGATCCGCGCCCGGCGCCGCCGCTCACCCTCGCGATGATCCTGCCCGCGATGCTCTCGGTGCTCTTCGGCGTCGTCCCGCGGCCCTTCGTCGCCGGAGCGTCGCTCGCGCGGGCGTCGCTCGGAGGGACGATCGAGGTGAGCGCCAGCGCGCACTCGGTACCGCGCACCGAGCCGTACGACATCCCCCCTCCCTGAGCGAGCGCGAGCCCGACCGCTCGGCGCGCGGCGCGGCGAGTTGTGGCTCGGCGTGGGCGCCCGTGGGATGGACGGAGGGTGGCCGAGCTCGTCCTGCCGCAGACCGCCGAGCGCTACCTGCGCGAGCCGCGCCTGACCCGCGATGCGGACGGCGCCGTCCAGCTGCACGTGATCGCGTGGCATCCGAAGGAAGGGCGCGAGGAGCACCTCGCGATCGACGTCGGGCTCGCGCCGCTCGCGCTGCGCGGTACGACGACGCTCGAGCAGGCCCCGGCGATCGAGGCGCTCACGCTCGACCCGCGGCAGGTGCGCGTCGCGGACGGCGCCGCCGCCGAGCTCGCACGCGACGGCACGGAGACGATCGAGGTGCGACGCGCAGAGGGTCGGTCGTCGGTCGTGCTGAGCCGCGCCGGCCAATCGCACGTCGTCTGGAGCGCGCAGGCGACGGCCGCCGCTCCCGCGCTCGCGGTGACGGCGGACGGGACGTGGGTCGCGTTCCATCACAACCTCCGCGAGGACACCTTCGAGGCCGACCTGACGAAGTGGATCGCGCTCCGCTTCGTGACGCGCGCCGGGGAGGTGCTCGAGCCGTCGTCGCCGATGCGTGATCGAGACCGCGATCGTGAAGGCGAGGAGCAGGGCTTCGAGATGCCGTCGCTCGTCGCGCGCGCCGACGGAAGCCTCCTGCTCGTGGGCCGCGGCTCGCATCGGTTCCACGTGCAGGCGCTCGACGCGAGCGGGTTCGGCGAGCGCCTCCCGCTCGGCGAGGGCGCGTGGGGATGCCGGGGCCGGCGCGTCGCCCTGCTCGCGCTCGACGACGCGACCGTGCTCACCGCGCGGCGCGAGAAGCCGGGCATCGTGCTCGCGAGCGTCTCCATCGAGACCGCGGGGCGGCCGGCGCTCGTCCCGGCCACGCGCGAGCCCGCCGCGCGACCGCATCGCGACGTCCCGCGGCGCCCCGCCGTCCCCGATCCCGCCGCGGCCCGCGGTCTGGTCACGCTCTTCGGCGACATCCATCAGCACAGCGCGCACTCGGACGGCTGCGGCACCGCCGACGAGCCCTATTTGCGCGCGCGCTGGGCCTACGGCGACGACTTCTGCGCGCTCTCCGACCACGAGTCGTTCCTCGGCAAGCGCGTCTCGCCCGGCGAGTGGAAGCGGCTCGCGCGCACGGCCGACGCGCACGACGAGCCCGGCGTCTTCGCGACGCTCCACGCCTACGAGTGGACGGGCAAGGCGTTCCCCGGCCCCGGGCACAAGGTGGTCTACGCGACCGCGCCACACCCGATCGTCTCGCGCGACGTCGAGCCCACCGGAGCAGGGCTCGCTGCCCAGCTGCGGGGCACGGGCGCCATCGCGGTCCCGCACCACGTGGGATGGACCGGCGCCGACGAAGAGGCCCACGACCCGGAGATCCAGCCGGTCTGGGAGATCTGCTCCTGCCACGGCTGCTACCTCACGGCCGACCATCCCCTCGGGCAGCGCGGTGATCTGCGCGAGCAGATGATCGATCGCGTGCTCGCGCGCGGGCGCCGCTTCGGTTTCATCGCGTGCTCGGACGGCCACGGCCTGCTCCGCCACCACGGCGTGGCGCGCAAGCGCGATCCGTTCCGGACGGGCCTCACCGCCGTGCTCGCCACCGCGCGCACGCGCGAGGCCATCTTCGAGGCCATCCGCGCGCGGCGCTGCTACGCGACGAGCGGCGTGCCGATCTTCCTCGACGTCGACGCCGATGGGGCGCCCATGGGATCGGTCGTGCCGACGCGGTCGGAAGTGCGCGTCGTCGTCCGCGCCGGCGCGGCGAGCCCGATCACCTCGCTCGCGCTCGTGGGCGAGCGAGGCGCGTGCGCCGAGGCGCGGCCCGATGCGCCCCAGGCGATGCTCGAGACACGCGTCGGGGCCGGATGGTGGTACGCCCGCGTCACCACCGCCGACGGCGAGATGGCGTGGTCGAGCCCGATCTTCGTCGAGCGATGTGGCTGACGCCCGGGCGCTGCGCGCGCCGGATCACGGCGTCACGACGAACGTGCGCGTCATGACCTCCGTGGGCCCCGTCGCCGTCGGGATCGAGACGCGGAAGCGATAGCTGCCGGAGAGCGCCACCGCCGCGCCCGGGCGCGACGAGACGGGGTAGTGGATCGTCCACGCGAACGTCCGCGTGTCCGCCCGCTCGGTGGTCGCGTAGTCGGGCGTGACCGCGAGGTCGATCCACGAGTCGTAGCTCGTCGTGTCGACCACCGTGCCGTTCGGCCTCGTCACCGGGACGAACGTGCCGCCGCCCGTGTCGTGCTCGAGCGTCGCGATCGGCGTGCCGAGCCAGGGGTCGCTCCCGTCGACGACGAAGGTGACGACGTCCGTCTGCGCGTACGAGGGCTGCGCGTCGGTGGCGATCGTGCCGGCCCCGATCGCGCCCTCGGGGACGTAGGGGTCGTAGGTGTAGCCGCTGAAGGGAGGGACCGCGCTCGGCTCGCGCCACGGCGGCTCGTTCCAGCGCTCGAAGTACGAGCCGAAGACGTCGGTCAGGCGCGCCGCGAGGTAGTCGCCTTGCTTGGGCCCCCAGAGCGCGCCGCTCGCCTCGTAGCCGCCCTGGTACCAGTCGGGCTCGTTGAGGCTGTAGCCCGTGTAGTCGTTGGCGTAGCCGAGGAGCATCGCGTCCGGCATGCCCGTCGCCGTGCGCACCTGGGCCAGGACGCCGTTCGCGAGCGCCGTGGACCACTCGCCCGGTGCCGTGACGAAGTACAGCTCGCCGATCTGGCCGGCCGTCATCAGCGTCTGGTGCGGCAGGCCCTCGGAGGCCTGGATGCGGATGCAGCTCCGCGTGAGGCTGGTGTCGGGCATGATCTCCGTGCAGTTGCCGTCCGAACCGAGCCCGCAGAACGCGCCGCCGTTCGGGTAGTTGAACGTGCCCGTCGGATAGCCGATCCACGTCGTGTCGAGCGGCACGCGGAAGGTGCGCGCGCGCACCTCGGGGTCGCTCTCGTAGGTGATCCCGAGGGCGGCCGGCACGAGCGCATCCGCCAGCACGTCGCCGATCGCTTGCATGCGGTCGTAGCCACCCGGCTGGTCGGCGCCCTGGGCGGTCGGCGCGATCGGCGGATCGGAGGGCGACATGTCGGCGCCCCACGAGTTGAAGAGCAGCACCGAGACCGGGTGGTCGAAGTGCTCCTCGATGCGCCGCTCGGCCACGCCGCCCATGTCGCCCGAGAGCGTGTGCGTTTCGATGTCGAGCACGGTGCCGTGGTAGGCGTAGCTCGCGATCACGGCATCGAGGCGCCCCTCGCGGCGCACCGCGATGAGCGGCATGTCCCCGAGCTCCTGAAGCTGCGGGAGCGGATCGTTCTCGCAGCGACGATCGTTGTGGCCGGCGGACGTGTGCGCGATCGCGATGCCCAGCTCCGCCGGAGCCTCGTCGTCGACGGCCGCCTCGATCACGTCCGCGAGCGCGTCGACGATGTGGTCGTAGACCTCCGGGAAGAAGTGATCGCCGAGCTGCACGAGCGCGCCGCTCGCCATGAGCAGGCGGCCCGGCCCGGAGTGCGTGTGGTTGCCCGCGAGCACGAGCGCATCGTCGAGCCGCCGGCCCAGGCGCGTCTCGAGCGCGTCGAGCACCGCCTCGCGCAGCTGCTGGAAGATCCCCACCGTGTCCATGCGGACGACGATCAGCTCGTGCGCATCGCCGCGGGAGAGCGCGACGGCGCGGAAGCGGAGCGTGCCGTGGGCGCGCGTCGTCGCGGGGAACAGGTCGGCGAAGGGCGAGGGGCTCGGGGCCGCGCCGAACGCGCCGAAGCCCATCGTGCCGATGCCCACCGGCACGGGGATCGTGATCTCGGCGATGCCGGCGACGAGCGGGCCCGCGGCGGGCACCTCCTCGTGGGTGCGCGGAGGCAGCGCATCGAGGCCGACGTCCTCGGACGTGTCGGGCGGCCCGACGTCGGCAGAGGCGGGGCCCGCGTCTCCGCCGTCCGGCGTGTCCGGCGTCGGGGAGGGCGAGCAGCCGAGGGCGAGGGCGAGCGGGAGGAGTCCGGCGTTCCGGACGAAGCGGGCGAGGTCCACGGCAGGAGCGTAACGCGAGGGCGCGCTCCGGATCACCCCATCGGAGGTGGCGTGCTCCCGCGCTCGATCGGGACGTAGAGCGTGACCGTGGTTCCGTGCCCGTGCCGGCTCTCGATCTCGACGAAGCCGCGGTGCACGCGCGCGACGCGATCGACGATGGCGAGGCCGAGGCCCGTCCCGCTCGAGCGCGTCGTGAAGAAGACGTCGCGCGCGCGCTTGCGCACGATCGTGTCCATGCCTTCGCCCTCGTCCTCGAAGGCGATGGCGACGTAGCGGTAGCCGTTGCGGGCCGTCTCGCCGAGCCGGATCGTCAGCCGTCCGCCCTGGGGCATCGCGAGGATCGCGTTGTCGACGATGTTGATGAGCGCGTGACGCAGGAGGGCGGGGTCGGCCCACGCGACGTGGGGCGGTGGGTCGGCGAGCACGGCGATCTCGATGTCGCTGCGCTGCGGGTGGCTCTCGAGCGCGTGCTGGGCGGCTCCGCGCACGAGCGCGACGAGATCGCTGGGGCGCGCGTCGGCGACGAGCGGGCTCGCGTACGCCAGCAGATCGTTGACGAGGCGGTTGAGCCGGTCGGCCTCCTGGTCGAGGATCGTGAGCAGCGTCTCGCGGTCGCTCTCGCCGATGTGCTCGCGCGAGAGGCCGCTCGCCGCGTTCTTCAGGATGGCGAGCGGGTTCCGAATCTCGTGGGCGATGACGGCGGAGAGCTCTCCGATCGCCGCGAGCTGCTCGGTGCGGACGAGGGTGTTCTCCGCGGCGCGGAGGCTCGCGTGGGCCTTCTCGAGCTCCTCCCGCTTGTTCTCGAGCGCGCGATCGACCTCGACGAGGCGCTGCGCGAGCACGTGGCTCATCGCGACGACGAGGACGACTGCGCCCAGCGACGAGAGATGCAGCGTGGGCAAGCCGACGACGCGCGAGAGGACGTCGTAGCTGCCGCAGGCGAAGGGCACGAGCATCGCGAAGAAGGCGGGCCGGTCGGAGGCGCGGGCGCGCGCGCGCTCGGCCATCACGATCGTCGAGGTCAGGTAGACGAGCACGCCGGTCCCCAGGCCCGCCACGCCGACGAGCGTCACACGGGCGGTCGGGGTCGCGCCGAGCGACTCGTCGTAGCTCGGGGCCGGGAACGTGGGATCGAAGAACGCGCCGGCGGCGGCCAGGCACGTGAAGACGAAGGTGGCCGCACCGAGGGCGCGGAGCCAGGGCCGGCGCTCGCCGGTGAGGATGTCGACGAGCAGCGCCATCGCTCCGACGGCGCCGAGGATGCCGACGTGCAGCGCCCGCTGGCCGAAGGCGGCGTCGGCGAGCGAGCTCGCGCCGACCACGAGCCCGGTGCCGAGGGCGGCCACGCCGTTGCCCAGCGCGATCGCCGAGAAGAGGCCGTTCTCGCGCGCCTCCCGGCGCCGCCCGTAGAGGATGCCGAACCAGAGCGCGACGTAGAGGAAGAGCCCGGCTTCCGCGATCTGGAGTCCTTCGCGCACGCTCATGTCGGGGCCTGCCGCGGAGCGGCCTCGGGCACTTCGTGGCCTTCGTACGCGGGGAACACCAGACGGACGCGGGTTCCGTCGCCCGGCACGCTCTCGATCTCGAGCGCGCCGTCGTGGCCGCGCATCACGCGGTCGACGATCGCCAGGCCCAGCCCGGTGCCCGAGGGACGCGTGGTGAAGAAGGGCTCGCGGGCCTTGTCGAGCACCTGCGCGTCCATGCCGGGGCCGTCGTCGGTGATCTCGAGCGCGACGAGCGTGCGACCCGAGGAGGCGGTCGAGGACGCCCGCACCCGCACGGTGCCCTGTCCCCCGAGCGCCGCGAGCGCGTTGTCGAGCACGTTCACGATCGCGTAGCTCGCGTGCTCGCGATCGAC
>JBGALT010000062.1:0-39792 GCA_044223665.1 Sandaracinaceae bacterium | reverse complement strand
CACGGCGCGTCGGCGTTTACTCGGCGCCTGCCGGCCGGCATCCTCGGCGCATGGGCTTCTGCGTCCGGCGCTCTCGCGTCGTCTTCCTCGCGATCCTCGCTCTCGCCTTCGCGGCATGCGCCACGCACGAGCCCGAGGCCACGGCGCGCCTCGAGGCGCTCATCGTCCCGGGAGACTGGGTGCCGCCCGACGCGACGCTCGCGATCTCCAACCCGCAGTACGTCGACGTCGTCGACCCGCCCTCGGTGCTGCCTCTCGGTCACTGCGACTCGAGCTGTCCGAACGACATCTGGGGCGGCCTCTGCACCCACCCCGCGTGCACGCGCGCGCACCCCGGGACGGCCGCGCTCGACGCGTACATCCGCGGGCAGTGGACCTACGTGCGCGCGGGCGGCACCTACACGTGCCGGCGCAACAGCAACCCGGCGTCGTGCGACTCGCTCTCGGTGCACTCCATCGGGCGCGCGATCGATCTGATGATCACCGAGATCGGCGGCGACGCCGACAACTCCGCCGGCGATCCGATCGCCAACTGGCTGATCGAGCATGCGGAGTACATCGGCATCCAGCGGGTAATCTGGGACGGGCGCTACTGGAACGGCAGCCGCCGCGGCGCGCACTTCTCGGACATCTCCGACCGCCTCTGCGGAGGCAGCTACTGCACCGATCACCACACCAACCACATCCACGTCGAGCTGAGCGTCGACGGCGCCGCGCAGCGCACCGCCTTCTTCACGGCGGGCCCGCCACCGACGACGTGCCCGGTGGTCTGCTACGGGACCGCCGCCGTCGCCGCCGACTGCTCGTACGTCGACTGCGCCGCGAGCGGCGGCGTGTGCCTGACGGACCCCGTGCGCTGTGGGTCGGGCGCCCCGCCGGAGCCGAGCGAGGCCGCGCTCCACGCCGAGGTGGTCCTGCCCGCGGTGACCGCGCTCGGGGGGCCGACGCGCTTCACGGCGCTGACGCCCACGCGATTGTTCGACACGCGCACGCCCGAGGCGTCGACCGCGCTCGTGCGGAGCGACGGCGCGAGCAGCGGGCCCCTCGGCCCGGGCCGCAGCGGCTCTCTCCCGGTCTTCCCCGGGGCGCCGGCGGGCACGAGCGCGGTCTGGCTGGGGCTCGCCGCCGTCCCGCTCACGTCGGCCGGGTTCCTCGTCGCCGAGCCGGCGGGCGTGTCGGCCCCGATCTCGACGGTGAACTACACGCCGCCGCGCGTGCGCGCGAACGCCGTGCGCGCGAACGCTGCCTCGGTCGCGCTCGGGACCGGGGGCGCGGTCGCGTTCGTCGCGAGCGCCGACGTCGAGGTCGTCGCCGATCTCTTCGGCGCCTTCGCGAGCACGGGCTGGGGCCTGCGCACGGCGGGTCCCGAGCGCGTCCTCGACACGCGCGCGCTGGCGGCGCCGCTCGTGGCGGGAGAGCCGTACGCGGTCGACGTGCGCGCGCCTGCCGATGCGCGCGGCGTCGTCGTCAGCGCCGCCGCGATCCAGGGCGGCGTCGATGCGGGGTTCGTCGCGGCCTTCCCGTGCGGCGCGGCGACCCCGTCGACGAGCAACATCAACTTCGTCGGCAGCTCCGTGACCGCCAACACGGTGATCTCGGCGCTGGGCAGCGACGGGCGCCTCTGCTTCGTCTCGAGCGTCGGCGTCGACCTCGTCGTCGACGTCACCGGCTACCTGGTCGAGCAAGGCGAGCTCTCGTTCCAGCCGCTCTCCCCGGTGCGCGTGCTCGACACGCGCGATCCGGGCGCGCGGTGGACCGGGCGCCTCGGCGAGGGGCAGACGATCGAGCTGCCGATCCAGGCGGCGCCGGGGATGCCGGCCGACGTGCGCGCGGCCGTCGTGAGCCTGGCGACCATCTCCCCCGGCACCCGCGGCTACGTCACCGCGTACCCGTGCGGGATCGACGTGCCGCGAACCTCGAGCCTGAACTTCGACGCCGACGATCCCATCGCCGCCGTCAGCGTGTCGGCGACGGGCGCGGGCTCGCTCTGCCTCTTCTCGAACGCGCGCACACACCTCGTCGTGGATCTGCTCGGCGTGTGGGTGCCGACGCCCGGCGCCCCGCCGCCGACCGAAGGGCCGGGCCCGACCCCCGACGAGCCCGACGACATGATGCCCCCCGACACGATGACCGACGACGCCGGCGCCGGCGCGGACGCGGCCAGCCCGGACGACGGGGGCACGCGCTCGGACGCAGCGCGCGCGAGCGCCCCACCGAGCGGTGGCTGTGGCTGCCGCGTCGGTGAAGGCGCCCGGAGCTCCGCGGGCCTGCCGATGCTCGTGCTCGGCTTGGCCCTCGTGGTGCGCCGATCGCGCGCGGCGCGCGGCCGCCGCGCCCTCACTTCCTCGTCGGCTGTCCCTTGCTCCAGCCGTAGCCGAGCTGCGCGTTGATCAGCCCGTGCGTCCCGGCGCCGACGACGCCATCGACGTCGTAGCCCCACGCGGTCTGGAGCTCCTTGACGGCCGCGGTGGTCTTGTCGTCGAACGAGGCGCTCAGGGGCGCATCGAAGCCGAGCGCGCGGAGGCGCCGCTGCAGATACGCGACGTCGGCGCCCTTGGCGCCCGCCTTGAGCGTGTGCTTCAGGTCGACGCCGATGACCTTGTTTCCATCGCTCTTGCCCTGCGCTCGGAGCGCCGCGACCAGGCCCTCGCGCGTGCCGGCGTTCCAGCCGTTGCCCTTCTGCGCCGTGATGAGCTTCTGGGTGCCCTCACCGACGATCCCATCGACCGTGTAGCCGAACATCCACTGGAGCTGCTCGACCCCGGACAGGGTGTCCTCGCCGAAGATCCCGTCGACGCCGATGGTGAAGCCGAGCGCGTTGAGATCCCGCTGCAGCTGCTCGACCTCGGGGCCCTTCGATCCGTTCTTGAGATTCGCCATGTTCCACTCCTCCGGTTTCAGAACGCCGGGAGCGTACGCCCCGCGCCGCGAAGCACAATGGCGATCGACACGAGTGCCACACCCGCCCGGGCGCGCGGATCGGGGAGGAATGCTCGCCCGTCCGGTCAGCCGGGCTGACGCCGCGCGCGGATCTCCCGGACGATTGCGTCTCGCTCGTGGGCGGCGAGCCCGGCGAGCGCGGGAAGGATGGTCGCTTCCTCCGCCGCGAGGTGCGCAGCGAGGTGCTCTTCCACCCGGCGCGAGGCGGTCGCGAGCGCGAGCCGCTCGTCGGACAGCCGCTCCGGATGCTCGGCGACGTGTCGTAGCGCACGGACCAGCGCCTCGATCCACGGGGCATCCCGATCGTGATCGGCTTCCATCGCCGCGAGCGCGGCGTCGAGCGACGCCGAGCGGCCCTTCAGCCGCGGGAGCACGCTCTCCTCCTCGTCACGGACGTGGAGCGCGATCGACTCGGAGAAGTAGCGCGAGATCGCGAGGGCGGCGCTCGCGAGCTCCGCGGCGCTCGCGCCATGTGGATCCAGCGCCGCGAGCTGGCGCGCACGATGGGCGAAGGAGCGAATCCGCTCGTGACACGCCAAGAGGAGCGCCTCGGGGGTCTCCAGGGCGGGACGCGGCGCGCGACCGAGAGTGACGACCATGGGACCTCTCCGAGGCCCTCGGCCTCGCCGGAGGCGTAGGCGCCGTTGGGCGGCCCGCAACTGATCTGGATCAGGCCGTTTGTTTCGGCGTGCCTACGACTCGTTACGACATGACCCAGAAGCCACTCGATGCGTCGATGCTCGTCCGAGATCTCTTGCGCGAGCACCCTGCCGCCGTCTCCGTCCTCGACCGCCATCGCATCGATTGGTGCTGCGGGGCGGGGCGCACGCTCGAGCGAGCCTGTGCGGACTCCGGGACGACCGTGTCGTCGCTCGCGGACGAGGTGGCCCTGGTCGAGGCGGAGGCGGGGGCACGCGCGCTCGACGTGCGCAGCTTCGAGGCCATGTCGCTCGCCGACGTGGTCGCGCACGTCGAGACGGCCCACCACGGCTTCTCGCGCGCGGAAGGCCAGCGGCTGCGTGCGCTCGCGACCAAGGTCGCGCGACGCCACGGCGCCGGTCACGTGGAGCTCCTCTCGCTCGAGCGCGCGGTGCATGCTCTCTTCGACGAGCTCGAGCGACACATGACCAAGGAAGAGCGCGTGCTGTTCCCGGCGATCCGTGCGCTCGAGCTCGGGCAGGCGCCGGGCCTGCCGAGCTTCACCGGCCCGGTCTCGGTGATGAGGGCCGAGCACGAGCATGCGGGCGCGCTCCTGGCCGAGATCGCGGCGCTCACCGAGAACTTCCGGGCTCCGGCCGAGGCGTGCGCGAGCTGGCGGGGGCTCTACGATGGTCTCCTCGACCACGACGCAGACCTGAGGCACCACGTGTGGCTCGAGAACGAGATCGTTTTCCCCCGCGCGCTCGCGGCGCTGCAGGCGACGCAGGCGCCGCGACGGAGCCTCGCATGAACGACACGCCGCGTGCCGCCGAGACCCAGCGCGAGCAGGTCCTGCGGCGCGTACGCGCGATGCGCCTCTTGCGCGGCGCGGACGAGTCGCTCGTTCGCGAGCTCGGGCACGGGGCCACGCTCCACCGGCTCTCGCGAGGCGAGCGGCTCTGGGTCCGCGGCACGCCGGCCGAGCACTTCTACCAGGTGCTGCGCGGAGTGCTGGAGCTGCGACGCGCGACGGCGGGGCACGAGCCCACGCTGGTCGCGTTCTTCGGCCCCGGCGAGTGCCCGGCCGTCCCGGTCGCGCTCGAGCGCAAGCGCTTCATCGCCGATTCGTTCGCGACGACGTCCGAGCTCGAGGTGCTCGCTCTTCCGTCCGCGCCGATCCTCGAGCGCATGCCCCGCGACGCCGCGCTCGCCGGGGCGCTCAACCGCGCGCTGCTCGACCACGCGCGCCTGCTCCACGCGAAGATCGACGTGCTCACGGCCGGTCCGGTGCCCGATCGCATCGCGACGTTTCTGCTCGACCTGGCCGAGCGCTTCGGCGACGAAAGGGAGGAAGGCGGCATCTCGATCCCGCTCGCGCTGAGCCGCGACCAGGTCGCCAGCTACGTGGACGCCCGCGTCGAGACGGTGATCCGGTGCTTCAGTGCTTGGCGCCGTGAGGGCCTGCTCGTCCTCGAGAGCGAGGCGACGGTGCTGCCGTCGATCGACGCGCTCCGCAGGACGCTCGGCGCCGCGCGCCCGCAGTCGCGCCGCCGCGACTGATCTGGATCAGCGGCCCTCGCTCACGGGCGCCTACCTCTGCTCGTGACGCGAGCGCAGGTGGCGCTCGCGGGGAGCGAGAGCCACACGATGCTGTCCAAGTCTGCAGCGCGTTCCTTCTTCCTGGGAGGAACGGCGCTCTGCACGATCGCCTTCGTCGGTCTGACGATCGACACCTTCCAGCGCATCCCCGCGCAGACGCACGAGGACGCGATCACACCGGCCGTCGCGCGCGGCAAGGATCTCTGGGAGCGCAGCAACTGCATGGGCTGCCACACGATCCTCGGCGAGGGCGCCTACTACGCGCCCGAGCTCACCCGCGTGTACGCGCGTCGCGGCCCGGAGTTCATCCGCGCGATGCTCCACGACCCCGCGGCGATGTACCCGGGGCAGCGCCGGATGCAGCAGTACGACTTCTCGGAGGGCGAGATCGACGACCTCGTCGCGTTCTTCGAGTGGGTGAACGGGATGGACCTGAACGGGTTCCCGGCCGAGCCCGTCCTCGCGATGCGCACGTCGTCGGCAGGCACGCCCGAGGCCCCGCCCGACGATGGTCGCCCTGCCGTCTTCGGTCAGATGTGTGTCGCCTGCCACTCGCTCGGCGGCCGCGGCGGCAACGTCGGCCCCGCGCTCGACGGTGTGGCCGACCGCCAGCCCGACGACTTCTTCCCGCGCTGGCTGCGCGACCCGGCCTCGGTGCGCCCGGGCACGCTCATGCCACGCCTGCCGCTCAGCGACACGCAGATCGACGAGCTCTCCACCTGGCTCCGCACCCTGCACGCACGAGGTCCGTCGTGAGATACGAATCGCAGCGCGTCTCCTGGTACTTCTTCGCGACCTGCATGCTGCTCTTCAGCCTGCAGCTCGTGTACGGCTTCGTCATGGGCGCGGCACACGCCGGCTGGGACGGCCTGCACGACTGGATTCCGTTCCACGTCGCGCGCGCCACGCACACGAACCTGCTCGTCATGTGGCTGCTCTCCGGCTTCTTCGGCGCCGCGTACTTCATCGTGCCCGAGGAGGCGGACCGCGAGCTCTACTGGCCCAGGCTCGCCTACGTGCAGTGGGGCGCCTTCGTGCTCGTCGGCGTGACCGCCGTGATCGGCTTCCACTTCCACTGGTTCGAGGGAAGGAAGTTCCTCGAGATCCCGCGGCCGCTGGATTTCCTGGTCGTGATCGACGTCCTGCTCTTCGTCGCGAACATCGGGATGACGGTGTGGAAGGGCAAGCGCATCACGACGACGAGCAGCGTCCTCTTCTTCGGCCTCCTGATGGCGGCGCTCCTCTACTTGCCGGGAATGATCCCGACCGCGAGCCAGACGCTCGACTCGTACTGGCGCTGGTGGGTGGTCCATCTCTGGGTGGAGGGCGTCTGGGAGCTGATCATGGGCGCGATCCTCAGCTACCTCCTGATCAAGCTGACCGGCGTCGACCGCGAGATCGTCGAGAAGTGGCTCTACGTGATCGTCGGCTTCACGTTCCTCTCCGGCATCCTCGGCACCGGCCACCACTACTACTTCATCGGCACGCCGCGGTACTGGCTGATGATCGGCGGCATCTTCAGCGCGCTCGAGCCGCTCGCGTTCCTCGGCATGGCGATGTACGCGATCACGCTGGCGCGTCGTGGCGGCCGCCGTCACCCGAACCGCACGGCGCTCGCGTGGACCGTGGGCTGTGGCGTGATGAGCTTCGTGGGCGCGGGCTTCCTCGGGTTCGCCCACACGATCCCGCAGGTGAACCTCTACACGCACGGGACGCTCGTGACGGCCATGCACGGGCACATGGCCTTCTGGGGCGCCTACGCGATGATCGTGCTCGCGATCATCGCCTACGCGACGCCCGCGCTCACCGGCCGCAAGCTGCACGACGCGCCGGAGGCGACCTTCGCGTTCTGGACCAGCAACGTCGGCATGATCGCGATGACGCTCGCGTTCGCGGTCGCCGGCGTCACCCAGGTCGTGCTCGAGCGGCGCGTGGGGATGGAGTTCCTCGACGTGCAGCGGGAGATCGAGGTCCACTTCCTCGGGCTCTTGCTCGCGGCGACGCTCTTCACGCTCGGCATCGCCGCCTACGTGTGGAACTTCATCCGCCACGGCCTGCCGAAGGGAGAGCTCGAGACGGGCGGCGCGAGCGCGGACGACGCCAGCGATGCGAAGGCGCCGGCCGAGGCCGACCCGAGCCCGGCGGAGTGACCATGGACGGCGAGCTGAAGACGGCGTCCGCGCCCTACTACCGGACGGTCGAGCGCGAGCGCGAGGTGCTGCGCCGCGCCCTCGACGAGCGGCTGCCCGTGCTGCTCAAGGGCCCCACCGGCTGCGGCAAGTCGCGCCTCGTCGAGGCGACGGCCCACGAGCTCGGGCGACCGCTCGTCACCGTCGCATGCAACGACGAGACGAGCGCAGCCGATCTGCTCGGGCGCTGGCTCGTCCGAGGCGGCGAGACCGTCTGGCAGGACGGCCCGGTCACGCGCGCGGTCCGAGCGGGAGCGATCTTGTATCTCGACGAGATCGCGGAGGCGCGCGAGGACGTCATCGTCGTGCTCCATCCGCTCACCGACCATCGACGCGAGCTCTTCGTCGATCGGCACGACGAGTCCCTGCGTGCGGCCCCGGGGTTCGCGCTCGTCGCCAGCTTCAACCCCGGCTACCGACGCGGGCCCAAGGACCTCAAGCCGAGCACGCGCCAGCGCTTCGTGGCCATCGGCATGGGCTATCCGCAGGCGGCGATCGAGACCGAGATCGTGGCGACGGAAGCGGGTGTCGAGGTCGGCGTGGCCAAGCGCTTGGTCTCCCTCGCGGGGAAGGTGCGTTCCCTGCACGAGGCTGGGCTCGGCGAGACGGCGTCGACCCGCCTGCTCGTGGCCGCGGCTCGCCTGGTGAAGGCGGGGATCGCGCCGCGCGCGGCGTGCCGAGCGGCGATCGCCGAGCCGCTCACCGACGACGCGACGACGTTGCGCGCGCTCGGCGATCTGATCGATCTGGCGTTCTGAGGTCGTCGTGGCCTGGGACGAGACGCTCTTCGCCTGGTTGTGGAAGCGCGGCCGAGCGCTCCTCGCGCCGCGCGAGGCACCGGAGCTCGTCGCCCGGCGCGCGCTGCTCGCCCCCCGGATCGACCGGCTCCGGGCGATCGGCGTGGCCATCTCGGGGATGCCCGTCCAGCTGCGACAGGCGGAGGCCGAGGGAGGCGTCGCTCACGGCGTGATCCTGCTCCCGGCGGGGCTCGACTTCGCGGCGTCGCTCGAAGAGAACGAGCAGGCCTACGTCGCGCGGACCGCGCTCGCGGCGGCGATGCTCCGGTGCGGGCTCGTCCCGGTTCATGCGGCGCTGACGCCGGTCGAGCGTGCGATTGCGACGGTGATTGCTGCGCACACGGCGCGGCTCTGGCTGGAGGCCGAGCTCCCCGCGTCGACCGCGCTGCTCGAGAGGTTGGCGGCGCCAGCGCTCGCCGCCCGCCCTCGATCGACCTCGCCGCTCGAGGAGCTCGTGCGTGCCGCGCTCGGCGAGCCGACCTCGCCATCGGCACCTTCGCTCGCGGTGCTGGCGTCGAGGCCCTCGGATGCCGACGCGCTGGTCGCGCTCGCGCGTGCCCACGCCGCCGCGCTCGGCGCGGCTCCCGTGGCCCCTTCGGTCCCGCTCTGGGGCTGGATCGCGAGCGCCGCGGCCACCGAGGCGCTCGCGGCCCCGGGCGCCGACCGACGCGCACGCGGCCCCTGGCGCGTGCGTCGATGCCCTGCCGAGCGGAACCGAGCGCAAGATGCGAGCGCGCGACCGCATCGCGCGCAAGGAGCTCCCGGCCCGCGCGGCAGAAGACAATCCGCTCGTCCACTCGTTCGAGAAGGTGCACACGATCGAGGAGCACCAGGGCGGGAACAAGGCGGCCGACGGCTCGGACGAGCTCGCCGCGCACGAAGGAGCGCTGGAGGAGCTCGATCTGCGCGAAGTGGTGCGGTCGAACGAGGCCGCGCGGTCGCTCCTCCGCTCGGACGCGATGCTCGACGGCGACGTGCCCGATCTCGCCGAGCCCGGCGGGTACGGTGGCGGCGTTCCGTACGACGAGTGGAACGAGGCTCGGCGGTCGTTCCGCGAGGCTTGGTGTCGCGTGCACGTGCGAGTGGCCGAGAGCGCGCGGAGCGGGCCGTCCGATCCGGTCTTGCGCTCTCTCGTCGACGCGGTGCGCGCCGAGCTCGCTCGCCTCGAGCTCGCGCGCCGTCCGCGCGCACGCCAGCTCGACGGGCCGGAGGTCGACGACGACGCGATGGTCGACCGACACGCGGCGCTGGCCGCGCGTGCGACGCCTCCGGAGCGCCTCTACCGATCGAGCCGGCGGCGGACGCCCGACCTCGCCGTGCTCCTCCTCGTCGATGCGAGCCTGTCCACCGACGGCTGGGTGGAAGGGCGTCGCGTTCTCGACGTGGAGCGCGAGGCGACGGCCGTGCTCGCCGAGGCCCTCGAGGGCTGGGTGGACGAGCTCGGCGTCGCCGCGTTCCAGAGCCACACTCGCCACGACTGTCGCTTCCTGGTGGTGAAGGGCATGCGCGAGCCGTGGAGCGACGCGCGTGCGCGCCTCGCTGGCCTCGAGCCCGCGGGCTACACGCGCATCGGGCCCGCCGTGCGCCACGCGACGACGGTGCTCGCGCGATGCTCCGCGCGGCGGCGGCTCCTGCTCGTCGTGACCGACGGCAAGCCGAACGACTACGATCGATACGAGGGACGCTACGGCGTCGCCGACGTTGCCCACGCGGTGCTCGAGGCGCGCTCGTCGGGCGTGCACGTGCACGCGCTCGCGATCGACCAGGAGGCCAGGCACCACCTCCCGTCGATGTTCGGGAGCGCGGGCCACTCGCTCTTGCGCGATCCGCGCGCGCTCGCCCCCGCGATGGGTGACGTGGTGGCGGCGATGCGGCGCTGAAGAAGCGGCGAAGAGCCAGAGGAGAAGCGGAGAAGAGGTGCAACGAGCATGTCGGCTCTACGCGCACCTATGACCACCTGATGTGAGAAATCCAGCGACCGGGCGCGGTACGCGCGTTACGCTCCTGCCTCGACCAAGGAGCCTCCCATGCGAGCTGCGTCCGGATCGAAACGCGCGCCCTGGCCGAGGGGCATCGGGCTGGCCGCCCTCGTGGCGGGCCTCGGCTGCGCCGCTCCTGGCTGCACCGGCGAGATCGACGCTGGCGATCCGCTCGGCCCGCCGGGCACGGCGCGCGTCGTCGCCGAGGACGACCGCCTCCCGCCGCGCGTCTGGCGCTTGACCGGTGCGCAGCTCGACGCCGAGCTGGTCCGGATGTTCGGTGACGGAGTACCGACCATCGGTCTGCCCGCCACCGCAAGCCAGCACAACCTCGACAACATCGCGGCGAACGCCGGCATCGACGACGGCAACGTCACGCTCCTCATCGACGGCGCCCGCGTCGTCGCCAACTGGGTGGTCGCCCACGGAGACACCGCGACGCGCTGTGGGAGCACGTGGGGCACGCCGGCCTGTGTCGACAGCTTCCTCGCGTGGTTCCCCGCGGCCGCGTACCGCCGCACGCCGAGCGACGCGGAGGTGGCCGAGCTGCGGACGCTCTTCACCGACCTCGACGCCGACTACGAGTACGAGCTCGCGTTCGCCGCCGTCGTGCGCGCCGTGCTCATGTCGCCGGAGCTGCTCTACCGCACCGAGCTCGGTCCGAGCCCGACGCCGCTCGCGGCCGGCTCGCGCACGACGCTGACGGGGGACGAGATCGCGAACCTCATCGCGTTCGCGATCACCGATGCGCCGCCCGACGACGAGCTACGCGCGGCGGCCGGCTCGCTAGGGAGCCCCGACGAGCGGGAGCGCCAGGTCCGTCGCCTGGTCGCGCGCTCGAGCCCGGTGTGGCGCCAGTTCTTCTGGCAGTGGCTGCACCTGGGCTCGCTCCGATCGCAGGGCACGGAGGTCGGTCTCTCGGCCACCGTGGTCGACCAGATGGAAGAGGAGTACGGCGCGTTCCTCGACGACGTCGTGGTCGAGAGCGACGGCACCTTCGAGGACGTCTTCTCGGCGAGCCACACCTTCGTCGGTCCCGAGCTCGCGGACGTCTACGGCGTCTCGCATCCTGGCGGCGGCCTGGCTCGCGTCGAGCTCGACCCCACCCAGCGAGGAGGCCTCTTCACGATGGGCGCGTGGCTCGTCTCGCACGGCAAGCGAGGCAAGGACAACGTCGTGCGCCGCGGCATGGGCGTCTACCGCGACGCGATGTGCAACGAGATCATTCCTCCCGATCTGCCCATCGCCTCGCTCCAGGCGCAGCTCGAGATGAATCCGAACCCGACGGTCCGCGAGTCGGTCGAGGCGCGGGGGAGCGCGGGCGTGTGCGCGGGATGCCACCACACCGCCGACCCGGTCGGCCTCGCGTTCGAGAGCTACGCGAGCGACGGCCGCTGGCAGACCCTCTACCCCGACGGCCGGCCCGTCGAGTCGATGATCGAGCTGCCGGGCGTCGGCAGCTTCGACGATGCGCCGACGCTCTCGCTGGCGCTGACGCAGAGCGGCCGTTTCCGCAGCTGCTTCCTGCAGCGCTTCGCGAACTTCGTGGTCGGCGCCGAGGTCGGCACGCCGGCGACGAGCGTCTGGCTCCGCGACACCGCGACGAGCTTCTCGAGCCACGACGACCGTCTCACCGAGCTGCTCGTCGCGCTCGTCCGCCACCCCGCGTTCGTCGCACCCATGACGATGTCTCGACGCAAGTTCAACCTGCTCCTCGGCGGCGCCGCCGCCGGGGCTGCCTTCGTGCCCTCGATCTTCCAGCAGCGGGCGCGAGCCCAGGTGGACCCACCGGTGCGCTTCCTCGCCGTGCGCTCGCCCCACGGGGTCGATCGCGATCGATGGATCCCGCGGGAGAGCAGCGGCGTCGAGCCGCGCGCCACCGACGTCGATCTGATGGATCTCGGCTTCACGGGCGAGGACGCGATCCTCACGCCGCTGACCGACTGGCGCTCGAAGATCACGATCCTCGACGGGCTCGACTCGCAGGTCTGCAAGGAAGCGACGCGGCCTGACCGGCGCGACTACCACGGGCACAACGAGCAGGGCGCGATGCTCACCGGCGCCGAGCCCCCGCTCGATCGCGACAGCGCGAACTTCGTGGTCGGCGCCGAGGTCGGCACGCCGGCGACGAGCGTCTGGCTCCGCGACACCGCGACGAGCTTCTCGAGCCACGACGACCGTCTCACCGAGCTGCTCGTCGCGCTCGTCCGCCACCCCGCGTTCGTCGATGGTCGACACGAGCCCGGCCGAGCGCGCGATCTTCGAGCACGACCTCGCGCACCTGCGGGCGCTCCGGGATCGGCTCTCGGGCGCCGAGCGCGTCCGCATCGAGCGGCACATCGCCGCGATGGTGGCGCGCGAGCCGATGGTGGGCGGCGGAGGGGCCGGCGTGTGCACGGTCACCCTCGGCGACGGGACGACCCACGACGGGAACCTCGGCAGCGTGGCGGACGTGGAGGCCGTCACGCGGGCCCACGCGCAGGTGATCGCGCAGGCGTTCGCGTGCGGGCGATCGCGCGTCGCGACGCTCCAGATCCTGAACGACTACCCCAACTGGTACAGCGACCTGCCGGAGGTCCGCACGCCCTGGATCGTGGGCCACTACGGCAGCACGACGTTCCGGTTCCACGAGAACCTCGTGCACGACTACTGGGGCGCGTCGGGGGCCGACCGCACCGAGCTGCAGCACGGCTTCTGCGCGGGCCTGCGCTGGAACGCCGTGAACTTCGCGCACGTGCTCGACGTGCTCGACTCGATGAGCGATCCGCTCGATCCCAACGGGGGATCGATCCTCGATAACACCGTCGTCTTCTGGCACAACGAGTTCGGCCACGACGGGCACGACAACCAGGAGACGCGCCATCCGGCGATCATCGCCGGCGGTGGCGGTCGCGTGCTCAAGCTCGGTCGCTACCTGCGCCTGCGGAACATCGCGAGCAGCGAGCGCGTGCCGCACAACCGGCTGCTCACCAGCATCTGCCACGCGGTCGGGCTCACCGACGTGACCTACTTCGGCGATCGTGACCTGGCTTCGCGCCCCGAGTACCAGGGCCCGCTCGTTCCGCTCATGGTCTGATCACGAATCACCCGCGCAACGAGACCAGGCCTCGTGACCCTCCGCAAGATCGCCCAGATCGGCCACCCCGTCCTTCGGCAGCGCGCCCGCGAGCTGACGCGCGACGAGCTCCTCGCCCCGGACATGCAGCGCTTCGTCGACGACCTCGTCGAGACGATGCGCGACGCGAACGGCGCGGGCCTGGCCGCCATCCAGATCTACGAGCCGATCCGCGTCGTCGCGATCGAGGTGCGCGACAACCCTCGCTATCCCTACAAGCCGAAGATCCCGCTCACCGTCCTCGTGAACCCGGTGCTCGAGCCGACCGGGGACGAGACGTTCTCCAACTACGAAGGCTGCCTGAGCGTCCCGAACCTGCGCGGGCGTGTGCGGCGCTGGGCACGCCTTCGCGTGCGGGCGTGGGACCGACACGGAAGCGATCTCGACTTCGCGGTCGCGGGCATCTCGGCCGGCACCTTCCAGCACGAGGTCGATCACCTCGACGGCAAGATCTTCGTGGACCGCGTCGAGGATCCGCGGACCCTCACCACGTGGGACTGCTTCGAGCGCTACCACCAAGCTGGCTTCGTCGAGGAAGTGACGGAGATCGTCGGCCGCTACGGCAGCTGACCGGCTGCCCGAGCCGGCGGGTGCGAGCGCGCTGAGCGTGCGCACGTCGACGCAGGGCTACGGGCGGCGCACCCGGCCGAGGGTGCACGAGGGCGCGATGGTCACGCGAGCGTGAGGTAGGCGAGCGTCCATGCGAGCGCGAACGTGGTCAGCACCACGGCGACGCAGACGGTGAGCTGTCGCGGCGTGATGGACGCAGGGGCGCTCGGAGTCGGCGCGATCGCCGTGCGCGCGGTGGGCTCCGCCGCGGCGTCGCTCGCGTCGCTCTTGCGCGGGCGAGCCCGCGGGCGGCCCGGGCTCGTGCCGTCGTCGCTGCGCCCGGAGGTGCTCCGTCCGCGCGCTCTCTTGGTGCGCGTGACCTCGGCAGCGAGACCGTCGGGAGGCGCCGCCGAGGGGGCTGGCGCGATCTCCTCGGCGCGGGGCGAAGGCGCGCCCGGAAGTGCCGCCGGTGCGGCCACGCTCGGCGGCGGCGGCACCACCGACATCCACGAGGCGTCGTGACGGCCGGCGACGATGGGTCGCAGCGCGCGCGCCATCGCGAGCGGGGTGGGGAAGCGATCCTCGGGCGCGACGGCCAACGCGCGTCGCGCCCACTCGTCGAGCGCGCCCGGGAGCTCGAGGCCGCTCTCGCTCGGAAGCGCGATGAGGCCGAGCGCCGTCGCGACCATCATCGCGGCGCCGGCGCCCTCGCGGATCGGGGCGCGTCCGGTCATGGCGAACAAGAGCGTGGCCCCGAGCGCCCACGTGTCCGCGCTCGGTGTCGCCTCGCCGGTGATTTGCTCGGGGCTCGCGTACCCGAGCGTTCCGACGAAACCGTTCTCGACCGTCTTGCGATCGCCCTCCGGCGCCGTGAGCGCGCGTGCGATGCCGAAGTCGAGCAGCTTGGCGCGGAACGGAGCGCCGAGGAACGAGTCGCCGCCCACGTCCTCGAGGAAGACGTTCTCGGGCTTCACGTCACGGTGCACGACGCCCGCGGCGTGGGCGGTCTCGAGCCCGCGCGCGAGCTGCGAGGCGAGCGCGGCGACGAGAGGCAGCGCGAGCGGGCCCTCGTGCTCGATCGTCTCGCGGAGGTTCTTGCCGATGAGGTGCTCCATCACGAGGTAGGGCGTTCCGCCCGGCGTGATGCCGTAGTCGAAGATCGACACCAGGTAGGGCGAGCGCAGCTGGGAGGCCATCTTCGCCTCGGCCTCGAAGCGCGCGCGCGCGCTCGGGCTGCCCGCGTGGACCGGCAGGATGAGCTTGATCGCGACCGAGTGGCCGAGCTCGACGTGCGTCGCACGCCACACCGCGCCCATGCCGCCTTCGCCGAGCACCTTCTCGAGCCGGTAGCGCCCTCCCACGACGCTGCCCACGCCGAGGGGCGGCTCGGACACCGACGGCGCCCTGGGGATCCGGAGCAAGCGCGCGCGCAGCTCCGCGGCGTCGAAGGGCTTGACGAGATAGTCGTCGGCGCCCGCCTCCAGCGCCTGCACGATCTCGTCCTTGCCGTCGCGCGCCGTGAGCATGACGACGTGCGACTTGCCTCCGCGCGCGCGGTGCGCTCGCAGGACGTCCATGCCCGTCGCGCCAGGCATCATCCAGTCGATGACGGCCCGCGGCGGCGCGTGCTCGCCGGTCATCGCGGCGATCGCGGCACGGCCGTCCGGCACGAGCACCGGCTCTCGACCCCAGCTGCGCAGCAGCGCGGCGAGCATCCGCCCGAGGTCGGGGTCGTCCTCGGCGATCAGGACGCGCCGGTCGCGGCCGGCGTCGTCTCTCGGAGCGGAGGGGACCGAGCGCAGCATGGCGTCACACGAGGATCGAGAAGCGGCCGCAGCCGTAGCCGTTGATGTCCGCCTCGACGTCCAGGCGCGCCGACGGCTTCGTCAGGACGCTGCGCAGCTCCGGCGCGAGCGCCGCGGGCGCGTCGTGGATCGCCCCCAGGCGCACGTGATCGGCGTGAGGATTGAGCTGGTTCACGAGCGCGGTCGCGACGTTGACGATCTCGGCGTGGTTCTCCAGCAGGTTCGCCGGGATCTGTCCCTTGCGGATCGCGTCCTCGGCCGCGCCCCGTGGGATGAGCGCGAGCGCTGCGCCGGTCATGGCCGCGAACGTTCGGTCCGAGAACGCGATCGCGCGGACGCGGCGCTTGTCGTCGACGAAGGTCGAGTAGAGACCGGGCGGGAAGGGCCCGGGCCTCGCCACGCTGCTGCATCGCACGGGGCGAGCGAGCAGGTCGACGAGCAGATGCTCGACTGCGCCGACGTTGGGGAGCTTCATGGGCGACCGAGGACCGGCGTCAAAGCCGTTCCGAACGTCTCCGCGGTGAAGGGCTTGGCGATCAGGAACAACGCGCCCTGCTGGCGGGCCTGCTCGCGCATGGTGTCGGTGCCCTCGGACGTCACGAACCCGAAGCGCACCTTCGGCCCCTCGCTGTTCAGGCGCGTGAGCAGGTCGATGCCGTTCATCTCGGGCATGTTCCAGTCGCAGAGCACCAGGTCGGGAGTCTCGCTCCGGATGGACGCGAGCGCCTCGGCGCCGTTGCCGGCCTCGCGCACTTCGACGCCGCTCCAGCCGGCTTGGCGCAACGTGCGCACCACGATCATGCGCATCGCTTTGCTGTCGTCGACGATGAGGACCTTCACGGCGTGCCTCCTTCCCGGTCGTCGCGCTTCACGACGACCTCGAGGGGCTCACCGTGGATCGCGAAGGTCTTGCGCAGGTCGGCCACGTCGCTTCGCGTCGTGGTCCGGACGTGCGGCAGCGAGAGGCGACACGGCTCGGGGAGCAGAGCCTTGAGGTTGCCCCCGATCATGTTCGCGACCTCGCCGACCACGTCCCGCACATCCGCTTCATCGGCCGCGCGACCCTCGAGCTGAAGCACTTCGCGGGCCAGGCGTCCGGCGAGCCGCGGCGTCAGCCGCACCTCGACGTCGCCCGACCAGGCGCCGTGGATCGAGACGACGCCGGACACGCGCTCGTCGGCGCCCGCGGTGTCGACGCCCTCGTCGGGAACCTCGCCGAGCAGCGACTCGCAGACGGCGTTCGTCACTTCGACGACGGCGTCCGAGAGCATCGCGCTCAGGGCCTGCTGATCCGGGGTCGCACTCGTTTCTTCGATGGTCATGGTCTCCACCCCTGCGGCTCAGGCCGCGTTCTGGTACGCGTGGCTTCGCTCCACCACGACCCTGCGGAACGCCTCGTCCACGTTCATCGTCGTCTCCGCGCCTCCGAGAAAGAGCCACGCGTCCGGCTTCATCGTCCTACGCACGCGACCGAGAATTCGACGCTTGGTCTCGAGATCGAAGTAGATGAGCACGTTCCGCAAGAACACCACGTCGAAGCGAGGCATCGCGCCCCAGTCGCCGATGAGGTTGAGCGGTCGGAAGTCGATCCACTTCTTGAGCTCGGGCACCACCTCCCAGTCCATGCCGTGCCGGACGAAGTACTTCGTCAGATAGCTGGCGGGCAGTCCCCGGTTCACTTCCATCTGGCGGTAGCGACCGGCGCGCGCGCGCGCGAGGACCTGCTCGGAGAGATCCGTCGCCAGGATGTTCACCTTCCACCCGTCGAGCTGCGGGAAGTTCTCCCGCAGCGTCATGGCGATCGTGTAGGGCTCCTGTCCGGTCGAGCACGCCGCCGACCAGATGTTCAAGGTCCGGTCGGTGTTGCGCTCGAGCACCTTCGGGAGGATCGCGTTCTTGAGGGAGTCGAACGGATGCGAGTCCCGGAAGAAGCTCGTCTCGTTCGTGGTCATCGCTTCGACCACGCGCGTCGTCAGGGGGCCCGACGAGGGCGCGCGTCGTAGCGCTTCCACGAGACCGGAGATCCCGTCGAGGCTCAGCTCGCGGGCGATCGGCCCGAGACGCGCCTCGATGAGGTACTCCTTGCCCGGCTCGAGCACGATGGCCGATCGGGTGAGCACGAGGTCACGGACGAACTGGAACTCTTTCGCGTCGATGCTCATCACGTCCCTGCTGTTCGGGCTGGAGGCGGAACGAGCGCCGGATGGCGCCCGCGATCTCACGGAGCGGAAGGATCTCGCGCGCGAGGCCGGCGCGAGCGACGAAGCCAGGCATTCCCCAGACGACGCTCGTCGCCTCGTCTTGCACGATCACGCGGCCGCCGGCCTCGACGATCGCGCGGGAGCCCACGAGCGCGTCCTGGCCCATGCCGGTCAGCACGACGCCCAGCACGCGGGGGCCGTACACGCGCGCGACCGATCGGAACAGGACGTCGGCCGCAGGGCGGCACGAGTTCTCCGGAGCCTCTTCGTGGATGCGCACGGTCGGCTCCTCGACGGTGCCCGAGATCTCCATGTGGAAGCCGCCGGGGGCGATGCGCGCCTCGCCTCGGCCGAGGCGTTCCCCCTGCGCTCCCTCGCTGACGCGAACTCCTCCGCTCGCGGTGAGCCGCTCGGCGAGCATCCGCGTGAAGATGGGCGGCATGTGCTGGACCATGACGATCGGCACGGGGAAGGGCCGCGGCAGTCCCGCCCAGAGATCGAGCAGCGCGTTGGGCCCGCCGGTGGAGGACGCGATCGCGAGCACGCTCGGTAGTGCCGCGTCGCCGCGCACGAAGGCCGAGGCATCGCGGAGCGTCGGAGGGGGCTCGAGCACCGGCGCGACCGAGCGGGGCGCAGACCGACGCGCGAGGGGCTCGTGGGCGATCTCGAAGCGGCCCGACTTCTCGCGCCGCGCGCCGACCACCGCGCGCAGCTTCCGCAAGAGCTCCTCGCGGAGCGCCTCGAGCGCCGCGGCGTAGCTGGAGGTTCCGCTCGGCTTGGTGACGTAGTCGGTCGCGCCTGCCGTGAGGGCGTCCAGGGTGACCGCCGCCCCGCGCTCGGTGAGCGTCGAGCACATGATGACGGGCAGCCGAGGCCACTTGGCGCGGATGCGGCGCAGCGTCTCGAGGCCGTCCATCTCGGGCATCTCGATGTCGAGCAGGACCGCGTCGACCTCGGTCGTCTCGAGGCGCGAGAGCGCGAGCGCACCGTTGGGCAGCGTCGCGACGACCGCGAACTCGCCGCCGCTCTCGATGCTGGTCGTGAGGGCGCGCCGGACGACCACCGAGTCGTCGACGACCATCACGCGCGCGGGGGTGGTCACGCGAGCCCCATGACCTGGAGCTTGGCCAGGAGCGCGTCGGCCGTGAACGGCTTCATCAGGTACTCGTTCGCGCCCGCTTCGAGCGCGGCACGGACCTGCGCGAGCTCGGTCTCGGTCGTCACCATCATCAGGCGGAGCGACGCGAGATCGGCGCGAGCCCGGACGGCGCGGACGAACTCGATGCCCGTCATGCGAGGCATGTTCCAGTCGACGAGCGCCACGACCGGCAGCGCGCCGCCGCAGCTCGCGATCCGCTCGAGCGCCTGCTCGCCGTGCTCGGCCTCGAGGACCTCGTAGCCCAGCTGCTTGAGCTGCTTGCCCAGAATCGCGCGGATGGCGCGGGAGTCGTCGATCACGAGTGCGCTGGCCATGTTCCTCCGTCTCTCCTGGGGGGATCCTCGGCCGAGGCCCGGGCAACCTTGAGACCGAGCGCCGCGGAGCGCGGCCCGCGCCGGCCCGGCGGAAGTCGCTCGATCCGTGGGGCTGGGGCGGGCGTCCGCTCTCATTGCACTTTGTTGCGATTCCCGCCGAATCGCTCATCATCGTTCCAGGCAGGACGACGGCACGAATGCGTATCGAGCGGGTGCTGGCGGCCGTGGAAGAGGCGACGCCCGAGTGTATCGGTGTGGCCTACGTCGACACGACGATGGGCCTGCTCGTCGCCGTTCGGACGGTCGACAGCCATCCGGTCGAGATCCTCGATCAGGTCGCTCTCGCCGCGACCGAGCTCATGGGCTCGGATCGGATCGCGAAGATCGACGCCGCGCTCACGCCCGATCTCCCGCGACGCGAGGTCCAGGCGGCGCTGCTCCGCTCCCCGAACGTGAACCACGTGCTCCTCCGCGGAGAGCGCTTCCCGTCGCACGTCCTCGTCGTCGTGACGCGCGCCTCGGCGAACCTCGGCATGGTCTTCGTGCGAGCGCGCGAGGCCCTGATGCGCGCCGAGGCGAGCCTTTGAGCGGGAAGGACGCACCGCCGCGCGTCCGGCGGCGATCACCGAGTGGCACCTTCATCGCGGACTCCGAGACCGACGACATCCGCAAGGTGCTGCGCGATCTCGCCGAGCGGGCCGTGGGCATCCGCGTCGGCGACTACGAGGCCTTCGAGGCGCCCGCCGAGGTGATCCCGCTGCTCGACGCCGTCGAGGCGCTCCTCACGTCGTCGATCGCGGCGTTCGGCCAGCTCACCTCGGAGCTCGATCTCGTCGTCGAGTCGAGCGCCGCCGCGCGGCCCGACGGCGCCGTCGCGAGCGCCGCGCCCACGAAGTCGCGCTTTCGCGACCCCGAGCAGGTGAGCAGCGTGTGCTTTCTCGGGCGCTACGTGCTCGCCGAGACCCGGACCGAGCTCGGGCGCGTTCGCGCGCGCCTCGGCACCGAGCCCGATCCCGAGCTCGGCTGGGAGGCGATCGAGATCGCCCACGCGGCCGTGCGCGAGATCGTGAAGGCGGTGAGCGGCGTCGATCTGGCGCTCTGCGCGGCGAGTCGCCAGACGACGGGGCTGCCCTACTTCGCGAGCGCCGTGCGCGACGCGCTCGACACGCGGCACGCGATCGTCTCGCTCCGCCGCGGCGTCGAAGCGTCCGCGCCGCCCGCCGCGCGTGAGCTCCGGAGCCGCCTCAGGCGCATCGCTGCCGCGATCGTGAAGCTCCAGGGGCGGCGGAGCTACGGCCTCATGCGCGTGGGCGATCGTCGGGCGCTGCGCGCGATCCACGCGCGCGGGGTGGACTGGCTGCGCCTGCACCGCGACGACGGTGACCACGTCGAAGGTCTCCGGCTCTGGCAGGAGTGCGTGAACTTGGCCGAGATCGCCATGAGCGTGAACAAGCGGCAGGAGCTGCGCGCGTACGATCACTTCATGCTCCAGCGGCTCCGGAGCGAGCTCGACGCGGGAAGGGCCGTCGCTCAGGTGGTCGAGATCGCGGGCGCGGTGCGCGGGCGTGACGAAGAGCTCGACGCGCTGCTCGGCGACCCCGCGGCCGGAACGGAGGCCCTGCGGGCCACGATCGACCGCGTGCTCTCGGCCGTCGACGTGGACCCGGCCATGCAAGAGCGGCACGCGAGCGTGCTGGCGGCCATCCCGATCGATGACTTGCGCGTGTCCGGCGCCGCGCGGCGCTCACGGCCCGGACGATGAGCGAGCCCATCCTCGCGCTCGATGCCTTCGGGCTCGCGTTCGGCGCCAACGTGGTCGTTGCGTCACTGACGCTGTCCGTCCCGAGCACGGGCATCACGGTGCTCATGGGCCCCGTGGCGACGGGAAAATCGTCGCTGCTCCGGAGCCTCGCCGGCGCGAACGACGCCCAGCCGACGTTCCGGACCTGGGGCGAGGCTCGGTACGTCGGAAGGCCCCTCGGCGAGCGCGGTCGCCCGACGCTCGTCCACCAGAACGCGCGCCTCTTGACGGCGAGCGTGCGCGAGAACGTGTGCGTGGGCCTGCCGGATCGCGGCTCGCGCGCCCCGCCCAGTCGAGCCGCGTCGTGGGCATCCTGCGCGAGCTGGGGCTCGACGCGCTCGTCGCGCGCCTGGAGGACGAGGCCGTCGCGCTCGCGCTCGCCGATCAGCGCCTTCTCTCCCTCGCCCGCGCGTACGCCACGGCCGAGCCACTGATCCTCGTGGACGAGCCCACGGCGGGCCTGTCTCCGAGCGATGCCGAGCGCGTGCTCGCCGGTCTGGCGCGGGTGGCGCGCGATCGCGCCGTGCTCGTCTCGACGCACAACCGTGTCCATGCAGAGCGGCTCGGCGGGCGTCTGGCCATCGTCGCCGGGGGTCGGCTGCTCGGCGTCGGCGGTCGCGACGAGATGTTCGGCGCCGATGCGAGCGAGCACGTCCGCGAGTTCCTCGCGACCGGCGGCTCGTCGCTTCCGAGCCCGAATGCGAAGGCCGAGGAGCTCGCGCCCGGAGTGCCGGCTCCGCCGCCGCTCCCGCCGCTCGCCACGCAGCTACCGCGCGCCGTGGGGCCGCGGCACTTCTACTGGCTCCTCCCCGGCCAGCTCGCGGGCGTGCCGCGGCCCGGTCTCTTGCGGGAGGCCGACGACGATCTCCGGGACCTCGCCTCGCTCGGGATCACCACGCTGGTCTGCCTCGAGGAAGAGGCGCTGGCGTCCGAGCTGCTCGCAGGGTTCGGCCTCTCGGCGCTGCACGCGCCCATCACGGACATGCGGGCTCCGACGCTCGAGCTGGCCGCGAGCCTCTGCCGCGCGCTCGACCAGCGCATCGCGTCAGGCGAGCGGATCGCGGTACACTGTCTCGCAGGGCTCGGGCGCACGGGGACTGTCCTCGCCACGTATCTGGTCCATCGGGGGGCCACCGCGCTCGAAGCGATCGATCGCGTCCGCTCGCTGCGGCCCTTGTCCATCCAGACCGAAGAACAGGCGCAATTCGTCGCCCGATACGAGGCATCCCGAGCCTCGCTCCCGTCGTAGCGAGCGCAACCCCGCGCTCGCCGTTTGAAGAAGGAAGCAACCGATGAGTCTCGACAGCACCCTCTCCAAGGTCCAGGGCTCGATTCCCGAGTGCGTGGCCGCCGGCTACGTCGACATGCAGACCGGCATGCTGCTCGGCGTCAAGACGGTGGACTCGCACCCGCAGGAGGTGCTCGACCTCGTCGCGGCGGCGACCACGGACCTGTTCCAAGGACAGAGCGTCGTCGCCATCGAGAAGCTCTTCCGGCGCTCGCGCGGTCAGCAGGAAGACGGCACGCACTACTTCAACGAGATCATCGTCTTCAGCTCGAACCTCATCCACGTGTTCATGCGCTGCAAGAAGCAGCCCTCGCACTCGGTGGTGTTCGTCTGCCGCGCGTCCGCCAACGTGGGCATGGTGCTCGCGAAGAGCCGCGTCGCGCTGCCCGAGGTCGAGAGCTCGCTCTGAGGGCGATCGAGTAGGTCGGCGCGAACGCTCGATAGCGCTCGCGCCGACCCGATCGCGACCTCACCAAGAGCGCGGACGCCCCGGCTCGAGATCGAGCAGGGCGCGCCGCGGGGTGAGTTTCAGTCCTTACGGGGCCGATACGTGGCCCTCCATCGGGAGTGAATCCGATGGAGCCTCCCCTCGTATCGCTCGCGAGAGAGGGCGACAGGTTCCTGTCGCCCTCTCAGACCTTGAAGGGCCGACCAGCGCCTGGAGCTCGGCCGCCATGCGAGCCAGCTCCGAGGCCGCACGGTCGGTGTCGTTCGCGCCCGAGGTCGTCTCGGCTGCCGCCTGCGCGACCGCCGACACGTTCTCGGTGATCTCCTGGCTGCCGCGGGCGGCCGCCACGATGTTGCGGTTCATCTCGTTCGTCGTCGCGGTCTGCTCCTCGACGGCGCTCGCGATGGTGGTCTGGATGTCGCTGATCTGCGTGATGATGGTGCCGATCTCGGAGATCGCGTCCACCGCGCCGCGCGTGTCGGTCTGGATGGTCTCGATCTTCTGGCTGATGTCCTCGGTCGCCTTGGCGGTCGCCTTGGCGAGCTCCTTGACCTCGTTGGCGACGACCGCGAAGCCCTTGCCCGCCTCGCCGGCGCGCGCCGCCTCGATCGTCGCGTTCAGCGCGAGGAGGTTGGTCTGCTGGGCGATCGAGGTGATGACCTTGATCACCTTGCCGATGTCGGCGCTGCTCTCGCCGAGCTTGGCGACGGTGGCGTTGGTGCTCTGCGCCGCCTTCACCGCCTGCGAGGCCACGCGGGCCGCCTCGCTCGCGTTCTTGGCGATCTCGCGGATGCTCGCGGTCATCTCCTCGGTGCTCGCGGCCACCGTCTGGAGGTTCTTGTTCACGTCGGTCGAGAGGTTGGTGACGACCTTCGCCTGCGTGGCCGTCTCCTCGGCGTTCGCGCTCATCTGCTGGCTGACGGCCGTGAGCTCTTCGCCGGCGGCCGCGAGCGAGCTCGCGTTGCCGCCGATCGCCGTCATGCTCTTGCGCAGGTCCCCGAAGAAGCGCTGCAGCTCGGTGCCCATGCGCCCGACCGCGTCGCTGCCGCTCACGGTCACGATCTGTGTGAGGTCGCCCGCCGCCGCCGCGCTGACGACCGCGAGGATGGAGTCGACCTTCTCCTTGAGCTCCGCCGCGGCGGCGCGCTCACGCTCGCTCGCCTCGGCGAGCTTGCGCTCGTTCGCGAGCTTCTCCGTGATGATGCCCCACGTGACCATGGTGCCCACGAGCTCGCCCTTGGCGTCGCTCACCGGGCTCACGTTCAGCTCGAGCGACTCCGGCCCGAGCTGGATGACCGCGCGGTGCGGGAGGTTGCGGCCGTCGGCGAGCATCCGACGCTGGTGCTCGGGCCGCTTGTGGAACACGTCGATGCTGCTGCCGACCACCTGCTCGACGCGGATCGGGAGGTACTGCTGGAGCTTCTTCAGCGTCTCGCGCGACGCGGGGTTCATGTACCGGATGACGAGATCGCGGTCGGCGTACATGAGGTTGATCGGGAGGTTCTCGAGCATCGAGGTCTGCCGGGCGACCTCGGATTCCGTCTGCGCCTTCTGCGTGGCGAGCTCCCACGTGAGCATCGCGCCCGCGTACTCGCCGGCCTGATCGCGGATCGCGACCATTCGGAGATCGAGGATCTCCGGGCCCACGTGGATGCGCGCGGTGTGCGGCAGGCGCGACGGATCGGCCAGCAGCGTGCGCTGGTGCTGGGGGTTCTTGTGGAAGATGTCGATGTTGGTCCCGACGGCCTGGTCGGCGCGGATCGGCAGGTACTGCTCGAGCTTGCGCAGCAGGTTGATCGACTGCGGGTTCGCGTATCGGATCACGAGGTCGCGATCGACGATCATGACGTTGATCGGCGCGCCCTCGACCATCGCCTGGAAGGCGGTGTCGAGCGACCAGCTCGCCCCTCCGCCGCTCTTCTTGCTCTTCGCCCGGGTCACGATGGGCGCGGCATGACCGTTCCCGTTCGTGTGACCGTTCGTCTGACCGTTGGTGTAGCTCATCGTCCTTGGTTCCCTTCCGCCTTGGCCTTTGTCTCTCGTCTCAACCGTCGACCGCCGTGCCGGTCGCCCGGTCGGTGTCCATCACGCACAGGAGCGCGCCCGGCATCTGCACGACGCGGCGAACCAGCTCGGCGGCCGGGCCACGCAGCGTGCTCGGCGGGCGCTCGAGCTTGCTCTCGTCGAGCTCGACCACGTCGCCGATGTCGTCCACCAGCAGCGCGACCGGGCCCTCGTCCTTGCGGAGGACGACGTTCATCGGGAGCACGTCCGGGTCGCGGGGCTTGAGGCCCAGGCGCTCGCGCAGGTCGAACGCCGTGACGATCTGACCGCGGAGGTTGATGAGCCCCCGCACGAGCGTCGGCGCGAGCGGAACCCGCGTCATCGGCTGCGAGCGCAGGACCTCCTGGACTTGGCGGACGTCGACCCCGAAGAGGTACCGGTCCAGGGTGAAGGTGCACATCTGGATGCTGCCCACGTTCGACTCCTTCTTCGTGCTCGGGTCGGCCTTCAGGCGGCGCGTGCGCGCACGATCCCGACGTCGGCGCGCTCGATGATCGCGGGGACGTCGAGGATCGACGTGACCCGGCCCTGGATGACGGCGCAGCCGACCCGCGTGCCCGCGTGGACCGCGCCGTAGAGGTCGATCGTCTGCTCGACGATGTCCTCGATCTGCTCGACCACGATGCCGACCGAGCGGCCGCGGTCGCTGCAGACCACGACGTGGATGGTCTCGTGGTCCTCCTCGCCGTTGCCGAGCCGGACGAGGGAGAGGAGCTCGCCGCGATACTGCACGACCTCGTCGTGACCGCTGCGCTCGATCGCGCTCGCCTTGAGCTCTTCGAGCCGCGCCACCGCGTCGAGCGGGATGGCGCTGCGCGCGCCGCCCGGGGCACGGAACACCAAGAGGCGCTGGGTCGTGCCGGCCTTCTCGTCCGCGCCGATCGCTGCAGCCTCCATCGTGCCCTTGGCCCGCGATTCGTCGAGCAGGCCCGCGCGCTCGGCCAGGCCCATCACGTCGAGGATGAGCGCGATGTGGCCGTCGCCCATGATCGTGGCGCCGGCGTAGACGCCGACCCCCTTGAGCTCCTTGCCGAGCGGCTTGACCACGATCTCCTCGGTGTCGCTGATGTCGTCGACGACGAGGCCGAAGGTGCGGTCGTCGGCCTGGAGCACGACCACGTTGACGTGGTCGCTCGCGAGCTCGGAGAGGCCGAGCACGCCCCGCAGGTGCACGAGCGGCAACAGCTGCCCCCGCAAGCGGAGCATCTTCGTGCCCTGGATCTCGTCGATCGCCGTCTTGCGCTGCTCGCCCTCGAGACGCACGAGCTCGAGCAGGTTGACCTGCGGGATCGCGTAGCGGTCGCCATCGCTCGCGATCACGAGCGCCGGCACGATGGCGAGCGTCAGCGGGATCTTGATGCGGAGGGTGGTGCCGACGCCGCGACGGCTCTGCAGATCGATCGTGCCGCCGATGCGCTCGACGTTGGTGCGCACCACGTCCATGCCGACGCCGCGCCCCGAGACGTTCGAGACCTTCTCGGCCGTCGAGAAGCCGGGCAGGAAGATCAGCTGCTGGAGCTCGCGCTCGCTCATCGTGGCGGCGCGCTCGGGCGTGATCAGCCCGCGCATGAGCGCCTTCTCGCGCACGCGCTCGCTGTCGATGCCGCCGCCGTCGTCACTGACCTCGATGTTGACCTTGCCGCCCTCGTGGAACGCGCGGAGGCGGAGCGTGCCGACGGCGGGCTTGCCGCGCGCCACGCGGATCTCCGGCGTCTCGATGCCGTGGTCGGCCGAGTTGCGCACGACGTGCGTGAGCGGGTCCTTGATCGCCTCGAGGATGCTGCGGTCGAGGTCCGTCTCGGCGCCTTCCATCTCGAGACGGATCTGCTTGCCGCAGACGACCGAGAGGTCGCGCACGACCCGCGGGTACTTGCCCCAGATGCTGCCGATCGGCTGCATCCGGGTCTTCATGATCCCTTCCTGCAGCTCGGTCGTCACGAGGTTCAAGCGCTGCGAGGTCGCGAGGAAGGCGGAGTCGTCCACGCCGGCCGTGACCTGCAGGACCTGGTTGCGCGCGAGCACGAGCTCGCCGACGAGGTTCATCAGGCGATCGAGCAGCTGGACGTCGACGCGGATGCTCGACTCGGCGGCGCGCGGCGCGTGGCCGGCGTCTTGCTCGTGGGCTTCCTCGACCGCGCGCTTGGGCGCGACGGGCGCCGCCGCGGGCGCCGGCGCGACGGCGTGGACGTGCGCGGGCGGAAGCGCGGACGCACGGCTCGCGGGGGGACGCAGCGACGCCGAGGAACGCGGGCGCACCGATGCGCGGCCGTTCGAGACGACCAGCGAAGGACGGGACGCCGCGGGCGCATCGGTCTTCACCGGCGCCGGCGCCGGCGCGGGCGCGGCGACGGGCGCGGGCGTCGCGGCGGCCGTGCTCTCGGTGACCGACGTGATGTAGGCGACGAGGTCGGCCGGGTCCTCGTCGTGCTCGGCGCCGGTCGCCTCGATGCTCCGGAGCAGCCTCCGGATCGCGTCGACCATCGCGAGCAGCGCATCGGTCCGTGCGCCGTCGAGCAAGAGCTCGCCGTCGCGCAGCTTGCTCAGGAGGTTCTCGCCGACGTGGGCGATCGCCTCGAGCTTGTGGAACGCGAGGAAGCCGCTCGTGCCCTTGATGGTGTGGATGGTCCGGAAGATCCCGGCCAGCCGGTCCCGCGAGGTCGGGTGCTCTTCCAGCTCGACCAGCAGCTGATCCAGCTGATCGAGGTTCTCGTAGCTCTCGACCAAGAACTCTTTGACGATCTCGTCGTCCATGCCGCTCCCTCTCCTCTGACGGGCTTCGCTGCGACGTGCCCCGGCCGGCCTTCGAGCACGGGGCGTGCCGCGCTGCCTCCTGCCGGGATCACGGTGGATTCACCCTTCATCGGTCGAGGGCCGTCAAAACCTCAGCGCGCGCGGCGAACCGGCGACGGTTCTTCGACGGCGCCTTCGGCGAGGCCCTCAACCCGGACGCCCCGCCGTCCGATGGGAGCGGGTGGAGGATCGATGCGCGCACTGGTGGTCGATGACGAGCTCGCCACGAGGACCCTGGTCGCGGGGCTGCTGAAGGGTCACGGGCTGACGGTGAGCACCGCCGTCGACGGCGCCGACGCCTGGGAGCAGTACAGCCGCGAGCCGTTCCCGATCGTCGTGACGGACTGGATGATGCCCGACGTCGACGGCATCGAGCTGGTGCGCCGAATCCGCGCCACGCCCCGCGACGCCTACACCTACGTCCTCGTCGTCACGACGCTGTCGAAGCGCGAGCACACCTTCCGTGCGTTCGAGACGGGAGCGGACGACATGCTCTCCAAGCCCGTCGACGACGCCCAGATCGCGGCGCGCATGCAGGTGGCGCAGCAGTTCCTCCGGGCGCACGCCGAGAGCGCCGAGACGGCGTTCCTCCGCTCGCTCGAGCTCCTGCAGGGCGAGGTCGGCGCCGATCACCTCAGCGTCACGCCGAATCTCTCGGCGCTCGCCAAGCTGTATCGCGGTCGTGGCGCCCTCGCGCGCGCGCGCGCGTTCATGCGGCGCGAGATCGACGTCATCGTGTCGGCCCACGGGCCCGACGATCCGCGGGTGGCTGCGCTCCGCGAGGAGCTCCGCGCGCTCTCGGCCGAGCCCCGCATGGCCGGCTGATCGCCCGCACGTCGAGCGCGCGAAGAGCCCGACCGGGGTACCGGGTCGGGCTCTCTGCGCTCACGGACGGGCCTCTGGCACCTCCGCGCGCGGAGGCCTGCGGGAGCTCGCGCCCCCCCCCCAAAGCTCAGCGCGGAACGATGACCTCGAAGCTGCCGTCGGGCAGCGTCTTGGAGATCCGCTCGATGGTGTTCGTCACGAGGCGCACGCCGCCGGGGACGAGCATCACGCCTCCTTCGGTGGTGACGGGCGCCGCGAGGATCATCCCGTCCGAGAGCTCGAAGCTCCGGACGCGCTTGGTGGGACAGCGCGCGACCTCGAGGCGCAGGCCGACGCGCACGTTCGGCCCGCCGTAGAGCTGCTCGCGCCGGTGCAGCGCGTTGGGCTCGAGGTGATCGGGCGCCACCGAGGCCGGCAAGCCGCTCGTGAGCGTCACGCTGTCCTCGGCGAAGGCCGCCTTCACGCCGCCCATCGCGAGGTTCGCGAGCTCGGCGAGGGTGTCCTCCATCAGCGCCTCGTCCGGATCGGGGCCGAAGAGGCCGGTGGCGATCTCCAAGAGGCCCGGCTTCTCGACGGTGATCGTGAATCGCACCTCGGTGACCAGGGCCACGCTCGTGAGCGTGATCGAGCGGGCGTAGGCGGGCTTGAAGTCCGCCGCCAGCGGGATGGGCGAGAGCTCCTTCTGGGAGAACTCGGAGAGCATGCGCTGGACGATCGACTCGATGCGCCGCCAGGACGGCTTCTCCGCCAGCTCGCGCGGCACGAGGGCGTCTCCGTCGTGCTCCGACGCCGGCGCGTGGTTCGCGCGCGCCATGGCGGCGCTCCCGGCGATCGCCGCCGCGGCGTCCAGGCGCCGCAGCGCGGTCTCGAGCTCACGGACCTTGCCGCGCAGGCGCGTCTCGAGGTGCACGATCCGATCGGCCACCCGCAGGCGCGAGACCAGCTCGTCACGCTCGAGCGGCTTGGCGAGGAACTCGTCGGCGCCGGCGGCGAACGCGGCCTTTCGGGTCTCGGCGTCGCCGCGGCTCGTCACGAAGATCACGTAGACGTAGCGCGCGGCCTCCTGGGACCGAACGAGACGCGTCAGCGCTTCCCCGCTCAGCTCGGGGACCATCCCGTCGGTGACGAGGAGGTTCGGCAGCCGCTCCTTCATCATCTCGACGGCCTTGCCGCCGGTGCGCGCGCCCCGCACCGTGTGCCCGAGCTGCGTGATCAGGCGCTCGAGCAGCAGCGCTTCCGACGGCGAATCTTCCACGACGATGACGTCCATGCCGGGCGCCGAAGCAATGGTCGATCCATCAAGCGGCGCGGCGATTCGGTCCCGAGCCGGGGTCGAGATCCTTGCGCGCGTCGGCCATCGCCTGGAGCACCGGGATCGCGAGCGCGATCGCGAGATCGGCGTTGCCGGCCGCGGCCGCGTCCTCGAGGCGCGCCAGCGCGGCCATCACTTCCTCGGTGCCGACGCTCTCGAGACACACACCGAGCGCATGGGCGGCGCGACGGATTCCCGACGTGTCTCGCCGATCCATGACGCTGCGGAGCTCGGCGGCCAGGCGGTCGGCCTCGCTCACCACCGAGCGCAGCAGCTGTCCCTCGAGCTGAGGCTCGGCCGAGAGCTTGGCGCGGACGGCGGCGCGGTCGACCCAGCCACTGATCGGTCGGCCCGCGGGCAGGGGTGCGCTCGCCCGAGGGGGCCGCGCGTGGGCCGTGGCGCTCGCGAGCGCGCTCCGCAGCTGCACGAGCTCGAGCGGCTTGTGGAGCACGCCGTTCATTCCGGCGTCACGGCACGCCGCGTCCTGCTGCGCCGACTCGTGCGCCGTGAAGCCGAGGATGGGCACCGTCAGGCCCACGCTCCGGAGCTTCCGGGTAGCTCCGAGGCCATCGAGCTCGGGCATCTCCACGTCCATCACCACCAGATCGAACGAGCTGGCCAGGCATCGCGCGACGGCTTGCAGGCCGTTCTCCGCGCACACGACGTCGTGGCCGAGGGCCTCGAGCATCCGGGTGGTGACGAGGCGGTTGGTCGCGCTGTCGTCGGCGATCAGCACGCGGAGGACCGGCGCGGACTCGCTGTCGAGCTCGGCGGAGAGGATGCGCTCTTGGCGCGGGCGCTCGGCGACCGGCAGCGGGGCATCGAAGTGGAACGTGGTTCCGATGCCGACGGTGGAGTGGAACGTGAGGTCGCCGCCCATGGCCCGGGCGAGGCGGCGCGAGATGGAGAGCCCCAGCCCCGTGCCCCCGTGGCGCTGCACGATGGCGGCATCGGCTTGGCGGTAGGGATCGAAGACCCGCTCGTGCGCCGACGCGGCGATGCCCATGCCGGTGTCGGACACGTCGAAGCGCACGCCGAGATCGCCCTCGCGCGGCCGCACCGCCACACGGACACGGCCGTGCTCGGTGAACTTGATCGCGTTGGTGAGGAGGTTGAGCAGCACCTGGCGCACGCGGAGCGCGTCGCCTCGCAGCCAGGGCGGCGTCGCGGGGTCGAGCTCGACCTCGATCGAGAGACGCTTGGCGCTCGCGGCGTTCTCGACCAGGCACGTCACGTTCCGGACGACCTCGATCACCTCGAACGGCTGCTCGGCGAGCTCGAGCTTTCCGGCCTCGATCTTCGCGTGGTCGAGCACGTCGTGGACGAGCTCGAGCAGGTGCTGTGCGCTCGTTCGTGCCCCTGCGAGGTGCCCTTCCTGCTCGGGGTCGAGGAAGCTCGTGCCGAGCAGATCGAGATAGCCCACGACCGCGTTGAGCGGGGTTCGGAGCTCGTGGCTGAGGTGGTTGAGGAAGGCGGCGCGGGCGGCCATCGCGAGCCGCTCGCGCTCTTGGGCGAGATCTCGCTCGGCTGCGGCGCGCTGGCTCGTGGCGAGCTCCTCGCGCGCGACCCCGAGGGCCACCACCAGACCCCGGCGCTCCCTCGCGGCCGAGGCCGCCTCGCGCTCGATGCGCTGGGCGCTCCGTGCCGCGAGCCGGCAGAGCACGTAGCCCTCCGCCGCGAGCGCGAGCGCCCGGAGCACGCCCTCGACCGGACGATCGCCCGAGGTCGCGAGCACGATACCGATCGTGAGGGCCGTCGTCGCCGCGACGAGCTTGGCGTCGCGATAGACCGAGACGAGAGGGACTGCCACGAGCGGCGCCAACGCCAGCTCCGGATGGCCGCGGCCGAGGACCTCGATCGCCGCCGTCGCCGCGACGAGGTCGAGCGCGAGGACCAGGCGGCTGATGCGGGCCCACGCTGCCCAGCGGATGGCGAGCCGCGCCAGCCCGAGGGCGACGAGCGCGATCCCAACCATGATCCCGAGCGCCAACGCGCCGTGCATCGCCGCGAGCAGGACCGCGAGCCCGAGCGCCAGCGCGACCCCGCGCAGCGCCGGACGGTGCGCGGTGGTCCGGGCCCGACGGAGGCGGAGCGCTCCGAAGCGGCTCGCGCGATCGGCGGCGTCGGTCATCGCGGGTCGGCTCCTCCAGCGCGTGCGGTGGGCCGCGGGACGAGCGTGCTCAGGTCCGCGCTCGCCGCCGTCGCCGCGTCGATCGCCGCCAGCGCTTCCAGGCATCGGAGCCAGAAGGGGGTGGGCGAGTCGGCGTGGGCCGAGGGCGAGCGGGCCGGAGGAGCGATGGGCTTCACGCGAAAGAATTCGTACGTCCGGGCTGTCAACTTTAGTTGCACCCCCCCCCTCGAGCCGGCGCATCGCGACCCATCCGAAAGAGGCGCGACCGCCCGAGGCGGAACGACCGGTTTCCCGGCCGCCCTGCTCGGGTCGAGGGGCCGTGCCGCGCGCCCAGCGGGGCCCGCCGGTCGTCGACCGCGTCACGCCGCGGTGACGGCCGTCTCGCGCGCTGCCGCGGCGCGCAGCGTGATCACCGAGATCTCCGAGTGCGTTCCGATGCGCAGCGGGGGGCCCCAGGTTCCGGTGCCCTCGCTCACCCAGACGGCCGTCTCGCCGACGCGGTGCAGGCCGCGCAGGAAGGGCTGCTCCACGCGCACGAGCGCGCCGAAGGGCTGCATCTGGCCGCCGTGCGTGTGCCCGGAGATCTGTAGCGCGACGCCGAGCTCGGACGCCTCGCGCACGCTCCGCGGCTGGTGGGCGAGGAGCACGACGGGCACGGAAGGGGGGCGCCCGGCGAGCGCGGCCTTCATGTCGGTGTGGCCGCCGAAGCGCGGGGCGTGCGCGTCGTCGACGCCCGCGAGCACGAGGCGCCCGCCCGCGTGCGCGATCTCGACGTGGCGGTTGCGGAGCGTGGTGATGCCGAGCGTCTCCACGTGGGCGGACCAGGCGTCGGCGCCCGAGAAGTACTCGTGGTTGCCCGTGACGAAGAACACGCCGGCCGGCGCGCGAAGCTCCGCGAGCGGAGCCACCTCGCTCGCGAGCTCGGCGACCGAGCCGTCGACGAGGTCGCCGGTGATCGCGACGAGATCGGGCGCGAGCGAGCGCACCTTGGCTACCAGGCGCTCGACGAACGCGCGGCGGATCACCGGGCCCACGTGCACGTCGCTGAGCTGCACGATGCGGAAGCCGTCGAGCGCGGCATCGAGCCCGGCGATGGGCACCTCGACCTCGCGCACGATCGGATCGCCCAGGCCGCGCCGCGCGCCCACCCCGACGAGGCCGAGCGCGAGCAGCGATGCCGCGCCGGCGAGCGTGCGCGCGGTCCCGATGCCGGAGGAGCTCGAGAGCGCCGCGCCCGTGCTGGCGTACGCGACGCCCTCGAGGAGCGCGCGACCGAGATCGAGCGTGAGGAGCGAGACGTCGAGGTAGAAGATCGCGCCGAGCCACACGTAGCCCGCCCATCCGAAGCGCTGGTTCCATGGCGCGCGCGCCGTGCGTGCGAGGACGAGCGAGCTGGGCAGCAAGAGCGCGAGGCCGGCGAGAAGCACCGTGAGCGCGATCGCGATCGGCGTCGGCCACGCCGGGTCGTGCACGAGGCGCGCCCACGCGTAGCCGTGCAGGAGCGCGACCACCGTGAAGACGACCGACAGGAACACGACGAGCCGCGAGGCCGGGACGCGCATGAGCCCACTCTGGGGCGGTGACGCGCAGCGGCACGTGAAGAAGCGTGGCGCCGGGTTGAAGCCGCCCCCGCCTCGACGCGCGCGGCTGCCCGGCGCACGCTCGCGGCGATGTCGTCCACGGCGTCCTTGTTCGGCCCCGACGTGGTGCTGCTCGATGCGCCGATCGACGCCTCGGCGATCGCCGAGCTCGCGCCCGAAGAGCGGGCGCTCGTCGCCACGGCGCATCCCAAGCGGCAGCGCGAGTTCGCGACCGCCCGCCGGCTCGCGCGGCAAGCGCTCGGGCGGCTCGGGATCGCCGCGCCGCCGCTCCTGAACGACACGGAGCGTGCGCCGATCTGGCCGCCGGGAGTCCGCGGCAGTCTCACGCACTGCGATACCCGCGCGGTGGTCGCCGTCTGCCGCGCCGAGCACGGCTCGGTCGGGATCGACGTCGAGCACCGCCCGGGCCTCAAGCCCGAGCTCTGGCCCTCGGTGCTGCTGCCCGACGAGATCGAGGCGCTCGAGGCGCTCCCGCCGGACGCGCGCGCGCGGCACGCGCTCGTGCTCTTCTCCGCGAAGGAGGCGCTCTACAAAGCGCAGTTCCCGATCTCGCGGACCTACATGGGATTTCGTGCTCTCCACGTGCGGGCGGAAGGAGGCATGCTGGAGTGCACCTGGCAACAGGACGTGCCGCAGTTTCCGCGCGGCAGCGTGGCCCGAGGGCGATACCTCCTCTCTGCGCCACCGACCGGCGAGGTGCTCAGCGGGATCCTGATCGGGTGATCACCCTCCGGTGGGGATCGACCGCTGACGTTGGCTTCGGCCCGCGCGGCGTGTTTCAATCAGTGGTGCCCTTTTCTTGGCGAAGCAGTCTGGCCGCCCTCGCCGTCCTGGGCCTGACGTCGGCCCTGGGATGTGCGAGCGGGGAAGGGGTGAGCCCGCGTACCCGCGATGGTGGCCCCGGCCGGGACGGCGCGAGCCCCGATGCCGGCACGCCGGCGTGCGATCCGCCGTGCACCGGGACCGACACGTGCGTCGCGGGTGTGTGTCGTCCGGCGACCGAGGATGGCGACCACGACGGCGTTCCGGCCGCGACCGACTGCGACGACGCCAACCCGAGCGTCGGCACGATGAGCGAGCGCGCCTGCTCGTCGAGCTGCGGCACCGGCGTCGAGCGCTGCACGAACGGAACGTGGGGTGCGTGCACGGCGCCGACGAGCTGCGACTGCACGGCGGGCGAGCCGCCCCGCACGATCGCCTGCATGCACTGCGGGATGCAGCAGCAGATCTGCCAAGACGGCGTGTGGACCGACTCCGGCCTCTGCAGCGGCGGTGGCCCGTGCTCGCCCGGCGACATGGACACCGGCGGCACGTGCGGCATGTGCGGGACGCAGACGCGCGTCTGCCAGGCGGACTGCACCTGGGGCGCGTGGGCCTGCATCGACGAGGGCGTCTGCGCGGCCGGGATGATGGACACGGGCTCGCAGGCGTGTGGGACGTGCGGCAACGGCACGCAGATGCGCTCGCGCTCGTGCGACAGCACGACGTGCCAGTGGGGCAACTGGACGGCGTGGAGCACGTGCGTCGGCGGCGAGAGCGGGACCTGCTCTCCGGGCCAGACCGACATGCAGTCGCAGACGTGCCCCGGCGGCTGCGCCAGCCAGACGCGCACGCGCTCGTGCGACACGGCGGCGGGATGCGAGTGGGGCGGCTGGTCGGCGTGGACCGCGTGCCCGAGCTGCGGGCCCGTCTGCGGCAACTCGAGCTGCGAGAGCGGCGAGACCTGCTCGAGCTGCGCGGCCGACTGCCGCTACGGCCACCAGGGCACGGGCCGCGGTGGCGACTCGTGCACGGGCGTACCGGCCGAGACGTGGCGCTGCGTGAGCGGTGACTCCGCGTGCGGGACCGGCACGGTGAGCCAGGTCTGCCGCGGCGGCCACTGGGTGAACTTCAACTGCTCGCCTCGCAACTGCGGCGCGTGCTTCTGCGCGTACAGCAGCAGCTGCGCGCAGTAGTCGCGCCGGGCGTGACCGCGGAGCCACGAGCGTGCGACGCTCGGCGTGATGCTGCGTCGCCTCGCCTGCTTGATCGGTCTGCTCGCCATCGCCTGCGACAACCCTCCTCCGCCCGCCGTCGACGGCGGCCCGCCCGATGCGAGCGGCGCCGATGCGGGGGTCGACGCCGCGCAGGCTCCCGACGCCTACGCTCCCTTCGCGATCGCGCCGCACGCGGCGCCGATGCAGGTGCCCCGGCAGGCCGGCCCCATCATGGCTCACCCGCAGATGGTGGTGATCACCTACGCGGACGAGCCCGCGCGTGCCGCGATCGAGTCCGACGCGGCGTGGCTCGCGAGCTCGGACTGGCTCACCACGACGGGCGGGGAGTACGGTGTCGGCGCCGCGACGGTGCTCGCCAACGTGCACCTGACGGCGAGCGCGCCGAGCGTCACCTCGAACGACGAGATCATCGCGATGCTGGTCGCCGGCATCGCCGACCACACGTTTCCGGCCGCGAGCGACGGCACCTACGACGAAGTCCTCTACATGGTGTACTTCCCGCAGGCGACGCGGATCCACGACGCGGGCCTCGGGGACAGCTGCCAGTCCTACGGCGGCTTCCACTACGAGGCCGAGACCCAGGACGGGCACCCGTTCTCCTACGCGGTGCTGCCGACGTGCCCGCAGTTCACGCCGGTGCTCAGCGTGCGCGAGTCGCAGGAGGTGAGCGCCGCGCACGAGCTGTTCGAGGCGGCGACCGATCCGCTGCCGCTGACGGCTCCGGCGTGGGAGTTCTCCGACAGCACGTTCGCTCCCTCGCCCTGGCTCTTCGTGGGCGCCGAGATCGCCGACCTCTGCGCACTGCGCGTGAGCCGCGACGTGCTCGTGCGGGAGGCGGGCCACGTGGCGCCGCGGATCTGGTCGAACGCGGCCGCGGTGGCCAACGATCGTGATCCCTGCCAGCCGGCCGATCCGGCGGTGCCGTACTCGGGCGTCGCGGTGTGGCCCGACACCGTGGTCAGCGCCACGCCCGGCCAGACGGTGACCTACATGCTCACGGCGTGGACCTCGCTTCCGGCGCCGGACTTCGGTCTCTACGCGGCCGTGGGCGGCGGCACGTTCACCCCGCCCGTGAGCCTCTCCCGCACGACCGTGAACAACGGCGACAGCGCGACGCTCAGCGTCGACATCCCGGCCGGCGTCCCGAGCGGGAGCTACGTGCTCGTCTACCTCGAGATCGTCCACTCCCAGGAGGACTACGACTCGATCCCGCTGGCGATCTACGTTCCCTGATCGCCGCGCGCGAGCGAGGTCACTCCCAGGGCTCGCGTCGCTCGAGGATGTCCATCGCTCCGGGGACGCCGTCGACGCGCCGATAGTGGTGCGCGACGAAGATGTCGAGCTCGGGAAACGACTCGGTCGTGTGGGGGCCACCGCAGAGCCACTGCGCGCCCGCGGCGCGGAGGAAGTAGCGGGGCCGCGTCTGGTCGAGCTCACGCATGAAGCGCTCGCGCATCCCGAGGATCACGGGGTTGTCGCGGCTCTGGTAGAAGTAGAAGCCGTAGGCGAAGGACGTCGCCAGCGGCGCGTCCGCGCGCCACATGCCGTCGACCGCGCCCGTCACGGTCTCGAAAGGCTGCACCGTGTCCCCCGGCTCGAGGTGCTCCGAGAGGAAGCGCTCGACGTACTGCGCGACGGTGTTCCGTCCGGCACCGAGGCGGTTCGCGCGGGCATCGTCGACGTAGGGATGCAGCGACGCGTGGGCCATCGGCAGGAGCAGGTAGAGGATCGCACCGCGCTCCACCCAGGGCGCCGCCATCGCGCGCCGCGGCACGGTCAGCGTCAGCGCCACGAGGATGCCGACCGAGAGCCATCCGGGCGTGTGCTGGTAGGTCCAGAAGTTCCCGCCGATGGCCGGGTAGAGCCATCCGACGACCACGAGCCCGAGCGCCATCCACGTGGTTCGTTCCCACGGGGAGCCTGCGCGGGTGCGCAGCGCCAGCCATGCCGCGAACGGGATGTACGGGAGCAGGGGCGCGTGCTCGACGTCGTGGAGCAGGCGCGCGCGCTCGAGCCAGCCGGCGACCGGATCGGGCTCGAAGCAGAGGCGTCCGGCCATCTGCGCGTAGAGCGGCAGGTAGTTGCGCGTGATCCACCACCACGCCTCGAGGGCCCCGATCGCGTGGAGCGCGGCCACCATCGCGGCGACCGTGATCGCCACCCCGGCGCTCCAGCGGACGAGCGTGCGCACGCGCGTCGCGCGCTCGAGGTGGCCGAGCAGGAAGAGCAGCGGGAACGCGAACGCGTGCACCTTCACGAAGATCAAGAGGCCGGCGAGCACACCCGACCAGACGGGGGCCCGCCAGCGCAGGCACGCGCCGCCGGCGAACGCCACCGCCAGGACCCACACCTCGCGCTGCAGCGCATCGGCGCCGATCGCCCGCAAGTGGAAGAGGGCGTAGGCGAAGCTGCCGGCGATGCCGGGCAGCGCCCGCGGCATCCGCAGCGCCGCCGGCGTCAGCAGGCACGTGGTGGCCAAGAGCGCGATGTCCACCATCCGCAGCGCGAAGTCGTCCGGCCCGAAGAGCGCGTCGACGATCCCCATGAGGAGGAACGTCCCGGGCTGGTTCATGTCGAAGATCTGCGTGTACGGGACGTGCTGGCCCGTGCGCGCGAGGTGCGCGGCGTACATCACGACCGGTCCGTCGTGCCGGAAGCCCCAGCGGGCGGAGAACACCCAGGCCGCCACCGTCACGAGGACGAGGCCGATGGCGCTGACGCGTCCGGCCAGCTCGAGCGGCGGCGTGAGGGGCGGCGCGTACCGCCGCGCGTAGGTGATCGCACGGGCGATCGGCCAGCGCAGCACGGCGGGCAGCCACGGGGGCACCGTCGTGTGCAGCGGCGCCCTGCGCGACGTGACCATTCCGCGTTCGCTACCCCGAGCCGGCGCGGCCTTCAAGGCCGACGCGAGACCTCGCGGCCGAAGAAGAAGCCGTCGTCGCCTTGGCCCTGGTAGAGCGGGAGGATCACCAGGCCGTCGGCCGGCGCGCGAATTTCTCCGCCGGCGTCGTTGGCCAGGAGCTGCCCGCGCCGGACGCGCGCCAGGTTCGCGAACCCCGGGGCCATCTTGAAGCGATCGTCGGGCGTGATCGCGTAGCGGGCGACGACCTCCATCGCCCGCGGGATGGCGCCGCGGGCGGCGTCGAGCTGCGCGTGCGCGGCGGCCGACGTCGAGAGCTTGCCGGCCGCGGCGACGCCCGAGGCCTCGAGCGCGACGGTGGTGGTGGCTTCGAGATGATCGATCGTCTTCGGGTCGTCGTGCTGACCGCCCTCCACCGCGAGCGCGATCGCGCCGCGCCGGACGAGGTAGCTCGAGAGCACGCCCGCGAGCGCGGCGGCCAGGCCGCGGATCATCGGGAGCGGAAAGCGCAGCGCGAACGACTCCTGCTCCCGCGTGTCGTAGATGCCGAACGGGTAGCCGGCGGCGCTGGTGGTGTGGAGATCGAGCGCGAACACCTTGCCGGCGGCGCGGGCGAACACCGCGTCGAGCTCGGTCAAGAGCTCGCGCTGCTCGTGGTCCTCGGCGTCGTCGAGCTCGGCGTCGCGCGAGCGCAGCGCCGAGATCTTCTCGTCGGTCCACTGGCGATTGAGATCCTTGCCGCGGTGGCGGCGGTTCTCGCGCATCGCGCCCAGGTTGGCCGCGAGCACCACCAGCTCGCCCCGCAGCGGCACCTGCTCGCGCTCGAGGCGCGCGAGCACGCGCTCGGCCGCGATCGCGCCCGCGAGCTCGTTGCCGTGCACGAGCGTCGTGACGAGGAGGGTGGGGCCCGGGACGTCGCCGAGGATGCGCCCGATGACGCGCCCGAACCTGGCGCCGGTCATTCGTTCACGACTCTTCGGTGAGCTTCTGCTCGAGCAGGTCGCCGGCGATCCCCATGAAGTCCTCTTCGGTGAGGATCGCGACGAGGTGGCCGTCCTGCACGACGGGGAGGCAGCCGATGCGATAGCGACGCAGGAGCGCGATCGCCTCGAGCGTCGGCGTCTCCGGCGTCACGGTGATCGGATCGCGGCGCATGATGTCGGAGACCGGCGTGCTGCCCGCCTCGCCCGCGTCGCCCTTCGTCTTGCGCAGCCCGTTCAGGTAGCGGAGCACCGCGCGGTAGCTGACGAGGCCGACGAGCTTGCCGGTGCCGTCCTCGACCGGGATGTGCCGGATCCGCTCCCAGCCCATCAGGTCGGCGCAGAGCTCGACGGCGTCGTCGGGCTGCACGGTGAAGATGTCGGTCGTCATGTACTGGGCGACCTTGTT
>JBGALT010000061.1:0-42552 GCA_044223665.1 Sandaracinaceae bacterium | reverse complement strand
TTGGAGGCGCCGGGAGTCGAACCCGGGTCCGAAGGCGATCCGGTCGAGCCACTACGTGCGTAGTCCGCGTTTTGTGTCGCGACGCAGGTCCCCCACGGACGGGCTACCTACGCCGCCAGCGATCGGCCCGGTATGAAAACCGGATTCTCGCCCCTTCCAGCGATCGCGCAGGAGAGGCCAGCCAGTTCAATGACGCCTCCAGGAGAGCACTGGCGGGCTCTTCCCTTCGACGGCCGTCGCTAAGCCTTACTCAGGCCGCGACAGCGTAGGTGCTGTCGTTCGCACTTACAGGTTCCCGGATGTTTTCAACGCGGTCTCCGAGTCCCGCGGCACGCGGCCCGACGTTTCACTGCCCCCGTCGAAACCGTGACACCCCCTTGAGAAAGAACGAGCTTGGACCCCGAACATAGCGCCCCGATCGTGCGCGTCGAGCGTTGAGCGAGCCGCGCGCTCGCGATAGCTTGCGCCGGCCCATGACGCCCTCGCTCCGCCGCTCGCTCCTGCTCGCCACGCTCGCGCTCGCGGGCTGTGGCGCGCCGGAGGGTCAGGCCGTCCCTGCACCGCCGCCGGACGCGCCGGAGATCGACGCCGTGGCCGCGGGTCAGGGCCGCGTGGCCTACGCCACGTACTGCGCGCTCTGTCACGGGGCCACCGGCGAAGGGTACCTGGCCGACAACGCGCCGGCCCTCGCCAACCCCGACTTCCTGGACGCCGTCAGCGACGCGTACCTGCGCAACGCGATCGAGGAGGGACGGCCCGGGACGCCGATGTCCGCGTGGGCGTCGTCCCGTGGCGGCCCGCTCGCCGAGCCCGACGTCACGAACCTCATCGCGTTCGTCCGGAGCTGGGCCACCCAGGCCCCCATCGACCTCACGCACGTCTCGGTCTCGGGGCGCGCCGAGCTCGGCCGCGCGATCTACGGCGCCCGCTGCGCGTCGTGCCACGGCGCGAACGGCGAGGGCGTGAGCGCGCCGCAGCTCGCCAACCCCGTGTTCCTGCGGAGCGCCTCGGTCGGCTACATCCGATACACGATCGAGCACGGGCGGCGCGGGACGCCGATGCCCGCGTTCGGCGACACGCTGGACTCGGCCTCGCTCGACGACGTCGTGGCCTTCGTTCGCACGCTCGTGCCGGGCGTCACGACCCCGCAGGTGCCCATGGGCGGCCCACCGCCCGACATCGACCACCTCGTGATGAACGAGACCGGCCCCGATCCCGGCTTCGAGCTGCGAGAAGATCGCTTCGTCCCGGGCCGCGCGGTGCGCGACGCCATGGATCGCAACGCACGCATGGTGCTGCTCGACGCGCGCGCACCCAGCGACTGGGCCCGCACGCACGTCCGCGGCGCCGCGCCCTTCCCGTTCTACGACGTCGAGACGCTCGCCGAGCACCTGCCCGACGATGGGACCTGGATCATCGCGTACTGCGCCTGTCCGCACGCCGCGTCCGGCCACGTCGTCGACGAGCTGCGGCGTCGCGGCTTCGCGCACACCGCGATCCTCGACGAGGGCATCGCGTGGTGGATCGAGCAGGGCTTCCCGGTCGAGGCGGGGCCGCTCCCGGCGGGCGCGGAGACGATCCACGCCGCAGGGCATTGAGGGCCCGATGAGCGCCGACGTGGAGCCCGCGACCGAGCCCGAGCTCTTGGCGCGCGCGCGCGCCATCGCCGGCGCCACGGTCGGGAGATCGCCCGACGGCTCTCGGTCGCGCCGCGCACGGAGCGGACACAAGGGCTACGTCGGGGCCCTCGTCGAGCGCGCGCTCGGCCTCCGTGGGCGCGGCGCCGGGCCCGACCTCGGCGCGCTCGGCGTCGAGCTCAAGACGACGCCGATCGACGGGGCCGGCCGGCCGCGCGAGAGCACGTTCGTGTGCATGGTCCCGCGCGAGGGGCTCGATCGCGCCTGGGAGCGCTCCGCGCCCCGCGCGAAGCTCGCGCGCGTGCTCTTCGTCCCGGTCGAGGCGGCGGGCGCGCTCGAGCAGCGGCGGATCGGCAGCGCGTTCTACTGGTCGCCGAGCGAGAGCGACGACGCGCTGCTCGCGAGCGACTGGGACGAGCTCGCGGGCCTCTTGCGCGCGCACGGGCACGAGCACTTCTCGGCGCGGCGCGGGCAGCTGCTGCAGGTGCGCCCGAAGGCGGCGAGCGCGCGGAGCCGCTGGCTCGCGACCGGCGAGGGCGATGCGCCCGTGCTCGCGCTGCCCCGCGCGTTCTATCTGCGTCGCACCTTCGTCGCGACGATCCTGGCGCGCTCCGGCCTGCGCGCTGGCAACGGAGGAGCCCCATGAGCGAGCCGAGCCTGTCTTTCGAGCCCCCGCTGCCCCGCGACGCGGGGATGGCCGCCCGCGCCGAGCGCTACGACCGCGTGCGTGCGTCCATCGACGCGCTGCTCGAGGGCGAGGACGACTGGGTGGCGGCCATGGCCACGGTCGTCTGCGAGCTGTCCCACGCGTTCGCGCACTTCCACTGGACCGGCTTCTATCGCGCGGCTGCCGGCCGCCGCCTCGTGGTGGGGCCCTACCAGGGCACGCACGGGTGCTTGCGCATCGACTTCTCGCGCGGCGTCTGCGGGGCCGCGGCCCGCACGCGCGCGACCCAGCTCGTGCCCGACGTCGAGGCGTTCCCCGGCCACATCGCCTGCGCGAGCAGCACGCGCTCGAGATCGTGGTGCCGGTCCTCGCGACCGACGGCCGCGTGCTGGCGGTGCTCGACGTGGACTCGAACGAGCCTGCGGCGTTCGATGCGCTCGACCAGGAACGCCTCGAGAGCCTCTGCGCGATGCTCGGGGCCAGGTTCGGTGGAGGGTGTGATCCAGGGAGGGGTGAAGTCTTGCCGCGAGGCTGCTGCGCAGAACGGTCGAGGTCTGCTGCATGTCGCGTCGCGAGACCGGCCTTCAGGCGTCGCCTGGCGGCGGGGCCTATAGCCAATTGGCTATAGGCCTCGCCTTCCGAGGACGGAGCGCAGCGGCCTTGAGGCCGTGAGCACCGACCGCAGGGGGAGGTGGCGAGCGCCCGAGCTTGCTCGGGCGCGGCATCAAGGCCGGGATCGCGGCGCGTCGCCTCTGCCCCCTTCCGCGATCACACCCGGTGGGGAGGCCCCACGTGACAGTTCCGAAAGGTGACCCTATGATGGACCCCGGAGCGGCCGCGGGGCCGCGAAGTGCAGCAGCGATGATCCAGCTCACCGAGAAGGCCGCGGCGAAGGTCCGCGAGATCCGCGAGTCCGAGAACCTGGGCGAACAGGGCCTGCGCGTCCGGGTGATCGGCGGCGGCTGCTCCGGTTTCACCTACGATCTCTTCTTCGAGGACGAGACGACCGACCTCGACCAGGAGTTCGAATCGCAGGGGATCAAGCTCTTCGTCGACATGATGAGCTTCCAGTACCTGGAAGGCACCGAGATCGACTACGTCGAGGGGCCCATGGCGCCGGGTTCAAGTTCGGCAATCCCAACGCCAAGAGCACCTGCGGGTGCGGGTCGAGCTTCTCCGGCTTGATCGACCGCGGTCCGCCGCCCCTCCCAGCGGACCGGGCAGGTGCGTGACGACGACGGCCCTCTCGCGACGCGAGAAGGGCCGTTTTTGTTGGTGTCGCGGATTTGACCCTGCCCCCATCGAGATTTGGCCGGTTGCGGATTACCTAACGTTACGTAATCTACAGTCATGAGCACGGGCTACCAGAGCGACGCAGGCACCAGCCGATACATCGAGTCGGTCCGTTCCATTCCCCTCCTCGACCGCGAGACCGAGCACGAGATTGCCGTTCGCGCGCTCGCCGGCGACGCCGAAGCGAAGAACGCGCTGGTCCGCGCGAACCTGCGCTTCGTCGTGGCGATCGCCCTCTCCTACCGACGCTACGGCATCCGCATCTCCGATCTGATCGCCGAAGGCAACCTCGGCCTCATGATCGCGGCCGGCAAGTTCGACCCCGAGCGCGGCACGCGCTTCGTCACCTACGCCGGCTACTGGATCCGGGCCCTGATCCTCGACCTCATCGTGCGCGCATCGACGATGGTGGGCGCCGGCAGCGGCCCGCTCCGCAGCAAGCTCTTCTTCCGGCTCCGCCGCGAGCGGGCCCGCATCGGGAACATCGTGCCCGACGCCGCGGAGCGGAACGCGATCCTCGCGCAGCGCTTCGAGACCAGCGAAGAGAAGATGGAAGAGATGCTGCGCCGCCTCGATGCGCGCGACGTGTCGCTCGACCAGCCGGTGCACGCCGAGTCGGGCGTCACGATGCTCGACGCGCTCGAGGACGATGGCGCCAGCCCCGAGACGGTGGCCGCGTTCCACGAGACGGACGGCCTGATGCGCGATCGCCTCGCGACCGCGCTCTCCCGGCTCGATCGCCGCGAGCGCTACATCGTCGAACAGCGCTACATGGGCGAGGCGGAGGTGTCGCTCGCGGAGATCGGCCGCGAGCTCGGTGTCTCGCGCGAGCGGGCGCGTCAGCTCGAGGCGCGCGCCAAGCAGAAGCTGCGCGAGCAGCTGGACGACCTGGCCTTGGACCTCGTCGCCTGAGGGCGTCGATCAGTTGAGGGTCGGCGGCAGCTCCAGGGCGAAGGTGGCGATCTCGGCGTCGAAGCTCGTCCCGTCGTCCCGCACCATCTGGTAGGTGCCGCGCATCGTCCCGCGCTGGGTGACCAGCATGCACCCGCTCGTGTACTGGAACGTCTCGCCCGGATCGAGGTGCGGCTGCTCGCCGACCACGCCAGGGCCGCGGACCTCTTCGATTTTTCCGGTCCCGTCCGTGATGATCCAGTGTCGGGTGAGCAGCTGGGCGCCGCGCGTGCCCTCGTTCGCGATCCGGATGGTGTAGGCCCAGACGTAGCGGCCGGCGCGCGGCGCGGACTGCTCCGGGACGTACTTCGAGACGACCGACACACGGATTCCATCGGTGATCGCGACCGACGTGGTGATGGGGGACGGCATCGCGCCGGCATCCTATCGCGAAACCCTCGGCGCGCCGCGAGGTCAAGCTCCGGTCCCGGTCGGCCGATGGCGACGTCGATGCCCCTCGCAGCCACGCGCGCCGGCGCACGCCCGTCCCGGGCCGAGCCCGCCGAGCCCCCGCCCGAGGGCGCCCGCGCCGGCCGCGTGCTCGGCAGCTACCGCCTGGTCACCGAGCTGGGCCAGGGCGGCATGGGCACGGTCTACTACGCAGAGCACGTCTCGCTCCCCCGTCGCGCCGCGGTGAAGGTGCTCGCGCCCGACGTCGCCCGCGACGCCGATCTGGTGCGTCGCTTCTTCGACGAGGCGCACGCGGTGAACGCGATCCGCCACCCGGGGATCGTGGACGTGGTCGACCTCGGCGAGGACGGGGGCCTGAACTACCTGGTGATGGAGCTGCTGGAGGGCGAGACGCTGGGCGCGCGCCTCGAGCGCGTGGGCAAGCTCGCCCCGCCCGAGTGCGTCGACCTCGTGGTCCAGGCGGCCAGCGCGCTCGCGGCCGCGCACGAGAAGCGCATCGTCCACCGCGATCTCAAGCCCGAGAACCTCTTCCTCGTCTCGTCGGGCGCGCGCTCGCGCGTGAAGGTGCTCGACTTCGGCATCGCCAAGCTCGCCGGCAAGGAGGACGCCCATCGCACGCGAACCGGCCTCGTGCTCGGCACGCCGATGTACATGTCCCCCGAGCAGTGCCTCGGGGACCGGGACCTCGACGCGCGGAGCGACGTCTACTCGCTCGGCGTCGTCGCCTACGAGGCGCTGGCCGGAAGGCCTCCCTTCGACTTCGACGCCGTCGGGCGGCTCATCGTCGCCCACACGCACGAGGAGCCACCTCCCCTCTCGCGCTGGGTGCAGGGTCTGCCGGGCGCGCTCGAGCACGTCGTGCTGCGGATGCTGACCAAGCGTCGCGAGGATCGATTCGAGGACATGCCCGCCGCGTCACGCGCGCTCGAGGACGCGCTCGAGGGGCGGCTCGCGCCGCACCTCGCCTCGATCCGGCGCGGCGCCGGAGAAGCGCCGAGCGCCGAGGACATCGATCGCATCGAGGTCGCCCAGACGCGATCGGTCGGCACGCGGCTGCGCGACATCGTGCAGCAGCGGATGGCGAGCGATCGGCTTCCGCTGCCTTCGCTGCCCAACGTGGTGCTCAAGGCGCTCGATCTGCTGCGCAACGAAGGGGTCGGCATGGCCCGGATCGCGCGCATCGTGGAGGGCGATCCGATCCTCGTCGCCCGCATCCTGCGGCTCGCCAACAGCGCGGCGATCGGCGCCACGCCGCAGGTGACGAGCCTCGAGACGGCGCTCGCGCGCGTGGGGGAGCGCCAGCTGCGGATGCTGCTCCACGAGTGCGCGGCGCGGGAGGTGTTCGTCTCGCGCGACCCGGCGATCGCTCGCTCGTTCACCCACATCTGGGAGCACTGCGTGGCCGTGGGAACCCTCGCGCGCGAGCTCGCCGACGAGGCGCCTCCGGTCCGGGAGGAGCTCTACCTGGCGGGCCTGCTCCACGACGTGGGCAAGCCCGTCGTCGGCGCGCTCTTGCTCGAGACCGAGCGCAGCCTCTGGGAGAAGCTCGGCACACCATGCATGGGCGGCTCGCTCTGGGTCCGCATCGTCGACGACTGTCACGCCGACGTGGGATCGGCCGTCGCGCGGAAGTGGTCGCTCCCCGAGAACGTGACGACGGCGATCGCGACCGGGCTCGACCACGACCCCGAGAGCCTCCCTCGGTTCCAGGCCTGGCTCGCGTACGCCCACCGTCTCGCGGTCTCGGCCGGCCACCGCGGCGGCGCGCCCGAGCCGGCAGGGGCGACAGGCGAGCTCGCGCGGGCGCGCGCGAGGTCGTCGGCGGAACGCTCGCGCGCGAGCAGCAGGCGCTCGCGATCCTGGGCGAGTCGATGGGCACTCCGCGCGCGGCCCCGAAGGCGCCGACGGCCACCCGCGCCGTTCGCCGGCGCTGAAGGCCGAGCGCCATCGCCGATCGGCGCTACGCGCCGCGAGCCCGCTCGAGGCGCAGCGCCTTGCGCACCGTGACGGCGCGCGAGGCGGGGTCGGCGAAGCGGTAAGGCGCCCGACGATCGCGCACGCTCGCATAGTCGATGCCGACGCGCGGGCCGACGAGCGCGCGCGCGACGGGGCTGCCCTCGCGCAGCTCGAGCGCGCCGGGGTCGTAGAGCGCGTGGTGGCTCCACGACGTGTCGAGGCCGAGCGCGGCCGCGACCTTGCCCGGGCCCGCGAGATCGAGCTTGCCGCCCCGGCGCGCGGCGATCGTCTCGAGACCAGCGACGGGCTCGGCCGCGCGCACGAGGACCGCAGCCCCCTCGTCCACCTCGTTCGTCACGAGGTTGAGCATCGCGTGCATGCCGTAGCAGAGATACACGTAGGCGCGCCCCGGCGGCCCCCACATCGGCGCGTTGCGCGCCGTGCGCCCCATGCGGCAGTGGCTCGCCGTGTCCCCGGATGCCGGTAGGCCTCGACCTCCGTGATGCGCACGGCGACCTCGTCCCGCACGATCACGCGCCCGAGCAGATCCCGCGCGACCTCCAGCGCATCCCGCGCGAAGAACGCTTGCGGGAGCGCGCCGAACGAGCTCGTCGCCGAATCAGAAGCGGCCGGTGCAGAAGCGGCCGGTGCAGAAGCGGCCGGTGCGGAAGCGGCCGGAGCAGAAGCGGCGCGAGTAGCGACCCCACGGGGACTTGAACCCCGGTTACCGGCGTGAGAGGCCGATGTCCTAACCACTAGACGATGGGGCCAGAAGACGGGACGAAGGAACAGGCAGGAAAGCGAAGAACGAAGCGATTTCGGGGACTAGGAGTCGAACCTAGATAAACAGTGCCAGAAACTGTTGTCCTGCCATTAGACGATCCCCGAGCGTGGAGCCGCCCGCCGTGCGGGGTGCGCTATCTACGCTGCGCCTCCGTGAGCGTCAAGGACGAGCCACGCTTGCCGCAACGTTCTCTCGCGACTAGGATGTTCTACGGTTTCCCAATCGGGAAATCTTCGGATGGCCACCAAGCCCGTCGATTTCGTCGTCACCGCGAACCGTCTCCTCGACGGGCGGGTCGTCTATTTGGCCCGCGGCGAGCGCTGGAGCGAGCGCTACGACGACGCCGAGGCGACGCGGGATCCGGCCGAGCGCGACCGCTGGCTCGCGTGGGCGCGGGCGCAGGAAGGCGTCGTCTGCGGCGTCTACGCGATCGAGGCGCCGGTGGGCCCCGAGGGGCGCGAGCTCTCGGCGCGCGAGCGACTGCGGGCGCGCGGGCCCGAGGATGCGCGACGCCGCCTCGGCTATCCGGCCTGAGCACCGACGAGGACGACGCGCGATGTACGTCTACGACGAGCACGATCGACGACTGGTCCGCGAGCGCGCGGCACAGCTGCGCGACCAGGTGCGCAGGCGCGTCGCCGGCGAGCTGAGCGAGGAGGAGTTCCGCCCGCTGCGCCTGCAGAACGGCCTCTACCTGCAGCTGCACGCGTACATGCTGCGGATCGCGATCCCCTACGGGCTGCTCTCGAGCACGCAGCTACGCACGCTCGCCGACATCACGCGGAAGTACGATCGCGGCTACGCGCACTTCACGACGCGCCAGAACCTGCAGCTCAACTGGCCGAAGCTCGAGGACGTCCCGACGATCCTCGACGAGCTGGCGGCGGTCGAGATGCACGCGATCCAGACGAGCGGCAACTGCGTCCGCAACGTGACCTCGGACCCCTTCGCGGGCGTCGCCGCCGACGAGGAGATCGACCCGCGGCCGTACTGCGAGATCCTTCGTCAGTACTCGACCTTCCACCCCGAGTTCGCGGCCCTTCCCCGCAAGTTCAAGATCGCGGTGACCGGCGCGCCCGTCGATCGCGCGGCCATCGCCGTCCACGACATCGGTCTGCGCGTCGTGAAGAACGAGCACGGCGAGATCGGCTTCGACTTCTACGCGGGCGGCGGCCAGGGGCGGACGCCGCTCTTGGCCGAGCGCATGCGGGCGTTCGTGCCGGAGCGCGATCTGCTCAGCTACACGGAAGCCATCCTCCGCGTCTACAACCTCGAGGGACGGCGCGACAACAAGTTCAAGGCGCGCATCAAGATCCTCGTCAAGGAGCTGGGGGCGGGCGAGTTCCGCCGCCGCGTCGAAGAGGAGCACGCGCGCCTGCGGGACGAGCCCTCCCTCGTGCTCGACGCCGCCGAGATCGAGCGGATGAAGCGCTACTTCCGCGCGCCCGCCTACGAGCCGCTCGCGAGCGGGTCGACCACGCTCGAGGCGCTCGCGCTCGGCAAGGACCGCACGCTCGCACGATGGGTGAAGGCCAACGTCACGCCCCACCGCGCGCCCGGCTACGCGATCGTGCACCTCTCGCTGAAGAGCCCCGATGCACCCCCCGGCGACGTGAGCGCCGACCAGCTCGATGCCGTGGCGGCGCTGGCCGAGCGCTTCTCGTTCGGCCGTGCGGTGGTCACGCACCGTCAGAACCTGGTCCTCACCGACGTCCCGATCCGCGAGCTGCGGGAGGTCCACGACGCGCTGGCGAAGCTCGGCTTCGCGACGCCCAACGTGGGCCGCGTCACGGACATCATCGCGTGCCCCGGCCTCGACTACTGCGATCTCGCCAACGCGCGCTCGATCCCGATCGCCGACGACATCACGCGCCGCTTCGACGACCTGGATCTCGTCTTCGACGTCGGGCCCCTGACGCTCAACATCTCCGGCTGCATCAACGCGTGCGGTCACCACCACGTCGGCAACATCGGCATCCTCGGCATCGACAAGCAGGGCGAGGAGTTCTACCAGGTCACGCTCGGCGGCTCGGGCGGCCACGGCGTGGGCGGCACCGACGCGGCGATCGGCAAGATCCTCGGGCGTGCCCTCTCGGCGAGCGAGGTCGCGCCGGCCGTGGAGCGCATCGTGCGGCGCTACCTCGCGCTGCGTGCGAGCGACGAGGAGACCTTCATCGAGGCCTACCACCGGCTCGGGAACGAGCCCTTCAAGGACGCGGTCTATGGCGCTCATCCGGAAGCTCGAGTCAGCGCGGCCGAGTGATCGGGGAGGCTACGTCGTCGCGGACGGCGATCCGTGGGCGAACGTCACCGACGGCCCCGTGGCGCCCGAGGCCGACGTGATCGTCCCGCTCGCGCGCCTCGCCGCGGAGCCGGGCGCGCTGCTCGGGCGCGCGGGCCGGACGGGCGTGCGCATCCCCAACGATCGAGGCCTCGAGGCCCTGCTGCCGCACCTGGCGCGCCTCTCGCTCGTCGCGATCGAGATCCCGAAGCACGGCGACGGTCGCGGATACTCCCTCGCCCGCCTGCTGCGCGAGCGCCACGGCTTCGCGGGCGAGATCCGCGCGATCGGGAACGTGCTGCGCGATCAGCTGCTGTACCTGCATCGCTGCGGCTTCGACGCCTTCGAGCTCGATCCGAAGTACGGCCCCGGAGGGCTCGACCCGCGCGCGGCCCTCTCCGCGTTCGCCGAGCTCGACGTCGCCTACCAGGCGGCCGCCGACGTTCGCCTACCGCTCTGGAAGCGGGTCGCACGCTCCTGATCGAGGCCGTCGCGCGGTCTCGCGCTCTCGCGCTCGAGGTCGCCGACGAAGCGCGTTCGCGGGCATCATGCCCCGATGCGTAGCTCCACCCTGCCCGCCTCGGCCGAGGCCACCCAGTTCGCCGCGACGCTGCGCGCCCGCATCGAGGAGGCGCCGAGCTCGCTCGCGCCCGCGGCGCTGGCCTCCGTCCCGAGCAGCACCCGCTACGAGCTCGGCGCGACGCTGGGAGAGGGCGGCATGGGGCGCGTCGTCGAGGCCGTCGACACGCTCTTCGGGCGTCGCGTCGCGCTCAAGGAGATGCGCGAGCCCTCGACGTCGGGCGATGCCGCGCGGCGCTTCGTCGTGGAGGCGCTCGTCAGCGGCAACCTCGAGCACCCGGGCGTCGTGCCCGTGTACGACCGCGGCGTGCGCGACGGCAAGCCGTTCTACACGATGCGCAAGCTCGACGGACGCACGCTCGCCGACGCCATCGAGGCGGCCGGCGACGCCCGCGCGCGCCTCGCGCTGCTCCCCGCGATCGTGAAGATCGCGCACACACTCGCCTTCGCGCACGAGCGCGGCGTCGTGCACCGCGATCTCAAGCCGGCGAACGTCATCCTCGGGCGCCACGGCGAGGTCACCGTCATCGACTGGGGCATCGCGCGCGTCGGCGGCCTGCGCGACGTCGTCGGCGCGAGCCTCGGTGAGGGGCCCGACGACGGCGGCGCGACGAAGGCGGGCGCGGTGATGGGCACGCCGTCGTACATGGCGCCCGAGCAGGCCGCCGGCCGCGTCGACGAGATCGACGAGCGCACCGACGTCTTCGCGATCGGCGCGATGATCTACGAGGTGCTCTCGGGCCACGCGCCGTACCGAGGCAACACCGCCGTCGCCACGCTGGCGGCCGCGCTGGAGGGCAAGCCGCCCGCGCTCGGGCGAGTCGCTGCGCACGCGCCCGAGGCGCTGCGATCGATCTGCGAGCGCGCGATGGCGACCGATCGCGCCTCGCGCTTCCCGACCGCCACCGAGCTCGCGCGGGCCCTCGAGGAGTTCCAGGCGGGCGCCGTCGCGGCGCGCGAGCCGCGGGCGGTTCGATGGCTCGTGGGCGGCGTGGCGTCGGGGTTCGCCCTGATCCTCGGCCTCGCGATCGCGGGGACCCTGGCGTCCACGTCGTCGCTCTTCCAGCAGGGGCCGGCCGGCATCGCGACGCTCGTGCTCGCAGGCGCGGGCGCCCTGCTCGCGGTGATCGAGTGGCGCACGCGCGGACGCTATCGGCTCCTGCCGCTCGGCGCCGGGCTCGGCCTGGCGACCTTCCTCGGAGCGCTCAGCGCGACCTGCGCGGGGATCGGGCAGTCGTTCCTGGCCGGCGCGCAGATGGACGAGCAGGGCCGCTTCTGGTCCGCCGTCGGCATGGGCGTCTACGAGTCGGTCGGCCTGCTCGCCCTGGGCTCGCTCTACTGCGTCGCGCAGGCGTTCCTGTGGGGGCTGGCCGCGCGTGCGACGGCCGCGCGCCTGGACGCCGAGCGCTCCGCGCGCTGATCGCCGAGCGGCGCTCAGGCCGGCTTGATGGTGCCGCGGCGGCGTAGGCCGACCAGGAACGTCTCGTAGCTCTCGAGGCGGCTCGCGGGCGGCTTGACGATCTTCGTCTCCTCGAAGACCCGCGCCACGTCCTTCTTGGCCTGCTCGAAGTCGGGGCCGAGGAAGATCTTGCCGACGAAGTGGCCGCCCGCGGGGAGCACGGCGGCGGCGACCGCGAGGGCCTTGCTGAAGAGCTCGAAGCTCCGGGTCTGGTCGACGAAGCGGTGGCCCGTGGTCGCCGGCGCCATGTCGCTCAGCACCACGTCGAACGAGCCCGGGCCGTGCTCTGTCGCGAGATCGAGCGTGAGCGCATCGCCCGTCTTGATCTCCGCCCACTCCGGCAGCGCGCCCCGGAACTCGGTCTTGTCGATGCCGAGCACGCGCCCGCGCGGGCCCACCCGCTGCGCCGCGTAGCTCGTCCAGCTGCCGGGATAGGCGCCGAGGTCGAGCACGCGCTTGCCCGGCGCGAGCAGCTTCACGCGGCGATCGATCTCCTCGAGCTTGTAGACCGAGCGCGCCGCGAAGCCCTCCGCGCGGGCGCGGTGGCCGAAATGATCCTGCGGTCGCTTGCTCATCGTGTCTCCAGACGTGCGAACGCCCCGGCAGCGCGTGGCGACCGGGGCGTCGAGGGCGAGCCCGAGGAGGCTCAGCTCGCCTTCTTCTTGCCGCCACCCTTCTTGATGGCGCCGCGGACCGTCACCAGCGCGTGGCGACCGCCCGGAACCGCGCCCTCGATGAGGAGCAGGTACTTGTCGTCCATCACGCGGGCGACCTTGAGGTTATGGCGCCGCCGTGACGCTGGTACTCGTGCGTTCCGTGCGAGGCCGTCGCCGAGCCGCGGAAGTTCCAGCGACGCATGACGCCGGTGAAGCCGCGACCGATCGTGTGGCCCGCCACGTCGACCTTCTGGCCGACCTCGAACACGTCCGACGGCTTGATGACCGCGCCGACCTCGTGCTTGGCCACCTCCGCCGCCGGCAGGCGCAGCTCCTTCAGGTGCTGCTGCGGCTTGATGCCCACCTTCTTGAAGAAGCCGGCCTCGGGCTTGTTGAGGCCCTTCTCCTTGCGTGCGCCGAAGCCGAGCACGAGGGCGGAGTAGCCGTCCTTCTCCTCGGTGCGCTTGGCGACGACGGTGCAGGGACCGACCTCGACGACCGTGACGCGCGTGACGTTGCCGTCGTCCTCGAAGATCTGCGTGGTTCCGAGCTTCTTGCCGATGAGGCCGGGGTGCTGATTCATGTCGGGTTCTCTTCGCTACCGGGAAAGACGGGCCCGCGAGACACACGCCGGCCGGAAAAAGGAGGCGGAAGGTTATCCGTCGCGGGCACTTCGTCAAGCGCCCGTTGCGCCAGCCCGCCCGAGGCGGACCTCCACGAGGGTCAGACCGTGGGCCGGCGCCGTCGATCCGGCCATCTCCCGGCGGGCCTCCGGGCCCAGCAGGGCGGCCGCCTCGGCCGCCGAGAGCCGGCCCCGCCCCGCCTCGAGGAGCGTGCCGGCGAGGATCCGGACCATGTTCTTCATGAAGGCGCTGCCGGTGACCTCGACGGCCAGCAGCTCCGGGTGCCCGGACCAGCGCTCGAGGATGTCGATGCGGTGGAGCGTCCGCGTCGTCTGCTCGCGCTCGTCGTCGGCGGCCCGGAACGCGCGGAAGTCGTGGGTGCCGATCCACGCGGCAGCCGCGGCGCGCATCGCGGCCACGTCGAGCCCGCCCTCGCGACCCTGCTTGTTCGCGCCGATCCACCACGCGCGCTCGCGCAGCAGAGGATCGCGGTGCTCGCGGACCTGGAAGAGGTAGCGGTACGTCTTGTCGACGGCGTCGAAGCGGGGGTTGTAGCCCCGCGGGCGCACGTCCGCGTCCAGCGTCACGAGGTCGGGCGGCAGGACCGCGTTGAGGCCGCGCACCCAGCCCTGCGCGGGGATCTCGCGCGCGGGGTCGAACGCCACGCGCTGGGCGAGCGCGTGCACGCCGGCGTCCGTGCGCCCCGCGCCGCGCGTCTGCACCGACTCGCCGTTCATCGTGGCGATCGCCGTCTCGAGCGCGCCCTGGACGGTGCGCTGATCGGGCTGGCGCGCGAAGCCCGCGAAGTCGGTGCCGTCGTAGCTGACGACGAGGCAGATGGCGTGGCTCGTGATCGGCTCCGATCCGTCCGGGCCCTCCGGGGCCAGCGCTCGCTGCCGATCCTCGGGGGCGCCCACGCGGCGCGCTCAGAACGTGAAGCCGAGACCGGCCGCCCACGTGAACGCGGTGCCGAGGGGCAGCATGTGGCTCGAGAAGGGCCCGAGATCGGCGCCGTAGACCTCGAAGAAGATCTCCGAGTGGTTGATGCCCCACGCGTTGTCGAGACGATGCGCGGCGCGCGGATCGAGGAAGTCGAGCTCGAGCGCGATCTGCGCGCCCCAGTGCAGGCCGATCGTCCAGCCGTCGCCCTGCGTGCGGCCCGTGACGCCCGTCTGCCAGTAACCGAAGTCGACGCCGATCTTCGGCGTCAGGACGATCGGCACGTTCAGGTTCCGCGCCAGGCCGTCGATGCGCCAGCCAGCCAGGCCCGTGAACATCACGAGGCTCAGGCCCGTGTCCCCGACGTTGCTGGTGGTGCCGGTGGCGGTCGCCGGCCCGTTCCACTCGGCCCAGCCGAAGCCCACGCCGAACACGATCGGGCCGATGTACGGGACGCGGAAGGCGTGGCCGTCGATCTCGGCGCCCAGCATCGGGCCGAGGTCGCCGCGGAAGGCGGAGAACGAAGCGCCGATCTCGGGCTGGTAGGTCCCGACGCGCAGCTCGACCGTGAACGTCTCCGAGCTCGGCTGGTACTGCGGGGTGGTCGACCACTCCGTGCCGTAGGCAGGCGTGTCGAACCGGGTGCGCCGCTCCTGGGCGGACGCCGGGGCGGCGGCCGAGGCGAGCACGACGACGGCGAGCGCGAGGCCCGATGCGACGCGCTTCATCGCGCGCTCCGACGCCGCAGGACCAGCCCGCCGAGCACGAGGAGCCCGAGGCCGATCGCGCTCCAGTCCGTGCGGCCCCCGGGCATCGCCACCGAGCAGCCCCGGTAGTACGCGGCGCACTCGGCCTCCGAGAGCTCGGCGCAGTAGGCGTCGAAGAAGCCACTCACCTGCACGTGGGTCGCGCAGACGACGTTCGAGAGCACGCTGACGTTGCCGGCGGTGTCGACGGCAGCGATCGCGATGGCGGCCGTCTGGCCGTAGGAGCCCGATCCCCAGCCGAGCCCGCTGGTGCTCACCGAGATGGGGCTCGACGCGGACGGGCTGGCGTAGGCGGTGTCCGGCGCGACCTGGCCGGCGACGAGCGTCGAGGTCGAGGCGCCACCGTCTCCGCCCGAGGCGCACCCCGTGGGGTCGACGTAGACGTTGACGTGACCGGCGATGCCGAGGTCCGTGAAGCTCGACTGGTTCCACGAGACCTGCAGGACCGTGTCCCCGGCCGGCGATCCCTCGATCACCGGGCCCGTCGGCGCGATGGCGTCGATCGCGGCCGTCAGCGTCCAGTACGTCGTGTACGTCATCGACGTCTCGTGGGTCGACGTCGTGTCGAAGAAGAAGAACGTGCGCTGGTCGGTGCCCGAGCAGCCTCCGAACAGGGTCGCCGCCGTCACCATCGCGGTGTACGTCGGGCCGCTCGTGTAGGGGATGCTCGTGACGTAGGTGCAGACGGGGCTCGTCGTGCTCACGCGCACCGTACCGGTCTGGCAACCGGCGCTCGCGCTGGTCGCCGACCAGACGTCGATGTAGCGGGTCGTGGTCGTGTTGGTGAGGCTCGAGAACGTGAGTGGAATCTGAACCGAGCACTCGGGGGAGCCGATCGGGTACTGCACGAGATCGGTGTTGCCCGCCATGTGCGTGCCCGTGCCGAACCCGCCGACGGTCGGTGCGAGGGCCAGGGCGGTGGACGGGAGCACCGCGAGCCCGCCCAGGACGGCGAGCGCGAGCAGGGCGCGAGATCGGGGCATGAAGCGGCTCTTCAGCAAGGGGTGTTCCACCGTCGAGAGGCGCGAGAGACGAGCGGCCGCGCGAAGGATCCGCGCTGCGTAGCACATCCTCGCTCGTCATTCTGGCACGTTCGCCGCGGCGCGGCGCGCGTCCCGTGACGATTCGTCATCCGCGCGCGGAGACCTCAGCCGAGCAGCAGCCCCTCGGCGATCTGGACGGCGTTCGTCGCCGCGCCCTTGCGGACGTTGTCCCCGACGACCCACATCAGGATGCCACCCGGGTTGCCGAGATCTTCGCGGATGCGGCCGACGAGCACGTCGTCCTCGCCGTCGACGTCGACCGGCTTGGGGTAGACGCCCTTGCCGAAGTCGTCGACGAGCTTCACGCCGGGAGCGCGCGAGAGCGCCTCGCGCACCTCGGCCACGGTGAGCGCGCGACTGGCCTCGATGGCGATCGACTCGCTGTGCCCGTTGATGACCGGCACGCGCACGGTCGTCGGCGAGATGCGGATCTCGGGGTCGCCGAGGATCTTTCGCGTCTCGTGGATCATCTTGAGCTCTTCTTCTTGGTAGCCGGTCGCGGCGTCGCGCTTCCACTCCATGAGGAGCGAGCCCGCGAGCTGGCCGTTGAGCACGGCCGGGTCGACCTTCTCGCCGGCGGCGAAGGCCTTGGCCTGCGCGCGGAATGCCTCGACGGCCTTGGCGCCGGCGCCGCTGATGGCCTGGTAGGTCGACACCACGACGCGGCGGATGCGCGACAGATCGTGCACCGGCTTGAGCGCCACGAGCATCTGGATCGTCGAGCAGTTCGGGTTCGCGATGATGCCCTTCTTGGGGCTGCGCGCGGCGGCGAGGTTCACCTCGGGCACGCAGAGCGGGACGTCGGGATCCATGCGCCACGCCGACGAGTTGTCGACCACGAGCGCGCCCGCCTTCGCGGCGATCGGCGCCCACTCCTTGCTCGGCCCCGAGCCGGCCGAGAAGAGCGCGAGATCGACGCCCGTGAACGCGCCGCCGGACACGGCGCGCACCGTGAGCTCGCCGTCGCCGAAGCGGACCTTGCGCCCTGCGCTCGCGGGCGAGGCGAGCGCGATCACCTCGCTCGCAGGGAAGCGGCGCTCGTGGAGCACGCGCAGCATCGCCTCACCGACCGCACCGGTGGCACCGAGGACCGCGACCTTGAGCTTCTTGGCCATGGAGGCGGGATACCACGCACGCGGCGTGCGGTCAGGAATCGGCCCTTCGGACGCCCTCGCCCTCGCGCTCGACCTCGCCCCTCCGCGATGCGACAACGCGCTCCGCATGCCCACGATCGTCGTCGCCGCGGCCGTCGTCCGCCACGAAGGCCGCATCCTGCTCACGCGCCGGATGGCGGGGGCGCATCTCGCGGGGCTCTGGGAGCTGCCCGGCGGCAAGGTCGAGGACGGCGAGGATCCCGAGACCGCGGTCGTGCGCGAGTGCGCCGAGGAGTGCGAGATCGACGTGATCGTCGACGACATCGTCGACGTCACGTTCCACCGCTATCCCGCCTCCGAGGGCAAGGCCGGCAAGGATGTGCTGCTCCTCTTCTATTCGTGCGGTCTCGGCGCGCGCTCGCAGGTCCGCCACGTGGGCGTCGCCGATCACGCGTGGGTGTGGCCACACGAGCTCGACCAGTACCCGCTGCCGCCGCCGGACGCGAAGCTCGTCCGCAAGCTGAAGCTCGCCGAAGAGAAGGAGGCGCGCCGTGGCTGATCGGCACTCCGCGATCTGGGTCGTGCTCCCGCTCGTCCTCGCCGCCTGTGGGGGCAGCGCGGCCAGCGGCTCGACGACCACGCCCGCGGGCGCCCCGCAAGGCGTCCACGCCTCGCGCGCGCCTTGGTCGGTGCGCTTCGCGAACGAGTCGGTGCTCTCGCTGCGCGACGACGGCACGCTGCGCCTCGACGGCGAGGCGCTCGGCACGCTCGAAGAGGACGGCCGCCTCACGAGCGACGGCGAGGTCGTGGCCACGCTCGCCGAGGACGGCACGATCACGCTCGGCGGGCGCCCGCTCGCGCCCCGCGTCGAGGGCAGCCGGCTCGTCGAGAACGACGTCGCCGTGATGGAGATCGACGAGAGCGACGCGCTCCATCTGCGCGCGCCCGACGGCCGCGAGCTCGGCCAGTTCGAGGTCGACGGCGCGACCGACGAGGCGCGGCCGACGATCCTCTACCTCACGACCGTCTACCTGCTCGAGCTCGCGCAAGAGGAAGACGACGAGGCCGAGGCCGACGTCGAGGCCGGCCGCGCGGGCGACGCGGCTGCCGCGGACGACGAGATCGACGAAGACCTCTGGCGCATGCCCATCGACGACGCGCCGGCGATGGGCCCCGCCGACGCGCTCGTCACCATCGTCGAGCTCACGGACTTCCAGTGCCCGTACTGCTCGCGGGGCGCGGCGACCCTCGACGCGCTCCGCGCGCGCTTCCCCGACGACGTGCGGATCGTCGTGCGCCAGCGTCCCCTTCCCTTCCACGAGCATGCGCTCCCGGCTGCCGAGGCCGCGCTCGAAGCGCGCGCGCAGCGTGGCGACGCCGCGTTCTTCGAGATGGCCTCGCTCCTCTTCGCCAACCAGCGCCACCTGGATCGCGGGACGCTGGAGGCGCTCGCCGCCGTCGCGGGCCTCGACCTGCCGCGCTTCCGTCGCGCGCTCGACGAGGATGCGCACGAGGCCGACATCGAGCGCGACATGGCGCTGGGGGATGCGATGGGCGCCGAGGGGACGCCGACGTTCTACGTGAACGGCGAGCTTGTGGTGGGCGCGCAGCCCCTCGCGAGCTTCGTGCACGCCGTCGAGCGCGCACGGGCCCGGGCGCAGGCGGCGCTGGACGCCGGCGTCCCGCGCGATCGCCTGTACGAGACGATGCTCGCCCACGCGCAGACCGGCGCGAGCGACAGCGTCGCCCCGATCCCGCCGGCGCCCGACCTGCGCTACGCGGACCTTCCCGTGCCCGAAGGCGTGGCCGTCGCGGGCGGGGCGAGCGCCGAGCGCGCGCGCGCGACCGTGCAGGCCTTCGTGGATCTCGGCTCCCCGCACGCGACGCGGGCCGGCGCGGTGATCGAGCGCTTGCTGGCCGATCCCGTCCGCGCCGTGCGCGTGATCCTGCGCTTCGGCGCGCGGCCGAGCGGCGCGGCACGAACGGCCGCGGAGGCGCTCCTCGCGATCGCGTCGCTCGCCGATGGGGAGGCGGCCCTGCGGGTCGCGCTCGAGCTCGTACGCACGCCCGACGCGCTCTCGCTGGCGCACGTCGCCGAGATCGGCAGCCGCCTCGCCCACGTGAGCGAGGCGCAGCTGCGCGCCGCCCTGGAGGGGCACCCGATGCGCGAGCGGGTCGCGGCCGATCGCCGCGCGCTCGAGCAGGCTGGGCTCGCGGCCAGCCCCGTGGTCTTCGTCGCCGGACGGCGCGTCGTGTGGGGGATCCCGAGCAGCGAGGCGATGGCGAGCGCGCTCGACGCGGCGATCGCGCACCCCGACGAGGGCCGCCCGACACCGCCGAGCGACGTCACGCACGCTCCGTCGGGCGCACACACCGTCGCGGGCGGCGGCGCGTGGCTCACCGAGCACGCCGGGGACGGCGACGGCGAGGGCGCGACGAGCTCGCTCCTGGCGCGCTGGGCGGTGTGGGACGCCAGTGGCCTCTTGCTCGATCGCACGACCGCGCCACCGCTGCGCCTGCGCCTCGATGGCCTGCCGCCCCCGCTCGGCGCGGCGCTCGGCGGGATCCGGCGCGGCGAGATCCGCCGCGTGTGGATCCCCGGCGGCCGCGTCGTCTACGTCGAGGCCGTCGACGTGCAGTGAGCAGAACGCAGCTCCGTTCCTCGCCTCCCACCTTCCCGAGCGGAAACTCTCGCGGGCGCCACTGCGGGGATGCACCGTCGCCGTTCGCGTCAGCCGGGAAAGAGGAAGTACCCGGCGGCGCTGATGAAGAAGTTGAGCACGATCACGGCGAGCGAGCTGTTCACCACCGCGCTCGTCGTCGCCCAGCCCACGCCCTCGCTGCCGCCGAACGTGGTGAGGCCGGCGCGCGCGCTGACGATGGGGATCGCGGCGCCGTAGGCGAGGCACTTCACCAGACCGACGATGACGTCGCCGGCGTCGACGAGCATGAAGTTGGCGAACGTGGCGAAGTTCACCTCGAACACCACGTTCGCCGTGATCATGCCGGCGACGAACGCGACGAAGGCGGCCCAGATCAACAGCGCGAAGGTCATCACGACGCTCGCGATGAAGCGCGGCACCACGAGGTACTCGATCGGATCGGCCGCGCACATCCGCATCGCGTCGACCTGATCGGTGACGACCATCGATCCGAGCTCGGCCGCGATGCCGGCCCCCACCCGCGTCGCGAGCATCATCGCGCCGATCGACGCGGCGAGATCGCGGATGAGGATCTCGGCGAACGTGGGCCCGAGCATCTGCAGATCGGGGACGATCCGCAGCGCCTGCATGGCCGCCTGGAACACCAGGATCATCCCGATGAAGCCCATCGTCACCGAGACGAAGAAAAGGCTGCGGTTGCCGATCTGGAAGGCCTGCTCGAAGATCGCGCGCCGGTCTTTCTTGCCCGTCACGCAGAGCCGCAGGGTGATCAGCAGCATCGCGAAGAGGGCGCGCAGTTCCTTGGCGAGCGCGATGGGGCCGGCGCCGATCGTGGCGAGGAAGCGCTCGATCGGGTGCTCGGCGGAGGCGCCGCTCGCGTGGGCACGGCTGCTCGAGGAGGTGGTCACGGCATCAGCCCAGCAGATAGGTGAAGAAGTAGTCCAGCACGAAGATGCCGCTCGCCGCCGCGACGACCGCGGCGTTGACGGCGCGGCCCACGCCCGGCGCGCCGCCCTTCACCGAGAGACCGAAGTAGCAGCTCGTGATCGCGATCATCATCCCGAACACGACGCTCTTGATGAGGCCCGTGAAGAAGTCCCAGGTATCGAGCAGCGTGACGAACGAGTTCAGGAAGCTCCGCGGGTCCACGTCGAGAAGCGCCTTGGCCGCGACGATGGCGCCGGAGATCGCCACGACGTCGCCGACCACCGTCAGCACGAAGAGCATGACGACCATCGAGAGGACGCGCGGCATCACCAGGTAGCCGAGCGGATCGATCGCCAGCGCGCGCAGCCCGTCGATCTGATCGGTGACGACCATCGTGCCGAGCTCGGCGGTGTTGTTGGCCCCGACGCGCCCCGAGAACATCAGCGCGATGAGGAGCGGGCCGACCTCGCGCAGCGTGGCGAAGCCGGCGCCCCAGCCGACGACCTCCTTCGCGTTGAAGCGCGTCACCAGCGGCGCCGCCTGGATGACCATGATCGCGCCCGTGAAGACCGCCGTGACCGCGACGATGCCGACCGAGCGCACCCCCATCTTGTGGAGGTTCCGCACGAGCTCGTAGCGATCGACGCGCGGCGGCACGAGGCGCCGGAGCAGGCGCCCGGCCAGGACGACCATCCCACCCACGGGGTCGGCGATCGCGAGCACGGCCGCGCCGATCGCCGCGAAGGGCGCCGCGAGCGCAGGCTCGGGGGGACGGGTCTCGGCCACGACGGGAGTAGAGCACGGACCACGGGGAGCTTGTGAGTCGCGCGAGAGTGCGTAACTGATCGACGCCATGAACGACGCTCCGAGGCACGTGTACTGGTTCGGCGCTGGTGTCACCCACGGGCGGGCGTCCATGAAGGATCTGCTCGGCGGCAAAGGCGCCAATCTCGCGGAGATGGCCGCCGCGGGCCTGCCGGTGCCGCCCGGCTTCACCATCACCACCGAGGTCTGCAAGGACGTCGGCGGCGGCGCGAGCTCGCTCCCCAGCTGGCTCTGGCCCGAGATCGACGAGGCGCTCGGCGCGGTCGAGAAGGCCATGGGCGCCAAGCTCGGCGACCCCGAGTCGCCCCTGCTCGTCTCCGTGCGCTCGGGCGCCGCGGTGTCGATGCCGGGCATGATGGACACCGTCTTGAACCTCGGAATGAACGACGCCGTGGTCGAGGGGCTCGCCAAGAAGACCGGCAAGGCACGCTTCGCCTACGACGCGTATCGGCGGCTCATCTCCATGTTCGGCGACGTCGTCGCCCTCGTGCCCCGGGTCGCCTTCGAAGAGACGATGGACGCCCTCAAGCGCGAGCGCGGGGCCAAGACCGATCAGGATCTCGACGAGCAGGCGCTGCGCGATCTCGTCAACCGCTTCAAGGCCGTCTACCGCAAGCACACCGGCCACATGTTCCCGAGCGACCCGCGCGAGCAGCTCGAGCGCGCGACGCTCGCGGTCTTCCGCTCGTTCTACGGCGACCGCGCCGTGAAGTACCGGCAGGTCTCGAACATCACGAGCCTCGTCGGGACGGCCGTCAACGTGCAGGCGATGGTGTTCGGCAACATGGGCGCGCGCTCGGGCACGGGCGTGCTCTTCACGCGCAGTCCTTCGACCGGCGAGAAGGCGCTCTACGGCGAGTACCTCGTCGACGCCCAGGGCGAGGACGTGGTCGCCGGCATCCGCACGCCCTCCCCCATCGCGAAGCTCGCCGAGGAGATGCCGACCGTGCACACCGAGCTGGTGCGCCTGGCGAGCCTGCTCGAGCGGCACTTCAAGAACGTGCAGGACGTCGAGTTCACGGTGCAGGACGGGCGCCTCTTCTTGCTGCAGACGCGGCACGGCAAGCGCACCGGCGCGGCCGCGGTGAAGATCGCGGTCGACCTCGTCGCCGAGGGGCTCGTCACGCACCAGGAGGCCGTCGCGAACCTCGTCGAGCCGCGCCACGTCGATCAGCTGCTGCACCCGCACTTCGCCGACGAAGAGGGCTATCGCAAGGCCGGCAAGGTCCTGAGCAAGGGCCTGGCGGCCTCGCCCGGCGCCGCGGTGGGCCGGGTCGTCTTCGATGCCGCCGAGGCCGAGGCGTGGAAGGGGCGCGGCGAGAAAGTGGTCCTCGCGCGCATCGAGACCAGCCCCGAGGACGTCGCCGGCATGCACGCGGCGGAAGGCGTGCTCACCAGCCGCGGCGGCATGACGAGCCACGCGGCCGTCGTGGCGCGCGGCTGGGGCAAGCCCTGTGTCGCGGGCTGCGGCGACATCGTGATCGACTACCGCACCAAGACGCTGACCAACGGGCACGTGACGATCCGCGAGGGCGACTGGCTAAGCCTGAACGGGACGACCGGCGAGGTCGTCGAGGGCCAGGAGAAGCTCGCGAGCGCCGTCGTGTCGGGCGCGCTCGAGACGTTCATGACGTGGGTCGACGAGGCCCGCGTGCTGCGCGTGCGCGCGAACGCCGACACGCCGAAGGACGCCGCCCAGGCGCGCAAGCTCGGCGCCGAGGGGATCGGGCTCGTGCGCACCGAGCACATGTTCTTCGAGGAGAGCCGGATCCTCGCGATGCGTCGGATGATCCTCGCCGACGACGCCCCTGGCCGGCGCGCCGCGCTCACGCTCCTGCTCCCCGAGCAGCGCAAGGACTTCGCCGGGATCTTCCGGGCGATGGCGGGCTTCCCGGTGACGATCCGCCTTCTCGACCCGCCGCTGCACGAGTTCCTGCCCGAGGATCCCACGATGCAGGCGCAGGTGGCGCGCGCGATGGGGGTCTCGCCCGAGCGCGTGCGCCAGCGCGTGATGGCGCTCGAAGAAGCCAACCCGATGCTCGGCCATCGTGGCTGCCGTCTGGGCATCACCCATCCCGAGATCACCGAGATGCAGGCGCGCGCCATCTTCGAGGCCGCGTGCGAGGTCGCGACCGAGGGCGTCGCCGTCCACCCGGAGATCATGGTGCCGCTCGTCGGCCACACGAGCGAGCTCGTCGACCAGGAGAAGATCGTGCGGCGGGTGGCCGAGGAAGTCTTCGCCGAGCGCGGGCGCGTGGTGCCCTACCACCTCGGCACGATGATCGAGGTGCCGCGTGCCGCGCTCCTGGCGGGCGAGATCGCCGCGCAGGCCGAGTTCTTCTCGTTCGGCACGAACGACCTCACGCAGCTCACGCTCGGCTTCAGCCGCGACGACGTGGCCACGTTCCTGCCGCGCTACCTCGCGACGGGGATCCTGCAGGACGATCCGTTCCAGACGATCGATCGCCAGGGCGTCGGGCAGCTCGTGAAGATGGCGTGCGAGCGCGGCCGCGCGGCGCGCAAGGACCTGCACCTCGGGATCTGCGGCGAGCACGGCGGCGATCCGCGCTCGATCACGTTCTTCGCCGACGTCGGGCTCGACTACGTGAGCTGCTCGCCCTTCCGCGTGCCGGTGGCGCGCCTCGCGGCGGCGCAGGCGGCGCTGAGGAACAAGGTGGCGGCCAAGGCCGGCGAGGCCTGACGGACGGCGCTTCCTTTCGCCGGAGCGCGGTATCGGCTGCGGCCGCGATCGGTCCGCCGCTACAGGCGCCCGCGCGCTTGCGTTTGCGTCCGCGCATGGCACCTCTCGGCGCTTCGCTCACCGGGGGGAATGACTTGTTCGCGCACGCGATCCGCGCCTACGCTCTCTCGTCGCTCGCTTCGTCTCGCGCCGAGGTGCCGTCATGACTTGCGCAGATGCTCGCTTGGCCCGCCGGGCCGCCTTCGTGGTCGTGGTCCTGATCGCCGGCTTCGGCTGCGCGCCGTTCGACACCACGCGCGTGCCGGCGACGAGCCTCACCGTGGGGCAGGAGATCGTTCGCACCTTCTGCGAGCGCATGGCGGCAGAAGCCAACCCGAACGACGTCTCCGGGCTCACGTGGAAGCCCGTGTGCCGCGGCGAGGTCCCGCCCCCCGACGACGCGCCGCCGCGCCTGCGCGCGCTGATGTCGAACCGCGATCGACTCGCCGGCGCGCTCGACAGCGTCATGCCCGAAGACACCCACGACGACCTCGGGCAGTTCCTCGGCGACATGCTCCCCTTCTACGACCCGCCGCGGGAGCGCCTGCCGACGAACACGCGACTTCTCGCGACCGTGCTCGAGCGGGTCGCGGCCGACGATCACGCGCTCGATGCCCTCGCTCGCATCGGCGCCCGCACCGGCTACCGCCCACTGCGGCTCGCGCTCGGCGTGATCCGCCCGATCCTCTCGTATCCCGAGTTCGATCACTTCGCCGAGGTCGCGCTCCGCGCGCTCACCGACCTGCCGGACGACCTCCCCGGCGGCGCGACCGACGGCGCGGCCGCGGCCGAGCTCACGAACGTCGAGGGGGCGCTCGCGCTCTACCTCGCGTCGATGCAGCCGGCCGACCCGCTGCCGGCCGGCGAGCGCTCCACGCTCCAGCTCTCGCGCGATCTGCTCTTCACCACCGACACCGCGTTCGGCAGCGGCACCACGCACTACGTCGTCCTCCGCGACGACCGCGGCATCGCTCTCCCCGTCTCGGGCGCGGTGGCCTCTCCCTTCGCCGACGTCGACGGAGACGGGCTCGCGGACGTGGACCGGCTCGGCCGGTTCGTGGACGGCGGCGGCGCGCTCCTCGATCTCCCGCGTCCCTTCGCCCTGCGCGGCGAGGGCGCGATCCCGCGCGATGCGGGCGGCCGTGCGCTCACCTCGGCGGGCCTGCAGATCTACGAGTACCTCGATGCCGACCAGACGATGCTCGCCGGCGTCGTGCGCGAGGGCCTGCCCTGGTTCCGCGGCGATCACCCGACGATCCTCGACCTCACGCGCGGCCTGCCGACCCTGCTCGGTGCGCGCGCCACGTCCACGCACCGCTACGGGATGGCGACGCTCACGTATCCCGGGTTCGACACGAGCACGAGCTCGGCCGTCGACGTGGTCTACGGCCTCGGCTCGATCCTCGCGCTCGACGAGACCGAGCCGCTCCTCGAGGCGACCGAGATCCTGCTGCGCGACCACGAAGGGGACGCTGCCGGCGTCGTCGACTCCGCGCACTACCTACTGACCCAGAGCGATCTGCACCCCGAGGCGCAGATGGCCCAGCCGAACGAGTTCTGGGACGACATGACCGACGTCGCCGTCGCGATGGCCCAGCGTCCGGGCATGCTCGAGGCCGTGATCCGCAGCTTCGCCGACCCACGCTCGGCCCAGCTCGGCGAGATCTACGGCAACATGATGCGGTACCGGGACTCGATCGACTACGACCCGGCGAACGTGAACGGAACGCCGCTCGGCTTTCCGCTCGATCAGCCGGTCGACCGCACGCAGCCCGACGTCGAGGGCAACGAGAGCCTCTTCGAGCGTTCCATCGCGCTCATCGACGGCCTCAACGGCGTCGAGGTCTGTAACCGCCAGGGCGCGGTGCTGCACATCAACGTGATCGGCATCAGCCTCACGTGGCCGCTCATCGGCAGCTACGACGAGTGCGAGCTGATGCGCATCCCGAACGTCGCCGAGGCCTACTCCCAGGCGATCCTCGGCCGCTACACGCTGCCGATCGCCGACTCGATCCTCAACGCGATCATGAGCTTCCTCGGCGCCGTCGGGATCAACGCCGACGACGTGCTCGAGCAGTCGTCCGGCATCCACGGGCTCACGCGGCACCCCACGCCCCAGGCGCTGAACCGGCTCGTCTTCTGGGGCACGCAGATGCGCCCCGACGGCCAGCCGAACAGCCTCTTCGTGCACGACCTCATCGACCCGGTGCTCGACCGGCACGGGCAGGACGTCGCGCGCACGTATCGGGGGACCATCTTCGCGTGGGAGCAGCCCGGCTTCTACGAGGGCATGACGCCCCTGCTCGCCGTGCTGCACGACCCGCGCTGGACGCAGGACGGCGACGGCGAGTACGCGTTCGGCCGCCTGCTCGGGACCATCTACGGTCACTGGCCCTCGCCGGGCCACTGGCACACCTCGTCGGTGCCGGGCTCGATGACCTACAACGCACACGACGACGGGCGCAGCTACGAGGAGCTGCTCGCCGACGGCTTCGTCGAGGGCCAGCTCGTCCGCAACCTCGTGCGGGCATCCCAGACGCTCGACGGCATCACGATCCGCGGTCAGGACGGCCTCGGCATCCTCGCGGCCGCGGCCGAGCACATCGTCGATCCCGACCGCAACCCCGGCCTGACGTCGCGCAGCGGCGCGACCTCGTACCCGTCGAACGGTGGCACGCGTACGATGGGGGCCTCGCCACTGCAGCTCGTGCTCGAGTCGCTGCGCAACGCCGACCGGGACTGGGCGGCGGCCGATCCCGACATCGCGACCTCGTTCCACCGCGGCCGCGATGCGCTCACGCTCCAGCTGCTCGACACCGATCCCCTCGGCACGGGCTTCACGTTCCACAACCAGCGCGGCCGCGCGCTCGTGCTCACGCTGCTTCCTTTCCTGCGCGAGCGCATCCGGGCACACGCGGCGGCCGGAGACCTCTCCGACTGGGCCGCGCAGCAGCTGCCGAACGACACCGCCGACACGATCGGCGGGCCGATCGTGGGCGGGCTCGTGAACCTGCTCGACCGCATCCAGACCGACCCCGAGGCGCGCGACGCGCTGGTGGCGCTCGTCGCGTATCTCGTGGACGAGACGAGCGACCACGACGCGTTCCTCGCGACGCTCTACGCAGCGGCCGACCTGCTGCAGGTCTTCGGCGACGACGCGGACATCGTGCCGGTCGCCCACGCGCTCTCGTCGGCGCTGGCGCCGAATGCGCTCGACCTCGTGACGGCAGGCGGCACCGACGCGCCCGACGTCGCGCACGGCACGGCGCACGACGCGCTCGGGCTCGTGCGAGAGCTGCAGGGCATCGACGCCCGTCACGTCCTGCATCGCTTGCTCTCGATCCTCGTCGCGCTGCCGGCGGACGGCAGCGAAGAGACGCCCCTCGAGGTCATCCTCGACGTGCTCAGTCAGATCAATCGCACGACGCCCGGCGAGACGAGCGACTACACGGCGGGCGACTACCGTGAAGCGCTCGGGCAAGCGAGCGGGTTCATGCGCGACGATCGGCGCGGGATGGAGCGCCTCTACCAGGTGCTCCAGCACCGCGTGTGCTTCCAGGAGCACGACGATCCGTGCGAGAGCGTCGGCGCGACGCTCGGCGTGAGCTCCGAGCTCTGCGGCAACGGCGGATGCGTGTGCATCGTGGCCGAGGACGGCGTGCAGCGCTGGAGCTGCGACATCGCGCACTGAAGATGGCCTCCATGAACGCTCGCTCCCTCCTGGCGCTCGCTGCGCTGACCCTCGGCGCGCTCGGCGCGCTCCCCTCGCGCGCCCGGGCCGGCGGCTTCTACCTGCTCGACCGCGGCACGCGCGCGATGGGCCGCGGCGGCGCGTTCGTCGCCGGCGCCGACGACCCGCAGTCGCTCTGGTACAACCCGGCCGGCCTCGGCTTCTCGGGCAACCAGATCCTCGTCGACGGGACGATGACGTTCCTCGGCGTCGACTACACGCGCGTCGACAGCGGCGGCACCACGCTGCCGACCGTGCACGGCTCGAGCGCGCCGCTGCCGATTCCGACGCTGGCGGGCTCGTTCGATCTGGGCCTCCCGAACTTCACGTTCGGCATCGGCATCTTCGCGCCGAACGCGGCGCTGATGCAGTGGCCCGCGACCGTCTCGGTGAACGGCATGACCCAGCCGGCGCCGCAGCGTTACTCGCTCCTCACGATGGACGGCTCGATCATCGCGTCGCTCGCGCTCGGCGCGGCGTGGCGGCCGATCCCCGAGCTCTCCATCGGCCTCGGGGTGCACGTGGTGTACGGCTCGTTCGCGGCGCGCACGGCGATGTCGGCCTGCGACGGCGTGACCTGCGCCTTCCCCGAGGATCCCGACTTCGACGGCACGGCGCAGCTCACGCTCAACCCGGCGTTCACGGCCGTCGCCACGGCGGGTGTCACCTGGGACGCGGGGCCGGTCCGCCTCGGGCTCTCGGTGATGACGCCGTACGCGCTCAACGGGACCGCACAGATCCAGCTGCGGGTGCCGAGCGCGGCGACGTTCGACGGCGCGTTCGTGCGCAACCGCGCGGGCGCATGCGCGGCCGTGCCCGACGCGGCCGTCCAGACTTCGATCGACGCCGGGCAGACGCATCCCTGCCAGGGCACACAGGCCGACATCAACCTCGACTTCCCCTGGGTCGTGCGCTTCGGCGTGCAGCTCGAGGCCATCGAGAACCTGAATCTCGAGGCGGCCGTCGTCTGGGAAACGTGGTCGCTCCAGCGCGAGGCCTCGGTGCGGCCGCGCGACGTCTGGTTCGCGAACGCGCTCGGCGGCGCGCTCGACTACCAGGTCGGCCCCCTCTCGATCCCGCGCCACATGCGCGACACCGTGAGCGTGCGCCTCGGCGGCGAGTACACGATCGACCACTTCGTGCAGATCCGGCTCGGTGGCTACTTCGAGACCGGCTCGTTCGACGACGCGTGGCTGCAGGCGCTCACGATCGACTCCGACAAGCTCGTGCTCGCCGCGGGCGTGGGCGTGCGCGTCGACGGCGGCTTCTGGATCGACGCGATGGTCGGCTACGCGCACTTGTTTCCGCACACCGTGACGAACAGCCAGGTGCCGCAGCCGAACCCGATCCGGCCGCCCACGATGGCGGCCGATCCGAACATGCGCACGGCGGGCGATCCGACCTTCGTCGGCAACGGCGCGTACAACATGACCGCGCCCTTCTTCGGCGTGGGGATCCGCTGGATCACCGACTACCAGAGCCCGAGCGCCGCCGTGACCGAAGAGGTGCCGGTCGAGCCGGTCGAGGTGGTCCCTGCCGAGGAGCCGGCACCGACGCCCGAGCCGGTCGTGACCGAGCCGGCGCCCGCGCCGGTCGAGGAAGTCACCCCGCCGGCCGCCGAGCCCGAGACGCCTGCCGAGACGCCGCGTCGCGGTCGCGCGCGTCGCCGCCGCCCGCGATGAAGGAGCCCGCGCCGTCCGCGCTTCCCGAGCTCGCGCGGATCGGGGTGGGGGCGGCGCTCGTCACGCTGCCGTTCGCGCTCGGCACCGCCCTCGGCGACGTGCCGCACGACGAGCGGCCCGAGGGGCGCTACGCGTGGGTGGTGGGGAGCGCGTGTCTCGGCGTGCTCGTGCTTCTCGTGCAAGAGGCGTTGGGGGCGGGGGTCTGGCGCAGGAGCGGGCTCCGGCCGGGGCTTCGCAGTCCCTCTCCCCAACCCTCTCCCGCTCCCGCGGGAGAGGGAGACGCGCATCGGGGCTCGTCCGGCTCCTCGCTTGCGGAGGGAGACGCGCGGGAGGAGGCGTCGGGCTCGTCACGTCCGGACGCCCCTGCGGAGCGCGGTGGGCCGCGCAGGGGGAAGCGACGGCACCTCCTGGGGCTGCTCCTTCTCGCGCCGCTCGCCCACGTGATCGCGCCGCGCTCGGCCGCGCTCACGGCGATCGACGCGCTCGTGCTCGTGGTGGCGGCGACGACGCTCGCGGTGGGTGCGTCGCGGCGGATCTACCGCGCGCCGATCACGCGCGGCGCGCGCTGGGGCGCGCTCGGGCTCGCTCTCGCGCTCGTGCCCGGTCCGCTCTTCACGCTCGCGTGGGGCCTCCTCTCGATGTTCGTCGCGCCGGCCGCGACGCGCCTGTTCCACTCGGATCCCTACGTGGGGCCGAGCGAGAGCGCGGTGGAGATCCCGTCGCGCGACGGCACGATCCTGCGCGGCACCTTCGCGGAGGGGCGCGACGGAGCGCCGGCGATCCTCCTGGTTCACGGCCTCGCGGACAGCCGCCGCCGCCTCGTGCCGTGGGCCGAGGAGCTCGAGGGCCGCGGCGCGCACGTGCTGCGGATCGACCTGCGCGGGCACGGCACGAGCGAGGGCGTCGCGGTGACGCTCGCCGACCGCGAGCCCGACGACGTCGAGGCGGCGCTCGCATGGCTCGCCGCGCGCCCCCACGTGGGCCCGCTGCACGTCTTGGCCGTCTCGATGGGCGGCGGCGCGGCGCTCGAGGCCCTCTCGCGCGGCGGCGTGCCCGTCGAGAGCACGGTCGCGCTCGCCCCCGCGAGCGACTTCCACGCCATCGTCGACCGGCGCCTGCCGCCCTTCGAGCCGCTCCACTTCCTGGCGGCGAGCGTGGTTCGCGGCGTCACCCACGGCGTCGGCCACCGCGCGCCCCTCGAGCTCGTCCCCGCCGACGCCGTCGCCCTCGCCGGCCCGGCGCGCATCCTCGTGGTCCACAGCCGCAGCGACCGCACCATCCCCGCCGAGGTCACGGAAGCCCTCGTCGCGCGGGCGCCCTGGATCGAGGTCGCGTGGATCGACGGCGTGAGCCACGTGGACACGCCGGAGCACGCCCTCGAGGACGAGGCCCTGCGCGATCGCATCGAGCGCTTCCTCGGCGTGCGCGAGCCCTGACGCAGGCGCGACTACTCGACCTTGCCGCCGCGGCCGGCGCCGGCGACGAAGCGCCCGACCGCCGCGCCCAGCTCGGGCGCCGCGAGCGAGCGCAGGCCGTGCTCGAGCTCGTTGTCCATGGCGCGAGCGAACGTCTCGTCCATCGACTCGTAGACGCTCGCGCGATCCTCGAGCACGCACGTCCAAGGGAACGCAGCGATGCTGCGCGCCAGCGCCTCGGCGGCCGCGCGCGCGCTCCCGTCCGGCACGACGCGCGTCGCGAGGCCCATCGCGAGCGCCTCCTGCGCGCCGACCGCGCGACCGGTGAGGACGAGGTCGAGCGCGCGCCCGAGCCCCACCAGGCGCGGCAGGCGCACCGTGCCGCCGTCGATCAGGGGCACCCCCCAGCGCCGACAGAACACGCCCATCACGGCGCTCTCTTCGACGACGCGCAGATCGCAGAACAGCGCCAGCTCCAGCCCGCCGGCCACCGCGTGCCCCGCGATCGCGGCGATCGTGGGCTTGCGCGGGACCATCCGCGTCGGGCCGAGCGGCCCATCGCCGCCGCGCTCCACGCGATTCGCGCGTCCGGCCGCGATGGCCCCCAGATCGGCCCCCGCGCAGAACGTGCCGTGGTCGCCGGCGATCACGGCGACCTTGGCCTCGTCGTCGGCCTCGAAGGCGCGCACGGCCGCCACGAGCGCCTCGGCCGCCCTGCGATCGATCGCGTTCCGCACCTTCGGACGGTCGAGCACGATCGTGGTGACCACGCCGCTCTGCTCGACGCGGACGCTCATCGCGGCCGCTCCAGCTCCACCTCGATTCCGTCGCCGAGCACGGCCTTCGAGCGCGCCGAGAAAGGCCCGAGCTCGGCCAGCGTCGCGCTGCGCACGCGGGAGCCCGTCACGAGCGTGCCGTTGGTCGAGCCTGCGTCGTAGAGCCAGATCGTGTTCCGGTCGTCCAAGAGGAGCACCGCGTGGACGCGCGAGATCTGCATCGTCATCACGAGCTTCAGGCCCTGGTCGAGGCACTTCTCGGCCCGCCCGACCAGCACGCCGCGACGAAGGTCTTCCTCGCGCAGCGGCACGCGGGCGAGCTGACCGTCGCGCCGGCCCACGAGCGTGGCGATGGGGGGCCCCGCGGACGGCGCGTCGGAGGCCTCGACGAGCGTCAGCGGCCGCGGGAGGCTGGTGATGATCGTGCTGCGTCGCACGCCGCGGTACGGCGAGTCGTCGAAGCCCATCCGCGTCGAGCCGCCGGCCTTGCGCGAGTGCTCGCTCGCGCTCGCCACCTCGAAGCTCTCCACCGGCGGTAGCGACGCCGGCGGGGGCTCCGCGCCGATCCCCACACGGAATCCGCCGAGCACGTAGGTCCCGAGCCGAACGGCGAAGGGCCCCTCGACGGTGAGCGAGCGCGCCGGTCGATCGGCCGTCGCGTACATCGGCATCGCGGCGCGGAGGTCGACCAGCCGGAGTCGCGGCTCCATCCCGCCCTCGGGAACGATCAGCAGGTGGCGCAGCGAGAGGTCCGGATCGCTGGGCAGCACCACGTCGCAGCGCGTGTGGCGTCCCACGATCAGGTGCTGGCCCGCACCGAGAGAGAAGTCGCGGAAGCCGTTCTCGTTCCCGCGCGTCCAGAAGAGCCGGAACGACGCGGCGCGGGGCTCGCGAGGTGGGATCGCGCCCAGGCCCGGCACGTACGCGGCCCACGCGCGCGCGAGATCCTCGGCACGCAGGCGCGGTCCTGGCTCGCCGGCCCCGGGCCCCGTGTTCGAGTTGGTCGAGCTCATCGCGCCGGAGAATCGTACACGTTCGAGCGTCGTCCGCCATTTCGTCGGTCACGGCCCGGGCGCCCCGTGCGCACCACTGTTTTCGCGGTAGATCGAGGCCGTGGCCAGCGAAGCGAGCTCTCCCGCGCCCTCCCCGCCCCGGGCCCGCCGCGGGCGCGCCTTCCTCGAGGTCGCGCTCGTCGTGCTGCTCGTGCTCGGCGTGCGGTGGTACCAGCGGCGAGATCTCCCGAGCGGCGAGGTCCCCGCGGCAACGCTCACCTCGCTCGACGGGACGCCGCTCGCGATCGGCGCGCGCGATCACGGCTACGTCGTCCACTTCTTCGCGACGTGGTGTGGCGTGTGCCGCGCCGAGGAAGGCAACGTGGTCTCGCTCGCAGGCGACCACGAGCTGATCGCCATCGCGACGCAGTCGGGAGACCCGGAGACCGTGCGCCGCTACGTCACCGACGCCGGGCTCGATCCCGCGCACGTCGCGCTCGACCCCGAGGGCGTCCTGGCGCATCGCTTCGGCGTGCAGGCCTTCCCGACCACGTTCTACGTGGGCCGCGACGGCGTGATCCGCACCGCCGAGGTCGGCTACACGACCGAGCTCGGCATGCGCCTGCGCGCTTGGTGGGCCGAGTGAGCTCCGCGTAGGAACGACGCGCGCCATCTTCGTCGCCGTCGTCGCGTCACCCGGCGATCTCGGGCCGCAGTCGATCAGCGCGCGCGCAGTGCGCGGCGCTCGAGCTCGCTCCACGCGACCTCGGTGAGCCGATCGAGATCCACCGGCTTGTCGAAGCTCGCGAGCGCCCCGTGCGTCGCGAAGCTCTCGTGCACGCGCCGGTCGCCGAAGCCGGTCATCACGATGCACGCGACGTCGAAGGGTGAGCGAGCGAGCGAATCGAGCAGCGAGAGGCCGTCGAGCCCCGGCATCCGGTAGTCCGTGATCACGATCACGGGGCCCGCCTTCTCGGGGCCCGCCGAGAACAGGGTCTCCACGATCGCGAGCACCTCGTGCCCGTTCGTCGCGGTGATCAGCGTCACGTCGCGGCGCTGGCGGGCGAGCCACGTGCGCAAGAGCTCGCGCATGTCGTCGGAGTCGTCGGCGATCAGGATCGTGCCGGCCGCAGCAGTCATGCCGAGGCGCCGAAGCAGCTCGAATGCCACTCGGATTCGCGAAGAAACGCGGAGAAAACGCGACGAGCCTCGGGTCGAAACGACCCGGGGCTCGCGTGGACTGGTCAGGCCGCCCCGCGGGGCGCGCGCTCCGTTCAGTCGACCGGATCGGAGCGGTAAATGATGGCGCCGACGTCGTCTCCGAGCTGAGGCAAGTGAACCACGCCGTAGCAGTACCAGCGGCCGAACTGGTTCTGCTCCCCGCAGAAGCCGCCCGCGCTGTTCGCGAAGCCGGCCTCGCGCGTCGCCTGGTCGGGCACGATCTCGTCGAGCGTCGAAGGCGTGCCGTGGTGGAAGAGGCGATCGCCTCGGAAGAAGTAGACCCAGAAGATGGCGCCCTGGGTCGTGAGGCCCTCGGCCTGCACCTGACGCGTGATGCGCCGCGCCTCGCTCCAGAGCGGGATGCCTGCCACGAGGGCTCCCACGATCCGCCCATCGACGCGGGCCGGCACCGCGAACACCACCGTGATCGACGACTGCTCGGGCGGGCCTGCGTCCTGCGCCGTCTCGCCCTCCGGCACCGGCGGCGGCGCGAGGGCCGCGAACTCCGAGAGCTCGTAGCTGCCGACGCCCTCGGTCAGCGCGCGGTGCACTTGGGGAAACATCGTGCCGAGGTCCAGCCCGCGCATGTGGTCCTGATCGGGATCGAGATCCCGACAGATCGCCGTGCCGTCGGCGGCGACCGCCGCGACGAACGAGATGGGGGAGATCATGAGCTCGGGAATCCCGCGCGGAGGCTCGCGGATCCGGTGCTGGATGGCCCAGCGCATCTCGCGCTCGCGCTGGGCCGGATCCTCGACGAGGAAGCCCGGCCCGGTGAGGTCGGCGGCCGCGGTGAGGCCGGTCATCGTGCGCTCGAGGTCGTCGTCGACGATCGAGCGGACGCGTGGGACGTGCTCGCGCACGATGACCTCACAGGCGTGGTGGGCGCCGTCCTCGCACGCGGTGCTGCCCAGTGCGGCGAGAAGAGCCAGCCCGAGCGATGCTCGAACCCTTCGGTGGGACATGGGGCGCACGCTACTCCTCCGGGCGCGGGCGCCTCAAGCACCCACGCACGGATCGACGGACCGCGCGGCGATGCGCAGGTTCCATCGCGTGGTACGGTGCCCTGCTTGAAGCACCTCGAAGGGACCATCCTGGCCGGGAAGTACCGGATCCACCGGATCCTCCCGGGGCCGAGCGGGCCGGTGCACGAGGGCGTGGTCCGCGTCTCGGCCGAGCACGCCAGCATCCAGCGCGACGTCGAGGTGAAGATCCTCGTCGAGCCGAGCGAGGCCGGCCGCGCGCGGCTCTATCGCGAGGCGCGCGCGCTCGGTCAGATCCCGCACGCTTCGCTGCGGAGCGTGCTCGACTCGGGAGAAGACGCCCAGGGGCGCCCCTTCGTCGTCTACGAGGCGCTGAACGGCGAGACGCTCGCCCAGCGCATGGAGCACCACCCGAACGGCATGCCGACGGAAGAGGCGGCCACCCTCGCAATGCAGATCCTCGAGGGGCTCCGCGCGCTCCATCGGGGCGCGGTGGTCGCGCGCGGGCTCTCCCCCGAGTGCATCGCGTTCGCGCGCACGACGTCGGGCGAGGTCGCCAAGATCGCTTCGCTCGAGCGCGCGGCCTTCGTGGGCGAGACGGGCTCCGAGCCCGTGCGCTTCTCGCCGTGGGCCGCGCCCGAGGTGCGACGGGCCGGTGCCGACGTGGGCGCGGAGGCAGACGTCTACTCTGCCGGCGTGATGCTGCGACACCTGCTCACGGGCCGTCCGCAGCCGGGGGGCCCGGTCCCCGACACCGCCGCGCGCGCCCTCGCCCGCGCGACCGCCGAGGACCCCGACGAGCGCTTTCCCACCGTCGACGTGCTGATGAGCTGCGTGGCGCTGCTCCTGCCGACGAGCGAGCGTCCGGCCCGCGACGGGATGGCGCTGCCGACCGATGCGCTCGCCGCCGACCTCCACTGGCTCGCGCTCCGGCGCCGCACGCGTCACGGGACCATGGAGGCGGCCCCGGTGGACGCGAAGGTCCACTTGATGGCCGCCCTCGTGACGATCGAGGCGATCTACCGCCGGGTCGGGCGGCCGGCGTGGACCGAGCTCGTCGAGGCGGTCCCGGCGGTCGAGGATCTGCTGCCCGGCGCCGGCAACACGAGCGCGCACCTGCGCACGGGCGTCCCCTCCTCGCTCCTCGCCGAGGTGCTCGAGCGGGCCGACGCGCTCTCCGGGACCGGAGACCTCGCGCTGGTCTCCGAGCTCGGCGCGGCGATCGCCCAGCGCTCGCTCCGCCGACTCTGCCCCGATCTGCCGGCAGCGCTGAGCCCGACCGTCCTGGTCGATGCTTTCCCGTATCTCTGGTCTCGGATCGCGCGGGACGGCCGCGGCGTGGTGATCGACCGCGCACCGGGGCTCGCCAAGCTCGCCGTCGAGGACGCCACGCCCCCGCTCGAGATCGTGGGGCTGACTGCCGCGATCGTGCGGGCGGCCCTCTTCGAGGCTGGGGGCGAGCAGGCCCAGGTGGCGATCGTCGCGTGCTCTGCGCTCGGCGATCGGCGCGATCTGCTCCTGGCGCGGTGGGCCTCCCGGGCCTCGATGCCGCCGCGAGCGTGACCTGTCGTGAGGCCGCGTAGTACGCTCCGAGCGCAGCGATCGTTGCACTCCCGATGGTGGATCTCGCCGGCCGCACCCTGCTCTCGAAGTACCGGATCGAGCGACTGCTCGGTCAGGGCGGGATGGGCTCCGTCTGGCAGGGCAGCCACGCGCTGACCGGCCGCAAGATCGCCATCAAGGTGCTCGACGAGCGCTTCCTGTCGAACCTGAACGTCGTGCAGCGCTTCGGTCGAGAGGCGCGCGCGGCGAGCGCGATCCGGCACGAGGGCATCGTCGAGGTCCTCGACCTCGACCAGACCGAGGAAGGGGTCCCCTTCCTCGTCATGGAGTTCCTCGAGGGCGAGCTGCTCTCGCGGCGCATCGACCGTCGCACCAAGCTCGGCCAGGACGAGCTGGTGCGCGTGGGCGCGCTCTTGCTCGATGCGCTCCGCGCCGCGCACGCGGCCGGCGTCGTGCATCGCGACCTCAAGCCCGACAACATCTTCCTCGTCCCGGCCGGTCGTCGCGGCGAGATCGTGAAGATCCTCGACTTCGGCATCTCGTCCAAGCACGACGAGGCGCAAGCCAAGCTCACCGTGACGGGGTCGGTGCTCGGCACGCCTCACTACATGTCGCCGGAGCAGGCGCTCGGCGAGGCCGAGCTCGATCTGCGGGTCGACATCTACGGGGCGGCGGTCGTGCTCTACGAGTGCTGCGTCGGGGACGTGCCCTTCGACGCCGCCAACTACAACAAGCTCTTGCGCGTCATCCTCGACGACGAGCCGGTCCCGCCCCGACGCCGCGGCGCGGACATCAGCGAGGCGCTCGAGCAGGTGATCCTCAAGGGCATGGCGAAGAGCCGAAACGATCGGTTCTCCACCGCGCAGGAGTTCCTCGACGCGTGGAAGGAGGCAGCCGCGGGGCGCGAGGTCGTCCGCGCGCGCGCGAGCGCCAAGGCGGGAGCCGCCGCGGGCACCGACGCATCGGTCGTCGCGCGCTGGGAGGCCTCGGATCTCGTGATGGCCGACGGGCCCGCCACGGGCAAGCGCCCCGTCACCCCGAGCGCACGGTCGAATTCGGATCGGCCGCCTCCGAGCGGCGTCGGCGATCCGCGGCGCTCGCGGAGCGGAGCCGTGCCGAACACGAGCGGCGTGGTCGCGCGACCGCTGGGAAGCCGCCTCGACGACTTCGAGACGCCCTCGTCGAGCGGGCCGCTGGAGATCGACGAGGCCGCCCTCGCGAGCGCGCGCCCGAGCGCGTCGCACCACCGCCTGCCGAGCCCCTCCGCGCGCCGCGCGAGCGACCCGCCACCCCCGGCCTCGAGCCCGGGGACCGTCGCCGCTCCGCTGCCGGCGCCGGCCCCGGCGGCGACCACCGGCCGGCAGTCGGCCATCCCGACCAGCTCGAGCGCCGGAGCCGTCCCGGCAGCGGCCGCGGAGGCGCCCGAGCCCACGCCGCCTTGGTGGAGGCCTTGGCTCATCCGCTCCGGCATCGCGCTGGCCGCGTTCTGCGCGTTGGTCTTCGGGCTGCGCTGGCTCGTGCGCGGCGGCGACGCAGAGACGGGCGAGGTGCCCCCGACCTCGGTGGAGATCGGCGAGGCGCCGCCGGAGACGCGCGCCGGCCCGGACTGGGTGCTCATCGACATCGACGGCCTGCCGCCCAACGCGCGCGTGCGCCTCGACGGCCTGCCCGGCGCGACGCTCCCGCTACGCGTGCGGCGCGGCAGCCATCACCGCATCGACGTCTCGGCCCCGGGCTACGTCGACAGCCACCTCGAGATCGACGGCACGAGCAGCCGCCGGATCCCCTCGGGCCTCGTTCCGCTGCTCGGCACGACGCAGCAGCACTGACAGTAGTACGTCCTCGACGCCCGTGAGCCCGCGCGAGGGCCTCGGCCCCCGCAGACACGTCACGTCGTCGCCGGCTCGGCGCGCTCGGCCTCGCGCTGGGCGCGCTCCGGGCGCGGCTGGGTGAGGACCGAGCCCTCGAGCGCGCCGTAGGCCTCTTCGCCGTGAAGGCTCGTGTCGAGCCCCTCGTGCTCGTCCTCGGGATCGGTGCGAAGGCCGACCAGCTTGTCGACGAGCTTGAGCAGGCCGAAGCTCACGGCGCCCGCGTACACCACCGTCACGCCGAGCGCGAGCAGGTTCTCGACGAACAGGTGCACGCCGCCGTGGATCAGCCCGTCCGCGCCCGCGGGGTTCCAGGCGGCGGAGGCGAGGACGCCGGTCAGGATCGCGCCCAGCGCGCCGCCGACTCCGTGCACGCCGAACGCATCGAGCGCGTCGTCGTAGCCGAACCGCCCCTTGGCGAGCACGGCGGCGTAGCAGACGCTGCCGGCGGCGAGGCCGATCACGATCGACTCGACAGGGCCGACGAAGCCGGCGGCCGGCGTGATCGCGACCAGACCGCCGACGAGGCCCGACGCGCAGCCGAGCGCCGAGGGCTTGCCGTGGCGGACCCAGTCGATCCCGGTCCAGGCGACCGCGCCCGCGCCGGCCGCGACGTGGGTGTTCACCAGCGCGAGCGCCGCGATGCCGTTCGACGCGAGCGCGCTCCCGGCGTTGAAGCCGAACCAGCCGAACCAGAGCAGGCCCGCGCCGATCATCGTCATGGTGAGATCGTGGGGGAGCATGCGGCGCTGCGGATAGCCGAGGCGCTTGCCCACGAGGACGGCGCAGAGGAGCGCGCTGATGCCCGACGACGCGTGCACGACGGTGCCGCCCGCGAAGTCGAGCGCGCCGCGCGAGAGGAGCCAGCCGCCCGCGTTCCACACCCAGTGGCAGAGCGGGTCGTAGACGAGCGTCGTCCAGAGGACGGTGAAGAGCACGAACGCCGAGAACTTCATGCGCTCGGCGAAGGCGCCGGCGATCAGCGCCGGCGTGATGATCGCGAACATCAGCTGGTACGCACAGAAGAGTAGGTGCGGGATCGTGCCGTGCGCTTCGGTGCCGACCCCGCGCAGCAGCGCGAAGTCCAGGTTGCCGATCACGCCACCGACCGAGGGCGCGAAGCAGAGCGAGTAGCCGATCAGCACCCACTGGATCGTGACGATCCCCAGCGCGAAGAAGCAGTGCATGAACGTGGACAAGACGTTCTTCTGCCGTACGAGGCCCCCGTAGAAGAGCGCGAGCGCTGGCGTCATCATCATGACGAGCGCGGTCGAGATCAGGAGCCAGGCGGTGTCGGCGCCGCTGATGCCATCCATGGCCGGGAAAGCTACGGGCCGGCCGTTTCCGGTCGGTTTCGGAGGCGAAAACTGCTCGGGCGCCAGGCCCGCGCCGAGCGCGCCGGCACCGCGCGTTTCGTGGTAAGCGAAGCGCAATGTCCCGCGCCGAAAAGCCCTACGTCCCCGCCGAGATCGAGCCCAAGTGGCAGGCCTTCTGGGATCGCGATCGCACCTTCGCGACCAGCACCGACGACACGAAGAAGAAGGTCTACGTCCTCGACATGTTCCCCTACCCGTCGGGCGCCGGCCTGCACGTGGGGCACCCCGAGGGCTACACCGCGACCGACATCCTCAGCCGCTACCTCCGCGCGAGCGGGCACGCCGTGCTGCATCCGATGGGCTGGGACGCGTTCGGTCTGCCGGCCGAGCAGTACGCGATCCAGACGGGCACGCACCCGAGCGTCACGACCGCCGCGAACATCGCGACCTTCAAGCGGCAGATCAAGATGCTCGGCCTCAGCTACGACTGGGACCGAGAGATCGACACGACCGATCCCGACTACGTGAAGTGGACGCAGTGGATCTTCCTCTTGCTCTACCAGCGCGGGTTGGCGTCCCAGTCGGAGGTGCCGGTGAACTGGTGCCCGGCGCTCGGCACCGTCCTCGCGAACGAAGAGGTGAAGGACGGAAAGAGCGAGCGCGGCGGGCACCCGGTCTATCGCCTCCCGCTGCGCCAGTGGATGCTGAAGATCACGGCCTACGCCGATCGGCTGCTCGAGGATCTCTCGCTCCTCGACTGGCCCGAGGGCGTGCGCGTGATGCAGGTCGACTGGATCGGCAAGAGCGAGGGCGCGGAGGTTCTGTTCGCGGTCGAGGGACAGAGCGAGAAGCTCGAGGTCTTCACGACTCGGCCGGACACGCTCTTCGGCGCGACGTTCATGGTCGTCGCGCCCGAGCACCCGATCGTGCTGAAGATCACGACCGCCGATCGCAAGGCCGCGGTCGACGCGTACACCGCGCGCGCGAAGAACAAGAGCGAGCTCGATCGCCGCAGCACGAAGGAGAAGACGGGCGAAGCGACGGGCGGCCACGCGATCAACCCGGTGAACGGCGCGCGCATCCCGATCTACGTCGCGGACTACGTGCTCTGGGGCTACGGCACCGGCGCCATCATGGCCGTCCCGGGCCACGACGAGCGCGACTGGGAGTTCGCCACGAAGCTCGGGATCCCGATCGTGCGGGTCGTCGGCAAGACGAAGGACGAGGCGGGCGTGGCGCTCACGGCGCCCTTCGTCGACGACGGCGTCGCCGTGAACAGCGGCGCCTACGATGGCCTCCCGACCGCGGAGTTCAAGAAGCGCATCACCGCCGATCTCGAGAAGGACGGCCGCGGTAAGAAGCGCGTCGAGTACAAGCTGCGCGACTGGATCTTCTCGCGCCAGCGCTACTGGGGTGAGCCGATCCCGATCTACTTCCCCGTCGAGATGCAGAGCGCGGGCGGCGATCCACGCAAGGGCGACGCGCACACCATCCGCTACGACCAGCCCATCCCGGTCGAGGTGAGCGAGCTCCCGCTGCGCCTGCCCGACCTCGAGGACTACAAGCCGGGCGACGACCCGGCCGGCCCGCTCGCGCGCGCGGTCGAGTGGCGCTTCTTCCAGAAGCCCGGGCCCGACGGTCAGCCGAAGTGGTTCGCTCGCGAGACGAACACGATGCCGCAGTGGGCCGGCTCGTGCTGGTACTACCTGCGCTTCATCGATCCGCGGAACGCCGAGGTGCTCTGCGACCCGAAGCTCGCCGAGCGCTGGCTGCCGGTCGATTGCTACGTCGGCGGCGCCGAGCACGCCGTGCTGCACCTCTTGTACTCACGCTTCTGGCACAAGGTCCTCTACGACGCCGGCGTCGTGAAGACGCCCGAGCCTTTCAAGAAGCTCGTGAACCAGGGGATGATCCTCGGCGAGGTCGAGCACACGGCCTACGTCGCGAGCGACGGAACCTACGTCTCGCGCCAGTTCGTCGGTGACAAGCTCGACGACGCCGGCGAGGAGAAGCCCTACGACACCCGCAACGGCGCCTGGGTCACCCCCAGGAAGGTCGAGGCCGAGGCGCTCGTGAAGAAGGGCGGCGAGTTCGTGCTCGCCGAGGACGAGTCGATCGCGGTCGACGCGCGCGCCCACAAGATGAGCAAGTCGCGCGGCAACGTCGTGAACCCCGACGCCATCGTGAAGCAGTACGGCGCCGACTCGCTGCGCCTCTACGAGATGTTCATGGGCCCGCTCGAGGCGACCAAGCCGTGGAGCACGGCGAGCATCGCGGGCGTGCGGCGCTTCCTCGACCGCGCGCACGCCGTCTCGTTCCGTGAGCTCTCGGACGCCGCCCCCGACGATGCCCTGCTGCGCACGCTGCACCGCGCGATCCGAAAGGTGGGCGAGGACATCCAGGGCCTGCGCTTCAACACCGCCATCAGCACGCTGATGCAGCTCGTGAACGACCTCTACCCGATCGAGGCGCCGCCGCGCTCCGCGATCGCGACGCTCGCGCAGCTGCTCCACCCGCTGGCGCCGCACCTCGGCGAGGAGATCTGGGAGCGCCTCGGGAACACGGCGTCGGTGCAGCGCGCCGCGTGGCCGAGCTACGACCCGAAGCTCTGCGTCGACGACGAGGTGGAGATCCCGGTGCAGGTCAACGGCAAGGTCCGCGGCCGCGTGAAGGTGCCCACCGGCGCCGACGAGGAGACCGTCGTCGCCGCC
>JBGALT010000060.1:0-42052 GCA_044223665.1 Sandaracinaceae bacterium | reverse complement strand
GAAGCATGAGGCCCGCGCTCGTCACCGGGCTCTCGCTCTGGACGCCGGGCTACGGCTCGCTCGGCGCGTGGGTGCGCGGGGAAGAAGACGCGAGCCTCGTCGACTGCACCTGCGCGTGGGTGCCGCCGCGCCTCCTGCGGGGCGCGAGCCGCTTCACCCGCATGCTCGGCGAGGCGGCCGAGCAGGCGTGCCGCGACGCGGGCGCCGATCCGAAGACGATCGCTACGGTCTACGGGTCGGACTACGGCGAGATCGAGACGATGGTCGTGCTGCTCGACACGATCTTCCGCGGCGACGGACAGCTCTCGCCGATGCGCTTCAAGAACAGCGTGCACAACGCGGCCAGTGGCCTGTGCTCGATCGGGCAGGGCAACCAGTCGTTCTCGACCGCGCTCGCGGCGGGGCGGCGCACGTTCGAAGCGTCGATGCTCGAGGCGATGGCGCTGCTCGACGAGCGCGGCGGCGCCGTCGTCGTGTCGGTGGCCGACGACGTGCTGCCCGAGCCGCTCCTCGCGCTCGAGGGCTGGGAGGCGCTCGCCGTCGGCGTGGTGCTCGAGCAAGAGGCGCCGCGCGAGCGTGTCATCGCGACGCTCTCCGACCTCTCGCTCGACGAGGGCCCGACCCGTCGCGGTACGCACTTCGCCGGCCGCCCGCTCGGGGATCGGCGCGTCGAGACGACGGCCGCCGCCGCGGCGCCGCTCTTCGATGCGCTGATCGGCAAGCGCGCCGAACGCGTCGCGCTGGCGCCGGGCGAGAGCGGCTCGCTCGCCGTCGTGGTGACCCCGGGCGCCCGCGCCGCGATCGGAGCGGCGCCGTCCGCGTCGTAGCCGGTCGGACATGGCCGATCGATCTTCGAAAAGACCACGGAAGAGGTCGGCCGGGTCTTCAGGGGCTCGGGTCGAAACGGCCACGCACGGCATCGCGTGAGCGAGTGCGGTGCCGGAGCCCGAGGCTGGCGAGCACGGCGAGCGAAAGAGCCCACCATGCGTCGGTGTCCGAGCGCCGACCCACGCGGCAACCGCAGCCGCCGGTGAGCGCGCCGCCGCGGGAGGAGCCGGCGTCGGCCCGCGTCGACGATGCGTCGGAGAGCGAGCCGTCCGCGAGCGCGGCGTCGGGCCGGAGGGCGGCGTCCTCGCCGGGCGCGACCGCCGCATCGGTGGTCACGGCGGGGCCGGCGTCACTCCCCGGGCACGTCGCGTCCGCGCCCGAGCAGTCCTGATCGACGGCGTCGTCGCAGACGTCGAGGGCGCCTGGGTGGATGGACGAATCACCGTCGTTGCAGTCGACGTCCGCGCGCGATCCGTCCCCGTCGGCGTCGGGTGGCAGCCCACAGACGTCGTCCGTGCCGACCGGCATCGAGATGCAGCCCCAGGGACAGTCTTCGATCGTGTCGACCCCGGCGACGCAGCGCCGACGGCGCGTCGCCCCGTCGATGCAGGTCCAGATCGGATACGTGCCGCTCGGGCACGTGGGCGGTACCACGCCGCCGTCGCACGTCGGCGCGGGCATCGCGCGATGCGCGCCTTGCGAGACCCAGCGTGACGGAGTGGTCGGCGAGCAGGGCCCGAGGAAGGGGTCGAAGGCGGTCGACGAGGAGCCGCCGGCCGGTCGGGTCTCGAAGTGGAGGTGGGCGCCCGTCGTGCATCCCGAGCTGCCGATCTGCCCGAGCACCTGCCCGCAGGTGACCGTGTCGCCGGGCGCGACACGGATGCTCCCGGCTCGCATGTGCGCGTAGACCACGCGGGTGCTGCCGTGGTCGACGACGACGTGATTGCCGAAGCCGTACCCGTAGTCCGTCCCACACATGGGACCGCCGCACATCGTGCAGTGGTCGTAGTGGCCATCCTGCGTGCTCACGACCGTACCGGCCGCGCCCGCGACGACGTCGTAGCCGTTGGCGATGGCGCCGTTGCCGCCGGCCAGGGAGAAGTCGCTGCCGCGGTGGCCGTCGTACGAGGAGCCGAGGCAGTTCCAGTCCTGGACACCGGCGCCAGCGTTCTCGTCGAAGTAGTACCAGCCGGCGATGCACGAATCGCACGCGACCGGGCGGCGGAAGAGCTGAGCGTGCGCGAGCGGCGGGAGGGCCAGCATGGCGATTGCGGCCGCGAGCACGGACAGGCCGAGGGCCCTCACGGGGCACCTCCGACCGCGATCCCGATCGCGATGGCGTGGCCCTCGCCGTCGGCCCCGCGCCAGCGCGCGACGCCTCGCTCGATCGCCATCGCGCTCGCGCTCGTGGGCACGGGCAGGACCTCGCCTTCCCAGTCTCGACCCGTGCGCAGCGCACAGTTCGTGAGACAGCGCGCGCCGGCGTCGTCGGCGACCCAGAGACCCGCCACGCCGCCGTTGACCGATGCCACGAAGAGCACGCGGCCGTCGCGCTGCGGCGCGAGGACGCCGATGCCGACGAGGTTCTCCGCGATCACGTGGTCGCTTCCGCTCGTCGTGAGGCGGTGCAGCTCCGAGACGTGGCCGTAGCGCGCGACGTAGAGCAGCGACCCCCGTTCGTCGCGCGCCGGTGGCCCGCTCTCGCGTGCGAGCACACGGGGAGCGCTCGGATCATCGACGCTCACGAGCTCCAGCGATCCGTCGGTGCGCAGCACCGCCGCGCCGTCGCGGAAGAGCGCGTAGTGGGTCGCTTCTCCCTCGATCGCGACCCGGGCACCGTCGGGGCGCACCAGCGCGAGCGTGAGTCGTGGTGCACCGTCCCCTCCGTCGGGGACGACCTCACGACGCGAGACCACCTCGACGGTGAGATCCGAGACCGCGGGTCGCGACGTCGCATCGGACGGCTCGGGGGCGCACGCCACCAGCGTCCCGAGTGCGAGCCATGCGACGGCGCCGCGCATCGAGTGCGAGCATAGCACCGCCATCAGGAGCTCTGCCCTCGCGCACCCGGTCTGCTCGGCGGCCTCCGTCTCGCGACGAGAGACTCCCTCGCCCGCGCGAGCGGGAGAGGGTTGGGGAGAGGGACCGCGAAGGGCCGCGTTGGTGCAGGCCGCTGCGATAGGCGGGCGCGATGGAGCTCCGCCCATCGTTCGCCTTCGCGATCGCGGCGGTCACGGGGGGCGCTCCTCGCTACCGCATCGCGCGCGAACGACGGCGCGCACGCGGGCGCTCGTCGACCCCCCGCGCCCGCCGCTTCTGGGGGTGGTCCGTGGCTGGTTTGGTTAGCGCGGCGCCTTTCGGCACCTCCACGGCGGCGGCTGCTCCAGGCGACGGGCGAGGAGCTCTGCCCTGCGCGCCGATCCGCCGGCGGCTCCATCTCCGCGACGAGGAGGGCTCTCGCCGCGAGCGGTGGAAGGACCGCGAAGGCGCACCGGAACGGGCCGCGCACGATCGGCGGGCGCGATGGAGCTCACGCCCATCGTTTTAGCCGCGATCGCGGCGGGCGAACGACGGCGCGCACGCGGGCGCTCGTCGGCCCAACGCCCGCCGCTACAGGGTGAAGATACGTGGCTGGTTTGGTTAACGACGCCCTTCGGCACCTCCACGGCGAAGCGGCTCCACCCGCGGCGAGCAGGCGGTGCCCTCGCGCACCCGTTGCTCGGCGGCCTCGTCCTCGCGAGGGCTCCCTCGCCCGCGCGAGCGCGAGGGTTGAGGAGAAGGACCATGAAGGCACTGCCGGAACGGGCCGCTGCGATCGGCGGGCGCGATGGAGCTCCGCCCATCTGGTTGCCTTCGATCGCGGCGTGCAGGGGGCGCTCCTCGCTACCGCATCGCGCGCGAACGACGGCGCGCACGCGGGCGCTCGTCGACCCGCCCGCCGCTTCCCGTGGTCATGACCAGCTGGTTTGGTTAGCGCGGCGCCTTCGGCGGCTTTCCTGGCCAGGTCGATCGCCGCTTCGGCGATCGAGCGAGGAGCTCTGCCCTCGCGCACCCGGTTGGCACCGGCGAAGCCTCCGTTGGTTAGCGCGGCGCCTTCGGCACCTCCACAGCCGAATCGGCTCCGCCGCATCGGCGGCGGGCAGGGCTCTGCCCTCGCGCACCCGGTGCTCGGCGGCCTCCGGATCGCGACGAGAGACTCCCTCGCCCGCGCGCGAGCGGGGTTGGGAAGAGGACCGCGAAGGCACTGCCGGAACAGGCCGCGCTGCGATCGGCGAGGCGCGATGGAGCTCCGCCCATCGTTCGCCTTCGCGATCGCGGCGGTCACGGGGGGCGCTCCTCGCTACCGCATCGCGCGCGAACGACGGCGCGCACACGGGCGCTCGTCGACCCCCTGCTCCCGCCACTTCTGGGAACGGTCCGTGTAGTTTGGTTTGCGCGGCGCCTTCGGCACCTCCGCAGCCGGATCGTCCCCGCCGCTTCGGCGAGCAGGCGAGGCCCTCGCGCACCCAGTACTCGGCGGCCTCCGTCTCATGACGAGAGACTCCCTCGCCCGCGCGAGCGGAGAGGGGGGTTGAGAGAAGGGACCGCGAAGGCACTGCCGGAACGGGCCGCTGCGATCCGGCGGGCTGATGGGCTCCGCCAATAGACCTTCGCGATCGCGGCGGTCACGAGGAGGCGCTCCTCGCTACATCGCTGAACGACGGCGCGCACGCGGGCGGCCCCCGCGCCCGCCGCTTCTGGGGGTGGTCCGTGGCTGGTTTTGAGATTTCGCAGCGCCTTCGGCACCTCCACAGCCGAAGCGGCGCCGCCGCTTCGGCGAGCGGGCGAGGCTCTGCCCTCACGCGCACCCGGTCTGCTCGGCGGCCTCCGTCAGTTGGCGCGGCGCATTCGGCACCTCCACAGCCGAAGCGGCCGCGCCGCTTCAACGAGCAGGCGAAGGCTCCTGCCTCGCTGACCATCGGCGGCCTCCGGATCGCGACGAGAGACTCCCTCATCGGCCCGCGCGAGCGGGAGAGGGTTGGGGAGAGGGACCGCGAAGGCACTGCCGGAACGGGCCGCTGCGATCGGCGGGCGCGATGGAGCTCCGCCCATCGTTCGCCTTCGCGATCGCGGCGGGCACGGGGGGCGCTCCTCGCTACCGCATCGCGCGCGAACGACGGCGCGCTCGCGGGCGATGCGCGTGGCCTGCGGCTCGGTCGCGTCGAGATCGATCGCCCCCGGGCCGTCTCACGGATCGGGCGAGACGATCGTCTTCGATCGCGAGGTCGGAGCCGATCTCCAACGTGGTGCGCCCGTCGAGCTCCTTCGCGATCACGTCGGCCGAGGCCAGCGAGACCCGCACGGTCGTTGCACGCGGTTGAACGGGCGTGCTCCGACGCGCAACGAGGGAGGCCGCATGGCTTCGTCTTCCGCGATCTCCGCGACTGCGGGCAGCGTTCTCGGGGCGTCGATCTTGCTGGCCGGCTGTCCTTCGACGCCCACCGAGCGTGATGACGCCGCCGTCGACGATGCGGGCGTCGTCCAGCACGACGGCGCTCCGGCAGACGGCGGGCTCGCCGATGCCGCGGGCTGCGGTTCCTGCGACGACGGCGACGCGGCGACCGCCGACCTCTGCGTCGTCGATCGCTGCGAGCACCGGCTGTGCGCCGACGACGCGGCCTGCGACGACGGCGACTTCCAGACGACGGATCGCTGCGTGCTCGATCCTGCGACGGCCGTGTGGACGTGCGGTCACGCGGACGGCGACGGCAATTGCACCACGGACGCCGACTGCTTCGACGACCTCGACTGCACGCGCGACCACTGCGGGACGGGCAACCGCTGTCGTCACGCGTGGGTGCCGGGCTGCGTCGGGCCCGCGGCGTTCACGCTTCGGCTCTGTCCCGCCACCGCGAGCGAAGGGGGCCCGTGCGAGCACGAGGCGAGCGGGCTCACCTACGACTGCCGCGAGAGCGACGCCGCGTGCGCGGACTGGCTGCACTGCGTCGGCGGGACCTTCGATGCGCACTACGTTCGCGTCGAGACGGTGCGCCCCGGCTGCGACGCCGGTGGATGTCCGAGCACGCTGCCCTCGGGCGCCTGCACGCCCGACCTCTACTGCGACTACTCGCCGGGCGACCCCACCTCGGCGGCGCCCGGGCGCGTGTACTGCGATTGCTGGGATCGATCGAGCGCGACCATCGACTGGGTGTGCACCGACGACGAGCCGTGCCCGCGCACCCCGCCATCCGACGGCGCGCCGGTCGACCGTGTCGCGGTCACCGGGAGCGCGAGCTGCCCGTACGGCGACTACGTCTGCGCGATCGACACCGCGACGTGGACCTGGTCGTGCGAGACCCAGATGCCCACCTTCTGTCCGTCCGTCGCGCCCGTCACGGGCGAGGCGTGCGTGCTGGTCTCGGACTGTCGCTACTACGGCCCCGAGGTGGCCACGGACCCGGTCACGACGTACCGCGGCGAGTGTCGGTGCGACGGTGCGGAGTGGACGTGCTCGCCGAACGAAGCGGCGGACTGTCCGACCGAACAGCCCAACTCCCACGGCACGCTCGACAACTGCTCACCGACGCCCGGGAACGGGCAGTGCTGGTATCCACGGAGCGGCGAGCTCTGGACCCGCTGCCACTGCGACCCACCGTTCGACCCCAACCTCTGGCACTGCGAGACGACGCTCCACTACTGACGGCGCGTCGCCGCCGGCCGAGGGAGCGCGAGCCCCCGCACGATCGCGTGGCTCGGCGCCGCCGATGCGGTCGCTCGTGCCGGCCAGGGCCGCGTGACCGACTCGAGCAGAGGTCACGAGCGCCACCCCCAGCCGGTCCCGCACGTGAAAGCGAGAAGCGGTAGACCGCCTCGTGTAAGCTGCGCCGGGGGGCGTGATGAACCGCCGGAGCGTGGACACGCGGGTCTCGAGGCTTCTCGGTGCGCTCTGGCTCGCGGGCTGTGGAGGCCCGCCGGCGCCACTCGACGCTGCGGGTGACGACGGAGGGCCGCGCGCGCGATGCGTGGACGACGTGGAGTGCAGCGACGGCCTGTTCTGCGACGGCGCCGAGCGCTGCCGACCGGGTCTCGCGGGCGCGGACGCGCGCGGGTGTATCGGGGCCATCGACGTCACGCCTTGCCTCGCGGGTCAGAGCTGCGACGAGGCGGGGGCGCGCTGCAGGACGATCTGCGAGGCGTCGCCGGATGCCGATGGCGACGGCGTGACGGCCGTCGAGTGTGGCGGGACCGACTGCGACGACGGCCGCGCGGACGTGCACCCGGGCGCGATGGAGATCTGCGATGCCGAGGGCGCCGACGAGGACTGCGATCCCACGACGTTCGGCACGCGCGACGTGGACGGCGACGGATCGATCGACGCGCGTTGCTGCAACGGTAGCGGTGCGGCGCGCACGTGCGGCGATGACTGCGACGATCTCCGACAGGGCGCGAGGCCGGGCGCCGACGAGGTGTGCAACGGCGCCGACGACGACTGCGACGACGACACCGACGAGGCGGTGCAGACGAGCGGCTTCGTCGACGACGATGGCGACCTGCACGGCGACCCAGCGCGTGCGGTCTCGGCGTGCATCGGCGCCCCGCACTTCTCGGTGCTCGGCGACGACTGCGACGACGACGACCCGCGGCGCTCGCCTTCGCTCGACGAAGTCTGCGACCTGATCGACAACGACTGCGACACCCGCGTCGACGAGTCGGCGCGCGCCCTCACCTGGTACGCCGACGCGGACGGCGACGGTTTCGGCTCGGCGCGCGGCGGAACCACCGTCTCGTGCGCGCCGCCTGCCGGATACTCGCTTCTTCCGAGCGACTGCGACGACCACGCCGCCAACGTGAGCCCCGTCGCGCCCGAGCGCTGCAACGGTGTCGACGACGACTGCAACGGCGCGGCGGACTTCCGGCTCGGCACGGGTGACTTCGAGGACGACGACGACGACGGAGTACCCGACGCGAACTGCGGTGCGGCGAGCGCCGACTGCGACGATCGCGACCCGTTCGCGTTCCCCGGCGCCGACGAGCTCTGCGACCTGCGCGACGACGACTGCGACGGACGCGTCGACGAGGAAGCCACGTCGCTGGCTTGGCTGCCCGACGCCGACGGGGATCGATGGGGCGACGACAGCGCGGCACCGATCTCGTCGTGCGCGCCGATCGCGGGTCGCGTGACGCGGGGTAGCGACTGCGACGACGCGCGCGCGACCGTCCATCCCGGCGCGTCCGATGGCTGCGACGGTGCGAGCGTCGACGAGGACTGCGACGCGACGACCGACGAGGATGCGCTGCGGATCGCGTCGTACGCCGACGCCGACGCCGACGGTTTCGGAAGCGGCACACCCACGGTCGCGTGCGCCGTGCCCGCCGGGCGGAGCGCCACACCGGGCGACTGCGACGACACGCAGGCGGCCACGCACCCTGGCGCCGCGGAGGTCTGCACCGGGAGCGCCGACGCCGACTGCGACGGAGCCGCAGGGTGCGCCGACACGGAGTGCGCTCCCACCGTCGCCTGCAGCGGGACCGGCATCGGGCATCTGATGCTCGTCTCCGGCCCGAGCGTCGCGACGGCGACCGCGCTGCGACCGCTCGATGCGCCGGTGCGCCTGCGGCTGGTCGACGGTCACGGCGATCCGGTGGTCGATGCGCCCGTCCGCGTCACCGCGGCGCGCGGCGCGTTCGCGACCCCCTCCGAGACGCGCACCTCCCTCGCGGGAGAGATCGTCGCGACGCTCTACGTGGGCATGCGGGCCGGCGCTGGGTACGACTTCACGTTCTCGAGCGCCGGCGTCGCCGACTACGTGTTCCGCGCGACGGCGCTGGCTCCCGCGACCGGCGCGACCGACGTGATCGTCGGCGCGCTCGACGCGGGGCTCGGTGTCGCCCTTCCAGCTCCTGCGCTCGCCAGTCGCTTCGACGTGATGGGCGTCGCCTACCTCGCCGACGGTACCCTCGCCGTGTCGGGGCGCGCGTGCGTGATGCACCTCGACGCCGACGGCGCGCTCGACACGCTCGTGGGCGTGTGCCGTTCGAGCGCCAGCGCGACGCCCGCCGGCGACGGTGGCCCGTCCGCCGGCGCGGTGCTCGCGGGCGCGGGCCCGATCGCCTACGACGCGGCCGCGAACGTGCTCTACGTCGCCGATCCGATCGCGGGGCAGCTGCGTGCCGCGGAGCTCGGCGCGGGCGGCCGCATCCGTACGCTCGCGACGGGCCTCGGGAACGTGGTCGACGTCGACGTCGGGCCCGACGGAGCGGCCTACGCGACGCACGGAGGCGGTGTCACACGGATCGCGAGCGGCGTCGCGAGCGTGCGCTACGCGCCGACGCGGCTGCGCACGGCGCACGCGCAGGGCCTGCAGATCGACGCGTTCTCGGCGACGTTCGGGCCCGGCCAGACACTCGTGCTCTCGATGCTCGAGACCTGCGATGCCCAGTTCGGGCCGCGCTGGGGCCGCTACTTCGGGATCGCCGGCGGCCCGACCTCCTACGACGAGCCGGCGCCGCTCGGGACTGCCGCGGACTCCGGCTACTACGGCATCTGCTCCGACAACCTGCCGGCGCCGACGAGCGTGCCCATCGTTCACGCGAGCGCCTTCAGCGCGGACTTCTACTCGGCGGAAGAGGGCACGCTCTCGTCGACCGACGCCGTCTCGGGCAACATGGCGCTGCAGCGGCTGGACGCGCGGATCCGCGCTCCCCGACAGCTGGATGCGGCAGGAGGCGACGTCGTACTGGCCGCGGGCACGCGCGTGCTGCGCTTCCACGCGGTCGAGGATCCCCCGCTCGTGCCGACGCTCGCTCCGATGGGCGCGCCCACGTCGGTCACCGCCTGGTCGGAGGCCAGCTTGATCACCAGCTGCCCAGCGTCGAGCTGTGCCTGCGCCTCGGGATCCGGCCCGGAAGGGACGATGGCGTGGCGCGCACGCGTCCGCGCGCTCGATGTCGGTGGAGCGGGAGGCGCGAGCAACTACGACTGCACGACCCACGAAGCGAGCGTCGGCGCGATCGTGGGTCCCAGCCTCGTCACGCAGCACTTCGAGGTGGGCATCGACTCGATCTATCGAGCGCCTCTCTCGCCGACGCCGTTCTCGGTCGACGTCACCGCCCCTTCGCCGGGCACCAGCATCGGGCTACCGACGGGTGGCGGAAGCGGCTTCGACACCCGCTCGTTCGCGCGCACGGGCGCGCCGATCTCCGACATCGCGCCGATCTCGGACGGTCGCTTCTACGTCGCCGGTCAGCTCGGCGTCTACGGTACGGCCGCGACGAGCGGGTCCCTCCCCGTCGTCTATCGCGTGGAGCTCGACGGCAGCGTCGTGCCCATCGCGGGCTTCGCAGGCGACGACGTCGCAGGCGGCGACGGTGGCCCAGCCATCGGCGCTCCACTCGCAAGCTCGCGTTTCGGCCGGGTGGTCGCGACCGACGAGGTCGCGGGCCTCGTCTTCTTCGACGACATCGGGGTGGGCGGGGCCACGATCATCCGTGCAGTGGACGTCGGCACTGGCATCGTCTCCAGATATGCCGGCGGCGGAAGCTCGACCGCCGAGGGAACGCATCGCCTCTCGTTCCAGCTCGATGGGCACCCGACACACCTGCGCGTCGATCGGCGCGACCGGAGCCTCTGGGTCGGGACCGATGCCACGCTCGTTCGCATCGACGCGACGACCGGAGCCGTCACGCGACCGTACCCGTTCACCCCGACCTGCAACGGCACCGTCGCGCTCACGAGCTGTCGGATCGCCGCCATCGGCAACGCGCTCGGCGGCTGCGACGTCGCGTTCGAGCAGGACGGCTCGATCGACGTCGCCGGAACCATCTGCTTGCCCGGCTGCGGCGCGACGAACGGCATCCTCCACGTCCCGAGCATCGGCCCGGCCGAGGTGTGGCTCGGCGCCTGCTCGGGCTACGGCCACTCGGGTGATCGCGCCGACGCGCGCTTCGACGAGCCCGTCTACGCGATCGGCGTGCGTCCCGACGGCGTGTTGCTCGCGTCCGTGTGGCTCGGCGCCCTCTCGGGCGGCGCACCGTACGTGCTCTCGATCCCGAGCGACCTCGCGGCGCCGACCGACATCGTGGTCGGCAACACCACGTACCCCCTCCTTCCCGTAGGGTCGCTCGCCGACGGCAGCTGGCTCGGGCTGCAGACACTCAACTTCAACCGCGGCTACTCCGGCGTGACGAGGTTCTACTGATGGGCGCCCGCTGGATGGCGATCGCGATGGCGGCCGTGCTCGGCGGCGTCGCTGCGTGCGGGGCCCCCACGCCGATGACGCCCGACGGGTCGAGCCCCGTGGACGGCGGCTCGGACTTCTGCACGGACGACGACCAGTGCGACGACACCGTCTACTGCAATGGTCGCGAGCTCTGCAGGCCCGGTGCCGCGGACGCCGACGAGCGCGGGTGCCTCGATGCGCGCGGTCGAGCGTGCGCGCAGACCCAGCGCTGCGACGAGGCGAGCGATCGCTGCGAGACCGACTGCGACATCGCGCCCGACGCCGACGGCGACGGCGTGATGGCCATCGCGTGCGGCGGCACCGACTGCGACGACGCCGATCCGCGACGCTTCCCCGGCAACACCGAAGTGTGCGACGGCGCGCAGCACGACGAGGACTGCGATCCGGCCACGTACGGCCTGCGGGACGAGGACGGCGACGGCGCGCCGTCGGCCCTCTGCTGCAACGTCGCGAGCGAGGGCACGCTCCGGTGCGGCACGGACTGCAACGACCACGACCGCACCATCGCGCCCGGCGCAGCGGAAGAGTGCGACCGACGCGATCAGGACTGCGACGGAACGGCCGACGAAGGCGTCACCACGGCGGCCTACGCCGACGCCGATCGCGACCTGCACGGCGATGCCTCGGCGCCGCTGATGGGCTGTCCCGGCCTGCCAGGCGTGGTGCTCTCGAGCGACGACTGCGACGACACACGCGGCGCGGTCCACCTCGGCGCCGCGGAGATCTGCGACCTGCGCGACGACGACTGCGACGGCACGGTCGACGAGGATGCGCTCCCCGTCACGTGGTATCGCGACCTCGACGGCGACGGGTTCGGGAGCGCGACGAGTGGAACCACCGTCTCGTGCTCCATCCCCGCCGGCTACTCTCTCTTCTCCACCGACTGCGACGACGCGCGGCCCACGACGAGCCCGCTCTCGCGCGAGGCGTGCAACGGCATCGACGACGACTGCAGCGGGCTCGCCGACTTCGCGGTGGGGCCGGGCGATCTCGAGGACGACGATCGCGACGGCTCGCCCGACCTACGCTGCGGCGCGGCGTCCGCCGACTGCGACGACCTCGACCCCGACGTGCACCCCGGAGCGCCCGAGCTCTGCAATCATCGCGACGACGACTGCGATGGCGCGGTCGAGACCGGCGAGATCGCCGTCGCTTGGTACGTCGACCGCGACGGCGACGGCGCCGGGGCGAGCGGCAGCCTGCCAATCTACGCGTGCAGCGCGATCGAGGGGCGCGTGCAGGTCGGCGGGGACTGCGACGATCACTCCGCCGCCGTCGGTCCGCGGGCGCTCGACGCGTGTGGCACCGGCGTCGACGGCGCCGACGACGACTGCGACGGCGCGATCGACGAGGCGGGCGGAGCGAGCGCGTTCTTCGACGACGGCGACGGCGACGGTTTCGGCGCGGGGATGCCGACGCTCGCCTGCACGCTCCCGGCGGGCTTGCGCGTACGGGGTGGCGACTGTCTCGACACCGACGGCGCGGTCCATCCAGGGCTCGTCGAGCAGTGCGTGGTGCTCGACACGATCGACGACGACTGCGACGGCCTCGTCGACTGTCTCGATCCCGACTGCACGGGCGCAGCCGCATGCGGCCCCCCGGTATCGCTGACGCTCGTGTCCGGCGACGGTCAGGCTGCGTACCCCGGCTTCCCGCTACCCGCGGCGGTGGTCGTGCTCGCGACGTCGTCGAGCGGGGCGCCCGTTCCAGGAGCGATCGTGCATTTCGCGGCGTCGGCGGGCGCGCTCGTCACCGATGCGACCGCGGTCGCCGACGGCGAAGGGCTCGCACGTACCTACGTGCGCGTCGGCCTGGCGCTCGGCCCGTACGCCGTGACCGCGACCGCGAACGGCGCGACCCCGCGCTCCCTCACCGCGACGTCGATCGCCGCGCCGGACGGAACGTGGCTCCCCATGATCGATGCGCTGCGACTCGGCTCGCCGGGCGCCGGCCCGACCGGGCTCGTGACCGGAGCGTCGTCGATCGCTGCGCGCCCGCACGCGCTTCCTGCGACCGATGCGATGCGCTTCGTCTCGCTCGGCGCCGTGCACGGGCTCGTCGTACCGCTTCCGATGGACCACTGCGTCGTGTCGGTCGACGGCGCGGGCATCCTGCACGTGGTCGCCGGCCGATGCGGCGCGCCCGCACGCGACGATGCCGACGAAGGCGGCCCGGCGGCCGCTGCGTCGCTCGCCGGGCCCACCGCCGTCGCGCTCGACGCGGCGCGGCACCGACTCTTCGTCGCCGACGCCGGCAACGGACGCGTGCGCGCCATCGCGCTCGACGACGGCACCATCTCGACCGTCGCGGGAGGCGGCTTCGAGGACGCGCCCGCGCTGGACCAGACGGCGCCGGCCACCGCGCTGCGCCTCGACGCGACGCAGCTGGCGTACGACCCCACGACGAACGAGCTCTGGCTCGGCTCGGCGAGCGCGTGTCTGCGCATCGGGCTCACCACCGGCACCGCGACGGGCGTGCCGCTCTGCCCGCCGACCTTCCCGCATCCGGGGCTTTCGCTGGCCGGCGGCACGCTGCTCGGCGCCTCCTCGATCGGCACCTCCGACGTCACGCCGCCTCCACCGTCGATCCCGGCGATCGACACGACGCCGTTCGGCTTCGTCGGGATCTCGGTCTTCGGCGCGCAGTGCGACGTGCGCCTGCCGACGTCGGCCACGATGGGTGGCGCGTACGTCGGCGCGGTCGGGCGCAGCACGGGCACGCCCTCCTTCTTCTCGGTCGGTCCGACGGCGGGAACGACGAGCGCACAGGTGTGGCGGCATCCCGAGCTGGGCACGTCACGCGTCACGCTGAACGTGCGCGCCACGGCGGGCGACGTCGTCACGGCGATCGACGCGTCGGGGCTGACCTGGCTGCAGCCGGGATCGTCCTCCGGTAGTACGCTCCTCGCGCTCGGAACGGGCATCGCGACGACGACGCCCGATGGGCTCTTCGTCGCGCTCGGGCCCGACGGCGCACGGGTTCTCTGGCGCATCGATCCGATGACCCAATCGTTCCCGACCCTCTTCGAGGCCGCGGGCGCGACGTACGGGCGCGTCAGCTCGTTGCCGACGGGAGGCTCGGTCTTCGAGGTGCTCGACCTCGACGGCGTGGTGCTGCGCACCGAGCGCTTCGCGTCCGCGAGGCCCGCGCTGGTCGCGCACGGGCTCGATGGCTCGATCTACTTCGTGACGACGATCCAGGACCCCTTCACCGGAACGCAGCAGACCGGCGTCGAGCGGCGTCCGGCCAGTGGCCCGCCCGAGCTGCTGGGCGATCTCGGCACCGGTCCGTTCAGCTCGATGGCCGTCGACGCGTCGGGTGCCCTCTGGCTCGTCGGGAATCGCCCGAGCGACGGCGTCGTCACGCTGACGCGTCGCAACACCGACGGATCCCACGACGAGGTGCCCTTCGCGCCGCCGGACACGATGGCCTCCGGCTACTTCTCGCGCATCGCACGCGCGCCCGACGGCACGATGGTGGTGGTCGCCTCGACCCTCTTCCGCATCGACCCCACCACACTCGCGTCGACACCCGTGCCGACACCTGGTCGCACGTTCGATGGCGCGGTCGGCCTCGTCGTCGATGCGAACGGGCACACGTGGATTCGCGATCAGTACGGCCCCGTGACGGTGGTGTGGTGATGCGTGCACGACGGATCACCCTCGGGCTCGCGCTCGTGCTCGGCGCTTGTGGAGACCCGGCGCCGATGCCCGACGCGAGCTCCGCGGACGTGGGCCGCGCCGATGCGGGGCTCGCTGCGAGCTGTCGCGCCGACGACGAGTGCGACGACCGCGCGTACTGCAACGGCGACGAGCACTGCATGCCGGCCGACGCGCGCGCCGACGCGTTCGGCTGTGTCGCGGGCACGAGCCCCTGCCTCGCCGGGCAGGCATGCGACGAGGCGCACGCCGAGTGCACGACGATCTGCGGGCTCACGCGGGACGCCGATGGCGACGGCGCGATCGCGATCGCGTGCGACGGTGACGACTGCGACGACGCCGACGCGCGCCGGCGTCCTGGAAACCTCGAGGTCTGCGACGAGGACGACGTCGACGAGGACTGCGACGCGAGCACGTTCGGCACGCGCGACGCCGACGGCGACGGCGCCGTCGACGCGCTCTGCTGCAACGGGACCGGCGGCGAGCGGCACTGCGGGACCGACTGCAACGACGCCTCGCGCCTCGAGCGGCCCGAAGGCAGCGAGCGCTGCGACGGACGCGATCAGGACTGCGACGGCATGGTGGACGAGGGCGTCCTGGCGATGCTCCCGGTCGACGCCGATCGCGACCTGCATGGCGACGAGACGAGCACCGCTCTCGCGTGCCCCGGCACCGTCGGCGCGTCGGCGCTGTCCGACGACTGCCGCGACGACGACCCGAACGTCCACGCCGCACAGGTCGAGATCCGAGATCTCCTCGACGACGACTGTGACGGACACGTCGACGAGGACGTGCACGACGTGACGTTCTTTCGCGACCTCGACGGCGACGGGTTCGGCAGCGCCGCGAGCGGGGTCGTCCGTTCGGACGCACCGGTCGCGGGGTACGTGCTGCTCGGCACCGACTGCGACGACTCCGATCCCACCACGAGCCCGATCGCCGTCGAGCGATGCAACGGGCGAGACGACGACTGCAATGGCCTGGCCGACTTCGCGATCGCGCCAGGCGATTTCGAGGACGACGACCACGACGGCAGCCTCGACGCCGACTGCGTCGGCGGCGACGACTGCGTGGACGTGGACGCGACGATCCACGCGGGCGCGCTCGAGCTCTGCGACACCCGCGACAACGACTGCGACACGCGTACCGACGAGGACGTGGGCGACGCGTCGTGGTGGCTCGATCGCGACGGAGACGGCTTCGGCGACACGACGAGCCCGCCCATCGTCACCTGTCGCCTCGTCTCGGGGCGTGTGCTCCTGCCAGGCGACTGCGACGACGACGACGACACCGTGGCGCCCCGCCGCGGGGACGACTGTGCGCACGTCGGCGTCGATGACGACTGCGACGGCACGGTCGACGAGAACGGCGCGCGTCTCGCGACGTACCGTGACGCCGACGGCGATGGCTTCGGCACCGGCGCGCCGGTGCTCGCGTGCGCGATCGGCGCGGGTCGCACCGATACGCCCGGCGACTGCGACGACGCGGCGGCGGGCAGCTCGCCGGCAGGCGTCGAGGTGTGTGCGTCGGGCGCCGACGAGGACTGCGATACGCTGAGCGACTGCGCCGACAGCGCGTGCGTGAGCACGACCGCCTGCATCACGAGCTTCGACCTCACGCTCCGATCCGGCGCGGGCCAGCACGCGCGGGTGGACGAAGCGCTCGCGATGCCTCTCGTGGTCTGCGTGTCGGCCGGTGGCGCGCCCAGCAGCGGAAGGACGATCGACGCGCATCCACCTGCCGGGGTCGCGGTCCGACCGACACGCGCGACGAGCGCCGCCGATGGTTGCGCCAGCTTCGACGTGACGCTGGGGCGCGCAGCGGGGCTCGCATCGATCACCTTCGCTTCTCCGCTGGCGACGATGCTCGTCGTCACGGCGACGGCCGATGCCGCACCGCCGACCAGCGTCCACACCGTCGCCAACCTGACGCGCGTCCTCGGTGCGGTCGCGCCGGGCGCTGCAATCGGCGGCACCTTCGGTGCCGTCTCGGACGTGGTCGCGACACCCGCGGGCGACCTGTTCGTCGCGGACGCGGCATCGCACGTGGTCGTGCGGATCGATCCGAGCGGCGCGCTCACCATCCTCGCGGGAACCGGCGCCACGACAGGCGCGCTCGGCGACGGAGGGCCGGCGACGCTCGCGCGCCTCGTCTCGCCTTCGGCCCTCGCGGTCGATGGCGCGCGTCTGCTCGTCGCCGACGCTGCCGATCATCGAGTGCGTGTCGTCGATCTCGCGAGCGGGCGCATCGACACGCTCGTCGGCACCGGAAGCGCGGTGGGCGACCAGACCACGGGCATTCCCGGCAACGCCTTCGCGCTCGCGCACCCGCGCGCGCTCGCAGTGGCCACCGATCACGGCGTGTGGATCGGAGACGACACGGCAGCCTGGCCCTTCGCGCCCGACGGGACGTCGCTCGCCGGAGCGATCGCGGGCGCCTGCGCCAGGTGCCCGAGCGGCCGCACGTGCGCGGCGCCTCCCTCGTGCGCGCTCGCGATCGAGGCGGGCGCGCTCCTCTACAGCCAGTCGGCGGCACCGGTCGGCCCGTGCGTCTCGAGCGACGGGCTCGCGTACGCGATCGTGAGCGGCCCGAGCGCGCGCTTCGTCGGTGGCTGTCGGCTCGACGGCACGGGCCTTCCCATGCGCGTGGCCGATCTCGCGCTCGACGGCGCCGGCAACCTGCTCGTCGCCGACGCCGATGGAACGCTCGTCCGCATCGATCGGTCCTCCGCCGCCGCGACGCCGATCGCCGGCGGCACGGTGGGCGGTGAGCACGGCGCCGCCACGACGGCTGCCATCGCGCCCTCGGCGCTCGCCTCCACGCCGAGCGAGATCGTCTTCGCCGAGGGCGTGGCGGTTCGGGTCGCGAGTGGGCTCGATCGCGCGGGCCACGACCACGTCGTGCTCACGCCGACGGGCAGCGCTTCGCTCGCGGGCGTGGTGACGCTGCCCATCGCGCTCGCCGTCGATGCGACCGACGCGCTCGATGCGCCCATCGTCGGGCTGGCGCTCGATGCCGATCTCGGCGTCTACGGCCGGCTCGCGAGCGCGGCGACGACCGATGCGAGCGGGCACGCCAGCATCGACGTGCGCTCGTGGATCGTCCCGCGCACCTTCGACGTGCTCGTCTCCGCGCAAGACATCCACGGCGTCCCGGCGGCGTCCGCGCGCTTCACGCTCACGACGAGCGCGCCCGCCAGCGGCACCGTGCTGACGTTGGCGGGTCTGGGCACCGAGACTTCGCTCGGGCGCGTCGCGACGCACGCAGCCTTGCCGACGCTCGGCGACGCGGTGACCGCGCTCGCCGGCGCTGCGTCCCGACACGTGTTCGTCCACGACGATGGGACGCTCTGGCTGCCTGGCATACGCATCGACGCGACGGGCGTCGCGCACCTCGGCCCGACGTGGATCGCCGCTGGGCCACGGCCCGACGTCGTCGCCGTCGATCCCGCGGGCGGCGTGTTCGTGCGCTCGTACTCGGCGGACGCGCGGCCCGTGGACGTGCTCGCACACCTGCCGGCGTCCGGGGCGCCGCGCACCCTCCTGCCGCAATACGTGGACGTGATCGACGTTCCCAACGCCGGTGGCGAGGAGACGTACTATCCGCTCTGGGTGACGACCGACGGGCGCCTGTTCGAAGGTCCTTGGGAGCTGGATCCGGCGACGGGTCGCTCGCTCGCGCCACGTACCGGCACCACGTCGAGCACGCCGTGGCCGTTCTACAGCTACCGCTTCGTCGACGAGCGCAGCGCCGTCCCGTTCTCGATCGACGGCACGTCCCACGTGATCACCGGTCCGAGCGGCGGCCTTCTCGGGCCAGGCACCACGTTCGTGCCGGGCCAGCCTCCGAGCGACGTGGCGGTCCGGGACATGCCGTCGCTCGTCTCGGCGGGGACACCCGGCGTGCTCTTGCTGGCGAACGTCACGGCTGGCGTCGGCTGCAGCGGCGCGATCCTTCGCCTCGCGTTCGACGACCCGGCGTTCGGCACCGCGACCGGCACGACGAGCCTCGTCGCGGGCTCGACCGACGGCTCCACGAGCGACGCGTCGGATGGAATCCCCGCGACCACCGCGTGCCTCTCGCAACCCTCGCTCGTCGGCGTCGACGCCGCGAGGCACGTCTACTTCGTGGACGCGAGCCCGCCACGCTTGCGGATGATCTGGTGATCGCGTGATCCGTATCGCAGGGGTCCTCGGAACGATGGCGGCGCTCGCCCTCTTGCCTTCGTGCGAGCTGCTCTCGCTCACGCTCGACGCCGACTGCGACCCGACGAGCGAGCTCGCGTGCGCGGGTCTCGACCGTCGCTTCTCCGTAGCCGACGACGCGTGCGAGCGGTGGTACTGCGACGTGCGAGCGCACGCCTGCACGTTCGGCGCACCGGATCGCGACGGCGACGGCGCGACCGACGCTGCACACTGCGCGTCGGGCACCGACTGCGACGATCGTGATCCGGCGCGGCACCCCGAGGTCGTGGAGGTGTGCGACGGCGTCGATCAAGACTGCGACGCGTGGATCGACGAGGACCCCGCGCAGCGGACGCGGCCACTGACCCCCGACGGCGACGCGCCCACCGTGCTTCCTTCGGACGGGGTCGACGACGTGACGCTGGTGCTCGCGACTGCAGGGGCGGGGTACGCCGAGGTCGTGCGCAACACGATGTCGACCACGAGTCTCCGCGCGCTCGACGTTCGCTCCGATACCCTCGCGCCCTCGCTCGCGAGCGCGCACGACGCGACGTGGGCGTACGAGGTCTAGTGCCGTTCGCCCATCCCGAGCGCGACCGATCCCGGCTGGGCGTGCGACACGAGCGTGCGTGGCGCCGGGACGTTCGACGCTCTCACGCTCTCGGCATTGCCCGATGCCGGCTGGATCGCCGCCGCCGTCGACACGTCGGTCTGCGCCGGCGGCCGCGTCCGCGTCGGCCTCGTGGACGGCACCCCTCTCACCGGCGTCGTCGACACGCCCGGCGGGCCCTTCTACGTCCCGCCGCCGGTCGTCCCGCCCATCTCCAACGTCTGGCTCGGCGTGGATCTCGACACGACGAGCGCATGCACGGGCAGCGCAGGCGGCCACGCGCCCGCCATCCTCGCCGTGCCCGGCTCGACGGAGTATCGCGGCCACGCACTTCTCGCGTACCGCGACGGGCCGCGCCCGACCGCGGAGTGCGGGGCGCCGGCGAGCGAGGTGCGCGCGCTCGGGCTCTTCGTGGAGCAGCGGGCCACCTCGCGCGCGAGCTACGTGAGCGCCGAGGGTGACGCCGCACCGCGCAGCCTGGGCAGCGCGACGGGCTATGCGCCGCCCGCCATCGCGCACCTCGACGGGGACGGCGTCAACGACGGCGCGTACTTCGTCGCCTTCACCTCGGCCGACGGCGTGCACGTCGTGCAGATCGACGACCCGACCGAGGCGCCGCCCGTCTACGCGATGATCGCGCGCACGATCCCGCTCTTCGGCGCGACGCAGCCGCTCGGCACCGTGCCGGCGACGGACGCGGAGATGGCGTCGATCACCGCGCGCGCCTACACGACACCGGCCGGCATCGAGCGCTGGGTCGGGCTCGCGTGGCGCGAGGGATGCGCCACCAACGCCGTCGGCGTCGTCGCGGCGGCCGCGCTGCGCATCGATCCCACGGGCGCCGTCAGCGTGCTCCCGCGTGTCGTCGTCGCGCCGGCCGGCATCGCGCCGAGCATCGCCGTCGCAGGGACGGGCCCGGACGACGCGGGTGTCCTCTTCGTCGGCTACATCCCTGCCCAACGGGGCCAGGTGATGGCGGCGCGTCTGATCCAGGACGCGAATCGGACGGCGCTCGTCGCGTCGGCGCCGCGTCCAGTCTACGAGCGCGTCGGCAGCGACGTACGTGCGGCGATGCTGCGGACGCTCGAGACGCAGAGCCCCACGCTGCCTGCCGTCCCGTATCTGTTCGTCGTCGACGACACGCGACCGCTGCTCGGCGGACCGCTCATGTGCGCGCGGGAGGGGACATGACGCGGGCTCTCGCGTTCGTGCTGCTCGTGTGCGGCGCCGCGCTGGCCGTGAGCCCGCGCGCGAACGCCCAGGCGGATCTGGCCGCGCTCGTCGCCAGCGCCGAGACCCACGCGGGCCGGGAGGAGTGGGCCGCGGCCGCCAGCGACTACGCCACGCTGCGCGCGCAGCTCGGACCGGACCACGCGGGGGCGCTCGACGTCCTCTACAACGAGTCGTTCTGCCGCATGAACGCCGGACAGCTCGACGAGGCGGCGCGAGGCTTCACCACGTACGCGGCGAGCGCCGCCAGCGACGGAGATCGCGAGGCGGCGCGCGCTCTCGTCGCGCAGATCGAGGCGAGCTCGGCGCGCGTCGCGATCGACACGCACGGGACCCCGGCCGACGTCGTCGTCGCCGACCTGGTCGTCGGTCACGCGCCGGGAACCGTCCGCGTGCGCGCCGACGAAGACGTGACGCTCGAGCTGCGCGCCGAGGGCCACGCGCCTGCGCACCGGACGTTGCACGTCGCGCCCGGAGGCAGCAGCACGCTCGACGTGACGCTCGTGCAGCTCGACGCGGCGGCTTCGGAGGCGCTCGAGCGCATCGCACGCGGCCGCGCGCTCCTCGACCAACAGCAATACGACGGCGCGCTGGCCGAGCTGGACGTCGCGGCCGATCTGCTCTCCGGCGGCGGAGACCTCCATCTCGTGCTGCACGACACCGCGCAGTGCCACCAGCGCCTGGGACAGTTCGACCTCGCCGCGCGCGACTTCCGACGCTACCTCGAGCTCGCGCCCGCCGACGCGCCCGATCGCGCCGCCGTTCAGGCCTCGCTCGACGCGCTCCTCGGGCTGCTCGGCACGTTGACGGTTCGCGCCGAGGTGCCGGCGCGCGTGCTCGTCGACGGTCGCGAGGCGGGACGCACGGGCACCGCGATCCAGCTGGCGACTGGCACGCACGAGGTCGAAGTGCGCGCGCGCGGGCGCGAGAGTGATCGTCGAACGGTTCAGATCGCCGCCGGGCGCGACGCGACCGTCGACGCGGTGCTCGCGCCGGTCGCCCACGGTCTCTCGCCCGAGCCCTTCGTCGGACTGGTCGCCGCGACCGGGGCTGCACTGGTGGCGACGGTCGCGGTGGGTACGTACGTGCTGGTCTTCCACGATGGCATCGCGCGCTTCGGGGACGACTCGGCGACGCGCGGTGAGCGCGACGAGCTCGGCCGCCTGACGCTCGCGACCGACGTGCTGCTCGCCACGACCGGCGCGCTCGGTCTCGCCTCTCTCGTGATCGGCGTGCTGACCGACTTCGACGGGAGCGCCGACGAGCCGACGCTACGACCCGTCGTGATGCCGCTCGCACAGGGCGTCGTGCTCGGCGCGAGCGGTACGTTCTGAAGGCTCCTCGCCGTGGGCGGAGGCGCGCGGCCGCGTATGAGCGCGATCAGAAGCGCAAGGTGGCGATGCGCGTGGCGCGCGCCTCGACGGCGTCGAGGTCGATGGCGCCCTCGGCGATGGCGCCGTCCGCGTCGATCGCGCGCACCGCGACGCCGCTCGCTCCGGCCAGATCGATCGGGAGATCGAGGTGCGTGCCGCTCGGATGGAGCACGAGCGTACGATCCACGCTCGCGCCCGCGTACGCCTCGACGACGTAGAGATCGACCTCCGGGTCCACGTCGATGCCGATCGTGCCCTCCGCGGTGGCCGAAGGGATCGCGAGGAAGCTCGACGGCAGCACCACGTGGAGATCGGCTCCGACCTCGCGATCGAAGACGATCGTCTCGCCCGATCCGTCGGTGCTCACCGCGCGCGCCACGTACCAGAGCCGCGCGCCTTCCATGGGGCCCTCGCGGGCCGGGGCGAGAAGGCTCGCGCCCGTCGGGGACGACGGAAGCACCGCGACCCCGGCGCTCGTCGCGATCCCCGGCACGCCGACGACGGCCTGGAGGCCGGGGGCTTCGGGGAGCGTCACGTCGAGGGTGACGAGACGCTCGGTCGCCGTCAGGGCCGCCAGATCGACCGAGAACGTCTCGCCGGTGATCGGAAGGCCGGTCGCGAGGTGGGCCGTGGAGCCCTCGACCAGCACCAGGTCGAGCCGTGGCGTCTCGAGCTCGACTGTGACGCTCACGCCGCACGCTCCACCCGGGCACGCCGAGGTCGTCGCGCCCAGCGAAGTCACGCGCAGGATCGAGAGCGTCGTGGCGGCGGACACGATCGTGTCGGCGCTGCCGCCCGTGATCGTTCCGGCGAGCGCGCGCGCGTCGAGCGGTGCCGCGAGCGCGACGACGGCCCGCGTGCGATCGACGTTCATCCAGTGCTCGGTCACGTAGCCGGCGCGCGAGACGTCGAGGGTGACCGAGCCCGAGGGGGCGGCGAGCGAAGCGCGTCCCGTCGCGTCGGTCGTCGCGCGGGTCTCGCCGATCGCGACGAGCGCGCCCTCGATCGGGTCGCGCGTCTCGTCGTCGACCACGACGACCTCGAGCGTTCCCGAGAGCGGAGCACCGTCGATGCCGACGGTCGGCGCGACGGAGGCGGGGCTCGTGCTGCACGCCCCGAGGGCGAGCGCGGTGCCGGTGAGCCATGCGGAGAGGGGTCGTTGCATTCGAGCTCGGGCGCGCGGGGGCGATTCGCGCATCCCTCGTAATTACATGGCCGGTCGCGGCTCCGCCATCACCACGGAGCGACCGCGTTTAACGCGCATTAACTCGGCCCCCCGCGCCGCCGCCCGCACGTTGGGGGTCGGCGGACCGTCTCCGCCGGGAGGGTTCTCGATGCATAGAACGAGCTTGTGGGCTGCGCTTCTCGCGCTCGGCGGAGGCGCGATGACGATCGCGGCGTGTGGCGGAGGTGGCAATCCCATCCCCGAGACCGATGCGGCCATGGTCGGCGATGCCGGGCCGGGCCAGACCGACGCCGGTCGCGATGCCGCGATGGGCGGCGACGGCGGGGACGTCGATACGGGCCTGGGCGAGGTGGACGGCGGCCTCGACGCCGCCGTGCCTCCGACCGCCCGGACGACGGCGACGAACGGCTCCGCCATCGTGCTCTCGGCCGACGATCGCGTGCTGGTCGCCTGCAATCGTGAGGCCGGCAGCGTATCGGTCTTCTCCGTCGATCCCACGACCAACCCGCCCACCCTGGGATCTCCGACCGTGCTCCCGTTCGCGGGCGAGGAGCCCTGGGCTGCCGTGATCGGCAACGACGACGACACCGCGTACGTGATCCTGCGCCGCTCGCAGCAGCTCGTGCGCATCGAGCACCTGCGCACGGCGCCCGCCGTCGCGGCCACGCGCGCGAGCACCGGCAGCGAGCCCACGGGCATCGCGATCTCTCCGCTCGGAGGGACGCTCTGGGTGGCCAACTGGGCCGAGGGCACCGTCGATCGCTTCCAGAGCGCCACGCTCGCCTCGATCGATACGGTCGATCTCGACGGCGCGCTCGTGGACACGGGCTCGCTCGGTACCGTCTCGCCGCGCCGGGGCCTCGCGCACCCGCGCGCGATCGTTCTCACGAACGACGGTGACACCGACGAGGCCGACGAGACCGCGTACGTCACGGAGTACTTCGCCCAGACGCGCACCGACGCCTTGCCGGCCGACGACTCGCGCTTCGACGTCGAGCGCCGCGGCATCGTGTATCGCATCGCCGGCGACGGGAGCGCGCAGGCCGCGATCGAGCTCGCGCCGGTGGCCGACACCGGCTTCGTGGACTCGAACGGCGTGATGACGGGCTGCTACCCGAACCAGCTGCTCGCGGCGGCGATCGCCGGTGGCCGCCTCTACGTCACCGCGGTCTGCGCCTCTCCGCGCGGCCCCGTCGGGCCGATCCTCGCGGCCGACTCGAGCGTGACCAACGCGGCGAACTTCAAGACCGAGGTGCACACGGGCCTGTTCGTGATCGACACCGCGACGAACGCCGAGCTGCCGGCGCAGCGCGTGCTCCTCACGCAGGCCTTCCAGAGCCGCTACGACACGATGGGCGTCACCGACGACGGCGCGAACCGTCGGATCCCGCTGATCGCCAACGACCTCGCGTTCGTCGCGAGCGGCACGGTCGCGTACTTTCCCGGCTACGGCTCGGACGCGGTGTTCCGCGCGCAGTTCAACGCGGACGGCTCGCTCAACCAGGTCGGCGCTCCGGCCGCGCACTTCATCAACCTCTCGCCCGCCGGCGCCGGCATGCCCGTCGGTCGCCTGCCCTACGGCATCGCGATCGGGCACGTCGCGTCGACCTTCGCCTTCACGATCAACGAGCACACGCGCAACGTGTCGGTGATCTCGCTGGCGACGCAGTCGACGGTCGCCGCCGTGCAGTCGGTCCCGGCACCGACGGCGGGCTCGGACGCCGCGCGCGTGCTCGACGGCCGCCGCTTCTTCGTCACGGGGCTCGGGCGCTGGTCGTTCCGCGGCCAGGGCTGGAACAGCTGCGAGGCATGCCACGGTGACGGTCTCACCGACACGGTCACGTGGTACTTCGCGCGCGGCCCGCGCCAGTCGACGAGCCTCGACGGCACCTTCGACTCGGACGATCCGACGCAGCAGCGCCTGCTCAACTGGACCGCGATCTTCGACGAGATCCACGACTTCGAGAACAACACGCGCGGTAACTCGGGGGGCGTGGGCGCGGTCGTGCACGCGGTGTCGACGCCCGCGGTCGCCGGCGATCGGATCGTCTTCGACGGCAGCCCGCTGCTCGCCGGCCAGATGGCGTCGAGCCACCTCGACAGCGGCCTGAACGGATCGGTCTCGACCGAGCTGATGCCGTCCGGCACCGACACCGTCCGGTCGGCGATTGCCGACTGGGACCACGTCGCGGACTACGTGCGCACCATCCGCTCGCCCCGCGCTCCGCGGGGCCTCGTCGCGAGCGATGTGACGGCGGGCGCGGCGCTCTTCGCGGCGAACAACTGCGCGGCATGCCACGGCACGAGCATGTGGACCATCTCGCGTCGCTTCTGGACGCCCGACGAGGCGCACAACGCGCCGGCCGGCTCGCTCCGGACCACGAGCTACACCGCGCCCGCGCTCTTCCCGGCGGGCCTCAACCCGCCGACCATGGCCACCGGCCGCACCGCGACGCTCCGCTTCCCGGCGGGCACGACCGCCGGCGCGAACGATCAGATCCAGTGCATCCTGCGCTCGGTCGGCACGTTCGCGACGAGCGGGACGACGGCGCGCCTGCCGGCGGGCAGCACCGTGGCGCTCCGCGAGGTGCGCGCCGACATGAGCACGGCGGCGCAGGGCGCGTCGGGCTTCAACCCGCCCTCGCTGCTCGATGGCGTCGCGAGCGCACCGTACTTCCACGGCGGCAACGCGCGCACGCTCGAGGAGGTGTTCGACACCGCCTTCGCGGGCCACCACACGGCGCTCAGCACGAACTTCCTCGAGACCGAGTCGCCCACCGATCGGGCGACCCACGTTCGGCAGATCGTCGCGTACTTGCTCTCGATCGACGAGGACACGACCGCGGCCGTCGATCCGACGCTCGGCTTCGACGCGCAGCTCTGCCCGGACTCGCTCTGAACGGCGGCGGGCGATCCCCGCACGGACCTCCACCGAGGTCGATCCCCACGCGGCGCGCTCGAGCGATCGGGTGCGCCGCGTGCTTTCGGTCATGCGCGCGCGGCGCCGGCGCTCGGTCCTCGGGGGCCGATACGCGGCCCCGTCCATCGGGAGTGAATCCCGATGGAGCCTCCCCCTCGTATCGCTCCGCGAGAGAGGGCGACAGGTTTCCTGTCACCCTCTCAGCCGCGCGCGGCGAGGATCGAGCGCACCTTCGAGGTGATCAGATCGAGCGCGACGCCGTTGTTTCCGCCCTCGGGGATGATCAGATCCGCCCAGCGCTTGGAGGGCTCGACGAACTGCAGGTGCATGGGGCGGACGGTCCGGTAGTACTGCTCGCGCACCGACTCGAACGTCCGCCCACGATGCTCCATGTCGCGCCGTACGCGGCGCAGCACGCGGATGTCCGCATCGGTGTCGACGAAGAGCTTGAGGTCGAGCTCCTCGCGCAGCGGTGCGTCGCTGAACAGCAGGATGCCCTCGACCACCACGATCGGGGTGGGCGAGACGGTCCGCGTGTGCGGGCCTCGGCGGTGGATCTTGAAGTCGTACATCGGCACTTCGATCGCGTGGCCCGCCTTGAGCGCGCGTACGTGCGTGACGAGGAGCGAGGTCTCGAGGGCGTCCGGGTGGTCGAAGTTCAGATCGCAGCGCTGCTCGTAGGTGAGGTCACCGCGGTCGACGTAGTAGGAGTCGTGCTCGAGGATGGTGACCATCTCCGACGGCAACGACTCCGCGATCTTGCGGGCGACGGTGGTCTTGCCCGAGCCGGTGCCGCCGGCGACTCCCACGACGTAAGGACGCATGCGGCCCGATGGTAGGAGGCCCCCGCCGTGGGGGCCAGCGCTCCCCTCACCGCTCGCCGTCGGCGCGCAGCTCTCCTATATCCGTCGTCATGCGCCGCTCGCTCTCCGCCGTCCTCGCGCTCTCGTTGTCCGTCGCGTGTGGAGGCGCGCGCTGCCCCGAGGCCGAGGCGCCTTCCGTCTCGAGCACGGCCGCCGCGGTCGAGACGCCACGTGGCGTGGTCACGCTCTCGATCGTGGGAACGAACGACAACCACGGCTACGTGCGCGCCTTGCCGCTCCTGGCGGGCTACCTGGCGAACCTGAGGGCGTCGCGCGAGCGCGACGGCGGCGGCGTCGTCCTCGTCGACGGCGGGGACGTCTTCCAGGGCACGCTGGAGTCCAACCTCCGCGAAGGTGCGCCGATGGTCGCGGCCTATGATCTGCTCGGCTACGACGCGGTCACGATCGGCAACCACGAGTTCGACTACGGGCCCCCGGGTCCCGACGCGACCGTGCAGCACGAGGGACAGGACCCGTGGGGTGCGCTCCGGGCGCGGATCGCCGAGTCGCACTTCGCGTGGCTCAGCGCGAACCTCGTCGATCGCACGACGCACGCGCACGCCGATCTCGCGCCGCCCAGCACGGTGATCGAGCGCGCGGGCGTGCGCGTCGGGCTCGTCGGCGTCACGACCGAGCAGACGCTCACGACCACCATCGCGGCCAACGTCACGGGCCTCGCGGTGCGGCCGCTCGCCGTCGCGATCGCCTCCGAGGCGCAGCGCCTCCGCTCGGAGGAGCACGTCGACGTGGTCGTCGTCCTCGCGCACGCGGGCGGCAACTGCCGGGCGGTCGACGACCCGCACGATCTGTCGAGCTGCGATCGGCATCAGGAGATCTTCGACGTCACGGACGCGCTGCCGCCGGGCCTCGTCGACGTGATCGTCGCCGGGCACACCCACGCCGCGGTGGCCCACTACGTCGACGGGATCGCGGTCATCGAGTCCCGCTCCTACGGTCGCTCGTTCGGGCGCGTCGACCTCGTCGTGGATCGCGACGCGCATCGGGTCGTCGAGAGCCACGTGCTGCCGACCCACGACCTCTGCCGCGAGCCTCCGGCGCCGGGTGCCGATCCCTCCGCCTGCGCGCACGACGACTACGAGGGCGCTCCGGTCGTCGTCGACGAGCGCGTCTCCGCCCTCGCCGCCGAGGCGCTCGCCCACGCCGACGCGCAGCGCAGCCGGCCACTGGGCGTCGTCCTGAGCGCCGCGGTCCGTCGCGACAGCCAGCACGAGAGCGCGCTCGGCAACCTGTTCACCGATCTCATGCGCGCGGCGCGCCCGCAGGCCGACCTCACGCTCTACAACGGCGGCGGGCTGCGCGCGGACCTGCCGGCGGGCCCACTCGCGTACGGCTCGTTCTACGAAGCGCTCCCCTTCGACAATCGCTTCGCGCTCGTCCAGACGAACGGCCACGACGTCGCCGAGCTCTTCGCGCGCGACATCGCCACCGGCGGGAGCGTGCTGAGCGTCTCGGGGCTGCGCGTGATCGCCCGCTGCGAGGCGGGCGCGGTGCGCGTGCGCCTGGAGCGAGCCGACGGGCGCGTCGTCGGCGATGCCGATCCGCTCGTGCTCGCGACGAGCGACTTCCTCGCGACCGGCGGCGACGGCTTCTTCGTCACGGCTCGCGAGCGCGAGGGCGCCGTGACGCTCGAGGACGATCCGCCGATGCGCGAGGCGATGGTCGCGATCCTCGAGGCCCGCGGCGGCACGCTGGAGGCCGCGACGCTGGTCGACGCCGCCCATCCGCGCATCGAGATCCCGGGCGGTGAGCGCCCGCTCCACTGCGCCGCGGCTCATCGATGACGAGGGAAGCGCCGCCGGCGTGCACGTCGTGCGGTGCGTGCTGCACCTCGCCCTCGGCACGGCACGTTCCGGTGACGGGCGCCGACTGGGAGCGGCTCGGAGATCGCGCCGAAGCGCTCACCGAGTGGACCGAGCGACACGCGTTCCTGCGCATGAGAGACGAGCGCTGCATCGCGCTCGAGGTCGGGCCCGACGGCGTGCGCTGTACGATCTACGAGGTCCGGCCGGAGGTCTGTCGCGCGCTCGAGCGCGGAGGCGCGGCCTGCGAGGTGGAGCGGGCGCGCCGTCTACCCGTCCTGCGCGCGCGCCGCTGAACGAAGCTCGCGTCTCGCGTCGCGTCGCGGCGCAGTACCTCCGCGGCGCGCGCGCTTCGGGTAGGCTCGCCCCAATGCTCCGGCGCCGCACACCGCCGTCACCCGCCGTGACCCTCGTGCTGGGGATCGCTCTGCTCGCCGGAGGCGCGCTGATGGCGCGCACCCAGCTGCACGTGCACTTCCAGGGACACCGAGCGCTGGCGCGCGTCGCGCACGTCACGCACGGGCACGGCCGCTACAGCCACAGCTCGACGACGGTCACGTTCGGCACGAGCGCGGGCCAGACCGTCGAGTGCACGCTGCCGGGCATCCAGGGCGAGGTGGGTCGGCCCACGTGGGTGCGCTACCTCCCGTCGCAGCCCCAGGGCTGCGCCCCCGACGAGCTCGGCCCGAGCCTCGCGCGCGCGATCTTCCTCTCGCTCTTGGGCCTGGCGCTGGTCCTCGGCTCGTACGTGCTCTACCGGCGCGCACAGGCCGGCCCGCTACGCCCTTGAGCGGCGCGCCCTTCGGCGCGCGAGGCTCGCGCTCTCGCCGCGGACATCGGTGCGCACTGCGCGGAGCTCCGCCGCCAGCGCGTCGGCGACGGCGCGGATGCGCGGGATGTCGAGCGCGGTCCTGGCGCACACGAGGTGCAAGCGACTCGGCACCGGCAGGATGCCGCGCACGCGGAGCTCGACGAGCGGGGTGGGCTGCGAGAAGCGGTGGCGCATCCGCGCCAGGAAGATCGCGCCGAGGCCGAGCTCGGCGGCGCGGTACTGCACGAGGAAGTCGTCGGAGGCGAAGGCCGGCGAGAAGCCCGGGATCATGCGCGCGAGCGCGCCGTTCGGCGGCGTGTCGTCGAGGGGCGGCGCCCACGCGATCCACGGGACGTCGGCCGGCGCGGGGCTCGAGCCGAGCTTGCGCGCCAGCGCCTCGTGCGCGAACGGCGCCGCCTTCAGCTCGAGCGTCGCGAGCGTGACGAGGTCGCGCGTGGTCGGGCGCGCCAGCCGGATGGCGAGGTCGGCCTCGCGCCGCGCGAGGTCGAGGTACTTCACCGTCGAGATCACCTCGAGGCGCACGCCGGGGAGCCCGTCGGCCAGGGACCGCGCGAAGGGCGTCACGAAGTCGATCGCGAAGCCCGGTGGCGCCGTCACGCGTACGACGCCGCTCGCGGCCGTCTCGCGCTCGGCCGCCGCCCGCTCGAGCTCGCCGGCCCACTCCGCCATGCGCTGCGCCGGGCCGAGCAGACGCTCGCCGAACGACGTGAGCGCGATCCCCGAGACCGATCGCGTCACGAGCGACTCGCCGATCTGCGCCTCGAGCGCGGCGAGGCGGCGACTCGCGGTGGGCTGCGTGACGCCGAGCTTCTGCGCGGCCCGGCTCACGCTGCCCGCCTCGGCGAGGGCCAGAAAGAGCTGCGCGTCGTCCCAGTGGATATGCATGGATGCATGGTATCATGCGCCCATTCGCACTCATCATGCGCCGTCGCATGCCCCATCTTCGGGACATGACCTCACGACGCAAGCTCCTCGCTCGAGCCCTCCTGGCCCTGCTCGCGCTCGCCGCGACGCTCTACGTCGTCGGCTGGCCTGCCGCGACGCACGAGACCCATCCCACCACGCGCGGGCGCACGACCACGCTCGCCGAGCTCGAGCGCCAGATGGACCTGCCTGGCCCGATCGAAGTGGAGACCATCGTCGGGGCCGACTGGGAGGTCGACCGCAGCGGCGTGATCGACCTGGGCGATCCGCGCGCGGTCGCGCTCGAGGACGGGCCCGAGCCGATCCAGGTCTACGCCCACGCGCTGCGCCACCCGACGGCGGGCCTCTTCCTCGTCGACACCGGTGTCGAGCGCGCGGTGTTCCGCGATCCCGAGCACGCCGCCGTCCGCGGCCTCGTCGCGAGCGCGGGGCACCTCGACCGCATGCGCGAGGGCACGGCGATGGGCGACTGGCTCGACGCGCATGCGGAGACGCCCGTGACGGCCGTGCTCCTCACGCACCTGCACCTCGATCACGTCGCTGGCCTCGCGGACGTGCCGGCGAGCGTTCCCGTGATCCTCGGCGAAGGCGAGACGACGAGCCGCCGCTGGATGAACGCGCTCACCCAGCCCAGCATCGACCGCGCGCTCGGCGATCACCCGCTCGAGACGTGGGCGTTCGATCCCGCGACGCACGGCGAGGGCGTGATCGACGTGCTCGGCGACGGCTCGCTCTTCGCGATGGAGGTGCCCGGGCACACGCACGGGAGCGTCGCCTTCGTGGCGCGCACGCCCGAGGGGCCGATCCTGTTCACGGGCGACGTCTCGCACACCGCCTGGGGCTGGGAGCACGACGTGGCGCCTGGCACGTTCACCGAGGACGCCGAGGCCAACCGCGAGAGCCTGGCGCGTCTGCGCGCGCTCGCCACGCGCCACCCGGGGCTGCGCGTGCGGCTCGGCCACCAGCCGATGCCGTCGGACTGACGGCGCCGCGACGTGGCCGGGCCCGCGCGCGATCAGGCGCTCGCGATCGGAGCGACGCGCACGCCCTCGCTCGCGACCTGCTTCTCCGAGAAGTCCCAGAGCTTCTTCTGCTTGGCGACGTCGTAGGACTCCTCGCTCGATGGCCGCTCCGTCTTGTCCGCGAAGAACTTCCCGGTGACGCCCTCGAGCTCGGGGGCGGTCGCCACCCATGTGATGTGGTCGACCGCCTGCTCCACGGTCCGCGCGTTGGGCATGAGCGGGAAGACGTACTTGAAGAGGAAACGCTGGAAGCCCTTCACGCTCACCACGCCGGTCTCCGGCACGAAGCCGGGGCAGAGCGCGTTCACCGTGACACCCTTGCCGGTCAGCCGCCGCGCCAGCTCGTAGGCGAACCAGACGTTGGCGAGCTTGGAGTTCCGGTAGAACGCCATCGCGTCGTAGTACTTCTCGCCACGGAGGTTGTCGTAGTCGAAGTCGGGGCCCTTGCCCGGCCCCTGTCCGGGGATGTGCATCGTCGAGGAGACCACGACCACGCGGGAGGGCGCGGAGCGGATCAGGATGTCTTCGAGCTCGCGCTCGAGGAGGAAGTGGCCGAGGTGGTTCGTTGCGAACTGCATCTCGAGCCCGTCCTCGTTCCTCTCGATGGTCGAGCGGAAGGCCATCAGGCCCGCGTTCAAGTGAAGCAGGTGAAGCGGTAGGCCCTTCTCCCGGTAGGCCCGGGCGAACGCCCGCACCGAGGGCGAGGAGGCCAGATCGAGCCGCATCGCCTCGGCGCTTCCGCCTGCCGCGCGGATCGCCGCAGCGGTCGCCTCGCCGCTCGCGAGGTCCCGCGCCGTGACGACCACGTGGTAGCCGGTGACGCCAAGCTTCTTCGCGGTGGCAAGCCCGAGCCCGCGGCCACCCCCGGTCACCAACGCCACCTTCCGATCTGCGTGCTCCATGGCTCTCTCCTCGTCGTGGGCCGCGCGTAGCGGCGATGGCTTCCACGATGGGATCGACCGCGTCGCGGCGCATCGCCCGAACGGGTCGAAGCACCGTCAACCTCTGGTTGACGCGGCGAAGAGCTCGGCGAGGAACGCCACCACGGCTCTCACGTTGGGCGAGCGGCTCCGCTCTCGGGCGAAGAGAGCGTGAATGGGCGGGCCGGGCGCGGCGTGCGCGGCGCACACCTCCACGAGGCGGCCCTGTCGCAGGTGCTCGCCGACCATGAAGTCGAGCACCTGGGCCACCCCCATGCCGGCGAGCGCCGCGTCCAAGAGGCGCTCCCCCTGGTCGACCAGGAGGGGGCCTGCGACGGCCAGGGTGCGGAGGGTGCCGCGCTCGAGATCTCGGAAGGTCCAGCGGCGCGGCTTGCCGCTCGGCCCCACGAAGCGGAGACACGCGTGGCTCTCGAGCCCGTCGGGATCCGACGGGGCCGGCGTCTGGGCGAGGTAGCGGGGCGAAGCGACCGTGACCCAACGCGGCTCCACCAGCAGCCGGCCGACGAGGCTCGAGTCCTCGGGCGTCCCCAGGCGGACCGCCAGGTCCACGCCCTCTTCGACCAGGCGCACGAGCCGATCGGAGAGGCCGACGCGGAACGTCAGGCCCGGATGTCGCTCGCCCAGGCGCGACAGTGCGGGCACGATGGTCGCGCCCAGCACCGGCGACATGGTGAGGTGCACTTCGCCGCGCGGCCTCTGACGCGCGTCCTTGGCCCGTTCGCGTGCGGCGCCGATCGTGCGCACCGCCTCCTTGCACTCGGTGAGGAAGGCCTCGCCCTCGGGCGTCGGCGTGACCGAGCGCGAAGTGCGGACGAGGAGCGACACGCCGAGCTCGCCCTCCAGCTTGAGCACCGCCTTGCTGACGGCCGCCGTGGTCACGCCCAGCCGCTCGGCGGCCTTTCGGAAGGAACGTTCCTCCGCGACATGGACGAAGGGAAGGATGCCGTTGAAGAGGTCGTTGGTGGCGCCCACGATCGTCAACCGAGAGGATACACGGGATCACCGCGGGCGAATCGGGGCGGGTCGAGGGCGCCGACACCGCCATCGCCGAGCGCGCGCCGATGAGGGGGATCTCGGCTCGGCTCACCGAGCGTGCGGGGATCTCGGAGCTCGGCTCCTCTTCCGGCTCGGTGACGGGGCGCGGCGATCAGCTCGCGAGCTCGTAGCCGCCGTCGCCGTCGAGCTCGCGCAGGATGCGCGCGACGACCTTGGCGCGCGCCGGCGAGCCCGCACGCTGGTGGAGCCACATGCCGTGACGAAGCGCGGCGATCGCGTCGTCGTTCTTGCGCGCGCGCGCCCACATGGCGCCCGCCATCACCCACGTCGCCGGGTCGTCGGTGATCGCGGCGCGCTCGCGGAGCGCCAGTGCGGCCTTGCGGTGCTCGCCGTTCTTCGCGAGGCGCCGCGCACGACGGAGCAGGATGGCCGCGGGGCTCTGATCGATCGGCTCGCTGGCGGCGTCCCCGCCGTCCGCATGCGGCCTGCGCTCCCCTCGACGGGGGCGAGCACCTCTGCCGCGATCGCCATCACGAGACATCGACATGGCGGAAACCCTCCGAGCGCCGCGCGCTCCCCCACGTACGGAGCAAGCGCCGGGCCGCCTGCGTTGTCGTCGTCGACCCATCGGCGTTTCCACGAAACGGCGCAACTTTTCGGTCGTACGTCTTTCGCCTACATGGACCGGGGCTGCCGGAAGCGTGACGCCACGGTCGCGCTCGCGCGGGGGGTGTGACGCGTAACGCTTGCGCGGTGTGACGCCGGCTCCTACTTTCCGCGCACTTTCGCGCCGGTCGTCGCCGCTTGGGGCCACGTCCGACGCGGGCGATCGAGGTTTCGAGCATGCCGGGTCAGGGCGCGTCGGGTCTCACGTTCACGGAACCCCTCATCTTCGAGCGCGGCACGCCAGGCCGCGCGGGCGCCTCGCTCGCCCCGCTCGACGTCCCGGCGGCCGATCCGAAGGCGCTCTTCGGCGCGTCGTTCCGCGAGGAGCCCGCGCACCTTCCCGAGGTGAGCGAGCCGGAGGCCTTCCGGCACTACGTGCGCCTCTCGCAGCAGAACTTCGCGATCGATCTCGGCATGTACCCACTCGGGTCGTGCACGATGAAGTACAACCCGAAGGTCAACGAGTGGGCGGCGCGCCTGCCCGGCTTCGCGAACCTGCACCCGTACGCGCCCGAGCACACGATCCAGGGCGCGCTCGAGCTGATGTGGCGCCTCGAGGCGGCGCTGGCCGAGATCGTCGGCATGGACCGCTGCACACTGCAGCCCGCCGCCGGCGCGCAGGGCGAGCTCACGGGCCTGATGATGATCCGCGCCTACCACGAGGCGCAGGGCCGCTCCCCGAAGAAGGTGCTGATCCCGGTGACGGCGCACGGGACCAACCCGGCGTCCTGCGCGCTCAACGGCTACACGACCGTGCCTTTCCCCTCGGGGGAGGACGGCGTCGTCCGTCCCGAGCACGTGGCGCCGCTGCTCGACGACGACGTCGCGGCGATCATGATGACCAACCCGAACACCGTCGGGCTGTTCGAGAAGAACCTGCCGACGATCGCGTCGATGCTCCACGACAAGGGCGCGCTGGTCTACGGCGATGGCGCGAACCTCAACGCTCTCATGGGCCGCACGCGCCCGGGCGACCTCGGCGTCGACGTGATGCAGTTCAACCTGCACAAGACGTTCACCACGCCCCACGGCGGTGGCGGCCCCGGCTGCGGCCCGGTCGCGTTCAAGAAGGCGCTCGAGCCCTTCATGCCCGGACCGGTCGTGGAGAAGACGGGCGAAGGCACCTTCCGCCTCGACCACGAGCGCCCGAAGTCGATCGGCCGCGTGCGCAGCTTCTACGGCAACTTCGGCATGATGGTGCGCGCCTACGCGTACATCCGCGAGCTCGGGCCGCAAGGCCTCGCCGACGCGACGAGCCTCGCCGTGCTCAACGCGAACTACCTGCGCGCGCGCCTGGGCGAGACCTGGCACGTCGCCTACGACACGACGTGCATGCACGAGGTGATCATCAACGATCGCCACCTCAAGGAGACGGGCGTCAAGACGCTCGACATCGCCAAGCGCCTGCTCGATTACGGCTTCCACGCGCCCACCGTCTACTTCCCGCTCGTCGTCCCGAACGCGATGCTCATCGAGCCGACCGAGACGGAGACGAAGGAGACGCTCGACGCGTTCGTCGACGCGATGACGGCGATCAGCAACGAGTCGAAGGAGAATCCCGAGCTCGTGAAGACGGCGCCCCACCACACGCGCCTGCGCCGCCTCGACGAGACCCGCGCGGCGCGCAAGCCGGTGCTGCGCTGGTCGCCCCAGGAGTGAGGGCCTCGCTCCGGGCCGCCGGGCGCTCGGAAGTTGCCTCGCTCTTACCGGGCCGGCATCTTCGAGCCGATGTCGCGGCCTGATTCCCCAGCTTCCGCTGCGAGCGACGGGCGCTTCCGGCTGATGTTCGAGCGCAGCGCCGACGCGGTGCTCCTGCTCGACACGTCGAGCAACCGCTTCGTCGAGTACAACCAGGCCGCGCTCGACATGCTCCGCTGCACGCGGGAGGAGCTGAGCGAGCTGCATCCGTCCGAGCTCTCGCCGCCTGCTCAGCCCGACGGTCGCGCCTCGTACGAGAAGGCGAACGACATGATCGCCGCCGCGGTGGCGAAGGGGAGTCATCGATTCGAGTGGATCCACCGGAGCCCCCAGCGCGAGGACTTCCCGGTCGAGGTGCTCCTGACCCCGATCCAGGAGGTCGCAGCGCCGATCGTCATGGTCGTCTGGCGCGACATCACGGAGCGCAAGCGGGCCGAGGCAGCGCTCCACGAGGCCCAACGGCTCGAGTCGCTCGGCGTGCTCGCCGGCGGCGTCGCGCACGACTTCAACAACCTCCTCACCGTCATCGCGGGCAACGTCGCGCTGGTCAGCCATCAGATCGACCTCGGGCACGTCGCTCGGCCCCACCTCGCCCAGATCGAGACGGCCGTGTTCCACGCCGCCGAGCTCACGCGACAGATGCTCGCCTACGCGGGCAAGGGCGCGTTCGTGGTCGCGCCCATCGACCTGAGCCAGGCGGTGCGGGAGATCGCCGAGCTGCTCCGCGTGTCGATTCCCGGGCGGGTCCGGATCTCGAGCGAGCTCGAGCGCGTGCCAGCGGTGAGCGCCGATCGCGCCCAGGTGCAGCAGATCGTGATGAACCTCGTCACCAACGCGGGAGAGGCCATCGGTGACGCCGACGGAGAGATCACGCTGAGCACCCGCACCGTGGTGCTCGAGCAAGCCGATCTCGCCCGTGACTTCCCCGGCCAGGCGCTGGCGCCCGGCCGCTACGTTCGGCTCGAGGTCACGGACACCGGTCAGGGGATGGCGCCCGACGTCCTCTCGCGCATCTTCGATCCCTTCTTCACCACCAAGCGCACGGGGCGAGGCCTCGGGCTCTCGGCGCTGCGCGGCATCGTGCAGGCGCATGGTGGCGGTCTGCGCGTGCAGAGCGCTCCTGGGGAAGGGTCCACGTTCCAGGTGTTCTTCCGCGCCAGCGACGCGGTGGCGCCCCGCGCGGAGCCGAGCGCGCACCTCGGCCGATCGCGCGGCACGGTGCTGCTCGTGGACGACGACGGCCTCGTGCGCCGCGCCACCCGGCTGCTCTTCCAGCAGCTCGGCTTCACGGTGATCGAGGCGAGCGACGGCGACGAGGCGGTCGAGACGTTCCGTGCGGAGCGCGAGCGCATCGACTTCGTGCTGACCGACCTGACCATGCCTCGCATGAGCGGACAGCGCGCATTCCAGGCGCTGCGGCGCATCGACGCGGGCGTTCGGGTCGTCGTGTGCTCGGGCTGGGCGGCGAGCGAGCTCGACGAGAAGTTCGGCGACGTGCGTCCGACGTTCTTTCTGCCCAAGCCCTACAACACGGGCGATCTCCGGCGCATGTTCGCGGCGCTGGGGATCGCGCCCGACGGCCTCGACGATCCCTGATCGCGTCGCGGGTAGCGTTTCACGCGGCGGGATCGCCGGTCCCGGCGCCGGAGAGCCGAGCGGAGCGCCCCGTCAGCTCGTACGCGCGAGGTAGGCGAGGACGAGGTGGCGTAGCTCGTGCTGCAGGCGCTCGCTCTCGAGCAGCTCGGGCGCGCGCGCGACGACGGCCTCCACGACTCCCTCGACCGCGTGCTGGGCCACGAACGCCATCAGCGCCCGATCACCGTCACGGACCTCCCCCGCGTTGCGCTCCAGCGTGTCTCGAACCGCGGTCGCGACCTGCTGATCGGCCGAGCGGCTCTCGTCCTCGACCCATCCGCGTGGGACTTCCGCGAAGACGGCTCGGCGCACGCTCACCTCGCCCATCTCGGGAGAGCAGAGCGCGGCGACGAACGCAGCGGCCGCCTCGGCCACGGTCGGTGGCCGGTCGCTCGGGAGGGCGGAGAGCGCGACGCGCAGCCCGCGCTGCTCCATGCGGCGCGCGATCTCGGCGATCACGGCGCGCTTGTCGGCGAAGTACTGGTAGAGCGATCCGACGCTCACCCCGGCGCGGCTCGCGAGCGCGGCGGTCGTGAGCCCTTCGAGCCCGCGCTCGACCAGCAGCCGCTCGGCGCCCCCGACGATGGCATCGACGATCTGCTGGCCCGTGCGGCGAGCCGGCGCTCTTCGGCGTCCCGGTGCGAGTCGACCCACGGGGGGTTTGTACCAGGTGCCGCGCGTGAAGTCGTTTGCGGGCCCGCGGGCCGCACGCGAGCGGCCCGCGGGCCGCGATCACGTCACTCGCTACACACCGAGCGGAGGTGACGGGTCTCGGGCTCGTTGGTGAACCACGGCTCCGACCACGTGAGGGCCAGCCCCGCGTCGCTCGCCGCGAGGGCGGGGTAGCGCGCTCCCTGGGGATGGGGGCCGCGACTGCGCGCGGTGAGCGATCGGATCGGCGCACGCAACGATCCGTCCTCGGCGAGCTCGACGTAGTCGATGTCGTAGGGGTCGTCGGCGAGCGGTCGCCAGAGGTTCGTGAATGCGACCGCGTAGCCGAAGGGTGCTCGCGCGATGCTCACCGTCGTCGCGCCGGCCCGCTCCTCACTCAGAAAGCTGTCGTCCATGTCCGGCAGGGACACCGTGAAGTGACTCCGCTCGATGCCGACCGAGCTCGATCGCACGACCGTCAAGCCCCCGAGCGGTGGCTCCCACGCGATCGCGGTGATCCAGTCCTCGCCGTCGCTCAGTAGCATCGGCTGCGACCCGAAGTTGCGGGGCTCGTGCATGTCGATGGGAATCCCCGGTTGCGCCGTTCCGTCCGATCCGATGCGGATCAGATGGATCTCGGGGTTCAGATCGCCGCTGACCATCCACGCGACACCGAGCTCGCGCCCGTTCCATCCCAGCGCGGCGTGCCCGATCCCGCGGCTGTCCGGCAACGGCGTCACACCGAGTGGAGCCCCAGTGCCATCGAAGCGAGAGACGGTGTAGCCCGTCACTCCATGGGAGAGGAGCGCCCACTGGGATCCGGTCCATACCGAAGCGAGCGACTCGACGTAGTCGCGGTAGCTCGTCACGCTCGCGGGCGCGGCTTCGAGCACGCCCTGCGCGTCCGCGCGCGCCATCCAGAGAACCGCGTCGCCCGACGTGAACACGATCCATGCGATCAGGGCGCGGTCGCCGGTCCAGGAGGCCGTGATCGCGCCGAATCCCGCAGCGGCCGGCGTGACGTGGTGGATCGATCGGGAGGTGCCGCGGATGCCGTCCCGGGTGATCGGGACCGCGAGGAGATCGCCCGTGGCGGGGTCGGGCTGGACGTGGAGCCAGCTGGTGCCGGTCCACAGCGTGGCCGCGCTCGTCGCGTAGGAGGCGGCTGGCCCCAGCGTGATGGGCTGCGGCACGTCGCACAGAGGCGGCGAGGATGCGTCGGCACCCGACGCATCGGCGGCGGCGGCGTCGGTCGGCAGCCCCGCGTCCGGCTCGACCCGAGCGTCGATGGCCCACGCGTCGGACGAGGAGGCCGCATCGCCCGACGACGAGGCCGCATCGTCCGCCACCGCGCTCGCATCGGGCGACGCGTCGCCCGCCACGAACGCTCCGTCCGTCGCGGCGTCGGCGAGGGCGCCGGCATCGCCGTCGGCACCGGGGCCCGGACAGCCGCAGAACATCAGCACCGAGAGGCAGGCCGCGCGTCGCATCCCGCATCTTCGTCCGGGTGTCCCCGCCGGCCCAGTCGCGCGCGGGCCTCGGCTACCTCGCGAAGATCGTTGGCGGAATCGTCCGCGTCGCGAGCGCCGCTCGCGCTGCGGCCCACCATCGCGCCCCGGCCGGGCTCAGGGACTGACGACGTCGCAGTCGGTGCTCGGATCGCCGGCGACGAACGTGCGCACGAGGCGCTCGCCGAGGTAGACGCGATAGGTGTCGCCGCGGACGAGGGCCGGCACCACGCACTCGCGCTCGACGCGCACACAGACGTCGGGGCAGTCGACGTCGCACGCCGTTCCGTACTCGTTCACTTGCAGGTGCAAGTCCCCGCCGGGCGGGAAGTCGTCGGTCAGGCGCGGCGTGAGCGCGGCGTAGCAGGTGCCGGGGATGTCGCCGCAGCCTCCGCACGGATCGACGACGCGCAGCACGTCGATCGCGCTCGTGCGCGCGCGCGGCGCGACGCAGACGTTGCCCGAGACGGGCTGCCCGGGGATCGGGGTCGCCGGTGCGCAGCGGTCGGCATGGGCGTACGACGCGCAGCCGGGCGGGGGAGGCACCTCCGCCGAGTCGGGGAACACCGGCAGCTCGAACGCGGGGAGCCCGTTCGCGACGACGAGCCAGAGCCCCTCGGAGAGCGCGGGGACCTCGCAGCTTCCGTGCGCGGGGTTGCAGGCGTCGCAGTCGCAGAGATCGGGGCAGAGCGTGGTGCCGATGGCGATCGTGTGCGTGCTCGGGCTCACCTCGACGGAGCACTCGGTCTGGAGGCAGCAGCCACAAGCGTCGAAGTCGTAGGGCAGCGCGAACGGGCGCCCGGGCGAGATCAGGAAGCTCTCGAGGCACGTCGCGTCGGCGCGCTGTACGGGGCAGCTCGGCGGGCCACCGTCCGGCGGAAGAGGCCCCACGTCGGGTGGGCGGGTGCCCACGTCCGGCGGCGTGGTGGTCCCGTCGGGCGGGATCGCCGTCGCGTCGTGCGGCGACAGGCTCGCGTCCGCCGGAACGATGCCGGGGCTACTCACGCGCTCGTGCGCGAGCGCGCAACCGGAGGCGAGCGCCAGCGTGAGCGACATGTGGACGACGACGAAGCGCATGGACCGATCCCGGTTCGTGCCGAGGCGTGCCAGCCGCGGCCCGTCACCCGCGCGAGCAAGCCACGCGCCACCCGGGTGCGCAGGGCAGGGGCCGGCCGACTACTTCGACTTGGCGTCGAGCTCGGCGCGCGTGCGCACCACGCGGTCCACGAGGCCGTACTCCTTGGCCTCGGCGGGCGTCAGCCAGAAGTCGCGGTCCGCGTTCTTCTCGATCTGCGCCAGGTCCTTGCCCGTCGCTTCCGAGACGACCTCGTTGTAGCGGCGGCGCAGCTTGATGATCTCGCGCGCGGCGATGTCGATGTCGCTCGACTGGCCGCGCACCATCGTCGAGGGCTGGTGCAAGAGGAAGCGCGCGCTCGGCAAGCTGTGGCGCTGGCCCTTCTCGGCGCCGAGGTAGATCAACACCGCGGCCGAGGCGACCACGCCGTTGGCGACCGTGCGCACCGGACAGCTCGTGAACCTCAGGAGGTCGAAGATCGCAAACCCCGAGTCGGCCGAGCCGCCCGGCGAGTTCACGAAGACCGTGACGGGCGCCTTCGGGTCGAGGCGCTCGAGGAGAATCAGGTTCACGGCGACCTTGCGGTAGAGCTCGTCGGAGACCTCGTCGGCCACGAGGATCGTGCGCGCCTCGAGCAGGCGCTCCTGCAGGCGCGCGCCGCCGCCGTCCTTGTTCCCGTCCTTGTCGTCGCCCTCGAGCTTCGTCATTCGGTCACCCTCAGCCCGCGACGTAGCACGATTCGCCCCGCTTGCCTCGGTCCGAACGGGCAGGCGTGCCCCCGCCGACGGTCACCTCCGCGTCCGAGGCGCGCCGTTCGAGCGGCGCCGCCGCCGGTCCTCACCGTGGTACGACCGCGCCATGAGTGAAGCCGCGCCGCGTCGGACGTTCTCGGTCGGGGTCTTCCCGCGCCATCGTGGGCGCGTCCTGCTGATTCACCATGCGCGCCTGGGCAAGTGGCTCCCGCCGGGCGGCGAGATCGAGAGCGGCGAGACCCCGCTCGAAGCGGCGGCGCGCGAGCTCCGCGAAGAGACGGGGCTCGTGGGGACCTTTCCCGTCACGAGCGAGATCGAGGGCGCCCCGCGCGGGCTCATCGGCTACGAGGAGCACCCGGCAGGGAGCAAGGGCATCCACCTGAACTTCGTGTTCGTGGTCGACGTCGAGACCGACGCCGTCACGGCCAACGACGAGTTCACCGCGCACGTGTGGGCGAG
>JBGALT010000311.1:0-4977 GCA_044223665.1 Sandaracinaceae bacterium | reverse complement strand
GTGGGACTAAGTTCGCGCCGCCATGACGCACACGATCGCCATCGTCGGCAGCGGACCGAGCGGCTTCTACGCGGCCGAGCACCTGATGAAGACGCACCCCGGCCTGAAGGTCGACATGTTCGATCGCCTGCCGACGCCCTATGGCCTCGTGCGCATCGGTGTGGCCCCGGATCACCAGGGCACGAAGAACGTCTGGCGCGTCTTCCAGCGCACGGCCAAGCGCCCCGAGATGCGCTTCCTCGGCGACGTCGAGCTCGGGCGCGACCTCTCGCTCGCCGAGCTGAAGCAGCACTACGACGCCGTCGTGCTCGCGATCGGCGCGCCGATCGATCGCGCGCTGGGGATCCCCGGCGAGCACCTGCACGGTGTGCTCACCTCCCAGGAGCTGAGCGGCTGGTACAACGGGCACCCCGACTTCAGCGCGCGGCATCCCGACCTCGCGGGCTGCCTCGCGGCGAGCGGCGGCGTCGCCGTCATCGGCCAGGGCAACGTCGCCGTCGACGTCGTGCGCGTGCTCGGGCGCGTCGCGCACGAGATGGCGAAGACGGACCTTCCGGCGTACGCGAGCGAGCGGATCAACGCGGCGCCGATCAAGGACATCTACATGATCGGGCGGCGCGGCCCCGGCGAGGCCGCCTTCACGCCCGTCGAGCTGCGCGAGCTGGGCGACATGGCCGAGACCGTCGCGGTGGTCGACGGCGCCCAGCTGCCGGAGAGCATCTCGGCGAACGATCCCAAGGACCAGAAGCTCAAGGACAAGATCCTCGAGATCCTGCGCGGCTACTCCCACAACGACGCGACGAGCAAGCGCGCGCGCCTGCACATCGTCTTCTACTCGGCCCCGCACGAGATCCTGGGCGAGGACGGGCGCGTGAAGAAGCTGGTGCTCAAGAAGACGAAGGTCGAAGGCGGCAAGGCGATCGAGACCGGCGAGACGTGGACGCTCGACGTCGGCATCGTCGTGAAGGCCATCGGCTACCACGTGAAGCCGCTCGCCGGGCTCGAGGTCCCGAAGGGCGCGACGAGCTACCCGAACCACGGCGGCAAGGTGGGCGAAGGCGTGTGGGCGGTCGGCTGGGCCAAGCGCGGGCCGAGCGGCGTCATCGCGACGAACCGTCAGGACTCCATCGACGTGATGAACAAGCTCCTCGAAGAGCTGCCCGCGGCGCCGAAAGCCGACCCGCGCTCCGCCATCGACGCCGCGCTCGCGGAGCGCAACGTGACGCCGTCGACCTTCACCGACTGGGAGAAGATCGAGAAGGTGGAGGCCGAGCGCGCCAAAGACGGTGCCCCGCGCTGCAAGGTCACCGACTGGGACGAGCTCCGCAGCCTCGCGCGGGGGTGAAAGCGCGCGCGATCGGGTATCCTCTCGCTCATGGCCGCCGACGCAGCGCCGAGGCGCGACCGGGTGACGCGGGAGGAGTATCTCGCCATCCAGCGTCAGCGCGACGACGAGCTCTGGTTCTGGGACGGCGAGCTCTACGAGCCGCAGGCGGCGTCGCTCGACCACGAGCGGATCGTGGCGAACCTCGTCGGCGAGCTGCGCAGCAAGATGCTCGAGGGCCCCTGCGAGCCGTTTCCGTCCGCGGCACTCCGTTCCGTGGGTCGGGCTTCGACCAGCCCAGACGAGTCGGCGCGCCCCCCGTCGCGCGCGAGAGCGCCGCTCGGGAGCGGCGGATGCTACGCTGCACCCTCATGGGCCACGCCGTCCGACGCCGTCCCGAGCCTGCGGATCCCGCGCTCGTGGATCACGTGGTGACGCTGCGCGACGTCTCGTTCGCCGAGTACGAGGCGCTGCTGCGCTGGCGTGGCGAGAAGTCGGTCCCGCGAATCACGTATTGCGAGGGAACGCTCGAGCTCATGACGCCGTCGATCTTCCACGAGCTGGGAAAGAAGGCGCTCGGCCGCGTCCTGGAAGCCTGGGCCGACGAGGTCGGAATCGCGCTCGAGGGAGCCGGCAGCTGGACCTTGAAGGCGAAGAAGGAAGACCGCGGCGCCGAGCCCGACGAGTGCTACTTCGTGATGCGACCCGGTCGGAAGATCGCGGGCGCGAGGCACCCCGACTTCGCGATCGAGGTCGTCTGGACGCGCGGCGCGATCGACAAGCTCGACGTCTACGCGCGCCTCGGCGTGCCCGAGGTCTGGGTGCTCGAGCGCGGCAAGCTGGTGTTCCACGTCCGCCGCGGCGACGAGTGGCGGTCGGTTCGGCGCAGCGCGGCGCTGCCCGCGCTCGACCCCGCGCACGTCGAGGCGGCGATGCGCGAGCAGACGCAGACGGACGCGGTGCGGGCGATCCGGGCACTCGTGCGCGGGAAGTAGCGGCACGGCGGATCAGGATCCTCTCCGCTCCCGCTTCGCGGGGCTGACCATTCGTCGCATCTCGGAGCCGACGACCCGACCGGGCGGTGGTCGCGGCGCGTCGGCCGCCGGCGGCCGATGGGGATGGGTGTGGACGTGGAACGGCGTCAGCGCCAGACGCATGCCCCCCTTCGTCGGCGACGTCTCGCTACCGCTCGCCCATGCGGGGCTCTGTCCCGGCGCTGGCCCCGGCGCCGGCGCTGCCGCACACGGGCGTCGAGGCTCTGTCCCAACCGAGCGAGCGCGCTCGGAACGTGGCTGCGTGGGGATGGATGCCGCTCACCGATCGGGGCGCCCGCGGCACCGACGCGTAGCGCGAAGCTGACTTACACTTCGTTCGTGACGACCACGGAGGGAGGGGTCGAAACGTCGACGCCGCTGCTCTCGACGCCCGGCTCGGGCGAGAGCGGGCGCGATCGCGTGCTCGATGCGATGCGCAGCGTCGCGTCGCACGAGGAGCTGCAGATCAACCGGCGGCGCATGGGGATCGCCTACGGGATCGCGGCGTTCCTCGTGCCGCTCTTCTCGATCCTCGACTTCCTGTTCCGCGCCGTGGACCCTAGCTGGAAGCTCGAGGCGATCCTGGCGATCCGGCTCGCCGTGACGCCGATCCTGATGGCGGCCGCGCTCCGGACGCGGCGCGCCTCGATCAGCGTGCGCGAGCTCGAGATCTGGATCCTCGTCGCGCCGATCCTGTTGACCACGGGCATGGCGCTCTCCGTGATGGCGACCGGCATGCTCGACAGTCCGTACGTGCCGGGCCTCTTGCTCGTCGCGTGCGGCTACCCCTTCGTGCCCCAGCACTACCGTCGCGCGATCGGCACCGGCGTGTACGCGACGCTCGTCTTCCCGGCGATGTACGTCGGCTGGGCGCTCGCGAGCGGGACGACGGCGACGCGGCTCGCACCGCACGAGGTGGTTCGGCTCGTCACCGCGGCGTCCATCCACGGCAGCTGCATCGCCGTGCTCGTCCTCGCGGCCCACTGGCTCTGGGCGCTGCGACGCGAGATCTTCGCGCAGCGCACGATCGGCCGCTACCGCGTGCGCCATCGCATCGGGCGCGGTGGGATGGGCGAGGTCTGGGTCGCCTGGGACGAGACGCTCAAGCGCGAGGTCGCGCTGAAGGTGCTGCGCACGGATCGGCAAGACGCCGTCGCGCTCGCGCGCTTCGACCGCGAGGTGCGCGCGACCACCGAGCTGACGCACCCGAACACGGTGCGGGTCTACGACTTCGGCGCGACCGAGGACGGCATCTCGTACTACGCGATGGAGCTCCTACGCGGCGAGCCGCTCTCGCGCCTGCTCGAGCGCGAGCAACGCCTCGCGGCCCCGCGCGCGGTCCACCTCGCCTCGCAGGTCGCCCGCGCGCTCGCCGAGGCCCACACCCGCGGCATCGTGCATCGCGACATCAAGCCCGAGAACGTGTTCGTCAGCACCGTGGGCGACGAGGCCGACCACGCGAAGGTGCTCGATTTCGGCATCGCGCGCGTGGTGCATCACGAAGGCGCGCTCACCGAGACGGGCATCGTCGGCACGCCGCAGTACCTCGCGCCCGAGCTCCTGACCGGCGACAAGGCGAGCCCGGCGGCCGACGTCTACGCGCTCGGCGTGGTGCTCTTCCAGATGCTCACGGGCGAGCTCCCGTTCGTGGCAGAGGACGCGCGCGCGCTCCTCATGGCGCGCTTGGCGCTCGAGCCGCGCTCGGTGCGCGACCTCGTGCCCGACGTGCCCGAGCCGCTCGCCCGCGTCGTCCGGGACGCCCTCGAGCGCGACCCCGGCAAGCGCCTGCCGGACGGACGCGCGCTCGCCAACGCCCTCGCATCGTCCGCCTCGCACGACGCGCCGTCGCGACCGGCGCTCTGAAGGCCCGACAGGAATCCTCCTGTCGGGTTCCTTCCAAACCCGAAAACCCGAGCGATTCTCGCTCGGGTAGGACAAAGCGCGACAGGTTTCCTGTCACGCCTTGAGCACGCGGCGCGCCGCGACCCTCAAGCCCTCGCCTCTGCCGTTCGATGCTTCGAGCATGGGACGAGGTGCGCCGTGAAGGGTGTCGTGTTCCGGATGCTCGAAGAGTTCGTGATCGAGAAGGCCGGGCCCGAGGCGTGGGAGGTCGTCCTCGATCGCACGCCGCGCGTCTCCACCGAGCCCTTCGTGGGCCCCGGGACCTATCCCGACGCCGACTTCATGGCCTTCGTCGCCACCGCGACGAGCACGCTGGGCGTGCCGCTCGCCCCCACGGTGCGGGCGTTCGGTCGGTTCTGCCTGCCCCGGCTGATGCGCGCGGTGCCGGGGCTGACCGAGTCGTTCCGCTCGCCGAGCGAGCTCCTGCTCGCGCTCGAGGGGACGGTTCATCGGGAGGTGCGCAAGCTGTGGAGCGACGCGCGCCCGCCACGCTTCGAGTGCCACGAGGTGACCCCCGGCGTTCTGGTCATGCGCTACGAGTCCCAGCGCCAGCTCTGCACCTTCCTCGAAGGGCTGCTCGAGGGCACCGCCGACTGGTACGGCGTGCCCGTCGCCTTCGAGCACACCGAGTGCACCCACCGGGGCGATCCGGCGTGCACGTTCACGCTCCACGTCGGCGCGGTCGAGGAGGCCGCGGAGGAGTGAAGGGCGCGAGCG
>JBGALT010000059.1:4802-40914 GCA_044223665.1 Sandaracinaceae bacterium | reverse complement strand
GTCCCCGGTCGCCCCGAGCGCGCGGGCCGCGAGCGCACGCGTGCGGGCGTCGGGATCGTCGAGCCACTCGGCGAGGGTCGTCGCGCACGCGCGCAGGTGCCGTGTCTCGCAGGCGCTCGCAGCGGCCCGCCGGACCTCTCTCGCGTCGTCCACGAGCGCGTGCGCCAGGGCGGCGTCGACCTCCTCGCCCGGCAGGTCGGCGAGGCCCCGGATCGCGTCGGCCCGATGGGCCTCGTCTCCGCTCGCGAGATCGCGGAGCCAGCGCGCGCGCGAGCCCTCCCACTCCAGCCCCGGCAGGAGCACGAGGAGCGAAGCGGCCCACAGCCCTCTCGCGACGCGCACGGCTCGCAAGGTATCAAGAAGATTCGCCTCGCGCCCCCGAACGCGAGTTGCCGCCGGCGTTCGTGGCGAGAATCCTCGCGCCATGAACGACCTCTCGCGTGAGCTCGCCGCCTTTCCGCGTATCGACGTCCAAGCGAACGGGCTGCGCTTCGCGGTCCGGACCGCCGGCCAGGGAGACAAGCTGGCCCTCTGCCTGCATGGCTTTCCGGAGGCGTGGTTCAGCTGGCGCCACCAGATGCCCCTGCTCGCCGAGCTCGGCTACCGCGTCTGGGCCCCCGATCTGCGCGGCTACGGCGACAGCGATCGACCCGGGCGCACCCGCGACTACGCGGTGGATCGCCTCGTCGACGACGTCGCGGGCCTCATCGACGCGAGCGGCAGCAAGGACGTCACGCTGATCGCGCACGACTGGGGCGGCCACCTCGCCTGGGAGCTCGCCGCGCAGCGCATCCGGCCGCTCTCGCGCCTCGTGCTCATGAACATCGGGCATCCCGCGGTCATGAACCGCGCGATCCGCACCTCGCCCGCGCAGATCCGACGCAGCTGGTACATCTTCGCGTTCCAGATCCCGTGGCTCGCCGAGCGCTGGCTCGCGGCGAACGATCACGAAGCGATCGCGCAGGCCTTCGCGGGCATGGCGATCGACAAGAGCCGCTTCCCGGGGGAGCTGCTCGACCTCTACCGCGAGCGGGCGGCGCGGCCCGGAGCGGTGCGGGCGATGCTGTCCTACTACCGCGCGGCGCTACGCAACCCCTCGCGGCGCAAGCGCTCGCGCATCGAGGTCCCGACGCTCCTCGTGTGGGGCGAGGAGGACCGCGCGCTCGGGATCGAGCTCGCCGAGGGGAGCCGGGAGCACGTGCGCGACTTCACCCTCGAGCGGATCCCGCGCTGCTCGCACTGGGTGCAGCAGGAGCAGCCCGAGCGCGTGAACGAGATCCTCCGCCGCTGGCTCACGACGGCCCGCTGATCGCCAGCGCGTGTCTCCCCGACGCGAACGGGCGCGCCGCGTGAGCAGCGCGCCCGTCGGGTCGATCGCGTCGGCTGGGATCAGCCGAGGATCTGCTGGAGCTTCGTCGCGAGCATGGCGTTGCCCGAGACCTTCAGCTTGCCCGTGAAGTAGAGCTGCATCGCCGCGCCCGGGTTCTCGCTGATCGTCTTCCAGTCCTCGGCCGTGCACTCGAGCGTGCAGTCGGCGCCCTCTTCCGCGCCCTGGCGGACGCCGGGCGTGTTCTTCAGGTCGATGGTCCAGGTGCCGCCGCCGTCGCCGTTGATCTTGAAGACGAACACGGCGCCGATGGCCTTCGCCTTGTCGAGATCGCCAGCGATCTTGGTGGGAAGGCGGGTCGTGAAATCGCTCTGTGCGTCGGCCATGGGATCGTCCTCCGGATCGGTGAATCGCGGTTCAGCGAGAGCCGGCGATCTAGCTGCCCGGCCGAGGTCGTGTCAAGGCGTAGAGCCGATGTGGTAGGTTGATCGGCGTCGAGCGGAGGAGCCACGGATGAGCCTGAAGGACCGTCTGATCGCGCGCGGAATGAAGGTGATGCAGGACCCGCGCGTGGCGAAGCTGGCGCAGGACGAGCGGGTGGTGAAGGTGGCGATGCAGGCCTTCCAGCTCCGCGGCAAGGTACAGGAAGAGATCGACCAGCGCGTCGAGTCGGCGGCCAAGTCGCTGGGCCTCGTGACCAAGGACGAGGTGCGCGAGCTGAAGCGCACGATCAAGAAGCTCGAGACCGAGCTGAAGAAGACCCAGGCCGCGACCGACGCGATGAAGAAGGCGTGACGGGTCCCCGTCCAAGCCCGCGATGAGGACGCTCTTCGGCTCTGCGACTACCTCCTTCGGGGCGAGCCTCGTCGGCCGTGCGCTGCTCGCGGTCGTGCTGGTGCTGGCGCTCGCCCGGGTGGCGGCGGCACAGACGGATGCCGGCGTCGTGAGCCGCGCGCAGGAGCTGTTCACGCAGGGCGTGGCGGCCTACGACGCGGGCCGGCTCGACGAGGCCGCGCGGCTGCTCGCGGAGGCCGATCGGCTGACCCCGAGCCCGGAGCTGGCGTTCAACATCGGCCGCATCTACGAGCGCATGGGCGATGCGCCGCAGGCGATCCGGCACTTCGAGCGCTACCTGCACGACGGGCACCCGACCGATGCGGAGCGGGCCGACGTCGAGGCGCGCATCGCGGCGCTACGCGCGCTAGAGACGCGGCAGCACGATCAGATCATGACGGCGCCTCCCTCGACCGACGACATGACGGCCGAGGCGCGCACGTTCTTCCTCCGCGGCGTGGCGATGTTCCGGCGGCATCGGTACGACGCCGCGCTCGCCGCGTTCACGGCCGCCTATCGCTTCGCCGCCCTCCCCGAGGTCGTCTACAACCTCGCGGTGGCGAGCGAGCGCACCGGCCACACACAGGACGCGATCGATTACTACCGCGAGTACCTGCGGGCGCGGCCGGAAGATCCGGGGCGCGCCACGATGGAGCGGCACATCGACGAGCTGCGGCGCGACCTCCACTGACACGACCTCCACGGCCGGAGGTCGTCCGAGCTCCGGGCGCGCCGCTCAGGCCTTCTCGTGGGGCGCCGCGGTCGGCGGCTGGACGCCGCTCAGGCCGTGCACGTCGACGTGCTCCGCCTCGAGGCGGCGGAACTCGGCGACCGCGGAGCGGAGCGTGGCCGGGTTGTCGCTGTGCACGACGACGATGAACTTGCCGTCGTGGAGCGCCTTCTCGTAGCGGCGCGCGTGCTGCTCGTGGATGCCGACGCCGACGAGCGCGCCCGTCATCGCGCCGACGCCGGCCGTCGCCGCCATCGCCGCCACGCCCGCCGCCACGACCAGGGCCATCGGGCCCAGGCCCACGCTCGCGGCCGCGAGCGCGATCGACACCGGGCCCGCCCCCGCGAGGGCGCCGAGCGTGGCGCCCCACTTGGCCCAGTAGCGCGCGATCTCGGACTCGTGCTGGTTCGTGCGATCGAGCTCGGGAGGCACGTCGTCGGTGATGACACCGGGGCCGAACAGCGAGATCGAGCGGCGATCGATCTCGTCCATCTCGAGCCAGCGCATCGCGAGGTCCACCCCCTCGCGCGTGGGGAACACGGCGATGACGCCATTGGGCTCCGGGCCTTCCATGCGAACCTCCGAGGGGGAGATAAGCACGACGTGCGCCGTCGCGATGGGCCGATCGAGCAGTGCGCTCGCGTGGCGCTTCGTCGCGGGCGGGGCACCGCGTCCCGACTCCCCGCGATCACGGCCACCGGTAGCCGAGCTGGAGCGATACGGTCGGAGACATGCCGTACTGGCGGATGGCGCCCGTGAGCGCCTCGCTCGCCTGGTCGAGCCCGGCGCTCGTCGCGGGGGCCGAGAGCGACACGTCCGCATCGAATGCCTGGATCCAGCCGATGGCGGGGCGGATCACGAAGTGGTCGAGCACGTAGAAGCTCCACCCGAGCTCGACCGTGAGCGCGTGCACGAGGAGCGACGCGTGCCCCTCGGTGGCCGTGGTCTGTGCATCGAAGAACTGCGCGATGCCGCCGACGTCCACGCGCGTGTCCCTCGAGAGCAAGGTGTAGCCGCCGAGGAGCTCGAGCCCGAGCCCTTCGAAAGGCCGCACCCCGAGGAAGGCGCGGCCGACGAGGCCACCGTTCGCGAGGGTCGCCACGATCGAGCCGGCGCCGTTGCCGCCGTTCTCGTCGACGAGCTGACCCGCGACGCCGCCGTACGTCGTCATGCCCACCGCGAGGCCGGCCACGATGCGGTCGAAGAGCACGATGCGGAGCGCGAGCTCGATGTCGAGCGGCGCGAGCGTGCCGCCGATCAGCTCGACGCGCGCCCAAGGCGGCGGCGCGGGCGGAGGAGCCGGGGGCTCGTCCACGATCATCGCGGCGCGGTCCTCCATCACGTCTTGCGCAGCCGCGGGCGAGGCCGACGCCGCCGCGAGCGCGCCGACGGCGAAGGCGAACGACACCCAGCGACGCGCGCGGCGAAGGGACGTGGAGGGGATGTTCGGCCTCTCCTTCCGCGCGCGCTTGTCGTCGTACATCGCGCGATCCGCATCGCGGAGGATCGCCTCGAGGCGCATCGTGGGATCGACGACCCGGATCCCGGCGCTGAAGCTCGCCGGCACCCCCAGCGCCTCGGCGTCGCGCGCGAAGCGCTCCCGCGCGCGGCCGACGAACGCAGCGGCCTCCTCGATCGAGGCGCGCGGCAAGAGCACGACGAACTCGTCGCCGCCGAGCCGCGCCGCGAGGTCGACCCGGCGCGAGCCGCCGAGCGCGCGCGCGAGCGCGACGAGCAGTCGGTCGCCCACCGCGTGGCCGTGCACGTCGTTGTGCGTCTTGAAGTCGTCGAGATCCACGTACACCGCCGCGAGTCGTTCGTCGGCCATCTCGAGCGTGACGAGCATCTCCGCGGCGCGACGGGCGAGCCCACGCCGATCGAGCAGGCCGGTGAGCGCATCGTGCGTCGCGTCCCAGGCGAGGCGACGCCGATCGCGCCCGCGCAGCACGACGAGCGCCACGAGCGAGGCGACCGCGAGCGCATGGAGCAGCGCCGTGACGATCGAGCGCTCACCGAGCGCCGCGTCGAGGATCCACGAGCCGAGCCCCGCCGCGAAGCTCACGAGGAGGGGCCGCGCCGCGCGCCGCCAGCCCTCCCTGCCGTGCTGCGATCCCGAGGGGCCGTGGAGCGAGAAGGACATCGAGTGGCTCACGCCCTTCGCCGTTGCGAAGAGCGTGCTCAGCCGAGATCCTCGCGTTTCCGCGAGCGCAGTCGGGAGGGGCGTGCGGAGCCCGCAGCCGCATGCGGATTCCGCAGAGGCGCGCGCGGATCGTGAGCTTCGCAGCGTTCGGAGCCGCGTCGTTGCCCGTCGACCTGGCATGTCGGTTGCTGTGCCCTCGCCATGCTCCGGCGACACTCGATCGGCGCCACCCTCCTCGCGCTTCACCTCGCCGTGGGCTGCGGCGGAGTCCCCACCGCGCCGACCATCACCAGGGACGACGCGGCGCTCGAGGACGCCGGCGTCGTCCACCTCTCGTGGGACGCGGCGGTCACCCCTTCCTGCGAGCAGACCTGCCTTCCCGCGGGACCGTGTGAGGCGGCGCGATGCGTCGCCGAGCAGTGCGTGCGCGCGTTGCGCGACGACGGCTCGAGCTGCGAGGGCGCCGACACCCACGTCTGCGTCGCGGGAGAGTGCCGCGTGCGCGGCTGCGGAGACGGGTGGCGCGAGCCCGGGAGTGCAGGCTGGCCACGAGAGGGCTGCGATCCCGGGGCAGTCACGCCTTTCTGCGATCCGGCATGCATGCCCATCGTCGGGACACTCGTGGCGCTGCCGAACGTGAGCGCCTCCGACGTCGCGGTCGGAGTCGACGGTGGCGGACGAGCGCTGCTGCTGAGCATCGAGCGTACCGACGACGACGCGACCCTCTGGGCGCACACGTTCGATCGGCACCTCGCATCGAGCGACGAGCCGTTCGCGATCGCCCGCCTCGCGCGACCCGACGCTCCGATCACGCCTGCGGTCCAGGGGCTGCCCGCGGGTGGCTGGGCCATCGCCTACGTCTCGGAGCCCGACGGTATCGCCGTCACCGTCGTTCACCCGGGCGACCACGCGCCGGGCGCGCCGGTACCGTGGATCGAAGGAGTGGCTGCGGCCGAGCGGCCCGCGATCGCAGCGATCGCCACCGAGTTCGTGGTCGTCGCGACCGACCTCGATGGAACGGGCGCAAGCCCGCTCGGCGGCGTGCGTGCGCGGATCTTCGACGCGTCGGGAGCGCCGCGGGGCCTGCCCGTCGACGTCGCGCTCGAGCCGAGCGCACTGGCGACGAGCGCAGTCGTGGCGGGGCAGGGAGGATCCTGGACGACGCTCTACACGACGGCCGATGTTCGCGCGGTCCGGCTCTGGGCACGCCCGTTCACGGGACGGGCCCCCGATTCGGCGGCATCGCCGCTCGGTACTGCGACTGCGTTCGCGTCGGGAACGAGCATCGTGGACCTCGGGCACGGCACGTACGGCGCGGCGTGGATCGAGAGCGACGAGGCCGGCTCGATGGTCCGGAGCGCGGTGCTCACCGCCGACGGAGGCGTCGTGCGGACCAGCACCGCCGCGGGGGTCTTCGCCGAGACCCGCACACTCGCGTTCGGTGTGGGCGAGCTCGGCGTGCTCGCGAACGAGGCTGGGCCCGCGGGCCGACTTCGGCCGGTCGACGTCTCCACGGCGCCACCCGAATTGAGCCGATTGTTCGACGAAGCGCCGCGCGCAGTGCGTTGGGGCTTCGGTTCCACGGGCAGCCTCGCGGTTTGGCTCGATGCATCCACCGGCGCGGTCCGCGCGTTCCTTCTGGCCCCCTCTGCCGCGAGCTGACGACGTCGATCGCGTGGGTCGCGGGAGCCGAGACCAATGCGATCGCGCTCCGCGGCGCGAGGGCACCCGCGAGCCTCGCGCGGGAACGGGTTGGTACGTGATTCGCAGCGGCTCCCAGCGTCACGCCCGCCAAGCCGCGGCCCCGGAGGCGCTCGGACAGCCGACGCTCCTTCGGACGGACGCGAGCCCCGGGATCGATGATCTCGACCGTTCTCTCTTTCGTACGGAGCTGTTCGACGATGACGTCAGTAAAACGCGGCTCGTGGAGGCCACCGTCGGCCGGCGCGCGCGCGCCGGTCTACCAGTCCGCACACCGACCGCTGCCGTGCGGCCCTTCGCGCGCTCTCCGGTGGACCCGCTCGCCGCGGGCGCTTCGCCGGCCGATCCCGGCCGGGACTCGCGACGCCGCCGCGTCGCATCGCCATGCCCCCGAGCCTCCGACGGGCCGCCCGCGTGCGCGCACGCGGGCGTGCACCCACGGACGTGACGTCGGTCTCTGAGCATGTCCGAGATGGAGAGCTCCACCCTCGTCGACTCCACGCGTGCCCCCGGGCCCGCCGCCGTGTGGACCGTGCGCGTCGTCGCCGTCGCAGGTCGGGCAGTCGAGCTCGCCCCCGTCGAGCTCGCACCGGGGACCCTCACCGTCGGCCGCGACGTCGAGAGTCGCATCCCGCTGGCCGATCCGCGCGTCTCGAGGCTGCACGCCGAGCTGTCTCTCTCGCGCAACGGAACGCTCGAGGCGATCCTGCGTGGGCGCTCCCCGCTCCGCATCGACGGCACGCAGGTCGAGCACGCGACACTGAGAGACGGCGCCCACGTCGTGATCGGCGCGAGCGCGCTCGTCGTGCGCCATCGCGCCTCGCTTCCGCCCGACCCGTCGGCGAATCTGGGAATCCTCGGCGACGCGCCCGCGACGCGACTCTTGCGGCGGATGATTCGCATGGTCGCCGCCACCGATTCGACGGTCCTCATCCTCGGCGAGAGCGGGTCCGGCAAGGAACTGGTGGCGCGGGCGCTCCACGACGCGTCGCGCCGACGCGGACCGCTGGTCGCCGTCAACACGAGCGCGATCGCGACCTCGCTCGCCGAAGCGCATCTCTTCGGCCACGTCGCGGGCGCATACACGGGCGCGACCAGCGCCGCCGCGGGCCTCTTCCGATCGGCAGACGGCGGCACCCTCTTCCTCGACGAGCTGGCCGACCTCGCCCCGGAGCTCCAACCGAAGCTGCTCCGCGTGCTCGAGGATCGCGTCGTCGTGCCCGTCGGCGCCACGAAGGGGATCCCCATCGACACCCGCGTGGTGTGCGCGACCAATCGCGACCTCCTGTCGGAGGTCGACGCGCAGCGCTTTCGCGGCGACCTCTACGCACGACTCTCGGACTTCACTCTCCGCGTGGCGCCCCTTCGGGAGCGAGTCGAAGACGTGCTGCTGCTGTTGGGGCGAGATCTCGGCCCCGGCGCCCCGCCCATGTCGCCCGAGCTCGTCGCGGCGCTGCTGCACCATCCGTGGCGTTTCAACGTCCGCGAGCTCCGCAAGGTGGCGATGCAGCTGCGCATCCGAGGCGCGGAAGCGGATCAGCTCACGCTCGAGATGGCCGACTTGGATGTGCCCGTGCGTGTTGCGCCCGACGTTCTGGTGCACCGTTCGAGTCGGCCACCGCCGACCGCACCACGCGACGCCCTGCCCGTCCCGACGCAAGAGGAGCTCGAACGACTCCTGAGCCGGCATCGCGGCGTTCTGGAATTCGTCGCGCGCGAGACGGGGCGATCGCGCCGGCAGGTCCACCGATGGCTGGAGAAGTACGCGATCGACGTCGAGCGATACCGCGTGAGGTGACGACGTGAGCACGACCAGCACGACCGAGGCCATTCGGGCGCCCGACATCTCCGCATGGACCGCGCAGGTGGTCGCGATCGCGGGCGCCCCCGTCTCGCTCGAGCCCACCCCCCTCGGCGCGATCACGATCCTCGGTCGCACCGCGCGCGCCGCCGGCATCGCGCTGTGTGACGAGGATGTCGCGCCGTTGCACGCGGAGCTCGTCGTCCGAGGGGACGTGCTCCGGGCAGAGGGCTGGAACGGGCTCACGCTCGACGTGGACGGCGTGTCGACATCGAGCGCTGCGCTGCGTTCGGGGAGCGTGATCGTCGTCGGGTCGAGCGCGCTCGTCGTCCGGCGCGCCGGTGGAGGACGTACGACCGACGGGCTCACGGCCCTCGCCGGCAGCGCCCCAGCCGTCCGTTCGCTGCGTCGTGCGGTCCTCGAGTTCGCGCAATCGGACTGCCGGGTGCTCGTGTCCGGAGAGCGCGGCACCGGAAAGGAGCTCGTCGCGCGTGCCCTCCACACCCAATCCTCCCGCGCGGGTCGCCTGGTGATCCTGCCGGCGCGCGCGTTCGAGGCGCACGAGGTGCGCGACCGGGCTCGACGAGATGCGCGCGGCGGCACGTTGGTCGTGACGGACATCGACGAGCTGTCGCCTCGCGCCCAGACGGACCTGGTCGAGCCACACCGACGCGCGCGCGATGCGCGCTTGATCTGCACGACACGCGTCGACCTCCTCGCCCTCGTGGACGCGGGCGCGTTCGCCGGTCACGTCCACGCCGAGCTAGCCGAGCTCTCGTTGGTCACCCCTCCGGTGCGCGAGCGGCGCGAGGACCTCTTGATGCTGCTCACGTCCGAGGTCGGCGGCCCACTACCCGTGCTCGCTGCGTCGCAGCTGCGCGCGCTCCTCCGCGGCGACTGGCCGGAGAACCTACGCGACGTGCGCCGCGTCGCCCACGATCTCCCCTCCGTCGCCCCCGCGTCGCGGGGCCCGTCGCGGCCATCGCGGCGGGGCGAGAAGCCGACGCGCGCGGCTCTGGAAGGGCTCCTCGAAGAATGCGGTCGTTCGGTCACCGACCTCGCGGAGAAGGCCGCGTGCACCGTGTCGGACGTGGCCCATTGGCTCGTCCTCGAGGGCATCGATCGCGAACGGTACTGGTTCTGATGGCGGATCGCGCATGGATCGGTCGCGTCGGCGGATACCGCCTCGTCGAGGAGATTGGTCGTGGCGGCGCGGGCACCGTCTATCGGGCCGTCGATCCGGCCGGGCGCGCCGTCGCGCTCAAGGTCCTGACGGGGGCCAGCAGCGACGCGGCGGCGACCGAGCGCTTCCTGCGGGAGTCCTCGATCCGCATCCGCCACCCCAACGTCGTGCAGACCCTCGGCGGTGGGCTCGACGACGAAGGCCGCCCCTATGCGGTCCTCGAGCTCCTCCGTGGATCCAACCTCCGCGAGCGCATCAAGAAGATGCCGGAGGCCGAGCTCGTCGAGGCGATCCGACAGGCTGCGCTCGGCATCGGCGCCATCCACCAGCACGGGCTCGTGCACCGAGACCTGAAGCCGGAGAACCTGTTCCGGATGGACGACGGCACCATCAAGGTGCTCGACCTGGGCATCGCGACCTGGGCCGACGGCCACGCCCGAGTGACCGCCACGGGTGCCGTGATCGGGACACCGGCCTACCTCGCGCCCGAGCAAGCACGCGGCGATCGGAACGTCCATCCGAGCGCGGACGTGTGGGCGCTCGGTGTGATTCTCTACGAGGGGCTCTCGGGTCGGTCGCCTTTCCGACGTAGCGGCGCGCTCGCGACGCTCCTCGCAGTCACGATGGATCCCGTGCTCCCGCTCGGTGACCTCGCGCCCGGCGTGGCCCCCGCGATCGCCGACGTCGTGCACCGATGTCTCGAGCGCACGCCGGAGGCGCGCTACGCGGGGGGGGGCGAGCTGGCGCACGCGCCCCCCGCCGCGCGTCGCGCGCCCACGTCGAGCCTCCCGCGCGCGTCCTCTCCATCGCGCGCGGCGTCCTCCCGGCGCTCGATCGCTCTGGTGCTCGCGCGCCCCGGAGAACGCGACGTCTTCGAGCAGGCCGTACGCGAGCACGGTGGCGATCCCGTCGTGCTCGTCGACGGGCGTGCGATCGGGCTGTTCGGAGCGGTCGTGTCGCGGGGCGACGAGACGAGACGTGCGATGCAGGCCGCGCGGGCACTCGCAGAGACTTCCGCGCTCGTCGCGATCGGCGTCGGCCACGCCGAGGTCGGCGCGCGGGCGCCGGCGGGGGATGCCGTCCGTGACGCGGAGGGCGCGTTCACCCGCGGGGCACGCGGAATCGTCTGTGGGCCGGCCACGGCTCGCCAGCTCGCGACCGAGTGTACGTTCGACGAGCTGGCGCCGGACCTGTTCGCGGTGTCGGGCGGACCGGAGCGCCCCGCGGAGTCGCGCCCGCTCTTGGGACGCGAGGTCGAGCTCGCGATGATGCGTCGCGTACGCGACTCGGTGCACGAGCGACGAGGGTGCCAGGTCACGTGGATCGTCGGGCCCCCGGGCGTGGGAAAGAGCCGCCTGGCCGAGGCGGTGCAACGTCTCGCTGCCGAGGTCGGACCCGCGATGGAGGTCTTCGAGGCGCATGCCGGCGACGTCCCGCCCACGCTCTTCGCGATCTGGGCGCGCGCCATCGATCGGCCGGTCCAGCGCTCGTCGAGTGAGCCGCTCGATCCCACCGCACGGATCGACCTCGCGCGCGAGGAGATCGTCGAGGGCGTCGCCGAGCTCGCGGACGCCGGTCCCGTCGCCATCGTCCTCGAGGACCTCCAGTGGGCAGACCCGCACTCGATCGACCTCGTCCGCGTCCTCTCGCGTCGGCTGTCGGACCGCCCGATATGGCTCGTCCTGACCGCGCGCCCCGAGCTCGTGGAGCGTGCCGGAGGGCTCCTCGAAGGTGGTGCGGTGATCGAGCCGGCCCCGCTGGGTGTCGCCGACGCGCTGGCCCTCGCGCGCGCGCGCGGAGAGGCATTGTCGCCGTCGGCGGCGCACGACCTCGTGGAGCACACCCAGGGAAACCCACTCTTCCTCGAGCAACTGCTCGACGCCCGGCGCGACGTGGAGCGCGGCAGTCACCCCGAAGGCACCACGCTGCCAGCGAGCGTCGAGCACGCCGTACAGGCTCGACTCGATCACCTGCGACCCGCGGAGCGCGAGACGTTCACGCATCTCGCCCTGCTCGGATGGCCGGGCGCCCCAGCCGAGCTGGCGGCCCTCGGCGTGGCCGAGCCCGAGGTCGCGCTGGAGTCGCTGTGCGCGCGTGGCCTCGTGGTCCGCGGCCCGGGCTCCGGGGGCAACAGAGCCTATCGGGCGCGAAGCCCCCTCGTGGCATCGGTCGCGGCGGCCATGCCCACCGTTGCCGTCCAGCTGGCCGTTCACCGACGCGCCGCGCACCTCGGCGAGGCCTCCGGGCGCGACGACGAGCAGGTCGCGATCCACCACGCGGCAGCCGGGAATCGATCGGCGGCCGCTCGGTTCTTCGCGCGCGCAGCACTCGGCGCGAACAACGGCGGTGACGCCCGGAAGGTTCTGCGCTGCGGTGCTCGCGCCGTGGAGCTCGGCGGCCCGGAGGTAGGTTCGTTCGCGCTTCACTTCGCGCTCGCAGAGGCCGCGCGCTGGGTCGGGGAGCCGGGCGAGCAGGATCGCGCGCTGACCGAGGCCGAGCGCCTCGCGACGGACGAGTCCTCGCGCGCGATGGTGGAGAGCGAGCGCGGAGATTGGCTGCGACGGATGGGGCGCTACGACGACGCGCTCTCTTCGTTGGACCGCGCCGTGTCCCTCGCGCGGGCGTCCAACGACGCGGACACCCTCGCCCGCGCGGCGGCGCGTCGCGCGACCACGCGAGCGGTGCTCGGTGGTTGGAGCGAGGCGCGCGTCGCGCTGGAGGAGCTTCGCTCGCTCGAGTCACGGCTGGGGCCAGTGACCCGCGCGTTCGTCGAGGACGCACGAGGGTTCGTCGCTGGCTGCATGGGCGACCACGGAGAGCGGCGGCGTGCGTTCGCCCGCGCGGCCGAGCTCTATGCGAGCGCGGGTGACGTACGGCGCAGCGCAGGCGCCGAGACCAACGCCGCGGACGCATCGAACCGGCTCGGACAGTACGCCGAGGCGGAGCGCCGATTGCACCGGGCAGTCGCAGCAGCGCGGCGGGTCGGCAACAGGCTCAGCGAGGGGTATGCGATGGCGAACATCGGATACGCGCTCGCGATGCTGAACCGCACGGCCGAGGCACGTGAGTCGCTCGTGGGTGCGCTCGACCTCGCGACGACCATCGGCGACGTGCACCTGTCAGCGGCCGTTCGCCTCTACCTCGCGCGTGTATCGGAGGACGCCGAGGCCGAGACCATCTTGCGCTCGCTGACGAGCGAGGAGATCCCCGCGACGGTGCGCGCCGGCGCGCTGGCGATGATGTCGAGTCGGCTGCTCGCGGCCGGCAGAGGCATCGAGGCCCGGGAGTGCGCGATGGCCGCGCTCGAGATTCGTGATCGTGCGGGCGCGCTCGAGGAGGGCGAAGCGGAGGTCTTCGTCGCGGCGCTCGCGGCGCTCGAGGCCAGCGGGCTCGGGGACGACGCGGCGCGCCTCCGGCCGCGCGCAGTCGAGCGCATCGGCGAGCTCGCGCGTCACATCGAGGACCCGAGCGCGCGCGCGAGCTTCCTCGAGCGCGTGTCCGAGCATCGTGCGCTCCTCGCGCCGAAGGATTGACGCATCGCTCAATCCGGCCACGCGAGCCGTGGCGGCGCCGATCGCGCGTGTTGGGTCGTGCGGCGCTGGTACAGCGCGACGTCCGCCCATTCGTCCCCGAAGCGAGCGGCCCCCTCGAGCACCCCGACCCGACGAAAGCCGTGCGCTTCGTTCAATGCGACGGCCGCGGCGTTCGGGAGAGCGACGCTCGCGAAGCAGCTCACGAAGCCTTGACGATCGAGACGATCGAGGAGATTCGCGTAGAGCGCACTTCCGATCCGACGCCCTCGCCACGGGGGCGCGACGTGGGCGCGGAGCTCCGCCGTCCACGCGTAGGCCGGAGGCGTGTGCCACGGCGCAGCGAGAGCGACTCCGACGACGAGTCCACTGCGCTGCGCGACCAGCCATGGATGCGTGAGGTGCGTGGCGCGCCATAGGCGGTGGCAGTCGCCGGCATCGTCGGGCTCGTGGCGCGCGTCGCTCCCTCGAAGGACGTCCGCGATGCCGTCGAAGTCGTCGGTGCGCGCCGGGCGGATGACCGTGGGGTCGTTCATGGAGTCGGGCCTCCGGCGCTCGCAAGGCGCGTGCCGCGCATGACGCATCGCATCGCGCTGCGAGGCGTCGCGCGACCGCGAGAGCACGCGTGCGTGCCCGCGGGCGGGCGAGCGTGCGACGACGAGAGGTCGCGCATCGCGCGGCGTGACGAGCACGACGCCGAGGCACGCGGGTTGCTGAGGGGCGCTCGTGCAGATCCATCGACGCGCCACCACGACCCCGTCCGGGCGTTCGCTCGGGCTCCTGATCCTCTGCGCGCTGTGCGCGGTTCCGCCGTCTTCCACGGCACGCGCGCAGCGCGAGGAGTCGGCTCCGTACTCGTCCGACTCTCCCGAGTGGATGAGCGAAGGGGAGATCGCGGTCTCGTCCGCGCGAGTCTCGGGCGAGTCGGTCGACCTCGAAGGTGATCTCGTCGACGAGGTGATGGCGGACGACCGCTTGTCGGCGCCCGCGCGACAGCGAATGGCCGAGGTGATCGCATCGCAGTACGCGGAGCGGCAGGAAGAGAGCGGCGCAGAGACACTCTCCCTTCCGACGGGACCTCGATCCGCCGCGACACCCCAGGCGCTTCCACTGCCCGACGGAGAGGGGTCGATCGAGGGCATGGGAGAGTCGTCGTCGGTGTCCTTGGGCGGCGGTGGGCTGTCGTACACGCTGCCGCTTCCAGTCCCCGCCGGCCGCAACGGAGTGACGCCCTCGTTGTCGCTGGGATACTCGTCCTCGTCGGGAAGCTCCGAAACGGGATACGGCTGGTCGATCGGCGTCGCCTCGATCGCGCGTCAGACCGACCGCGGGCTGCCTCGGTACGACGACCGCAGCCAGTGGCATCCAGGCGAAGACCGCTTCGTGTACGGGGGCGCCCACGAGCTCGTGCCCGTCAGCGCGGAGTCGATGCGCGAGCTCGATGGTGGCGTGGTGCCGCCGGACTTGGCGGGTTGGCAGCAGTACCGGGCCCACGTCGAAGGCGCGTTCATGCGCTTCTTCCGTTCGCCGGACTTCACGCGATGGGTGGTTCAGTCGCCGGACGGCAGTCGCCACGAGCTCGGGATCTTGTCGTCCTCGGATGCACCTTGGTGGGCCGTCGATGCGTCGCAGCGCTCGCTCGTCGCCTCGCCCGATGGAACGCGGATCGCATCGTGGGGGCTGTCGCGGACCAGCGACGCGCACGGCTCGAGCATCTACTACACGTACGCGCAGAGCGACGGTGCGCGCTACCTCGCCGACGTCTACTACCTGTCTCCGGCGAGCTGCGCCGCTGCTTCGCCGCGCGAAACGCGGGCGTGCAGCGCACCCTCGGACTCGTACGGCGGTCACGTGCGCATCGTGTACGAGGACCGACCCGATCCGACGCTGTCGTTCCGGGACGGGTGGCGGATCCGCAGCGCCCGTCGCGTGCGCCGAGTGGAGGTGACGGCCGCGGGGTACGGCGTGGGCTCGCGCTCGCTCGTGCGGCGTTGGCACTTCGCGTACGACCCACGCTCGTACCACTCGCTCCTGAGCTCGTTGACCGTGGAGGGGCGCCCGCACCATCTCGACCGCGACACGGGGGCGATGATCCTCGACGGGGAGGTGAGCGAGGCGAACCTCGGCGACGGTCTCATCGGCCCGACGCTGCCGCCGATGGTGTTCCACTACACGGGGGAAGCCGCCCTCGCGCGCGGCGTCGATGGATTCCCGGAGCTGGACGGAACGCGTCACGTGAGCAGCGCGAGCCCGCGCGACGGCGCCGGAGATCCCTCGGCCGACCTCTTCGACGTGAACGCGGACGGATTGGTCGACCTCGTGGTGACCGATCCCGCCCGCTTCCGTACGAGCGACGGCGGCCCCGCCGTGGGCGTCTACTTCAACGGCTTCTCGGGCCGGGACGCGACCCCGGCAGTGGGAGGCGGCTTCTCCGCGGCCATCTCGGTCGCGGTTCCTGCGGCGCTCGCCGACACGATGCAGCTGCGGAACCGGGCGATCGTGCCGATGGACGTGGACGGCGACGGTCGGAGTGACCTGCTGCACATGCCTCGGGCCTCGAGCTACGGATTCTTCACGCCGGTGCATCCACCCACGACGTCCACGTCGCCGGGCAGCGAGGGTTGGCGCTTCGTCCACGTGCCGGTCGACATCGATGGGCTCGACCCACGGATCGACCTCTCGCGCGATGCGGAGCGAACGCGCGCGCTCGACGTGAACGGCGACGGTCTCGTCGACGTCGTCCGCACCAGCGGCGATGCGATCCAGACGTGGCTCAACCTCGGCTCGTACCCGGGCGGTGAGGGGCGTTTCGGCTCGGCCGTGGAGACGGCGGCCGGTTGGGAGCTGAGCGCCGACCCGCTCGAGTCGTGTCTGCCGGTCGCGGGAGCGCCGGTGTCCTTTGCGCAGGGGCGCGACGACGGCGAGTGCGACGTGCAGGCCAGCGCCGTGGCGGGGAGCTGCGTCGTGCGTGCGAGCCGGGCGCCCATGGTGAGCACGGTCGTGCGTGCGACCGAGACGACGGACAACTTCGATGCGTTCGGCGAGCGCTGCGCGCCGGGCGTCTCGCGTGCGGCACCCGTGGTGGTGCGCGCGCCGCGCGACCTCTCGGGCGAGCTCGACACCACGTATCTGACCGACATCGATGGTGACGGCGCCAGCGACATCGTGCGCCTGAGCGAGGACGTGCTCGAAGCGTGGTTCAACGAGGGTGGCGTGGCGTTCTCGGCCCGCACGACGGTGGATGGCCTTCGGTGGGCGCGCGATCTCGACCGTGTCGTTCGGTTCGTGGACGTGGACGGCTCGGGCTCGACGGACGTGCTGTTCGCGCGCGCCCGTCAGTGGGAGTGGCTCGACCCGATGGGTGGACGCAGGGCGCGCCTGCTCGAGCGAGTGGAGAACGGCCTCGGCGCGTCGAGCCGCTTCGAGTACGGCGCGAGCAGCGAGGACTACCTGCGCGACCTGGCGGCCGCAGCGAGCTGCGAGAGCGCCGACTGCGAGGTCTTCCGCTGGCAGGGGCGCGACGACGGCGAGTGCGACGTGCAGGCCAGCGCCGTGGCGGGGAGCTGCGTCGTGCGTGCGAGCCGGGCGCCCATGGTGAGCACGGTCGTGCGTGCGACCGAGACGACGGACAACTTCGATGCGTTCGGCGTGGAAGCGAACGTCTCTCGCACGGAGTACGCGTACCACGACGCCTACTACGAGGGGATCGAGCAGGAGATGCGCGGCTTCGGTGCCACGGACGTGCGCAGCGTCGGCGGCGAGGGCCAAGCAACGGCGGTCACGCGCAGCTACATGCACCAGGGGCGCAGACCTTCGTCGATCGCGGCCGACCGCCTCGCCACCAACCCCTACGAGGCCATCGCCGGCTCGACCTACCTGACTCAGACGCGGGACGAGGCGACCGGCGCCGTCCTGGGTCAGGTGCATACGACCTTTCGAGTCCACCGTCTGGCGCTCGGGCTGGACGGTCGCGAGATCGCGTGGTCATTCGCGTCACGAACCGATGAGGTCCGCTACGACCTGACGACCGCCTGGCAGCCCGCCGCGCTCGGCGCGCGCGTGCCGTTCTTCGGGCCCGGAGGTGGCGACCAGTACCCCGCCGTCGAGCGCTTCGTCGTGAGCCCGAGCGGCTTGGTGGCGGACGCGACGGCGCCCGGCTGGAGCGAGCCCCTGCCGCTGCGCAGCGCGGGGTACTACGCGGTGATCGCGTCGACCGTCGACGCGGTGGACCACGTCGGTCACGTGCTCCGGTCGACGTCGTGGGGCCGCGTGCACGGCGAGTGGGGAGAGCCGCTCCACGCGCCCGAGGAGGTCGTGCAGCACGGCGAAGTGGCGCTCCTGTCACCGGAAGACTGGATGTGGCGTACGACCGACACGTGGGTGAGCGGCCATGGATCGGACGCGCGTCTCGGTTGGACGAGCACCTCGTACGACGCGGCGGGCGACGCGCGCTCGACCGTCGGGCACGTATCGATTCCACGCGCCTACGAATTCGAAGGCGACGCGGACGGCTCGGAGGGCTTCGCGCAGACCGCGGAAGACGTGGTGACGTCGAGCGCGCACGACGCGTGGGGCAACGTGACGGCCACGTGCGCGGGCGCGCCCGACCCGGGCGCGCCGGCCACGTGCCTTCGCTACGCATCGGTCGGTCGCGACGATTCGTACGCGCAGATGGTGACGAGCGAGACCATCGCGCTCGACGGACAGAGCGGGCTGACGTGGAGCGCGAGCTTCGATCGCGGCATCGGCGCGTACACGCAGACGCGCGACCCCCGCGGAGCGACGACGGAGCTCGGCTACGACGGCTTCGGCCGTCCCACGTACGTGCGTCGCCCGGACGTGCGTGGCTGCGAGGGATCGCGCGCGCTGGCCTCGCGCGTCGAATATTCGGTGACCACGCGGGGCAGCGCCGAGCCCGTGAGCGTGATGGAGTCGACGACCTTCCTCGACTGCCACGACGTGCGACAGACCTCGGTGGCTCGCGCGTACGTCGACGGCCTCGGCCGCACGCGCGCCGCGCTCTCGCAGGGAAGCGGGGAGCACGCCTGGGTGCGGAGCGGCCTGGTCGCCTACGGCGCGCGCGGCCAGGCGCTGCGGACGTCGGGCCCGAGCTTCTTCGACGACGACCCCCGCTCTCTCGCCGCAGTCCTCTCGCCGAACGGAACGAACGCCGAAGACTGGGCGTACTCCGGCTTCGACGCGTTCGGTCGTGTCTGGTGGACGCAGCCCCGCGGCGCGGTCGCCGCCGAGCGCTCGTGGAACGTCTACGGTGCGCTCGTCGTCTTCTCGTGCGACCCGTACGACGTCGGCTTCGCACCGAGCGCCCACGTCGGCGCGCAGACGTGCACCGTGATCCGCAACGACGGTCAGGGCCGCGTCGAGGACACGATCATCACGCAGCGACGTCACCTCGGCGGCGCGACGGAGATCCTGCGCCTCTGGCCGAGCTACCGCGCCGACGGCGCGATGGTCTCGCTCGAGCGCGTGCAGACGGCGGACCGTGCGGCGCGGAGCCTCGTGACGCAGTTCGTGGGTGGCCACCGCGTCGTGCGCACGTTCGCCGTGGACTCGCTCGGTCGGCGTCTGGCCTCCACGGACCGCGATACCGACGCGCGCCGTGCCGGCACGACCGTCGCGAACGCGTCGTGGCGCTACCTCTACAACCGTGTCGGGGATCTCGTCGCGGTGCGCGACCCGCGCGGCTGCGGCCAGAACTTCTACTACGACCGCGCCGGGCGCCTTCTCGGGGAGGACTACGTCGCGTGCGGCGAGTCGGAGCCGTGGAGAGACGCGTCCACCGAGACCGTGCCCGCGGGTGCAATCGCGATGGACGTGCTCTCCGCGCCTCGCGGCGTCGAGACGCGCTCGTACTACGACGAGTATCCGAGCTGGGCGCGCGAGGGGCTCGAGCCGCCGCGCTGGGCCGCGTCGACCGTGGGGCTCGTCACAGGCACCTCCGATCGCGGTGCGCGGACCGTGGTGGCGTACGACGAGCGGGGGCTCGCGAGCTGGAGCGCACGACAGATGGCGATGATGCCCGCCTCGCCGGACGCGCCCGCCTCGCTCGTCGAGACGCTGCCCGACGTCGTGCCCTCGCCGGCGGCGCCACCGCTCCCTCGCAGCTTCGACCGCGAGCGCACGTACGTCGTCGAGACGACCTTCGATCACGCCGGCCGCCCGCGCGCGAGCGCGCTTCCTCCGAGTGAGGAGGGCCAGCCCATCGGCGGCCGCATCGAGTACGACACGCGCGGCCTTCCCGCGTCGGTCACGCTCGACATCGGCGGGGAGCTCCATCCCATCGTCGCGAGCACGCGATACGCGCGCGACGGCCTCCTCGAGGAGATGGTCCTCGGCGACGACCAGCGGGGCTCTCGCGGCGCGACCACGACCACGCTCCGGTACGATCGACGGCGCCGACCGTCGCGCCTCACGACCCTCCGCGAGCCCACCGCGCGGGTCCCTGGCGAGCGCACGCTCGCTGGCGTCACCGTCGTCATCGACCAGGACTTCACGTTCGACTACGTGAGCAACCTGCTCGCGATTCGCGACCAGCGGATTCCGGAAGAGTGGCCGTCCGGATTCCGACCCCAGAACGTGGACTTGACCTACGACGCGCTCTGGCACGTCGTCGGCGCGGACTACTCCTACGCGAACGGGCGCGAGGGCGGCGTCGAGGACGTCGCCAGCGACTACCGCACCACGATCGCAGCCCGCGACGACGTCGACCCGATGCGCGAGCTCCCGGCGCCGAGCGTGACCGAGCTACCCGGCACGCGCGTCATGAGCCTGACGTGGGAGTACGACTTCCTCGGAAACACCACCGAATGGACCGACGACGCGCACGCGTTCTTCGAGCGCTCGCTCGACCGCATCACCAACGGTGTCGACGAGCCCGACGGCCGCCCGAGCGCGCTGCGTCTCGCCGGCTCCGTCGGGAGCACGCGTCATGCGTTCGACGCAGTGACCGATCGTGGAGGCTGGGTCGAGGTGGACTACGGCGACTCCGGGAACGTGAGCGCGATGACCGTCCACGGTCGCTGCCACGATGCCAGCGCCGCTGCCCTCTGCGTCGACGCTGGTGGCGACGTGGAGGAGCGTCGCGCGACGCTGCGGGAGGGGTGCCTCTGCGGCGTCGAGCAGCACTACGCCTACCGGCACGACGAGCTCAACCAGATCGTGGACGCACGTCGCTACGACCGCGCCGGCGTCGGCGCTTGGTCGCTCGCCGCGCACCTCCGCTACGGCTACGACGCCGGCGGGCAGCGCACCGTCAAGGAGGTCCGCGACAACCTCGGTGCGACCCGGTACGCGATCTGGCCCTACCCGGGCGACTACGAGCGACGCGGCCTCGTGCGCGGACAGGACGGATACGAGACGACGCGGGGCAGCGAGACGTCCCACCTCGTCGGCGGCGCGCGCGTCGTCTGGACCCACGACGACCCGGGCAACTTCTCGCTCGACGCGACCCATCGAATCACGATGCCGGTCGGCGATCTGCTCGGCACGACCAGCGCCGTCATCGACCTCGTCTCCGGCGAGCTGGTCGAGCAGAGCACCTACTACCCCAACGGGGCGCGCGAGACGCTGCTCGGCACCGACGTCGCCGAGATCCCCCTCGAGCCCGCCGGCTTCACCGGCAAGGAGGCCGACGAGGAGGTCGGGCTGACCTACTTCGGCATGCGCTACCTGATCCCGAGACTGGGCCGTTGGGCGACGCCCGACCCGCTGCAGATCCACGCCGAAGGCGGCGGAGAGGCCATGAACAGCTTCCACTACATCAGTGGAAGCCTCTTGCAGGCCACGGATCCGATCGGGCTCGACGACCGCGACGCGACCGACGGGCGCGAGATGAACGGCGTGCTCGAGACCACGGCGGACGCCGCCAATACGCTATCGGCCATCGCGGATCTCCCCGCCGCTCGCGACACGCTCCGCGTATTCCGCGCGGCGCGGGGGCACGGCGGACCGTTCGCTCCGGATCTCTTCGACGACCATGGGGCTGGCTTGATCCTCGACACCGCGAAGCTCTATACGACGCTTTGGCGCGCCGACGTCTCCACGCGCGCAAAAGTACTCGCAGCAATCGACTTCGGCATCGATCAGGGCATCACCGAGGGCCTGGGCCGCGTCCCGAACCCCGTCGTTCAGGTCTTCGTGCGCTCGTACCAAGCCACCAGGGCGGTCGATGACCTGACTGGAGGAACGCTATCGGCGCCCGTCGGATGGTTCCTGTCCGAGGTGGATCCATTCGATCGCGACGACATCCACGAAGTGCGGGCGCTCGAACGGCGAACGCGGGCGCGGTATCGGCAGATCGACGCCGAGCACAGCCGATTTCATGACGTAGCGCTGCCCATAGCGGAGCAGGTGATTGCGACGGAGGGCGCCATCAACTGGACGGACTGGAACGCGGGCCCCGGACTCCACCGGACCGTGCCCGCGGGGACATGCTCCACCGACTACGTCGGGCGATGTGCCCTCGTGCCCGAGGACGAAGTGTCGAGTCCGACGAGCCCACCAGGTCCGTTTGGGAGCGTTCCCTCAGCCGTCCCCCCGGCTTGGCTGAGCGGTACCCCGGCACCGTCTCCCTCGTCATCCCCATCGTTCGAGTTCGCCGACCAGTTCAGGGGGCCGTTCGAGACCCCGGGCTCGGGCGGAGGGCGATGATCTCGCTGGTCCATTCCTGAGCTCGGCGGCGTTTCGTCCGCGCAGCACGAGGTCGACTGCATCCGGCCGTCGAGCGCGCTCGTGGTCGCCTACATACGTTCGCACGGCGCCGCGTCCAATGGAGCGCGGCATCGCAGCGTGCGAGCACGAGAGCGTTGCGCAGCTCTTCACGCCTACACGTGCCGGTTCAGACATGCGAAGGCACCCACGCACGCGGGCGCGCACGCGGGATGCGATGGAGTGCAGCGCTTCCGCGGAAATATCGACCGTCTTCGCCGGCACGCCTGGTGCTCTCGTTCCCCCCGTCGCGCGTGCGGTTGCACGCGACGCGGAGGAGCAGCTCATGAGGGACAAGCATCGAGGTTCGAAGATTCGTCCGGGCCCCACCTGGGCCTGGGTGACGGCCATCGCGGCTCTGACGTCGTGCGCGACGACCGAGCCCCAGCTCGGCGCCACGGCGGCCGCGCTGGAAGGCGTGGAGGGCACGATGGACGTCGCGATCGATGCGCCGTGGCGTATCGAGCCGGTGACGGAGCGCGTCGGCACCTCGGAGGTCCAGACGTACGGGGAGATTCCGATCACCGTCACCATCGGTGATGGGAACGTGGTCGGCGCCGATCCGGCGCTTCCGCCGCGGGGCGGCTCCGGCTCTCAGGCCGATCCCGAGCTCCTTCCCGGCAACTCCATCGGCCGCTTCTGCGAGCTCGTCGTCCACGACCGAGGAGTCGCCCACCGCTACGATTTCGGGGACATGGCCGAGGTCGAGGCCACGTTCGGTGCGTGGCCCGATCCGGACCACGCGAGCCCGATGCCGCCGCGAAATCGCATCTGCCGCTTCTGGAACGGCGAGTCGCCCGAGGCGTGCGACGAGCTGCGCAGCCTCGACGGCACCTCCGAGTGGCACGCGCTCGCGTGGTACCCCGTCGACACCCGAGAGCACCGTCCCGGCGACGACGTCCCGCTCGTCTTGGACCTCAGGCTGTCACGTCGAACGGACGTCGACTGCGCCTCGACCGACCCCGCGGACTTCGTCACCTACCAGAACGTCGTGCGTGTCCACCTCGGGGAAGCGCCGCTGCCTCGCTTCACATCGGCCTCCGGCGACTGGGTCTACGGCGACGTGCACTATCACTCGCAGGGCACGGACAACGAGGGCGAGTCCGGCTACGCGCACCGCAACGTCGTGCACGCGCTCGGAGCGATGGGAGTCGACTTCGTGCTCGCCTCGGAGCACGCGTCGGACTCGACGCAATACACCGACATCGACATCGAAGAGTCGCTCACCACGATCGACTGGAGCGTCTACATCGACCTCGAGGGTCGCTACCACGGCCCCGTGCTGCGAGACATGAGCGCACAGCGCTTCCAGACGCTCTACCGCCGCATCTACGGCATGGGCGGCGTCAACACCGAGGCCGCCTGGCTCTCCGGACACTCCGGCTCGCTCCCGCAGGGCGCGCGGACGCACGGCATCGTCCCGCAGTTGTTCCTCGGCGGCGAGGTCGACGTCATCCCGGAGGCCGGCCCCGAAGAGCAGGAGAGCATCCGCTACGGGCTCGATGGACGGTATCCGCTGCTCGAGCTCTGCCACTGGCTCCCCGATTCGGTCGAGAGCCTGGACATCCCGCTCGACCTCTCCATCGCGCCATCCCACTGCGATCTCGCCGCGATCAACGGCGATCGGCTGCCCGATCAGACCGTGTTGATCCACGACGCGCAGGGCACCGGCGACACTCGATTCTACGGGCGCCATCACATCCTCTACATGCCGCCGGGGGTCGATCCCGACGCGTTCGTCTCGTCGGGCACCTCGCTCTACGGCGGCGCCACGAGGCGGCTGCCGGACGTGTTGGACGACGTGCGTAGCCACGGTGGGTCGATCTTCATCGCGCACCCGCACTCCATGGGTGCATCGATCGGGCCCGACGGCACGCCTTGGAGCGAGCACGACTTCGACATGGCGTTCGCCGACGCAGCCGTGCTCGGGCTCGAGTTCTGGAACGAAGACATCTACCTCGAGACGGACTTCAACGACGAGGACGCGGCGGACCAGCGGTGGGGCTTCGATCGTACCCTCAGCGGTGGCATCGACGTCACCACGGGCACGGAAGTGCTCGACGACCCCTTCGACGGCTGGGTGTCTGGCCGGTTCGGGTTCGACCCGTGGACGAACGTGTTCGCGCCGTGCCCTGGGTGTGCCCAGTGGGGACGGCGCTCGCACAGCACCACCAACATGCTGCAGCGCGGCGAGGTCGCGTGGGACGAGCTGAACCTGCGCGGGCTCCGCGCGGACCAAGCGCCGTCGTGGGTCGCCCCGGGCGACGCCCGTCGCATGCTCATCGCGGGCGGCTCCGACGCGCACGGCGACTGGAACTATCGTCGCGAGGGTTACGCGCTCGGCATCCAGGGGGTGACGACGGCCGCCATCGCGCGACCGCGCAACCTGGTCTTCGTCCCGCGAAGCCGACCGCCTCACGCCGTGGTGGACGATCCCACGCAGCCCGCGGCCCGCGCGATCGACCAGAGCGCGGTGCTCGAGGCGCTTCGGAGCGGCAACTTCTCGACCACGAACGGCCCGGCCGTCCGCATCGTCGTGGACGAGAACCGCAACGGTGTGATCGACGAGTCGGACCGCCCGATGGGCGGCACCACGCACCTCTACGGTGACACGCGCCTTCCGATCCTGGTCGAGTGGATGTCGACCCCGGAGTTCGGCGCCGTGGAAGGCATCGAGCTCACCGTGGGTGTGCTCGACGTCGAGCGGGGCACGGGACGCGTGTATCGCGGTGGCGATGGCCCCGTCGGCGAGCGCGCGTACGAAGGCGACACGCGCTACCTCGGGCGCGACATCTGGCTCCATGGCGAGCTGGGCGTCCACTTCGACGAAACGGAGGACGCCGCTTCGCGGATGACCGGCGTGCAGCCGTTCGAGATCGACCTCGGCCGGCTGCGCACCGACGAGTACCTGTCGATCGCAGACAGCGTCTACGTGCGAGCGTTCGTTCGCACGCGTCGCGCGGACCCGTCGTGCACCGGCTTCCAGCAGCCGTGCTATCGCACCGAGCGGGCCCTGCGTCGGTTCGCCTACACCAATCCCGTGTGGTTGATGCACCGCGATCCGGCGATGTGCACGACGGACGACGCCGCGCTCGACGGCGACGGCGACGGGATCCCCGACGCTTGCGATCCCTGCGACGGAAGCGACTCGGCTTGCTCCGACGGCCTGCCGCCGGACACCGGGACCGTCGGCACGACGTGGGTGACCTGCTTCCTCGACACCGACGGCGATGGCTTCAGCGAGGCAGGCATGACGCCCGTACGCTTGGGCGCGCGACCGGGCCTCAACTGTCCGGCGGGATACACGCTCTTGCCCCCGACGAGCGCGACGACGACCGACTGCGCTCCGTCGGACCCGTTCATCCATCCTGGCGCGTCGGAGTGGTGCGATCCCGGGCTCACCGATCACGACTGCGATCCCACGAACGAAGGCGCGATCGGCTGCTATCTGGATGCCGACGCCGACGGCTTCGGGAGCGGTCCGCCACTTCTGATGTGCGCGCTCGGAGAGCTCGGCGTCTGCCCCAACGGCTACAGCGACAACGCGCTCGACTGCTGTGACTCGGATCCGCGGGCGTTTCCGGGGCAGCCGGCCTTCTCGACGAGCGCTCGGGCCTGTGGCGGCTTCGACTTCGACTGCAGCGCTTCCGTGACGTCCCAGTACGGAACGGCCACGGCGTGTGCGGGCCGGTCGTCGGCGACGTGCGCGAGCGCGGCGGCAGGGTTCACTTCTTCGCTGATCTGTGGCTACTCCGCCTCGTTCCAGACGGGCTGCGTCTGGAACGCGACGCGGCGCTCGTGCGTTCCTGCGTCCTCGACGACGCGCACGGTCGCCTGCCGCTGAGCGTTTCGTGATGGCTCCGAGCGCGCGTGCCCGTTCGCGGGCGCGCGCGCTCGGCGCTTTCAGCGTCACGAGCCGAGTGATCGCGTCGCGGGCACGTCGGTGCGCTGCTCAGAGACCGGGCCCGCGGCCGCGCGGCGAGGCGCCCCCGACGACGTCGCGGACGATGGGATGCGGGCGTGTCGTGCGCTCGTCGCGCTCGATCGGCTCGTCGTCCACGCGCACGACGATCGCCGTGATGTTGTCCCGACCGCCGCGCTCGTTCGCGACGTCGACGAGCGCACGTGCCGGGTCTTGCTCGGCGCTTCCGACGATCTCCGCGATCTCCAGCCTGTCCGCGATGTGGCGCGTGAGGCCGTCGGAGCAGAGCACCAGCGTGTCGCCCGGCGTGACGTCGAACGCGAGCGTGTCCACCGAGATGGGCTCCGCAGGGCCGACCCATCGCACGAGCACGTTCTGTGTGCCCGGGCCGAGCACGTGCGGCCGTCCCGCGCGCCCGAGCTCACGGGCGAGCGTGTGGTCGTCGGTCAGCTGCGACACGACTCCGCTCCCGATCAGATAGAGGCGCGAGTCGCCCACGTGCGCCAGCACCGCGTGCCGTCCGCACACGAGGAGCGCGGTGCAGGTCGTTCCCATCTGTCGGTGCGTGACGTCGAGGCGCGATAGCTGCCAGATACGGCGCGACGCCGCGCGGATCGCGGCCACGAGCAGGCGCGCCGCCTCGTCGATCGGCTCGCGCTCGCGCGCGACCGCCTCGAGCATCGCGCGCGCTGGCTGGAGCGACTGGCGAACGGCGCGGGCCGCGACGTGCGCGGCGACCTCGCCTCCCGGTCGACCGCCCATCCCGTCACAAACGACGAAGAGGCCGAGGTCGAGGTCGGCGAGCCACGCGTCCTGGTTGGTCGCGCGAGCACGCCCGGTGTCCGAGAACGATGTGTACTGGACGCTCATGCGGGGGCTGCAGCACGGAGCGCGCCACGCCTACCGCGCTGCGACGGGGTGCCGTGCACCCGCTCGCCGTGCACGCACGCGTGCGGCCCAGAGGAGCGCGCCCGCGGTGGCCAGCCATCCGAGGGGCCCGAAGTGACCGGCGGTCGGAGCGAGCGAGCAACCCGCAGCGCGGGGGAGCAGGCACGCGAAGCTCCCGTCCGACGTCGCGCCGCACGCCATCCCCGGGGGACAGTCGGTCGACGACTCGCAGGGCCGCGTGCAGTACGCGCCCGCCCCGTCGCTGGCGCAGAGCGCTCCCACGCACGTGGACGCGTCCACACAGGGTGCCCCGACGTCCCCGACGGGCTCGCACCGCGGGCCGGCGTCACCGCCGGAGCCTGCCCGACAGAAGCCGAGCCCGAAGCACGCCCCGTCGGCGCGATCGGTGCAGCCGAAGCCCGGGCCACACGCTTCCGCGCTCCCGAGCAGATCGCAGCTGCGGGCGCAGGCGTGCGCGATGCAGCGGCCGGACAGACAGTCGCTCGGCGCATCGCATCGCGCCCCGAGCTCCGCGCCAGCGAGCCCGCGGACACAGAGGCCGCTCGTCACCTCGCACGTCTCGAGCGGCCCACACTCCGTATCGACGGAACAGCCGCGCACCCATCCAGCGCAAGAGGGCGCACCCTCGACGAGCCGAACGCATCGTCCGCCGACACTCGGCAGATCGTGACAGACCTCGCCCGCAGCGCAGTCCGAAGGTCCCGCGCACGGGACGCCACAGTACGAGCGCCCGTCCGGATAGCCGATGCAGGCCCCGGGCGCGCACTCGGCCCCTGCGGTGCAGGGCGCGCAGACGGCGCGATCGTGCACGGTCCCCGCGCACACGCCGTCGGCGAGACAGACTTGCCCCGTCGCGCAGCCGATCCGGTGACAGTCGGTCGGGAGCCCGCCCGGGTAGAGCGCACAGACCCCTTCACGATCGTCGTCGCCGAGCTCGACGACGCCGCCGCGGTACGTCGCGAACATGACCGCGCTCGCGTCGTCCGAGTGGCCCAGCCCGTACGCATGCCCGAGCTCGTGCAGCACGATCGAGTAGGCATCGACGAGCCCGGGCGTCCCGGCGCCGTCCACCCATTCGTAGTCGACGCCGTTCAAGAGGATGTCCGCTTCGACGATCCGTCCTTCCCTCACGACGCGGCGCGTGAAGCCGACGTCGCGAGGATCGCCCGGCCACGCGTGCTCTTCCCACGCGATCTCGGAGATGCCGTCGCCGAGCCGCGGCGCAGCCCCGGTCCGGCCGCCGTAGTCGCTCCGCAGCGCCGTGCAGGACGCACTGCTCCAGCCGCCCGCGGCCCGCAGCAGGACGAGCTCGGTGAGCTCGGCCCCCAGGTCCGAGGAGCCTGCCTCGTGCATGCGGAACGTGGGCGCACCTGCCCACGTCGCGGGCGGCTCCTCGGCCCACGACCACGCACGAGCGGTCGCCGGCGACGTTGCGATCACCGTACCCATCCAGAGCCCGACGAGCCGTACCCGTGCGCAGCGCATGCGGTCCTCGCAGCAGCGGACGTGCCACCGAGATCGGTCACCGGGCTCGCGTACGTTCCGGGCGCCGCACGCGTGCGTGCCCGTGCGGGCGAGGAAGACCGGCGCGGCGCCCCTCCAATTCGCGCGATCCGCCGCGGCATGCACGTTGCTCGGCGGCGCTCCCGGGAGACCACGCGATGACGTCGAATCGGCTGCACACGTCCACGTTCTCGAAACAGCGCATGGCCGCGCTCTCGCTCGGCCTCGCGATGGTCGCTTGCGCAGACATCCCACCCGATGGGCCCATGGACCCGGTGCGGAACGCACAAGGAATCGCCGCCGAGGTGCAGCGCGTGTTCAACGACGCGGCTTGCTACTGCGAGTCCTACGAGATCGTCCCGCAGTCCTCGTCGTACGCGGGCTCCATTCCCGACCTCTTGATTCACGCACCCCAGGCGAGCGGCGACCCGCTGCTCACCGGACCGACCGGGTATCTCAGCACCGTCGGCCGGAACGGCGCGTCGACGACGGGAGGCTGGCAGTGCTACTCGATGAGCGCCACCTCCGTGCGCGGTAGTCTCTCGACGCGGCGGTACGACGGCACCACGGATCCCCAGCGCTTCGCGTGCTCGTGGCCCGGCGATGGAACCGATGCGAACCGCCCGTACGCCCGCGCGTTCTGCCGCGCGGAGGTCGACACGTGCATCGCGCACGAGCTGGAGCTCGCGGCCGGGTCGACGGCACATCCGCTCGACCCCGCCGTGCGCGACGCGGTCCTGGCCGAGGCGTTCCGACGGCTGCAGGGGGCGACGGCGACGGCACTGGCCGAGCAGACGCTGCGCATCACCAACTCGACCAACCTCTGTATCGACCCCAACCACCCGGACTGCGTCCGTGCCAATGGAGCCTACGGAGCCAGCCTCTACACCACGTGGACTCCCGATGCGGTGAGCACCTTCGGACTGATGAGTGAGCGTACGTTCGAGACGGCGCTCGCGCAGGTGGATGCCATGACGCCGGCGATGGCAGAAGCGACGAGCTTCAGCGCCATGGCGTTCGGGCCGAGCTCGCCGCGCGCGGCACTGTTGAGGTCGTACTACGGGCCCACGATGACGATCGCCGCGACGGCGCCGGCTACGCCCGCGTTCGAACCTGCCGCCATCACCGCGACGCCACCGACGAGCGCGAGCATCTCGGCGGGCCTCACCATGCCCGCGACCCTCGTCGCCAACGCAGGTCCCCAGGAGGCCCGCATCCAAGTGTTCCGCGAACAGGAGAGGTTCCCGCTCGCCGCGTCACTCGACCTCACGTCGGGGGGTGGGCAAATGGTCGCGGCGGGCACGCGGGTGAACGTGTACCTCGTCCACTTCGACCCGACGACGACGCTCACCACACAGGCGCTGCAGTGGGCGGAAGCTCGCCTCCACTTCGGCCGTCGGATCCTCGGCATCCAGACGACGGCCACCGCGCTGTCCTCGACCACGTTCCAGCACGCCGGCACGACCTACCCGGCCGCCGCGGGCCGACCGATCGAGGCCGGGCAGGATGCGGTCTCGTTCAGCGGACGGACCGTCTACGCGTTCTTCGTCGAGAACGCGGGCATCGACGAGATCAGGGTGATCACGGCCGCGGAGCCCGACGTCACGCCCACGACGGTGAGTGGCGAGCGGGTCGGTGACCTGCCGTACGCGACTCGGGTCTACGGCGAGGTCGACGTGCAGCGCACGGTCGCGCTGCTCGCACGCCATCGGATCTCGCTGCCTCATACGGCTTGCCTCGACGCCGCCACCGGCGAGGTCACGCAGGGCACGTGGCAAGCGCAGCCGCGATCGTTCGCGCAGGGCGCGTTCGACGCGCTCGAGACGGCGCTGCGCACCGAGCTACATCGCACCGCGCCGCGCCCTGCTGGCGAGCCATACCTCTTGACCGAGGTTCACTCGATTGGTGTGAACGACGTCGCCGACGCGCTCGACTATCTGCGGGACGCGGACGCGCTCCTGGACGGAATCGTCCTGGCGCCGCCCGACGGCGCCGCGTGTCCGGCGCCCTCCATCATTCGCCAGGTCTCGCCGCGCGTGCGCAGCCTGATCCCGCTCCAGGCCGCCGTCGCACGCATGGGAACGGGCGCGCTCTCTGGCTCGTTCGGCACGAGCTGGTACACGCCTTCGGCCACCCAGACCAGCGCGATCGGTGCTGCCGGGGCGTTGCAGCAGCTGCGCTACAACCTGGCGAACACGTACTCGTCGCTTCCGCCGAGCCAGGCTACCGCACTGGTGCCGGTCGTGGTCGAGACCTTGGCCGCGGTCGATCAGCAGATTGGCTCCTCCTGGACCGAGTGGCGCGTCTGTGAGGGGTCCGGCAACTGCGACGGCGACGCCCCCGGCACGGGACGCTGGTCGCTCTTCGAAGCCAACGATCACCAGCACCCGCTCGGCGGCGCCGTGATGGTGACGCGCGCGTCGGACGTCCGGTGTCTCCTCGCGGGCCACGAGCCCCTCGCTCCGGGCGGGACCTGCTCGCACGTGACGAGCGACTCGACCCGCTTCGTGGCGCTCGCGCCGATCGCGCCGAGCGGATATCAATCGGCGTGCACCGACAACGGCATGCCGTTCGGCTTGACCAGCCGCTACTGCCGCCGCGCGTTCCGCCTGGATGGACAGGGCAGCGCCGCTCCCGGCGACCGCCGCTACGTGCTCTGGCGGTGGCGCCTGCCGTCGGATCCCGCGGGCGCGCCCGACCGGTTCGAGCTGCTCGACGTCGTGTACCTCGGCGGGGGCGCACAGGTGCACGCGTTCGGCGGCGAGGTCGGCGCGCGCTTCGACGATGCGTTCGACGTCGACCCCCGCGACCCGAGCTTCCTCGCGACGAACACCCTGGGGTTCCCGCGTGACTTCGTCCCCCCGCTCGAGGGCGAGACGATCGACGACGGGAATCGGAGCGAAGACAGCTATCGCACGTACCTCGCGCGCGCGGCGGTGTCGCAGCAACGCGCGACGGCCGCGCTCGCGCAGGCACGCGACCACGAGCTCCAGATGTTCCTGCACGACTCGACGAACGAGGCCGCGCTGGCGAGTGCCACGCTCGCGTCCGTCGAGGCGGTGTCGGCCCTCTGCGGCGCGAACACGCCCGACGCCGACTGCACCGTTCCGCGCATTCCGCACGTCCGGCTCGGACCGGACATGCGACCGGGCCCCTATGCGCTCCCGGGCGGCGGTGTCGCGTGCGGCGCGAGCTGCGGCGGTGCGACACCGAGCTGTGATCCGCTGACGCTCACGTGCGTTCCGCACGTGCCGGGCCTCCGGATCATCGAGGAGCCGGCCCTCGTCGCTCCAACCGTCCAGGTCCGTGACTTCGAGGGGGACGCGACCGATCGTGCCATCCGGTGCGACCAGTTCGCCCAGCTCGACCAGCACTTCCAGAGCGTGACCGACATCGGAAGCGAGTGGGGGGCGAGCGAGGCCATCGATACGCTGAGCGAAGAGCTGACGTGCATGGAGTGGGCTCTGGCCCGCACCCTCGCCAGTGCACAGCTCGACGACCTCGCGGCGCCCGTCTACGACGCCGTGCGCGAGGGAACCCTCGAGGGGCACGTGGACGCGTACGGGGGTGAGGTGCGTCAGCAGCTGATCGCGACGACGAGCAGTATCGAGGAGATGCGGATCGCGATCCGTCACATGCACGAGACCGTACAGGCCACGCAGACGCAGCTGAGGATCCTCCGAGAGCGGCTCGGGGAGATCGACGGCGACCTCCAATGCTATCTGAGGGCGGGTGCTCAGGCCGTAGCCACGATCGCATCGGTCGCCCTGGCTTTCGCGGTGCCTCCGGCGGGCGCGCCCGCGGCTCTCCTGCTCGGCAGCATGAGGGCGAGACAGATCGTCGAGGCCATCGGCTCCGGAAGCGCCGGCGCGGCGGTGTTCATGGACCGAATGGACGCGTGCGGGGATGCCGACAACGAGCGGGCCATCATCGCCTTGGAGGCGACGCTGGCCACGCGCTCGGGGCTCACCGCGATGAACGGGACGCTCGACGACGTTCGCCGCAGCAGTGACCTCGTCGCCGCCGCCCAGGCGCACCTCGACGATGCGGCACGCGCCGCCGCGCTCGCGCAAGCCCGACGCGACGTCGACCAGAGGCTCGCGAGCGTGGGCAGCGCGGCGGGTGACCCGGGCTGGCGTGCGCTCGCCGCCGTGGAACGAGTCCGCGCCGAGGCGGCCCTGCTCCGCGCGCAGCGGGACGCCTTCATCGCGCGCCGCGCGATCGAGGCGCGCTTTGCCGTCGATCTCACGATGATGTCGGACGGAGACGTGTTCGGAGACGCCCCGGCCACGTGGGCCAACGTGGTCTTCGACCCGTCCCGCGTCAGCTACGGCAACGGCAACGGCGCCGTCGCGGTCGACGCGCGCGCCGAGGCCATGGAGGACTACCTCACGCACCTCGAAGACTTCGTGAACGGGTACCCGCAGACCCGCCGCTTCACGCAGGGTGACGAGCTCGGGCTGGTGGAGCTCGGTCAGGTGCTCACGATCGATCCCACGCTCCTGCCTCCCGGCTCGCCCGCGACGGCCTACCCGATGTCACTCCGGATCCTCTTCCGCTGCAACGACGGGCAGACGTTGGCGGGCGGCGTTCCGGCCGGGGTCACCGTGGATCCGGTCGCGCCACCCGCACCGTGTGGCGTGTTCACGGTCGGTGGTAGCACCGTCGACCTCGGCGGGGTCGATCGCGCGATTCTCACGCTCGCCCTTCCCGCCGAGTTCCAAGAAGGGACGTACTTCGGGGATCGCTTCGCCGGCGGCAACTTCAACTACCGCCTTCGCAGCATCGCCGTGAACCTCGTCGGTCGCGCCCTCTTCGACTGCGAGCGCGCGGCGCGGCCCAACGAGTGCTACGGCGACGGAAGCATCCGCTACTCGATGCGTCACGAGGGCGCGACCGTGCTCGAGAACTGGGACGGCGAGCGGCGCGTGTTCGCGTTCGGCCCCGGGGTCGTCACGCGCGCCAGCGCCCAAGCGAACGAGCGTTGGCTGACGTTCCCGGTGACCAGCTCGGACGCCCAACAGATCGCTGCATTCCAGCGCACCGAGCTGGCGGGGCGCCCGCTCGCCGGCACGTACATCCTCGAGATCGAGGGTCGCCCCGAGATGGACTGGCGCAACCTGGAGAACGTCCAGCTCCTCTTCGACTACCACTACTGGACGCGACAGCGGTGACGCCTCGCGGCGGAGGCCGACTGGCCCGTCGGGCTACGTCGGCTCCGCCGTGAGGGTCCTCGGTCAGCGCACCACGCCCAGCGCGGTCCCGGGCCGCGCGAAGGCGACGAGTGCCGTGTCGTCCGTGCTCATCCCGAGGTCGGCGATGGCCTGGGGCGAGAGGTCGATGATGCGGCCCGTGCGCGTGTTCGGGCCCCAGTCGGCGGCGCGCACCACGACCTGCGCGCCGGTGCGCGGGTTCGTCAGCACGAGGCGCGCGGTGCGCCAGAACGCCGTGCCCTGCGGCTGGTAGGCGAAGCGCATCGCGCAGTAGTAGTAGCGCTCGGGGTGCGCCGCGAGCGTGGCCGCGTCGGGGCTCATCGGCGAGTTCAAGGAGCGTGCGACCTCGCCGCTGATCGCGACGGTCTCGCTCGGACCGACGCCGGTGTCGGTCGGCCCGCCGAACCAGCTGACGCGGCCCGACACCCAGCTCTGACCGCGGTAGTCCACGACGGTTCCGTAGGGCTCCGTGGAGATGCCGAGCGTCGCGCGCAGCGTCGCGTTCGTCAGGCCGGCACGCGGGATCTCGGCGCCGCTCTGGGTGAGCCCGGCGTAGGGGCTCGTGCTCGGCGCGGGCGGCGGCATCGTGGTGCCGCAGTCCTCGCTCGCGGTGAGCGTGTAGCGTGCGCTCGTCGCGACGCGGCCGCGGAACGCGCCGTCGAGCACGGCCCAGTCGGTCACGTAGACGTAGACGTCGAGATCGCTCGCCGCGCTGAGCGAGACGCTCGCGGTCCCGTCGCCGCGGCCCGAGCGCGCCGAGACGACCTGCACGCTCGGGTGGAGCGCCGCGACCTCGCCGCCGTACGCGACGCGGCCGCTGCGGTCGGAGACGAGGATCGCCGGGGTGAACGTGCCGCCCGTCCGCGTGAGCGTGATCGTGGTGACGCCGCCGGGGAACAGGTGCGCCCAGTAGCGGTGCACCGAGTAGCTCCCGCTGCTGAAGTCCTCGCTCTTGCTCCAGCTGCCGCACGACGCGAAGGCCGCCGTCGGGTTCCAGCACGTCGCCGTCGCGCACGGAAAGAGCGTGTCGGTGCACTCGCTCGTGCCGACGGCGCCGGTCCACGTGCACGCGCTGCCCGCATCGAGGCAGGCCCCCTGGGAGGCGCAGTAGCCGCAGCCCGCGGCCGCCGCGCACGCGCCGCATGCCAGCCCGCCGCAGCTCGCCGGCGTCGGCGTCGGCGTCGGATCGGGCGGCGGCATCGACATCGTCCCGTCCCCGAGCGAGTGCGATTGGCCGGTCGCGAGCAGCTGATCGATGCGCGCGTAGAGGTGGTCGCCCGGGCAGTCCGTGCTCGCACCAGCGTGATCGCGGTGGCCGCGCACCGCGTTGCGGTCGAGCGTGATGCCGTAGATGCGCGAGAGCGTGCCGAGCAAGCGCCCGCCGGCGTCGAGCATCACGTCGGGCGGCGTCGTCGGGCCCATCGAGCCGCAGCCCGTCGAGTGGAAGCAGCCGATGAACGAGACGCCGATGTTGCCGGTGTTGTTGCTCCCGACGTGCGCGCCGAGCAGCTCGATGGGGCGGCCCTCGAAGACGCGACCGTCGATGCCGACGAGGAAGTGGTAGCCGATGTCGCACCAGCCGCGCGTGTCCATGTGGTAGCGCTGGATGCTGCGCACTTGGCGGTCGGGGTTGGCCGAGGGCGTGTCGGTGTAGTGCACGGCCATGCGGTAGCGGCGCGAGTCGCGGGTGGTGCAGCGCGTGGCCGAGGCGCCCCACGCCGAGCGCGTGACGATGCCGAGGCCCGTGAGCTCGCTCGTCAGGGGCTCGACCGCGGCGCCGCCGGTGTCGGCCGGCACGTCGAGCTCGGGCTCGTCGGGGATCGTGGCGTTCCACGTGATCGACGCGACGCGATCGAGCGCGTCGACCGGGATGCGCAGCTGCGCGCCGGTCGTGACGGTGCCGAGCTCGGCAAGGCCGACGTGGTGGTCGCCCTCGCTGAAGGTGGCGCCAAGCGGCACCCAGTCGGTGACGCCGTCGCCCTGCTCCGTGCCGCGCGCCTCGATCGGGGGGAAGTCGCCGTCGGCCGCGAGCTGCACGAGCACGCCGACGCGCGAGGCGGCGGCCTCTTCCTCGAGCGGAGGCGAGACGAGGTAGTCGCCGTCGCGCAGCCAGCCCGCCGTCATCTCGGCCGTCGTGACCGTCAGGTCCACCGGAAGGAGCGCCTGCTCGCCGGGGCGTCGATGCCCGAGGCGCGAGGCGCACGAGGCGAGCACGACACACGCGGCGGCCGCGAGCAGGCGGCGGCCCAGCGCGCGCGTGGAGGCGATCGGGGGACGACGAACGAGGACGGGGACGACGGCCATGGGCACCTCCGCTCGGAGACGGGGAGGCTCATCGCAAGCCGGATGCCGTTGAATTCACGGAAGATCATCCTGTACGCGCGTGTCGCATGCCGACCGCGCTCGACATCGATCGGGGCGCGCCGACCCCGCGATCGGGCGGATGCGCACGCTGTCGACCGGGGTCGACAGGGCATGGTCGACCCCAGGCGCCGGCCACGGGGGGCGCACGTGATAGCGTCCGCAGCCCGTGACGCGCCCGCTACGCTCCGCCCTGCTGTCTCTCTGGCTCCTCGGCTGTGGCGGCGCGACGGC
>JBGALT010000059.1:0-4746 GCA_044223665.1 Sandaracinaceae bacterium | reverse complement strand
CGAGCGCGCCCGTCGAGCCCGCCGAGGAAGAGCCCGCATGGATGGCGCAGGTGCGCGCCGCGCAGCAGCGGGCCGAGACGGGCGCCCTCACCTACGATCACGTCCAGGGTCTGACCGACGCGGCCGGACCTCGGCTGGCCGGATCGAGCGGCGATCCACTCGCCGTCGCCTGGGGCCTCGCGCGCATGCAGGAGCTCGGCTTCGCGAACGTGCACGCCGAGCCGGTGACCGTGCACGTGTGGGCACGGGGCGAAGAGCGCGTCGAGATGGTGAGCCCCGTACCGCACCGCCTCGCGGGGACCGCGCTCGGAGGCTCGGTCGGGACCGACGCCGGAGGGATCGAGGCCGACGTCGTGCGCGTCGCCTCGCTCGACGAGCTCCGCGCACTGCCGCGCGAGCGCGTCGAGGGCCGCATCGTGCTCGTCGATGCACGGATGGAGCGCGCGCGCGACGGGCACGGATACGGAGAGGGTGTCCGGGTCCGGATCCAGAGCGCATCGGTCGCCGCCGAGCGGGGCGCGATCGCGGTCGTCATCCGCTCGGTCGGCACCGACGACACGCGCTTCGCGCACACCGGCGTGATGCGCTACGAGGACGGCGTCCCACGCATCCCGGCGGCCGCGATCAGCAACGCCGACGCCGACGTGCTCGCGCGCGCGATCGAGGCGGGCCAGACGGTGCGCCTGAGGCTCTCGCTGGGCTGCCACGAGGAGCCCGACGCACGGAGCGCGAACGTGATCGGCGAGGTGCCGGGCACCGATCACGCGGGCGAGATCGTGCTCCTCGGCGCGCACCTCGACTCCTGGGACCTCGGGCGCGGCGCCGTCGACGACGGAGCTGGCGTGGCGATCGTGATGGAGGCCGCGCGGCAGATCCTGGAGAGCCCCACGCCCCCGCGACGCACCGTGCGCGTCGTGCTCTTCGCGAACGAGGAGAACGGCGGCGCCGGCGCAGACGGCTACGCGGAGGCCCACGCGAGCGAGCTCGCATCCCACGTCGTCGCGCTCGAGGCGGACTTCGGCGACGGAGCCGCGTGGGGCCTGCGCACGCCCGATGCGCCCGAGCGGACGCCCGCCTGGCGACGCATCGCGCGCCTGCTCGAGCCCATGGGCGTCGTGTGGACCGAGGACGAGCCCGGCGGAGGCGCGGACATCGGGCCGATGCACGAGGCGGGCGGCGTGCCGGCGGTGGACGTCGAGCAGGACGGGACGCGCTACTTCGATCTGCACCACACGGCCAACGACGTGCTCACCGAGATCGATCGCAGCTCGCTCGACCACGCGATGCGGGCCGTGCTGACCGTCGCCTACGCCGCCGCGCTGGACGTCGACGGCATCCACCGCTGATCCAGCCTGCCCGTGCACGGGGGGGGCGAGCACGCCTCGCCGAGGGATCACGGCTCTTCGGGCGGATCGGCCGGGATCGGCATGGGCCGCGGGACCTCGCGCCCCGCGTGCAGCACGAGCACGATGTGCCGCGTGGCGTGGATGTCCGCGGAGACGTCGCCCTCGACGAGCACCACGTCGGCGCGCGCGCCCTCGGCGATGCGGCCGCGGTCCTCGAGCGCGAGCACGCGCGCCGGTGTGGAGGTGGCGGCGCGCAGCGCCTCCTCGATCGAGAGCCCCGCGGCCACGAACATCGCGAGCTCGCCGTGGAGGCTCGCCCCGTGCGTGGTGCCCGGGTTGATCGCGTCGGTGCCGGCGAGGATGGGCACGCCCGCGTCGCGCAGCGTGCGGAGCGAGGCCGAGATCGTCTCGAAGCACGCCTCGCGCCGGTCGATGTCGCGCAGCCGGCGCAGCCGCGCGAGGTCGCTCTCGAGGAGGTAGGGCGCGATCGCGGGATCGCCCGCGAGGGTGCGACCGTTGCCGTCGACGTCGCAGCCACGCGCCTCGGTGGTGAGGGTGGGGATCACGAACGTGCCTTGCGCCTGCATGAGCGCCACCAGCTCGGGCCGCGGCGCCCGATCCGCGAACAGGTGCGCGAGGCCGTCGGCGCCGACGCTCACGACGTCGAACGCGTCCTGCTCGAGCCCCACGTGCACGACCGCGAGGCGCCCTCGCGCGTGCGCCGCCGTGACGAGCGCGCGCACGGTGTCGAGCGCGAGCGTGGGCATGAAGGGCGCGTCCGCGCCCGGCATCGCCCAGTGGTCGTAGACGATCTTGAGGACGTCCGCGCCCTCGGCGAAGCGGGCCTCGACGAAGGCGTCGGCCTCCTCCGGGCTCGAGAGCGTCGGGATCGGAATGCCGTACTCGGTGCCGTGCCCGCCGGGCACCGTCGCGAGCGTCCCCGCGCCCCGCAGATCCGCGAGGTCCGTGTCCCGCCCCTCGCGCTCGGCCTCGCGCGCGGGCCCGAGACGGCTCGGTGGGCCGAAGAGGTCGAGCTCGAGCGTGACGCCGAAAGCCGCCGCGAGCCGCAGCGAGCGCGGCTCCATGCCGGCGTGCGTGTGAGCGTCGATCAGGCCCGGAAGGAGCGTCCGGCCAGCGGCGTCGATGCGGCGGGCGCCCGGGGCCTCGATGTCGGGCGCGACACGCGCGATGCGCGCTCCCTCGACGAGCACGTCGGCCTCGACGAAGTGCTCGCCGTCGAAGACCCGTGCGCCGTCGAAGAGGATCGCGTCCGCGGCGAGCGCGGCGGGCCCTTCGTCGGCGGCCGCCTCCGGGCGGGGCGTCGCGCCGCCGCAGCCAGCGAAGAGGACGAGCGAGATCGAGAGGAGCGCGCGGCGCATGCGGCATCCTCGCAATCGCGCGCGCGTCTCACAAGCACCGTCCACGCACGGGAACGACGCCAGAGCGCGACGACGCCGACCACGATGGCGGTCAGAACGCGATCGAGAGACCGCCCGGCCCGACGCTCACCTCGAGCCCCTCGCGCAGCTCGTCCGGCACCGTGTGCCGCGTCCGCACCGAGCGCGTCTCGCGGAAGTCGAGCTGCGACTGCAGCACCCCGACGATCGCGAAGACGGCGAAGAGCCCGGCGCAGGTCCAGTTGGTGATCTCCGTGCCGAGCAGCGCCGCGTTGACGCGGCTGCGGGACTCGGCCGAGTGGACGCCGCCGCTCGGATCGGACGGGTCGAAGGAGCTCGCGACCGCCTGGTGCGCCACGAGCGTGGCGAAAGACGCGAGGCCGAAGACCGCCTCGGTGGTGAAGAAGAGCCAGCCGAGCCCTTCGTCGCCGTTCTGGAACTGGCCGGCGCCGAACGGGACGAGCGCGAGCAGGCGCGAGGACTGGACGGGGGCCTCCACGTCGCTCTCGGCGATCTCGAGCAGGCGCCGCGCCCGCTCGCGCTCGGCCTCGAGCTCGGCCTCGACCCGCGCCCGCTCCGCCGTCTCGGCGGCCTCCGCGCGCAGCCGATCGCGGACCTCGGAGAAGAGCTCGACCGCCTCTTCGGGGAACTGGCTCGGATCGAGCTCGTAGCCGGGATTGGTGGTCAGCAGGCGCTCGAACTGCACGCGCGCATCGGCCGGGCGCTGGAGAAAGACGTAGGTCGCCGCCAGGTACTTGCGCGCCTCCTCGACGAGGAGCGGCGTCGTCAGCAAGGGAGGCTCGGTGCCGACCAGCGTCTCGAAGAGCTGCGCCGCGCGCGGCCAGTCGTGGGCGCGGTAGGCGTCGCGCGCCGCCTGGAAGTCGTCGAGCTCGCTCGCCGCGGCGGGCGCCGGCGCGAGCAAGAGGACGAGCAGGGTGAGCGCGCCCCCGAGGCACGCTGCGATCGCCTGCCGCGACGGGAGCGCCACGAGCACTGTATAGGCCGGCCGGTTCGGCCTGTCACCGTTCTCGTCGGCGGCCGCGGCGCACGGTGCGTCGGGCGCTACGCACGTTCAGGGCGCCTGGGTCGTGCGCGGTGCGAGCGTCACCTCGAGCGTCCGGACCGCCCCCGCCGTCAGCGTGACGCGACCATTGTAGGTCTCGTACCCGTCGTCGTCGGGCACGACGCTGAGCACGAAGATCTGCGTGTCGTGCACCGGGTCGCTCACCTCCGTCATCGGCAGCGTGATGAGGTCGTGGGTCCGCTGGGGCGGAAGGCCCGGGAGGATCACGACGCCAGGCACGTTCGCGTCGACGCGGAGCGACGCCGGCGCCGGAGGGAGCACGACCTCGATCGTCGTCGTGCCCGGACCGGGCTCGATCTCGCGCGCGATGTCGAGCGCACCGAAGGCCGGCAGGCTGGACGTGAAGTGGAAGCGGTGGTGCCCGGGCGCGAGGTCGACCTCGCTCCCGTACGTCGACGTCTGCGGCGCCTCGCCATCGATGCTGATGCGGTAGTTGGCGGTGAGCGCGCTGTGGAACACCACGTGGCGCGGCGTCGTCGAGGTCGGCACGCGGCGCGTGATCGGCGGCAGCCACGCGACGGGTGTCGTCTCCGCGCCGGCGTCGAGCTCGCTTCCGGCATCCTGCTCGGTGGGCGTCGCATCGGCTCGATCCGGCACCGTCGGCGCAGCGGCCTCGGTGCTCGCGTCGCGCACGTCGGCGAGCACGAGCGCCACGCCGCCCGCATCGGGCGAGCCCGCGCTCGTCTCGGCGTCGCCGACGAAGAAGCGCGAGACGCCGAGCGCCAGCACGAGCGCGCCGAGGATCACCGCCCCGCCGGTCGCCAGGCGCCTGCCGCTCTCGGCCCGCTCGCGCGCGCTGCCGATGTGCGAGAGCAGCGCGAGCGCCTCGGCGTTGCCCTCGTCGAGCGCGAGCACGCGGCCGAGGCTCGCCTGTGCCTCCGCGATCCGCCCGGCTTGCTTGGCCTCGCGCCCGCGCGCG
>JBGALT010000310.1:0-5001 GCA_044223665.1 Sandaracinaceae bacterium | reverse complement strand
TCCTCGTCGACGTACGCGACCTGCTCCGGGATCGCCTCGACGTGCGCGACACGGTGAACGACCACGAGCGCCGCATCCGAGCCCTCGAGCGTCGCCCGCGGCGCATCGGCTGATGCCGCAGCGAAGGCACCGAAGGCGCGGCGGGTGCCGGTAGGAGCTCGAGGGAGCGCGAGGGCAACGCCCTCGCCTTCTTCGCGAGGATGCGCAGCAGCCTCGCGTGGAGAGGTGCCGAAGGCGCCGCCGGAACTTCCCCAGCCGACGCCCCCGCCGCGATCGCGCAGGCGAACGATGGAGGGGCTCGAATGAGTCCGCAACCACCGCCCACCGCGCGAGACGCGCCAAGCGCGAGTCGGCCTAGAACCCCGAGCTCTTCCGCTTCCCGAGCACCGCCGCCTGCATCGCGTCGACCACCTGCTCGAGCGTCATCGACGTGCTGTCGACCAGGATCGCGTCGCGCGCCTGCTTGAGTGGCGCCGTCGCCCGCATCGAGTCGCGCCGATCCCGCTCGCGCATCTCGCCGAGCACCTCGTCGAGCGTGGTCGTCGTCCCCTTCGCGAGGAGCTCCTTCAGCCGCCGACCGGCTCTCTCCTCGTCGCTCGCCGTCAGGAAGAACTTCACGTCGGCGTCGGGGAACACGACGGTCCCGATGTCTCGGCCCTCCATCACCACGCCGCCGGCCTTCCCCATCTCTTGCTGCACGCCCATCAGCGCGTCGCGCACCTTCGGGAGCGCCGACACCTTGCTCGCCCCCTGGGAGATGTGGGGCGTGCGCAGTTCCTTCTCCCGATCGGAGCCGTCCACGAACAAGTGCGTCGACTCCCCAACCCGCCGGAACTCGAAGCGCACGCTCCCGGCGACTCGCTCGAGACCCGCCTCGTCGTCCCATGCGACCGCGCGCTCGTCGGCCGTGAGCGCGACCGCGCGGTAGAGCGCCCCGGTGTCGATGCGCACGTAGCCGAGCCGCGTCGCCAGCGCGTACGAGACCGTGCTCTTTCCAGCGCCGGCCGGCCCGTCGATCGCCACCACCAAGCCCTTCACGCGCGTCGTCACGGCGCTCCGTTTACCACTTCTTCACGCACGTCCGCACCCAGACCCGAGAGGAGCGCCGCGAACCCGGGAAAGCTCGTGTCGACACAGGCGACGTCGTCGACGACCGTCTCGCCGTCGGCGACCAGGCCCAGGATCACCGCGCTCATCGCCACCCGGTGGTCTCCCTCGCTCGCGACGTGCGCGGCGCGCAGCGTGCGCCCCCCGTGGATCGTGAGGCCGTCCTGGAGCTCGACGGCATCGGCGCCGAACGCCGAGAGGACGCGCGCCATGACGTGGACGCGATCGCTCTCCTTCACGCGGAGCTCCGCGGCGTCGCGCACCTCGGTGCGACCTCGCGCGCTGGTCGCCAGCGCCGCGAAGACGGGCACCTCGTCGATCATGCGCGTGATCAGCTCGCCGCCCAGGCGCGTCGGCGAGATCCCCGCGTGCCGCACCAGGATCGTCGCCACCGGCTCGTTGCCCGCCGCATCGCCTCGCGGAACCACCTCGCAGGCGGCGCGCATCGTGCGCAGCGCGTCGAGCAGGCCCGTGCGCGTCGGGTTCACGCCCACCCCCTCGATCTCGATCTCGCTGCCCGGCACCATCGACGCCGCCGCGATCAGGAATGCCGCGGAGCTCGCGTCGCCCGGGACCGTCCACTCGAAGGGCGGCAGGCGCCGCGGCTGCCAGCGGGAAGGATCGAGCACGCACATCCCGCCGTAGGCCTCCAGCGGCACGCCGAGGGCGACGAGCATGCGCTCGGTGTGGTCTCGCGAGAGCGTCGGCTCCGCCACGGCGGTCGGGCCGTCGGCCCAGAGCCCCGAGAGCAGGAGGGCGCTCTTGACCTGCGCGCTCGCGACCTCGGTGCGCACCTCGATGCCCGAGAGCCGCTCGCCATCGATCAGGGGCGCGACCGAGAGCGGTGGATAGTGCTCCCCCTCGTTCTTCCCCTTCACGCCCGCGATGTGCGCGCCGCGCGCGCGCAGCGGCTCCACCACGCGCCGCATCGGTCGTCGCGTGAGGCTGGCATCGCCCACGAGGCGCGTCCCGAAGCGCTGCGCCGCCAGCACGCCGGCCAAGAGGCGCATCGTCGTGCCGGAGTTGCCGCAGTCGAGGTGACCGTCCGGCATGCGCAGGCCTTCGAGGCCCACCCCCTCGATACGCGCGACGCCGCCCTCCGCGAGCGTGTAGCGCGCCCCCATCTTCTGCATCGCGGTGGCGGTCGCGGCGTTGTCGAGGCCTCCGCTCAGCCCCCGCACCACCGAGGTGCCTTCCGCCAGCGCGCCGAGCAGGAGCGCGCGGTGCCCGATCGACTTGTCGCCGGGAACGCGGGCCTTGCCGCGCAGCGGCCGGCCGGGCCGCACGACGTAGCGCTTCATCGGCTCGCCTCAGCCGGCCTCGGTCGTCGGCCGCGGATAGCTCCCCAGGATGCGGACGGTGCGGCTCTTGGCCTTCACTTCCTCGATCGCGGTCAGCACGGGGCGGTCGCTGACGTGCCCGTCGAGCTCGACGAAGAAGAGCTCACCGAGCGCATCGCCGGCCACGCGGCGGGACTCGAGCCGCGTCAGGTTGATGCCTCGCTCGGCGAAAGGCTGCAGCGCGGCGTAGAGCGACCCTGGCTCCTCGCCGAGCATCAGCGCGAGCATGGTTCGATCGCGCCCGGTGCGCCGCGGCGACTCGGTGCCGAGCACGACGAAGCGCAACGTGAGGTCGGTGTCGTTCTCGAGGTTGCGGCGCACGATGCGCAGACCGTGCAGCTCGCCGAGGAAGTCCGGGCCTACGGCGGCCGCTCCGTGATCCTCGGCGGCGAGCGCGGCTGCCATCAAGCCCGACTGCATGTCGAGCTGCGGCGCCCTGGCGAAGTCGCTCTTCAACGAGCGCGCAGTCGCCGCGAGCGCGGCCGGGCTCCCGTAGATCTTCTCGATGTCGCCCGCGTTCCCGGTCTTCGAGAAGAGATGGTACTCGCCGCGCAGCGTGCGCTCGGCGGTGATCTTCGCGCGGCCGGTCGCGAGCCCGCTGAGCGTCGCGTGCAGTGTACCGTCCGACGACGTCTCGAGCGGAACGACCCCGTAGGCCGCGCCATGTCGCTCGATCGCCGCGAAGACCTCGGCCACGCCGTCGCGCACCTCGAAGACCGCGCGCGAGCCGAAGTGTGCACGCGCTGCCGCGTGGGCGAACCCGCCGGCGGGGCCGAGGACGGCGACCTTCACCGGCGCGATCATCTCCGCCGAGCCGGACAGCACCTCGCGCACGACGGCCTCGAGCGCCGTGGACGGGAAGTCCTTGCGGACCTCGCGCAGGCGCGCGACCACCTCGCTCGTCGTCGGGCGCTGCACGAAGGCCTGCGGCTCGGCTCCCTTGATCGCCGCGAGCTCGCGGACGGCGCGGGCGCGGGCGTCGAGCGCTCTCACGAGGTCGTCGTCGGCGGTGTCGAGAGCTGTCCGCAGCTGGGCGATGCGATCGCGGGAGTCGGCCATCCGGGCCCGATGGTAGCAGCGGGGCGCGACGTCCGCCCGACCCCGTCGCCGTGCGCGACCTCGCCCGCGCACCGCACGGCCGATCGCGCCGTCAGCCGCGCGTCATGTCGCGCAGCTTCGCGACGAGATTCAGCGCCTCGATCGGGGTGAGGCGATCCACATCGATACCGGCGATCGCTTCTTCCACCGGTGTGCGCGCGGGGCTCGCGGGCGGCGGGGCGCCGAAGAGGTCCATCTGGGTGTGTTGCTTGCGCGCTTCGGAGCCGCCGCGCTCGAGATCGGCGAGCACCTGCCGCGCGCGCGCGAGCACGCCTTCCGGTAGCCCCGCCAGGCGCGCCACCGCGACGCCGTAGCTGCTCTTCGCCGCGCCGCGGACGAGCCGGTGCAGGAACACGACGTCACCGGGGGCGCCGGCCTTGCCGGGCTGCTCGCGCGCCGCGACGTTGTAGTTGGCGACCCTCCCCTCGCGCAGCCCCTCGAGCGCGCAGAGCTCGTGGTAGTGCGTGGCGAAGAGCGCACGACAGCCGATGATGCCGTCGAGGTGCTCGGCGACCGCCCAGGCGATGGCGAGCCCGTCGAACGTGCTCGTGCCGCGACCGATCTCGTCGAGGAGGACGAGCGAGCGCCGGGTCGCGCCCGCGCAGAGCGCGGCCGTCTCCTTCATCTCGACCATGAACGTGCTCTGGCCTCGGCCGAGGTTGTCGCTCGCGCCGACCCGCGTGTAGATGCGGTCGACCAGCCCGATCCGGGCCTTCGTCGCCGGCACGAACGAGCCCGCCTGCGCGAGGATCACGGCCAGCGCGGTCTGCCGCATGACGGTCGACTTGCCGGCCATGTTGGGGCCGGTGATGACGAGGAGCCGCTCCGCCTCGGCATCGACGCGGACGTCGTTGGGCACCACGGTGCCGGCCGGCGCGAGCGCCTCGACGATGGGATGGCGCGAGTCCTCGAGCTCGATGCAGAGCGAGTCGTCGACGGCCGGGCGGTGGAAGTCGCGGCGCTGCGCGAGCTCGGCCAGCGCCGCGTGCACGTCGGCATCGCCGATCGCCACGCCGAGGGCGCGAACACGGCCCGCCTCGGCCCCGACGCGCCGCCGCAGATCCTCGAAGACGCCTTGCTCGAGCGAGCGCACGCGGTCCTCGGCCCCGAGGATCTTCTCGGCGAGCTCGTCGAGCTCGTCCGTGGTGAAGCGCTCGCCGTTCGCGATGGTCTGCTTGCGTCGAAAATGCGCGGGAACGCGGGCCAGGTTCGTGCGCGTGATCTCGAAGTAGTACCCGAACACGCGGTTGAAGCGGACCTCGAGCGCGGCGATGCCGCTGGCCGCCCGCTCGCGCGCCTCGAGCGCGAGGAGCACGTCCTTGCTCGAGGTCGCCAGCGTGCGCAGCTCGTCGATGCGCGCATCGACACCGGCTCTCACGAGCCCACCCGCCGACGCCGACACCGGCGGCGCCTCGACGAGGACGCGCGCCAGCTCCGCGAGCACGTCCGCCGCCGG
>JBGALT010000058.1:0-40861 GCA_044223665.1 Sandaracinaceae bacterium | reverse complement strand
CCTGCCGGAGAGCCGGGCCCTGTTCCAGCTCGCGCTCGAGCGCGCGGGTGCGCGCGTGCGCACCGCGGCCAGCGTGACCGAAGCCGTCGCGCTGATCCGCGACGAGCGCCCCGACGTGCTCGTCTCGGACGTCGGTCGGCGCGATCGGGAGCTCGACCACCATCGTGGCCCCTTGCTTGGGGCCCGGGCTCTCTGCCCAGCAGCGACCGCCGTGCATCTCGACCAGGTTGCGCACGATGCTCAGGCCGAGGCCGAGGCCGCCGTAGCTACGCGTGGCGGAGCTGTTGGCCTGACGGAAGCGATCGAAGACGTAAGGCAGGAAGTCGGCGTCGATCCCGATGCCATCGTCCTCGACCACGAAGCGCACGAGGTCGTCGGCACGCTCGAGACGAACGCGGATGTGCCCGCTCTTCGAGGTGAACTTGATGGCGTTCGAGAGCAGGTTCCACACGACCTGCTGCAGGCGCGCCGAGTCGCCCCGCATCGGCGCGCCACCCTCGGGCAGCACGAGCGAGAGCTCGATGTTCTTGGCGCCGACGGCCGGCTGGACCGACTCGACCGAGCTCTTCACCACGTCGGCGAAGTCCACCGGGCCCACGCGCAGGCGCAGCTTGCCCGTCACGATGCTCGAGACGTCGAGCAGGTCGTCCACCAGCCTCACCTGCGCGCGCGCACTGCGCTCGATCGTCTCGAGCGCGACGTCGAACGTCGCGGGCGCCAGCGTCCCGGTCCGCAGCATCTGGGCCCATCCGAGGGTCGTGTGCAGCGGGCTCCGCAGCTCGTGCGAGAGCACCGCGAGGAACTCGTCCTTGGTCCGGGCAGCCGCTTCCAGCGCCGTGCGCTCGTGCTGCGCGACCTCGTACAGGCGTGCGTTGTCGACGGCGGCGCCGATGCGACGGGCGAGGTCCTCGGCCAGCGCGCGGTCGAGCGAGTCGAACGAGCGGCCCGATCCTCCCCGCGCGAGCCGCAGCGACCCGACGACCGAGCCGCGCACCGCGAGCGGCACGCGCAGCACGGCGCCGAGCACCGAGCCGTCGCAAGGATCCATCTCGCGATCGTCGGTCGTGCCCTCGTGCCGGAACATGGGCGAGAGGTGCGCCGCCTCGGTCGCGACGTAGCGACGCGCGGTGTCGGTCTGGGAGAGATCGGCCGACGCGACCGAGATCCACGCGCTCGAGCCCTCGTGCGCCCGCAGCTCCACGACGCACCAGTCGGCCAAGGCCCGCGCCGTGAGCGCGCAGACCTCGTCGAGGGTGCGGCGATACTCGAGCGACGCGGAGAGCGCCTTGCTCGCATCGGCGAGGAAGCGCAGCGCGTCCTCGGCGCGTGTCCGGTCGTCGATGTCGGTCGCGGTGCCGGTCCACTCGACGAGGACGCTCCGGGCATCGAGCGCCGGCGCCGCCCGGATCAGGTGCCAGCGGTAGGCGCCATCGTGCCGGCGCAGCCGGGCCGCGACCTCGAGCTCCGACTCGCTGGCCCGGGCTCGTTGCCACGCGGTGCGAACCGCCGCGATGTCGTCCAGGTGCAGGGCGCTACCCCACAGGTCGGGCTCGAGAGGCCCCACCGGGGACCCACGAAAATCGAACCAGCGCCGGTTGGCGTAGCTCGCGATCCCGTCCGGGCTCGCCGTCCAGACGATCTGCGGCATCGACTCGGCCAAGCGCTGGTAGCGCGTCTCGCCGAGCTTGCGCACCTCGTCGAGGGCGCGCTCGCGCTCGCGCCGCTCGTTTTCGCGCAAGAGCTCGGCCTGCCTGCGCAGCTGCGCGTTGGCGCGGAACAGCTCGACGAAGACCGATACCTTCGCGCGGAGGATCTCCGGGTGGAACGGCTTGGCGAGATAGTCGACGGCGCCGACGCCGTAGCCCCGTGCGACGTACTCCTCCTGGTGGCTCACCGCCGTCAGGAAGATGATCGGGATGTGCCGCGTCTTGGCGCGCTCGCGGATGAGCTCGGCGGTGGCGAAGCCGTCCATGTCCGGCATCAACACGTCGAGCAGGATCACGGCGAACTCGCGCTCGAGGAGGTTCTTGAGCGCCTGCCGCCCCGAGCCGGCGCGAACGACCTCGAGCCCGAGTGGCTCGAGCACGGTCTCGAGCGCGATCAGATTCTCCGGCCGGTCGTCGACGACGAGGACCGCGACGCGCGACGGGTCGGGAACGACGAGCGAGGCCGCCGCTCCCGTCTCGCTCGAGCCCTCGATCGAGGAGCTCGAGCGCCCGGGCATCGTCACGCGTCGCTCTCGAGCGACGCCTCCGAGCCACCCTCCGAAGCGCCGCTCGCGTCGTTCGCCATGCGCTCGAGCTTCCGGTAGAGCGTGCGTCGATCGAAGCCGAGGATGCGCGCAGCGCGCGACTTGTTGCCGTTCACCATCGCCAGGACGTGCGAGACGTAGCGACGCTCGAGCGCGTCGGCGCTGAGCAGGTCCGAGACGACCGAGGGAAGGACCACGACGTCGCCGCCGCTCCGCTCGCCGCCCTTGAGGCGGTGGACCTCGGCGGTGAGCTCGTGGCAGTGCAGCGCGCGGTGCACGGAGCGCTCGAGGAGCTTCGCGTCGGCGTTGCGCGGGAGCCACTCGAAGACGCCGGCGCGCTCCGCCTCGTCCTCGATGCGCGAGCTCGGAGAGGTGAGGAAGACGACGCACACGTCGCTGCGGCGCGACGCGAGGCTCTTGGCGAGCGCGAGCGCGCTCTCGCCGTCGCCGGTCACGCCGACCAGGGCGACGCCGATCTCCTTGCGCTCGGCGGCCTGCAACGCCTCCGACGACGTCGCGACGTCGGTCGCGACCTCGAAGTCGGCCGCGCGGAGCTTCTCCGCGAGGGCCGCCCGGAAGGAGGAGTCTGTGTCGACGATCAGAATGCTGGCGCTCATCACTTCACCTCGGGCGCCAGGACAAGCATGCCGCGAACCAAGCACGATCCCCCGAGATCACGCTGCTTCGCGGGCGAGCCCCGAGGCAGCGCGCGACACCTGTGCGGTGCTGCCACGAGTCATCCCGGGGCACATCGGTGTTGGCCTCGCCCTTGCTGCGACTTTTCGAAACAATGTCGAGACCTTCGTTCGAGGACCGCACTCCTCTGCCGGCGACGGCCGCGGAGCGCGCGCCGGCCTGTCGACCGCCCATCCCCGAAACGACGATGGCCGACGGACGCTACGAAGTGCGGTATATGCTCGGCTAGTGCGGCATGAGCACGGTGCACGCTGCCTTCGATCGCTAGCTCGAGCGGCCGGTCGCGATCAAGATCTTGCACGAGATCGGCGCCGAGGCGGCTCTGCTCGACGAGGCGCGCGTGATGGGCGCCGCGCGGTCGAGCGAGGTCGTGGCGGTCTTCGCGCTGCACCTCGACGCCACACCTCCTTTCCTCGTGATGGAGCGGATCGAGGGCACTTCCCTCGACGCCCGCCTGCGCGACGGCCCGCTGCCGTTCCGCGAGGGGCTCGCGCTGCTCGGTCACATCGCGCATGCGCTCGACGCCCTGCACGCGCGGGGCCTCGCGCACGGTGACGTGAAGGCGGCGAACGTGATCGTGCAAGAGGACGGTGCGGTGAAGCTCGTGGACCTCGGGCTGACACCGCTCTTGCGCCGCATCGGAAAGGGAGACGTCGTCGGCACGCCGAGCCACATGCCGCCCGAGCGCGCGCGGGGGCTGGTCGTCGCGCCGGAGCTGCACGCGCGGGGCGACGTCTACGCCTTCGCCGTGATGACCTTCCACGTGCTCGCGGGGCGCGGGCCCTTCGTGAGCGCGAGCCCTCACGACCTGCTGCGCGCGCACGCGGTGGAGACGCCCGCCGATCTGAGCGCGATCTCGCCGCTCGCTTCGTCGCTCGACGCGCCGCTGCGGCGCGCGCTGGCCAAGGATCCGACCGAGCGACCGGCCTCGGCGGGCGAGCTGGCCCTCGCCCTCGAGAAGGCCGCGGGGGGCACCGACGATCGAGGCCGCAGCGTACGGGTACTGATCGTGGACGACGACGCCGAGCACCGGAGGCTTCACGAGAGCGTCCTTCGCGCGGGCCTGCCGGCCGCCTCGATCGCGACGGCCGGCAGCGCTGCCGAAGCGCTCGCGCAGATCGACCCGAGCGCGCCGCCGCGCCTGTGGGTCGTCGACTTCGCGATGCCGGAGAGCGATGGGCTCGCGCTCATCGAGGCGCTTCGGGCGCGCTTCCCGAGCGCGCGCTCGATGGTGGTCACCGGAGAGGGCTCGGGACGCGAGCGGGAGCGCGCGCTCGCCCTCGGCGTCCGGGACTTCCTGGTGAAGCCGGTCGACCCGGCCGAGCTCGTGCGTCGCGCGCGGGCGTGCATCGAGGATGCGCCCGCGGACGAGCCGACGTGACGAAGGGAGACGTGCGGTCGCGTCTCACGAGGGGCCGGCTGCCACGTTCGCGTCCTGGTCGCGAGCCCGGTTCGAGCGAGATCGGCTCGGCGCGTCCATTGCTGGAAGGCCCCGCGCCGTGCCCACCCTGCTCCGAGGCCTGTCCATCCTGCTCGTCGAGGACGACGACGATCTGCGTGAGCTGCTTCGCCACGTGCTGAGCGAGCACGGCGCGGACGTGACCGGCGCACGGACGATCGCGGAGGCGCGCGATGCTCTCCAGACGCGTGCTCACGACGTCATGGTCACCGATCTCGGTCTGCCCGACGGCCACGGCCACGTGCTCGGCGGGGAGGCGCTCGCCGTGGGCGTCGGGGCGGCGATCGCGCTCACGGGTGATCGGAACGACGCGACGCTCGATGCATCGAGCGCGTCGGGGTTCCGCCTGCACCTCGGCAAGCCCTTCGATCCGCAGCTCTTGGCCCACGTCGTGGCATCGCTCGGGCTGAACGACGCGACGTGACGGCGCGATCGGGCCTCCCGCCACCGTCAGCGCACCGCGATGGCGGGCGCGCGGTCTCCGCCGTCGGCCGCCGAGTCGAAGAGCGAGATCTCGACACGCCGGTTCTGCGCACGACCCGTCTCGGTGTCGTTGTCGGCGACGGGATAGGCCTCGCCGAGCCCTTCCGAGAGAACGCGCGCCTCGCTCACGCCGTGGGCGACGAGGAACGAGCCCACCGCGTCGGCGCGACGCTCGGAGAGGCCTCGGTTGGCCTCTTCGTCGCCGCGCGCATCGGTGAACCCGGTGACCACCGCGAGCTGGTCGCTCTGCGCGAGACCTTCGGCGATGGGGCCCAGGTGCGCGCGACCCGCGTCGGTGAGCACGTCGCTGCCGGTGTCGAAGAGGACGCTCGCCGCGATCGTGATCACGTCGGCGCGCGTACGCGCGAGCAGCTCCATGTCGCGGGCCGCCGTCTGCTCGAGCCGATCCCGACGCGCGTCGGCCATCGCCGTGCGCACCTCGCGCTCCGCGAGGTAGGCGTAGTGCGCCTCCTGGTCCGAGCCGTCGTCTTGCCCTTCGGCCACCTCGAGCAGCTGGCCGGCGGTCCGGACCGCCTGCGGCTCGAGCTCCCCGGTGCCGTCGCTGCGCGCTCGATCCATCGCGGTGCGCGCCGCACGCAGCTGGGGACCGACCGAGCGGGCGCAGCCACTGGAGAGGGCGACCCCCGCGAGGGCGAAGACGAGAAACAGGGTGTGGAGTCGGGTGCTGGGTCGTGCGCGGGTCATGATCGCCTCTCTCTTCTCGTGGCCTCGTCGATCCTCTTCTCTCGGAGCTCCAACGTGGCGGCCGCGTCCGTGCGGACGGGTCGCGAGACCTCGCGCGTCAGGGGCTCGCACCGGCCGGTAGCGCAGGGCTCTCGGTCGGCGAAGGCTCGTCGGCCCGGGGCATGACCGGCGCGGCGGGCAGCGCGCCGCCGGAGGTGCCGAGCTGCGCGTCGCGCAGCTGGTCGATGCTCTCGTGGGTCCGCGTCACGAACCGTCGGGCCCGGTCCTCGCGCCGCAGCGCGATCGCGAGCCGCGCATCGGCCTTGGCGCGGGCGAGGATCTCGCGCGCGCCGTCCATGTTCCCACGCCGGATCAGGCGGTCGGCCGCTTCGAGCTCGCTGCGCGCGATCTCGAGCTGGTGCGCCGCGGCGGGCGTCTCGTCGGCCCCGAGCTCTTCGGCCACATGCAAGGTGTCGACGGCGTCGGTGCGCGCGTACTCGGGCGCCGGCGGCGCGGCGGCGCATCCGCCGAGGGCGCTCGCACCGGCCAGCGCCAGCGCGAGGGCGGTGCGTCGCGCGGAGTCGATCGCGTTTCCGTTCATGGCCATTCTCCCTGCCCGTCATCGAGCAGTCGCCGTGCCGACGAAGTGGCCGTCGATCGCGGCGTCCTGCCCACCCGACGCGCGCGGGCGCGCCGCAGGCGTCCCGACTCGCCTCGCACGCCCCTCGATCCGAGGCGAAGCGCGGCGATCGGCACGCCGATCCGGGCGGACGGCGGTCCGTGCCGGTCCGGAATCGACGATCGTGAACAAACGTTGAGAAGGGGCGCGAGAGCTCGAGGCGGGATTGATTCCGTCGCCGGCATCCCCATCGTGAATGGTGGCATCTCGGTGCGGTGGCCCCTGGGTGCCAGGAACGAGGACGAGAATGGGCTCCTGGAGCATCGGTCGCGTGGCGGGAATCCCGGTACGGCTGCACTGGTCGCTGCTCGCGCTGGGCGTGCTGACGGGGCTCACGTACGGAGCCGGCGCGCTCGGGGCGTTGCTGGGCGCGGTCTTGCTCTTCGCCTCGATCGTGGTGCACGAGCTGGCGCACGCCCTCGTGGCGCGGATGTTCGGCATCCGGACGCGGGACATCGTGCTCACGCCCATCGGCGGGCGTCGATCGCGACCACGCTCGCGTGGTCCAACGCGATGCTCGGCGGGTTCAACCTGATTCCCGCCTTCCCCATGGACGGCGGGCGTGTGCTCCGCGGGATGCTCGCTTCGCGCATCGGCCTGGGCGCGGCGACGCGGCTGGCGGCCTCGGTCGGTCGCGTCGCGGCGGTGCTCATGGGGCTCGGCGGCTTGTTCGCGGGCAACGTGTCGCTGACGCTGATCGCGGTGTTCGTGTGGATGGCGAGCGGACGCGAGCGCGATGCGGCGCTGGCCCAGGAGCGCGAAGCATCGTGGGAAGACTGGACGCGCTACGTCGCGCCGGCGCGCAGCCGTCGGCCGGGCTGGCCGGACGATGCACGGCGTGAGGCGCGCGCCTGGGACGACCGGGGGCGCCCCATCCACGTGGAGCTCGTCGACACACGGCCCGCGGCGCGCCCGACGTTCGTCTGGACGACGCGGCAGCGCTGAGTACCGTCGACGCAGCTCCCCGCTCGCGGGGCACGATCGCAGCGGGAAGCGCCAGAAGCCTCCCTCGCTCCTCGGTCGGCCCCTTTGGTTGGCAACGCACGGCCGCCGCCGCCGACAAGCGGGGCATGCGGACCGCGCGTGCTCTCTCCTCGGCTCTAGGCCTCTTCCTCTGTGTCGGCTCGGTCGCGCATGCGCGGGCCCAGGGGAGCGCCCCACCGCGTGTGCTCGTCGTGCCCTGGCTGGTGGGCGTCGATGCGCCCGCCGACGCCACCGCGGCCCTCTCCGGCGTGGAGGACGAGGCCGGCGAGGACGCGCTCGCGGGCGAGGCCGCCGCCCGTGCGCTCGACTCGGTCGACTCGCGCAGCCCGCACGTGCTCGACGACGCGACGCTGGACGCGTGGCGGGCCCTCTCGCGTCAGGCCGTGCGCGAGATCGCCCAAGGGAGCTACGACGAGGGACGAGCGGCGATCGCGCGCGCCGATCAGCTCGTCTCGGGCTCGCTCTCGGAGCTCGCGCGCGACGAGACGCGCGCGCGCACGCTGCTCGACACCTGTCTGTTCGGGGTGCGCGCCCTCGCGGAGACCCGCGACCCGCATGCGCTGGCGGCCGCGCTCTCGTGCCGGCGCATGCTCCCGACCGTCGCCCCGACGCCGCATCTGCATCCGCCCGAGGTGCTCGCGCTGCTCGAGGACACGACGCGCACGCTCGCGGCGGCACCTGCGGCCCCGCTCACGATCACGAGCGACGTTAGGGGCTGGCGCCGGGTCACTACGAGCTCGTGGTGGACCGTCCCGCCGACGCAGCCGCGCCGAGCGCTCGCGTGCACACGATCACGCTCGACGATGCGCCGCACGCCATCGCGGTCGACACCTCGCTCGAGCGCGCCCTGCGCACCGACGGGCCACTGCGCCTCTCGTACGCGACCATCGACGACGCGCTCGCCGCGCGGGTCGCGCACGCGCTGGCGATCGCACGCGCCCTCGGAGCCGAAGAGCTCTGGCTGGTCGCGGCGGGCGAGGCGGATCTCGTCGAGCGGCTCGACGTGCGCACCGGAGCGCCGATCGCCATCGACGGGACCGCGCGCGACCGGGCCTTCGCGGGCGCCGAGCTCGCGCCGCCGCGACGCAGCGTGATCGAGCAGGTGCTCGGCGGTAACCTCCTCGCGCTCGGCGGCGTCTCGCTCGTCACGAGCCTCGCCCTCCTCGCGCCCGCCCAGAGCTACGGCACGCTCGCGACGCAGCCCCTCCCGACCGACGTCGACTATCTCGATCGCCGCACGCGCTGGCAGGGCTGGGAAGCGCCCGTCCTCGCGCTCGGCACCCTCGGCGGGGTGCTCGCCGCCGCGTCGCTTCCGCTCCTGCTCGAGCACGAGGACGAGGTTCCCTGGTGGAGCTGGGGCCTCGGCGCAGCGGGCGTCGCGCTCGCGGGGGTCGGCATCGGGCTCTCGGCGAGCGCTCCCACCTGCGGAAACGAGCGCCCGACGCCCGCGTGCGTGGGCGGGACCGCGCAGCTCGACGCCGGCGTCACCACGCTCTCGGCGGGCCTCGCGCTCGTCCTCGTACCGCTCACGCACGTGGTGCGGGGCGCGATCGACGCGCCCGTCCATCTCGACGCGAGCGCCAGCGCGACCGGCGCAGCCGGCGCGATCACGGTCGGCTTCTGACGAGGGTGCGAGCGCGTCGGGCGCGGGGCGCGTCCGGGCGGCCCCGCGTCGACCCCCTCCATCGGGAGTCAATCCCGATGGAGCCTCCCCCTCGTATCGCTCCGCGAGAGAGGGCGACAGGGTTCCTGTCCACCCTCTCAGATCAGGAGCGGCTCGCAGGCGCCCGAGGTCGGGTTGCAGACGAGCGGCGCGCAGCAGTCGGCGTCGCTCGTGCATGCCGTGCAGCTGCCCGCGACGCAGGCGGTGTGGTCCACGCATCCTTCGCCCGGGCTGCACGAGCACTCGGTCGGCGGCGGGCACTCGCGGTCGACGTCGAGGATCGCGCGATCGTAGTGGATGCTCAGGTAGCCCGGCATCGACACGTTGCCGCCGAAGAGCGAGCCATACACCTCGGTGTCGCCGATCGCGGTGATGGTCGCGTTCGGCGCGTAGACGTTGCCGACGAAGCCCGACGCGCCGACCAGCGTCACGGTGCTCGTGCCTCCGACGTAGAGGCGGGTCGCCGCCGGTCGCGAGCGCTCGCCCCAGCTGCCCTGACCGATCGAGAGCAGGTTGCCGTCGATGAAGACGTCGAGCTCGCCCTCGGTGCCCAGATCCACGTCGAGCACGCCGAGCGCGTTCACGTCGCCGCCCACGTAGAGCGCGGTGCGGCCGTGCACGTGCAACGTGATCGAGCCGAGACCCCCGATCGAGTCCACGTAGAAGCGCCCACACGGCAGCGTGAGGTCGACGCCGATGCCGACCACGTTCGCGAGCAGACCGGGATCGAGCATCACGTCCGCGTTGTCGTTGTGGTCGCGCCCGTAGGCGACGATCCCGGCGATGTCGACGATGTCCTCGGGGCCGCAGTCGCAGGGCGGCTCGACGACGAACGCCGAGTGCGAGGTGGAGCCGCCCACGTCCGGGAACGTGATGAGGTTGTGACCGGGCGTCAGGTGCGCGTCGCGCCCGACGCTGACGGCGCCGATGCACGTGACGTTGCCGTCGGCCCAGAGGTCGCGGTGGATCTCGATGTAGCCGGCGGCGTTGACGCGCCCACCGAAGCGGGCATCGCCGTCGACGACGAGATAGCCACCGAAGTCGGTGCCGCCGGTGCCGGCGACCACGAGCGAGCCGCCGATGTCGGTGTACCCCCCGGTGATGTCGCGCTGGTTGATGCCGACCGGGGCTCCCGCCGCGGTGTCCATCATCCCGGTGCCGGAGTCGAAGGAGCGCGTGCGCATGTACCCGACGACGGTCGCGTCGGTGCACGTGCACATCGCCGAGTCGAAGACGCGGCTCGCGATGGCGCCCGCACACGTGGCGGTGCCGATCGTCGTGTCGCCGACGATGACGGCCGGACCGTGGCCCATGCAGAACGTCTCGCGATCGACGTACGCGTCGTTGCCCACGTCGGGCGCGATCACCGTTCCGGTGTCCTCGGGCGGCGCGGCCACGTCGGCGCCGTTGCCGTCGGGCGTCTCGGAGCCGCCCCCGTCGCGCCGCGCGCCGGGCTCGCTCGCACAGCTACAGCCCCCGATCGCGGTCGCCACGACGCCGGCGGCCCACACGCCCATCGCTCCGCGTCCGATCGACGTCATCGCAGATCCTCCTCGCCCAGAGCCGGTCCGGCCGGGCCGCAGCGTATCGCGTTCCGGCCCGCGAGAGGCACGCTCCGGCGCTCTGCGCTCGATCCGGGAGCGCGGAACGGCATCGAAGGTCGTTCCTGGCGAGAAAGATCCCACGTTCTCGCGCACCTATCTCGACGGGCCTGGCGCGGCGCTCCTCCGGAGCGGGCGAGCCGATCACTCCTCGGCGCAGTGCTCGCCGATCCTGTGTAGGATCGGCCAATCATGACGTCGGCCGTTCGCTTCGGAATCGTCTTCGCACTCTGTTCTCTCGCGACGGTCGCCGGATGCGGCGGGCCCTCGACGACCAGCGATGGAGGCTCCCCCGCGGAGGACAGCGCGACGGACGTCGGGCCGACGTGCTCGGGCGACCTCGAGTGCAACGACGGGCTGTTCTGCAACGGCGAAGAGCGCTGTGTCGCGAGCCACTGCACGGCGGGGGCGCCCCCGGCCTGCGACGACGGTGCGAGCTGCACGCGCGACTACTGCTCCGAGGATCGGCGTGCCTGCATCCACCAGGTCCCCGACGTGGACGGCGACGGTCACGGCGACGCGAGCTGTCACGACGGCTCGGGCACGGCGCTCGGCGACGACTGCCTCGACACCGACGCCGACGCGTTCCCGGGCAACGCCGAGCGCTGCGACACGGCGCACCACGACGAGGACTGCGACCCCTCGACCCACGGCTACATCGACGGCGACTCCGACGGGTTCGAGGACGCCGCGTGCTGCAACGGCTCGCTCTGCGGCACCGACTGCGACGACTCGAACCGCAGCGTGAACACCGCGGCGAGCGAGGTGTGCAACCGCATCGACGACGACTGCAACGGCACCGTCGACGAGGGCGTCGGCGTGATGCTCTATCCCGACGCCGATCGCGATGGCTTCGGCGACTCGAGCGGCACCCAGGCCAACCGCTGCGGCGACACCGTCGGGTTCGCGGCGCGCGGCGGCGACTGCGACGACACCCGCGTGGATCGCAACCCCGGCCAGCTCGAGATCTGCGACTCGATCGACAACGACTGCGACGAGACGATCGACGAGAGCACCGGCGCGGTCACCTGGTACCCGGACACCGACGGAGACGGATACGGTGACGCGCAGGGCACGACCCTCGTCCAGTGCATGCCGCCCGATCACTACTCGCTGCTCGGGACCGACTGCGACGACACCACGACGAGTCGGAGCCCGCGCGTCGCCGAGGTCTGCAACGGCATCGACGACGACTGCAACGGCCTGGCCGACTACGACCTCGGCATGGGCAACCTCGAGGACGACGACCGCGACGGCGTCGCCGATCAGGCGTGCGGCCTGCCGCGCGGCCTCGACTGCAACGACCGAGACTCCGTCGCGCGCCCCGGCGCGACCGAGCTGTGCAATGGGCGCGACGACGACTGCGACACCCGCGTCGACGAGAGCTCGACCAGCGAGACGTTCCACCGCGACGCGGACGGCGACGGCTACGGCGACCCCGGAACGGCCGTCATCGGCTGTTTCGCGCCGACGGGATACGTTCGCGACGCGCGCGACTGCGACGACACGAACGGCGGCCGGAGCCCGTCGGCCTCCGAGACGTGCAACGCGCTCGACGACGACTGCGACCGGCGGCTCGACGAGGGGCCGGCTGCCTCGAGCTGCAGCATCCCGAACGGCGTCGCGGCGTGCACCGTGGGTGTCTGCCACCTCGCCTCCTGCCAGGATGGCTTCTCGGACTGCAACACCACGGCTGGCTGCGAGACGCCGACCGGCGCCGACGATGCGCGCTGCGGCGCCTGCGACTCGATCTGCGAGGGCTTCGGCGAGCAGTGCGTGAGCTCGACGTGCGTGCCCGGCGGCTCGTACGGCATCGCCGGCGGCTCCCGCATGGACGACATGGGGACGGCGGTGGCCTACCGTCCGATGGATGGAACGCTCGTCATCGGCGGCACGTTCGCGGGGCGCGGCTTCGGCGTGGGGTGCGGCAGCAGCCTCGATGCGCAGGGGATCGCGGCCGTGATCTCGCGGCGCAACCTCGACCGCTGCAGCCACGTCCTCGCCATCGACGGAAGCGGCGACGAGATCGTCACCGGCATCGAGCTCGACACGAGCGGCAACGCCCTGGTCGTGCTGACGACCACGTCGGCGACGCTCTCGGTCGGATCGATCGCCGTGAACGCGGCGAGCGGCCAGGGCATGCGCGACGTGGTCGTCGCCCTGCTCGACGCCTCCCTCGTGCCGCAGTGGGCGCATCGCTACGGCGGCCCGAGCGACGACGTCGCGGGCGAGCTGGCGGTGGGCGGGACCGAGGCGTGGATCGCCACCGGCATCCGCGGGCCGGCGACGATCGGGACCGGGACGCTGCCGGCCACCGGCACCACCGACCCGCTGATGATCGCGCTGAACGCGACCGACGGCACGTTCCTCCGCTTCGTGAACGCCAACACGAGCGGCGCCGACTTCGCGCACGGGGTCGCGCTCGACGCGACGCACGTCTACGTCGTGGGCACGCTGGTCGGATCGGGGATGTTCGGCACGACGCCGCTCGCGGCCACCGGCCCGGCCGACGGCTTCGCGTGGGCGTTCGACCGCGCGACCAACACGACGACGGCCGCGCGCGCGATGGGAGGGAGCGGCTTCGACTCGCTCACCGCCATCGTCGATGGGGCAGGCGCCGGCCCGCTGGTCGCCGTCGGCCTCTTCGACGGAACCCTCGACGGGCTCACGTCGGCGGGAAGCAGCGACGGGGTCGTGATCGCGCTCGACACCGCGCTGACGACCCAATGGAGTCGCCAGATGGGGGGAAGCGGAAGCGACGCGCTCCTCGACGTGGCGTACGTCGGGATGAACGTCGTCGCGGTGGGGACCTTCGCGGGCTCGGCCACCACGACGGGCGCCACCGACGCCGCGGTCTCGGCCGGCGGGACCGACGCGATCGCCGTCACGTTCGGGCCGACCGGCTTCCTCTTCGGACAGGAGCCGCTGGGAGGCACCGGCAACGACGCGGCGTTCGCCATCGGCGGCGCGCCCGGGCAGGGCATCGGCTGGGTCGCGGGCTCGTACGGCGCTACGTGGACCGCCTCGGGCAGCACGACCTTCGAAGCGCTCGGTGGCCTCGACGCGTTCTGGGCCCAGATCTACGCAGCAGGCAGCTGACGCGCGCACGATGGACGGGCCGCTCACGTTTCCCGTCTGCACGTTCAAGCGTGTCTTCGACACGACCCCGCTGAACGAGGTCCTGACGCTCAGCGAGCTCGTGGCGTGCTTCCGGCGCTTCGAGATCAAGACGCAGCTGCACGTGCGCATCGAGCGGGAGCTCGCGCGCATCGACCGCGCGCTCGACCAGGCGCTCGTGGGCGAGACCGTGGGCGGTCACGTCCCCGAGATCGCGGCCGCGGGCAAGGCCGTGCCAGCGCCGGAGCGCGACCGCGCGATGCGAGCGAAGGCCGAGCAGCTGCGCATCGAGGCGCGCAAGGAGGCCAAGCGCGATCTGCGCCTCTGGTCGCCGGCCGTCTACCGGCAGGACGCGGTCGAGCGAGGGAGCGAGGGCGTCACGCACGTGAGCTGCCTCGTGCTCGACTACGACGCCGGCGCGCGCATCCCCGAAGCGACCGCGCCCTTCGCCGACTACTTCCATCTGCTCCACACCACGTGGTCGCACACGCCAGCGCATCCGAAGTTCCGGCTGATCCTCCCGCTGGCCGTGCCGGTGCCGGCGGCGCACTGGGATGCGCTCTGGAGCTGGGCGCACGAGCGCAGCGGCGGCGAGATCGATCGCGCCATGAGCGGCTGGGCGGCGAACTACGCCCTGCCGGCCACACCGTACCGGGACGCACCGCGCGAGGCGCTCTCGCATGCCGCGCCGATCCTCGATCCGCGTGATCTCGGCATCGACGTGGGAGTGCCGCTCCGGCGGCCGGTGCACCACGCGCCCGTCTCGCCGATGCTGGGCGATCCGGAGAAGGAGTACGTCGTCCACGGCGAGGACGAGGCGCTCTACGTCTACGACGATCCGAACGCCGACTGGGACGAGCCCCTCTTGGCCGCGCCTGCGAGCTCTCCCTCCGACGCGACGGAGGAGCGGGCGGCGAGCGGCGTGCTGCCGCGCGTGCCCGACGAGAGGCTCACGGATCCGGACGCGCTGCGCGCATCGCTCCCGGCCGAGCCGACGCTCGCCCTCCCCCGTGCGCTCGGGCGCGTGCGCACGCGGCGCGTCGCCAGCAAGACGATCGTCGTGGACTTCGACGGCGTCCTGCACAGCTACACCTCGGGTTGGAAGGGCGCGACCGTGATTCCCGATCCGCCGGTGCCGGGCGCGCTCGCGTGGCTCGTCGACGCGGTGGGCCGCTTCCAGATCGCGATCAGCTCGGCCCGCTCGCGAGAGAAGGGTGGGATCGAGGCGATGCGCGAGTGGCTGGCGCGCGAGGGGCTGCCCGCCGAGGTGCTCGACAAGCTCCGCTTCCCACGGGCGAAGATCCCGGCGCACGTGTACCTGGACGATCGCGGCTGGCGCTTCGAAGGTGCCTTTCCCTCGCTCGACGAGCTCGACGCCTTCGAGCCCTGGAACAAGCGGAAGAAGTAGTCGTTCCGTCTGCGCAACGCTGCGTCGACGACGGGCCCACGATGACGACGCGGCCCGGGAGCCCCAGATGGAGGCCGTCATGAAAGAGAATCCGACGGCGATCCTGAAGCGCATCCCTCTCGATCCGAAGGGCGGCGTCGCGCCCTGGCCGACGATCGATCCCTTCCTGTTCTGCGTGCACCACCTCGACCGCTACCCGCGCGGCAACGACGCGATGGGGCCCGACGCCTCGCTCGCGGGCCGGCAGATCGGCCAGGACTTCGCCGGCAAGGACGGCTGGCGCATGTACCACGGCGAAACGGTGCCCGGCTTTCCCGCGCATCCGCACCGCGGCTTCGAGACGGTGACGGTGATGCGGCGCGGCTACGTCGATCACAGCGACTCGCTCGGCGCGGCCGCACGGTACGGACAGGGCGACGTGCAGTGGCTCACGGCCGGCGGCGGGATCCAGCACGCCGAGATGTTCCCGCTGCTCGATCGCGCGCAGGGAAACCACGCCGAGCTGTTCCAGATCTGGCTGAACCTACCGAAGAAGAGCAAGCACGCGCCGCCCCACTTCTCGATGCTCTGGAGCGAGACGATCCCGCGGCTGACGCTCGACGAAGGTCGCGTCGTGGTCACCGTCGCCGCCGGGCGCTTCGGCGAGGCCGTGCCGCCGGCACCGCCCCCGAGCTCGTGGGCCTCGGAGCCCGACGCCGACGTCGCGATCTGGTCGATCGTGATGAAGCCCGGCGGACGCGTGACGCTGCCCGCCTCGGCAGGCGAAGAGACGCTCCGGACCGTGTACTTCTTCGCGGGGCCGGCGGTGACGATCGCCGGCGAGCGCTTCGATGCGTACGGCGGCGCAGTGCTCGCCGGCCACGACGAGGTGACGATCGAGGCGCCCGAGGGCGAGGTGGAGCTCTTGGTCCTGCAAGGCCGGCCGATCGGCGAGCCCACCGTGCAGTACGGGCCCTTCGTCATGACGACGCGCCAGGAGATCCAGCAGGCCTTCGCCGACTATCAGCGCACGCGCTTCGGCGGCTGGCCATGGAGGAGCGACGATCCCGTGCACGCGCGGGAGGAAGGCCGGTTCGCACGGCGGCCCGATGGCACCGTGGAGCGGCCGGGCGGGAAATGAGCCGCCGGCCGGGGGACGCCCGAGGCAGATGCCCCGGACGTGGACGTAGATCGTGGGTGATGCGTCGAGCCGGCTCGCTGGTCGTCCTGAGCGTGCTCGCGGCGGCCCTGCCGGCGCACGCGCAGCAGACGAGCCCGGCCGTGCCGGCGCTCGCGCTCCCGATGCAGCTCGCGGGCGGGCTCGACCGGCACGGCGCCACGGGCTGCTCGCAGTCGTATGCGACCTCGCACGGGGTGGGGCACACGAGCCTCGAGGTCGATCGCGCCGGCGCGGCGCGCCTGACGCTGGAAGGTCGGTACGACTCGTTCTTCGGGCCCTCGCCTGGTCGCTACGCCGCCGGCGACCACGACTTCACGCACACCCAAGAGCAGCACCGCTACGTGTACGTCGGCCACGCGACGCTCACGGGCGATCACCTGAGCATCACGTTCACGAGCGCCGAGAGCGCCCAGGTGCGCTTCGAGGGAGAAGGCACGATGCCTCTTCCGGCACCCACCGCGGCGCCGTTCACCGGCGAGCTCGCGTGCACACGCACGCGCATCGACGTGCTCCCCAGCGCCGCGGCCCCGGGAGAGACGGCGACGCCGACGGATCTCGTTCGCTGCGAGTGGGCCGGGAGCGCCCCGGCGCCCTTCGATCGCTACCTCGACGGCAACGGCTGGGCGCTCGGACGGGGCGCGGGGGTCACGAGCACGGCGGACGACGACGCCTGGGGCTCGACGACGGCGCACGCGGTACGTCTCGCGCCGTGAGCGACGGCTGAGGCCTCGCGATCACATCACCAGGCGCGCGGCCGGAGGCTTCACCGCCCGCATCGCGCGCTGCATCTCGTGGGCGTTGGGAAAGCGATCCTTCGGCTTCTTCGCGAGCGCCTTCCGCACGACGGCCTCGAGCTCGGGCTTGGCCTCGAGCTCGGGGCGCGCCTCGGCCAGCGGCGGAAGGGGCGTGAGCGCGTGGTGCCGGAGCATCTCGGAGACCTCTTCGGCCACGAATGGCCATGCCCCGGTCAGGAGCTCGTAGAGCACGACGCCCGCCGAGTAGACGTCGCTCCGCTCGGTCGTCTCTTCGCCATAGCCCTGCTCGGGCGCCATGTACGCGGGGCTGCCGAGCAGCGTGCCCATCGCGGTGAGCACGCTCGAGGGACCCATGCTCGCCTTCTGGCCGAAGCGCGCCAGGCCGAAGTCGATGAGCTTGGCGCGCTCGCCGCCGTTCGGCCCGGCGCTCACGAGGAAGACGTTCTCCGGCTTCACGTCGCGGTGGATGATCCCCTGCTGGTGCGCCGCGCCGAGCCCCGAGAGGAGCTGATCGGCGATGTGCAGCGCGCGCGTGGGCTCGAGGCGGTCTCCGACCAGCACCGACTCGAGCGTCGTTCCGACGAGCAGCTCGGTCACGAGGTAGGGCACTTCCTCGTCGAGACCGAGGGCGACCACCTCCAGCACGTTCGGATGATGCAGCTCCGCGAGCGCTCGCGCCTCGCGCTCGAAGCGCTTGCGCAGATCGGGGCGCCCGAGCGCCTCGCTGCGGAGGAACTTCATCGCGACGGCGCGCCCGCCCGCGCCCGCGCGCGCGCGATAGACCACGCCCATCGCGCCCTCGCCGAGCACGGCCTCGAGGACGAAGCCGCCGACGCTCTCACCGACCCGGTGCTCGCTCATGGTACGGGCGTGATGCTCGCACGAAGTCGATCCAGGCGCGCGAGCGCCGCGCGGTCGCTCCCCACCTCGCTCCGGACGACCTCGATCTCGGGCAGTGCCTCGGCACCGTAGATCTCGCGGACCAGCGCGCCGGCCTCCTCCGCTGTGCTCTCGCGCGTCGCGATCGTCACCAGGTCGTGGCGCATCGTGGCGTCGAAGCGCGCGTTCGGATCGACCTGCCACGCGTGGCGATACCGGTGGCAGGCATCGGTGAGCGCGTGGGCATTCACCTCGGCGTGTCCGAGGAGCAAGAGACCCCGCGGATCGTGCGGGTGATTGCTCGAGTAGCGGAAGAGGATCGTCCGCTGGTCGGCGGTGATCTCCCGATCGGCACGCACGCGCGTGGCGGCGGCGACGAGCTGGGGCGGGAGCGGATCGGCCCAGGGATCGGGAAGCCCCGCATCGGGGGTCGTCGCGACCTCCGTCACGCTCGGCGGCGGCGTCAGCGTGGAGGGAGGCGGCACGACGATCGTGTCCGGAGCGCTCGACGGGGGCGGCGCCGTCGTCGTGGGTGGCGCGGCGATCGTGGTCGGGGGGACGGCGATGCTGCTCGGAGGCGAGCGGGTCTCGCCGCTCGAGCCGAGCGCGTACGCGACCACCACGACGAGCACCACGATGAGACCGAGCGCGGGAACGAGCCAGCTGCGCGGAGCCGTCGAGGCGCCCGAGGCCGACGCCGTCTTGCGTGGCCCGGTCGCCACCGAGACGGGCACGTCGGAGATCGTGACGTGGATCGACGCGCCGGCGGCGGCGCCCCCGGCTCTCGGCGGCGCGGGGGCCGCGACGGGCGGCGTCGAGGCGCGTCCGACGGCCGCATCGAGCGCGGTCGCCATCTCGGCTGCATCGGCGAAGCGATCGGCCTTCGACTTCTCGGTCGCGCGCTTCACGATCGGATCGAGGAGCGGCACGAGCGGCGAGCCGGGGACGATCGAGCTCATCTCGGGCAGCGGCTGGAGCAGGTGCATCCGCAGCACCTCGGCGCCGTCGGTGCCGGTGAAGGGCCGACGCCCGGTGATCATCTCGAAGAGGACGACACCGAGCGAGTACACGTCGGCGCGCGCGTCCACGATCGACGCCGTCGCCTGCTCGGGCGACATGTAGGCGGGCGTGCCGATCACCATGCCCGCGCGCGTCACCGTCGCGTTCGATCCCTCGCCGTCCACGAACTTCGCGAGCCCGAAATCGAGCACGCGCACGACCTCGCCGATCTCGGGGACTTGCTGCAGGAACACGTTCGCGGGCTTCAGGTCGCGGTGCACGAGCCCCACGCCGTGCGCGTAGGCCACGGCGCGGAGGACGTCGCGGAACACCGGCACCACACGATCGCCGGGCAAGCCTTCGTGGATCGCCTGCTCGAGCGTGCGCCCCTCGAGCAGATCCATGACGAGGAAGGGCAGCTCGCCGTCGACGCCGTAGTCGATCACGCCGACGACGTTGGGATGCGCGAGCTTGGCGAGCGATCGCGCCTCGCGATCGAAGCGCGTGCGCAGCTCGTTGCGCGTCACGTGGTGCGCGTGCATCACCTTGATCGCGACGGCGCGCCCCAGGCGCAGGTGCGTGCCGCGGAAGACCTGTCCGAGGCCCCCCTCCCCGAGCAGCGCGTCGATGCGGAAGCGCCCGTCCAGCACGCGACCGATCATGTTCGGGGGCGCTTCGCGGGGCTCTTTCGGTGCCGAGCTGCTGCTCACGACGGCTCGACAGAGTAATCGCAGGGCGGCGCCTCCCGCGAGCGCGAAACGCGCTTTTCGGCGGTCGTTGCAGCGCCGTCGGAACCGCGCCCGCCGGGCGTGCGTTCGCGCGTAGCATGGGTCGCATGACGACCCGCATCCGCACCGAGAGCCACGGCCCCCACGTCCGCGAGATCGTCCTCGATCGGGCCGCGAAGCGGAACGCGTTCGACCTCGCGATGCTGCGCGAGGTGGCCGAGGCATTCACGGCGGCCGAGGATGATCCGGACGTGCGCGCGATCGTGCTCACCGGCGATGGCGCACACTTCACGGCCGGCCTCGATCTGGCGGAGGTCGGCCCCGCGGTCGCGAGCGGCGGTCGGCTGTTTCCCGAGGGAAACGTCGACCCGCTCGGCCTGAACGGCCGCGTGCGCACCAAGCCCTTCTTGCTCGCTGCGCGCGGCTACTGCCTCACGATCGGGATCGAGCTGGCGCTCGCGGCCGACGTCGTGGTGCTCGGTGACGACGCCAAGCTCGGTCAGATCGAGATCAAGCGCGGCATCTTCCCGTTCGGCGGCGCCACGTTCCGCCTGCCCGCCCGCGCTGGCTGGGGCAACGCCATGCGCTGGCTGCTCACGGCCGACACGTTCGATGCCCACGAGGCGCGACGCATCGGTGTGGCGCAAGAGGTCGTGCCGGCAGGAAGCGAGCGCGACGCGGTCCTGAAGATCGCGACCACGATCGCCGAGCAAGCGCCGCTCGGCGTGCGCGCCACGATCGAGAGCGCGCGCCTGGCCGCCGAGCGAGGGCCCGAGGCCGCGGCCGCCGCGCTCCTGCCGCAGGCGCGCGCGCTCATGGGCAGCGAGGACGCACGCGAGGGCGTGCAGTCGTTCCTCGAGCGGCGCGCCGGTAAGTTCGTGGGGCGCTGACGGGCACGCGTCGCGGGCGCTCGCCCGCTCACCGCGCGACGAGCATCAGGTACGCCATCGCGCCGGCGGCCGAGAGCTGCAGCGCCTGGAAGCGCAGGCGGCTCTTCTTCATGTCACTCCAGGCGCGCGCGACGAAGACCATCGCCACGAAGAGCACGAGCGCGACCGTCGAGGCCTGCGTGAGCGAGAGGTGGTGCCCCATCGAGCTCGTCAGGCCGTGGCCCACGACCCATCCGTGCAGCACGACGAGGTGCGCCACGTAGACCACGAGCGACTCCTCGCCGACGACGCGCACCCACGCGAGCGCACGCGCCAGGCGGGCCTCGCCTTCGAGCAGCACGTTCACGCGGGTCGCGAAGCGCTCGAGGTAGGCGAGCACCGTGAGCACCGCCGTCACGTTGCCGAGACGGAAGAAGAAGTAGTACGGGTCCGTGCGCCAGAAGTCGTGGATGCCGTAGACGCGCAGGCCGAGGCGGTTGAGCAACACCGAGCCGCCGAGCGAGACGACCGTCACGCCCAGCAGCCAGGGTGCGAGCGCCTGCGAGGGGCGCTCGGCGCGGCGCGCCACGAACGCGACCATCACGCCGGCGTACGTGAACCCCGCCCACGGCACGAGCGGGAAGTACGAGCCCGAGCTGCCGTTCACGTAGCCCGCGAGCAGGAACGGCAGCTCGCGATCGGCCGGGAACGTCCACACGATCGGCGCGAGCAACACCACGAGCAGGAAGAGCACGCCCACGATGGAGGCGAAGACGGCCTCGCCCGTGCGACCGAAGCGCGACGCGATCCGGCGCACGAGCACCGAGAGCAGCGTGAGGAACGCGAGGCTCACGCCGATGTGCTGCAGCACGTCGACCTGGAGCCAGTGCTCGAGCGAGCTCCCCTGGGCGCGCACGAGGCCGCCGAGCGCGAGCGTCGGCACGTGCATGAGGTAGCCGATGCCGAGCAGCCACGCGTAGCGGCGCAGGCGCTTGTGCAGCGCCGGCCCGGGCTGCGTCGTGCGATCCCAGCCGCGGAACGTCGTGTACCCGAAGGCGAGGCCCGACGCGAAGAGGAACATCGGCGCGGTGTAGCCGTGCACGAACTGGTGGTGCCGGTACCAGCGCTCGTGCTGGGTCGCCTCCGAGAGGAGCTCCGTGAAGGTGTGCCCCTGCACCATCAGGAAGACGGCCACGAAGCGCAGGAGGTCGAGCGCGAGCCAACGCGACCCGGAACTGCGCCCACGCTCCATGGGGGCTCGGGTGTTCCACGGAATTGCAGCGTGGGCAAATGCCCTCCGTGACCCCTCGCGACGGGTGGCCCCCGCGGCGGGCCGAGCCCGGGCGCTTGCGTTACGCTGCGGCGTGCCTCAGCGGCGCGGCGTGGGCTCGGTCGATCTCGCGCGCGAGCTGCGCGAGTACCGCCATCGAAAGGTGGCGCGCTCGATGTCGCACGTGGAGCTGGTTCGCTCCTCGGACCAAGGGCCGCTCACCGAGCAGGACCTTGTCGATCACGAGCGCGGGCGCCTCTTCCTCGACTACTACGGCGACGAGGGCATTCGATTCGCGCTCGACCGCTACGGGCTGACGGCGGCGCTCGGGCGCCGCGGCTACGCCGATCTCTCGATCTCGACGCGCTCCATCGACGAGCGGCACATGCTCGTCGTGACGGGGCGGCCGATCGAGGGGGGCGAGCCCGTGCGCATCATCGAGCTCGTGGTGCGCCGGGACCGGATGCTCCCGAGCCCGCTCGGCAGCGAGGCCATCCTGCGCCCGAGCTACGACGTGCTGACGGTCGACTGGTTGCTCATGTCGAGCCCGCGCGGGCACTTCAGCGAGTCGAGGCCGCGGCTGCCGGGGCAGGAGCTGCCCGGGCTCGGCGTGGCGTGGCGCGTGTTCGCGTTGCTCGAGCGTGTGGTCGATCGACTGGAGCTCGACGGCCTCGTCACGGTGGCCGAGTACCTCCACAACGCCGAGCTCTACGCGCGCGAGCTCCCGTTCCTCGATCCCATCTACGGCGGTCGCCTCGACGCGCTCGTGGACGCGCTCCGCGTGCGCGAGAAGCTCTCCGTCGCGCAGGCGAGCTGGGCCGTCGAGTGGGGCCTGGTCCGAGACGCGAGCGGCGAGATCGTGCACTGGCACGGCGAGGCCCAAGTGACGACGCACGAGCCGACGTTCCATACGTGGGTCGAGTCGGAGGTCTACGTGGAGCACGCGCGCCAAGCCGCCGCGCGCTACGCCCCGATGCTCGACCGGGCGGCGTTCGACGCGCGCTGGGCGAGCGAGCGAGCGAGCCTCGAGAAGTAGAGCGCTCGATCCGATGGGCGGGCGAGGCTCTTCAGCGCTTCTCGCGGCGCTGGGGCCGGGCACGCGTCCGGGCTTCTTCCGGTTCCTCGACGTCGAGCGCCTCGTCCGGCTCGGCGACGCGCGTGCGCGGCGGCGGCGGCGTCACGAGCGGGCCGTTCGCGCGTGCTTGCTCGGTGGCGCTCGCCTTGGTCGGGCTCGGCGACGCGCTGGCGGGCGTCTTCTGGCGCGCCACGTAGCGCTCGAACTCGGTGCGCGGGTGCACGGCCGCTTCGACCTCGGCCGCGATCGTCTTGGCCGCGCTCGCGGCCCGCTTGCCGAGCGCGGCGACCAGCGCGTTGACGCCATCCTCGATCGCGCGGTCGATCTCGCGCTCCGTCTTCTCGAGCACCGAGCCGCGTCGCGCGCGAGCCTCCGAGGCCAGGCGTGCCTCTTCGGCCAGCGCCCGCCACCGCCGCTGCCACTCCTCGGCGGCGCGGCGGCGCGCCTCGCGCTTGGCCTTGCGCGCGGCCTGCTTCTCCTCGCGCGCAAGCATCTTCTCGATCTGCTCGGGCGTCGGCGCCAGGATCGCGCGCCGGGCGCTGAACGCGACGGCCAGCCCCCATCCGAGCGCGATCCACACCGCCCACAGGATCGCCGGCGTGACGAGGTAGTTCAGCGCGCCGAGGAACGCCATCACGATCGCGTAGGTCGAGAAATGCGAGACGAAGCGGCGCCGCGCCTGCGCACGCCAGCGCTTCTCGGCGTCCTCGGCCGTTCGCTGCGCACCGAGCTCGACGAGGGCGTCGTCGATCGCGCTCGGGTCGATCCCGACCTCGCGCGCCGCCGCGACGAGATCTTCGTGCCGCACGGCGTCCTCGGCCTCGTGCGTGCGCTCGGCCGCGCGCCGGAGGATCTCCTCCATCTCCTCGCGCGAGTACGAGCGCTGGGCCGCCATCGGTCGTTGTTGTACCAAGCGACACGCTCGCGCGCCCGACGCGACGCGGAGATCTTCGCCCGCCGGAAGGGGAGGAGGTCGTCTGCACGAAGCGGAGCGGAGCCGGCTCGCCGGCAGCGGGGCTCGCGGGCCCTAGCATCCGCGGGGGCGGGTCACGGCGAGGCGTAGAGCTGCGCGGCCACCTCGCCCGCGCCGCTCGTCCGGATCTCGACTCGGAGCTGCACGGGCTCTTCGGGGCAGATGGGGCGCGTCGTGCCGAGGATGGCGCCGGCGCCGGTCGTGGTGTCCTGTTGCACGAGGACGCCGTCGGCCGAGTACAGGAAGAGCTGGACCTCGCCCACGCCCTCGCTGCCTTGCGCCAGCACCTTGTAACAGAGGCCGCCGTCGAGCACGTTCGTGAAGCTCGCGGGCTCCGTCGGCGCGAGCGTGAAGTGGCTCGCCGGTCCCTGCCGGATCATGTAGGGCGCCTCCGTCGGCGCGCGCGCGCGGATGGCGCGCTCGAGCGGATCGGCGGGGTTGGGCTCCGGGTCGGCGGGCGCCGGCGGCGGCTCGTAGCCACCGCAGCCGACGAGCACCAGCACCGAGAGCGCGACCCCGATCCCGAGCCGCCCGTTCACCCGAGATCCGCTCGCCCGCGTCACGAGCGCCACCGCGTCACGAGCGTCACGAGCCGAGCGCGATGACCCGAACCGGCGCGAAGGCCGGCATCGCCCGCATCCCGTCGCCCAGCTGGTAGCGGAGGCTGTCGCCCCAGCACCAGACCTCGCTCGTCCCGACCACCGCGCAGACGTGGCCCTCGCCCACGCTGATGTGCGTCACGCCCGTCAGGCCCATGACCTGCGTCGGCACGACCGCACAGTCGTACGGAGCGCCGCTCCCGTCGACGCACAAGGTCGACGAGTGGGCCCGCTGCCCGTCGCCGATCTGACCCACGTTGCCAGGGCCCCAGCACCATACCGTCCCATCCTGGCGGAGCGCGCACGCGTTGCCGTCCACCACTCGGAGCTCAGTGACATTCGCGAGGCCCGTGGGTTCCACCGGATCGGGCGAAGGGAGCATCGAGTCGTTGCCGAGCGTGCCGGCCTGCGAGCTGCCGAAGCACTGCACGTGGCCGTCGTCCAGGAGCACGCAGGTCGTCTCGCTGCCGAGCTGCAGGTCGGCGACCTGCGTGGCGTCGATCGTCGTGACCTCGACGGGCAGATACGAGCAGTCGTACGTGGTCGGCGCGGAGAAGCAGCTCTGGTGCGTCGGACCGGACCCGATCTGGCCGTAGTGGTTGTTGCCCCAGCAGTAGAGGGCCGTGTCCGTGAGCGCGCACGTGTGGCCACCCGCCGTCTCGATGTCCACGATGCCCGCGAGCGGGGCGAGCCCGTCGGGCGCGAGGACGGTCACCGGGGTCGACGAGTCGTCGAACGCACCGTTGCCGAGCCGGCCACTACCGCCCGAGCCGACACACTCGGCGGTGCCGTCGGCGTTGACCCAGCAGAGGTTCGAGAAGCTGGTCGCGAGATCGGTCGCGCCGTCGGCGACGGCGTCGGTGCCGACCATCAAGTGCTCGGGCGCGTAGCGACGGTGCTCGAGCGTCGTGCCGAGGCGATAGAACTGGCCGCCCCAGCACCACACCTGGTGATCGGTGCCGAAGAGGCCGCACGACTGGATGGAGCCGCGCGAGAACGTCTCGAGCGCCGGCGACGGCGTCGTCACCGTGACCGCGATCCGGGTGCAGTCGACCGAAGCCTCGCCCGCGCTGCGGCGGCAGTCGTCGGTGTGGCCCATGGCGCCGTCGCCGAGCTCCCCGTCCTGGCCCCGTCCCCAGCAGTCCACCTGGCCGTTGCCGCGGCGAATGCAGCTCGTCGCCGCCATCAGCTCGATGTCGACGATCTCGCAGCCCGTGCCGGTGCAGAGCGGAGGCATGCCGGCATCGTTCGGCGCGGGGCCGGTATCACGGCCTGCGTCCGCCATCGGCGTCGCGGAATCGGTACCTGCATCCCCCGTGCTCCCCGCGTCGTCGCCGCTCGCCGGAGGCGTGTTGCCGCAGCCGCTCGTCGGGAGGAGCGCGAGACCCATGAAGACGACGATCGAGGAATAAGCGTGAGCGCGCACGATGGCCCTCCTGGCGTGCAAGGGCGGCACGCTAGTCCGACCGAGCCCGATTGTCCCGGCGAAAAGCGACCCACCCACCGGATCGGTCCCGAGCCCGCTCCGCCGTCGGACGGTCTATGCTGCGCGCCGCCGATGGCCCGCTCCGACAAAGCCCGCAAGATCGTGGAGATCCTCGATCGCCTGTATCCGACGGTCCCCATCCCGCTCGATCACGTCGACCCCTTCACGCTGCTGGTCGCCGTCGTGCTCTCGGCGCAGACCACCGACAAGAAGGTGAACCAGGTCACGCCGGCCCTCTTCGCCGAGGCGGGAACGCCGGCGAAGATGGCGGCCCTGCCGGTGCCGCGCATCCACGCGCTGATCCGCGAGGTGGGCCTGGCGCCACAGAAGGCCAAGAACCTCTCGGGCCTGGCGCACCAGCTTCTCGAGAAGCACGCGGGCGCCGTGCCGCGCACGTTCGAGGAGCTGGAGGCCTTGCCCGGGGTCGGCCACAAGACGGCGAGCGTGGTGATGGCGCAAGCCTTCGGCGTGCCGGCCTTCCCGGTCGACACCCACATCCACCGGCTCGCCGAGCGCTGGGGGCTCTCGGACGGGAGCTCGGTGAAGAAGACCGAGGAAGATCTGAAGCGCACCTTCGACGAGGCGCTGTGGAACGGGCTGCACCTGCGCATCATCTACTTCGGGCGCGAGCACTGCCCGGCGCTGCGTCACGACGCGGTGCACTGCGCGATCTGCAGCTGGGCCGCGCCGGCGCCGAAGAAGAAGGCCGGCGGCGCCGCGGCGAGCAAGCCCGCGCGCGCGGCGAAGACACCGAGCGCGAAGGCGCCGAAGAAGAAGCGCCGTGCAGCCTGAGTGGACCCCCATCGCGCTCGGCGTCGTCGCCGCACTTCTCGTCGCGTACGTCGTGTTCATGGGCGTGGTGCCCACCCTGCGGCGGCGGCGCGATACCGCGCCTTCGCGCGCGAAGATGTCGAAGGCCGTCGCGGAGGGAAGCGACGAGAAGCGCTCGAAGCCCGAGCGTGCGCGCTCGCTCCGCGAGGCCGCGCAGATCGCGCTCGAAGAGCTGCGGCGGCCCCGCCTCGCCGCGCGCTACGCCGACTGGGCCCATCGCCTCTCGCCCGGCGACGAGGAGATCGTGCCGCTCGCAGTCGCCGCGTTCGGCGCGGCCCGCCGGCACGCGGCGCTCGAGCGCCTGCTCTGGTCCACGCTGGCCGCCTCGAAGGACGCGCGGCGCTCGCCCGCGCTCGTCGCGCTCGAAAAGCTCTACGAGAAGAGCCTGCGCCGCCCCGAGCGCGCCGCGGCGCTGCGCGCGCTCGCCGGCGAGGCGATCAAGGAGAGCCCGCGCGCCGACGCATGATGAAGGGCGCGTGGACCTGGTCGTCCTTGTAGTCGAGACAGAGCGCGTACATCGCGAGGTTGACGCCGAGCCGGATGGCCAGCTCGCGTTGCTCGTCGCCGCCGGGCTCGACCTCCATCTCCCAGTTGCCGAGGTTGTCGCGCGCCCACGCCCCGCCGAGATCGTGGCGGCTGTAGACGAGCGCGACACGACCATCGAGCGTGACGCCCTCGAGGTGGTCGGGCCCTTCGACGCGCCCGAGCGGGCGATCGAGCAAGTAGTAAGTGCGGAAGATCGTGTGATCGACGGGCAGCCGCGAGAGCGGGTGCGACGGGAGCGCACGCGCGAGCTCGCGGCGGATCGACGCGTCGAACCCGTCGCTCTCGGGAGAGGCGTCGTCGACCAGCACGAAACCGCCGAAAGTGAGGAAGCGGCGCAAGCCCGCCACCTCGGCCTCCGAGAGCGGTGGGAACTCCGCGTCGCCTGCCCAGTAGAGAAACGGAGTCTCGAAGATCTCGGGATCGTCGAGGCGCGCCGACGTCGGCTCCAGCTGGGGCTCGATGCTCGTTCGCTTGCGCAGCTCCCACGCCAGGCGCCGCGGCGCCGTCTGTCGCGGGTGCGGGTTGCCGCCCTCGTAGACGACCGAGCGCACGTCGAAGAGCGAGGTCTCGCCCAGCGCGTGCGCGGCCGTCGGGGCGAGCGCCGCGAAGACGAGCGCCGCCGAGAGCGTGAGCGCGAGCCGGGTCACGAGCGCACGGTACCGCGCGCTCCCGTCGAGCGCGAGCCACTGCGCCCCGCCCACGCCGGCGAGGCCGGAGGAGGGGCCCCCCGCGATCAGAAGGGCTCGCGGGGAGCGCCGGCCGCGATCCACGCGCGGATCCGCTCGAGCTCCTCGGGCGTGAGATCGCCGTGATCGGCGTCGCGCACGTAGCACGTCGGTAGGAACGCGAGCATCGAGGCCCCCGGGTCGAAGGCCCGCACGCGGTAGGCGACGACGCCGTCGGGGACGCAGTACCTCACCCAGCTCGTCTCGGCCGGGACATCGAAGAGCGCAGCGTAGGCCGTGTCGACGTCGGTCAGACGCGGCCGGTACGTGTACGTCGCCCCGACCTCGTCGACGTGACAGCGCCCGCAGCGAGGCACGAGGATCGACTCGTAGATCGTGTCGAACGAAGGAGGCGGCCCGGCGTCGGGAGCGAGCGGCGCATCCGGCGCGACGGCCGCATCGGCGAGGAGCGCTGCATCCGGCGGCGCTGCCGCGTCGACGGGCACGGCGGCGTCGGCCCCCCACGCTGCATCGACGGTCCCGAACACCGCATCCGGCACTGGACGCTCCGACACGCTCGAGCAGCCGGAGACGACGAGGACGATCGAGAAGAGCGAAGAGAAGAGGAAGAGCCGCACGGTCATCGCCTCCGCGCCAGGCACGACCCGCGCCCGACTCCGGTGGGTGCAGGCTCGGCGTCGATCCGTCACGAGATTCGACGCGGCCACGCGCCGCCACTCGAGAGGACGTCAGTCGGGGACCGAGAGCGACGCGGGCACGCTCGGGTAGGAAGCGAAGGGCACCGGAATGCCGAGGCGATCCCGCGCCACCGATGCGAGGAACGCGCCCTCGCGCCTCCGCTCGTAGACGGCGAGCACCTCTGAGAGGTCGGCCCGCTGCCCCACGTAGCTGGCCCGCTCGGGCAGCCGGGAGACGACGTACGGGACCCAGGGATAGCCGGCGTAGCGCTCGAAGACGACGCCGACGGTCCAGAAGCCGCGGCTCTGCGCGTTCGCCTCCGAGACGAGGAAGTCGTCGTTGATCTCGAGGATGTGGCGATCGGAGAGCCAGTCGGGGAACACGCGTTGGTGCACCAGCGCCTGCCACCAGGTGAGGCTCAGCTCCTCGGCGAAGAGCGTGCTCTCGATCGGGATCCCCGCGCGAAGATGGTTGGCGAGGAAGAGCAGGTGCAGGACCTCGTGCAGCACTTCGTCGACGGCGATGAACACGTCCATCGCGATCTCGCCGCGGGGCGCGTCCGGGATGCGTGCGTATCGGGTGCGCCGGAGCTCGCGGTAGAACTCGAAAGAGCCGATGAACTGGCCACCGTGCGAGGCGCCCGCCTTCGCGGCGAGGTTCGTCTGGCAGGTGAGCCCCTCCGACACCATCACGTCGATCATCGTCGCGACGTCGGCGAAGACCGTGCTCTCGTGGGCGGCCGCGCGAAGCGTGCGCTGGTAGCGCGCCAGCGCATCGAGGGTCTCGGGCGCGTGGCGGTAGCCGATGGCAACCGTCGGGAGCTCGCCTTCGCGACGCGGCGAAAGCAGCGTGGAGCGCGGCGTTGCGAGGATCGGCGTGGCGATCGGCTGCGTGTCGGAGCTCGACCGCGCGATGCGCGCGAGCCGGCCCTCGAGCTCGGAGATCGCGCGCTCCTCGAGCACACCCGAGATGCCGTAGCGTCCGATCGCGAAGGCCGCGTCCACGTCTCCGTTCGCGATCAGCGCGATGACGCGGCTCGGGTGGAGCACGCGCTCTGGCTTGCGCGGGTCGTCGAAGAGCGTGCGGAGCAGCTCCTGCGCGCGGAAGAAGTCGAGCGGGCTCCGCGCGTCGACCACGAGCGCGCGCAACACGCCGTGCTCGGCCGCGTGGACGACCCCGGCGATGCCCCGACGTCGCAGTGACGCCGTCGCCTCGCCGGCGCCCGTCCCGAACAGACAGGCATCGGGCCTGAGACCGCCGGATCGCGGCGTCGCTTCGCGCGCAGCGGGGGCCGGCGCGCCCATCAGCCGCGGATGCCGTCGGGGTAGTACGCGTCCGGCAGGTCCGCCCACGCATCGACCGTGGCGGCATCGACCGTCGCCGCATCGACCGCGGCGGCGTCGACCGTCGCCGCGTCGGCCACGAGCACGGCGGCGTCCTCGGGCGTGCCCGCATCCGAGAGCCGCGCCGCGTCGGCTGCCTGGGTCGCGGCGTCCGCCTGGGCGCTGTCCGTCATTCCGTGCGACTCGCTGCAGCCGGCGATGGCGACCGTGGCGAGGGCCAGGCCGAGGGCCAGGCCGAGCGATTTCTCGTCGTGCATGCGGGTGAGTGCAGCCCGCCGCGACCTCCGTCACGAAAATCGACAGCCGCTCCGAACGAGAGCGTCGGCCTCGCGCGTCACGGCCCGAAACGACGAGTCAGAAGAGCACCGAGAGGCCTGCTCCCCCCGTGCCGCGCACGATGGGGCCCGTGAAGACCCGCTCGCCCTCCACGCCGTAGAGCGGCTGCACCAGCCCGAAGAGCAGGTCGGCGCGCACGAAGAGGCGAACGCGATCGAGATCCCACGTCAGCGCCCCGCAGGCCCCGGCATCGAGGACGAACGTGGCCTCCGAGCGGGGGCTCGACACGCCCACGCCGCGGGCGATCGCGACGCTGGGCTCGAGCACGACCGAGGGAACGAAGCTCACCTCGTCGCCGATGCGGTAGCCGACCTCCACCGTGCCCCCCAGGCCCCAGAGCACCACACCGCGGCGGCCGTCCGCGAGCGTCGCGCCCGCTTCGGGCCAGTACGCGACGTGCACGGACGCGACCACGCGCTCGACCTCGAGCGTGAGCACGAGCGCCGGCGCGAGCGCGACGCCCGGGACGGGACCGAGGCCGACACGGAACGAGGCACCGATTCCGAAGCGCGGAGGGCTCGGCGCCGGCGCGGCGATGGGCTCGACCGGCGCGGCGATCGGCGGCGGCGTCTCGTCGTCCTCCGCGGGGGCCGGCAACGCCTCGGAGGGAGGCGGAGGCGGAGGCGGGGGTGGCGCCGGCGGGAGCGAGCGCAGTGCGAGCGCGGCGGCGATGACCAGCGCGTCGACGACGTCCTCGCAGTGGCCATCCTCGAGCGCGCGGGCCGTGAGCGCGACACCCGCGCGCCCGATGCTCAGCCGACCGGCGAACGTCCCGGTGCCCGTGGGCGCGACGTCCACGCCGACCTCGAAGCCCTCGAACGAGCCGCCGAGCTCGGCGACGCCGGCGACGAAGGCCCATCGGTCCCCGCAGGGCACGCTCCACGCGACCGCGTCGGCGCCGTCCTGCGCGTGCGCCGCGGCCGCGGGCGTCAGCAGCGCTGCAATCGAGGCCCCGAGGGCCCACACGTGGACGCGGCCGCGCATGCGCGCCGGAGGATACGGCGTCGCTCCGATCTCGGCGACGAGCGCGCGAGCACGCGGGGGCCGAGGATCAGCGCCCGCAGGAGAGGTCGAGGGCGACCGCCCCGGCGGCGGTCGGCACACGCGCGAGGACGGCCACGTGCGCTCCGTCGCGCTCGTGCTCGAGGATCGGCGGCTCGTCGAAGGTCATCGCGAGCATCGAGAACGAGCGGGCCTCGAGATCGTAGAGGGCCAGCAGGCGGTTCTCGCTCGCGATGGCCACGAAGGGGCCCTCGCGTGTCGCGACCAGGGGGCAGAGCAGCTGCGTCATCGCGCCGGCCGAGGACGTCCCATCCGGAGCGACGCGGAAGCTCGTCACGATCGAGCGGAACTCGCACGGGCTGTGGACGAGCCACGTGCGCTCCGCTCCGACGAGACCGACGCCGAGGAGGCGGTCCCCGATCGGCGTCCCGTCGTTCCACGCGACGCGGAGCGTCTCGGTCCCCGAGAGGTCGGGGTCGTAGACGACGATGTCGTTGCTCGGCGCGATACCGGCGATCGTCACTCCGCCGTCGTCGATGTGGACGACCGCCGCGCTCGCGGCGGAGATGCTCGTCGGGGTCACGCTGCCGCTCGCGCGGTCGAAGACGACGATGCGGAGCTCCGGCGTGTCGCTCACGAAGGCGAAGCGATCGGCATCGATCCACCCGGCGGCGCGCTGCCAGCGCGCGCTGGGCGCGAGCGCGAGGGAGACCGGGCTCCCGAGGGCGGCCCCGTCGGCGTCGAGCCGCTGGATCGCGCTTGGCCCGAGCAAGAGGAAGCCCTCGTCGCCCGTGCCGGCGAAGAGCGAGTGGAGCGTGACGAGGGAGCTCGCGCTCCCCGTCGCGTCGTCGACGCGGAACGTGCGCTCCGCGCGCAGGGCTCCCTCGGCGTCGAGCACGTACAGGCGCGTCTGGTCGGTCGGTGTGACGCTCGCCGCGGGCGGGACGAGGACGCCGTAGCGGAGCGTGGCGAGGCGCCCGCTCGTCGCGAGCGTCGGCGCTTCGCTCGCGGCGGTTCCGAGCGTCGTCGCGACCGTGACGGGGGTGAGCTCGCACGCGCGTCGGGGGAGCGCGGCGTCCTCGGCCGCGGCGTCGATCTCGCCTGCGTCCGCGTCGTTCGCATCGAGGGTGGGCGCGCCGGCGTCCCGGCCCGCATCGAGGTCGCGATGAGCATCCGGCGCGCTCAGCCAGACCTCGTTCTGGCATCCGCCCGCGAGCGCGCCCACGGCCAGGGCGGACGCCAGGGCCGTGACGGAGATCCGCATCGGGCGCGCGCGCGTCGCCTTCACTCGGGGGGCTCGGTTTCGCTCAGCTCGGACCACATGCGCTCGCGCTCGGGACGGAGTGTACCGGTCGGAAAGCGTGCCCGGTGCTCGGCGAGCGCTGCGCGCGCGCCCGCCGTGTCGCCCGCCTCGCTCGCGCGGAGCGCCCGATCGAGCAGCGCGATCTCTTCGCGGAGCGAGGAGCCGGGGTCGGCCTCGCCGGGCTCGCTCGGCGACGGACGCACGTCGGTGCCCTCGAGCGCGGAGGGCCGCGGAACGATCGGCGCGGCGCGCTCGGCACGGGGCGCCAGGCCCTCCAGCACTGGCGCCTCGACGGACCCGGGATCGGCCGGTGCAGCATGGGCCTCGCTCGGAGGCGCCGTCGACGACGGCTCGCTCGGGGCGGGGACGCGTGCTGGGGGCGCCGGCTCGACGACGGGCGCCGGAAGGGTGGGTGCCGTCTCGCTCGCAGACGGCGCGCCGAGCCACGTCGCGAGGCCCACGCCCACGACGACGACGACACCGACGAGCACCCGCACGCCGATCGCCGACGTCGCCCCTGGCCCCGACGACCCCGCGGCGGGTGCCGCGGCGCCGGGCGCGTCGAGCGGCCCGAGCTGCGCCTCGAGACGCGCGCGCACGCTCGCGAGCCGCTCGGGCCCCGGCCCCGCCTTCGCGGCGCTCGCGAGCAGCGCCTTCAGCTCTTCGGCAGGCTCGCTCATGCCGACCTCCTCCCCTTCTTCGCCGCGTTGGCGCGCGCCGCGGCCGCCGCGATGCTCTCGCGCGCGAGGCGCAGGCGCGAATAGACGGTGTTCAGGTTGGCGCCGGTGATCTCGGCGATCTCGGGCGCGCTCATGTCGTGCATGTCGGCCATGACGAAGACCTCTCGCTGCGCATCGTCCAGCTCGGCCAGGAGCCGATCGAGCAAGCGGGCGGCGCGCATGGCATCGACGCGCTCGTCCGGCGGAACGTGGTCCCCTTCCGGTTCCTCGTCGCCGATCGTCTCGTGGGCGCGAGAGCGCCGCACGCCACGTGCGACCCGGAGCGCGATACCGAAAAGCCATGTGCGGTGCGTCGAGCGGCCCTCGAACTCCCCGAGCTTGCGCGAGGCGACCAGGAACACGTCCTGGAGCGCGTCGTCGGCCGCCACGTCCGAAACACCCCAGCGCCGCAGCGCGCGGAACACCGCGTCGGCATGCTCTTCGTAGAGCTTGCCGAGCGTCACCGACGCGTTCGTGTCGAGCGCCATCCCAGGCATCCATCCTGCACCGATTCCCTCGCTTCGGATCGCGTGCATCGGTCGTGAGTGCAGGAGCGGCCTCGTTCCGTCACGAAAATCGACCCCGGGCCGCCCCCGGCGCTCCGCCCCCGCCCCCCGAGCGCGCGCTCGTCGGTCGCGTCGCCTCCCGCCGGCGAGAAGTCCGGGCGCGAGCGCGCGGCGCGTGCGATCGTCGGCGCGTGCGTCGCTCGTACCAGCCCTTCTTCGCCGTCGTCGCGGTCGTGGGCGTGCTGCTGTTCTTCTGGTCGCGCCGCTCGACCGAGAGCGATGGCGCGAGCGGGGCGCACGACCGCACCGGCGCGCACGGGCCCGGCGCGCACGGGCCTCACGGGCGCGATGCCTCCACGCGAGCTGCGGAGGACGAAGAGGAAGACGACGACGAAGACGACCTCGACCGTGCCCGCGACGAGGCCCAGGCCGAGCCGCACCTGGTCCGCGGCCAGCGCTCGATGATGAGCACGATCTACCAGATGACGATCGTGTCGGACGACGAGCCGGGCGCGCACGCCGCGATGGAGGCCGCGTTCGACGAGATCGACCGCCTCGAGAACGTCCTCAGCGAGTGGCGCGAGGGCACCGAGATCTCGCAGATCAACGCCGCCGCCGGCCACGATGCGGTGCACGTCGGCGAGGACACCGAGACGGTCGTCCGCGCCGGCCTCGAGGTGTCGCGCTGGAGCGACGGCGCGTTCGACCTCTCCTGGGCGGCGCTCCGGGGCATGTACCTGTTCCAGCAGGGGGAGGAGCGCGTGCCGACCGACGAGGAGATCGCGGCGCGGCTGCCCCTGGTCGACTTCCACCTCATCGCGCTCGACGAGACGGCGCACACCGTCCGCCTCGCCCGCGAGGGAATGGCCATCGGCACCGGCGGCATCGCCAAGGGCTACGCGCTCGATCGCGCGCGCGATCTCTTGCTCGCCCGCGGCTTCACGCAGTTCATGATCTTCGGCGGTGGCCAGGTGACGGTGCAGGGCCAGCGCGGCGATCGCCCATGGCGCGTGGGCATCCAGCATCCGCGCCGGCGCGACTACATCGGCTTCTTCGAGACCGACGGCGGCTCCATCGCCACGAGCGGCGACTACGAGCACTACTTCATCGACGAGAGTGGCCGCCGCTGGCACCACATCATCGATCTGGAGACCGGGCGCCCGGCGACGCGCTCGATGCAGGTCAGCATCATCACCGAGCAGGGCATCTACGCCGACGCGATGACCAAGCCGTGCTTCGTCTGGGGCCCCGAGCGCTGCCTCGAGTGGCTGCGCGATCGCCCCGGACACCCGGACGCGGTCATCGTCGACGCGGACATGCGCGTGTGGATGACCCCCGGCGCGCGCGATCGCGTGCGCATGCACGTCGAGCTGGACGAGACCGGGCACCTGCCCGAGTGACCCGGACGCGGCCTCGCCGCGATCAGCGCGGCGAGCGCGGGGCCTGGGCGAGCGCGGCCGCTTGGCGCATCGCGCGATCGGGATCCCCTTCGCCGAGAGCGCGGAGGAGCTCGGCGCGGAGCCGGAACAGACCGCTCATCACGAAGGTGCCGCCTTCGGGCGCGAGCGCGCGCAGCGAGCCGGGGTCGAGGCGCCACGGGGTGTCGGGATCGAGGTGCGTGAGCGTGCCGAGCGCGGCGTCCACGTCGCGGAGCGCTCCACGCAGGTCACCATCGCGCCGCTTGCGCGTGGCCTCCCCGAGCGCCGCCTGCGCCCGATCGCGCTCGACGTCGGCCTCCGCGCGCACGACGAGCGCGCTCGTGCCCGCGATGGCGGCAGCGAGCTTGCGGACGGCACGCTCGATCAGGTCATCGTCGGACACCGCGCCTCTAACACCCGGCAAGACGCCTTACTCCACACCTCCGTTCGAAGCACGCCGCACGCGCGTGTCCCTAGAGAGCCGGACCACACCCGCGCCTCCACCGCGCGACGGCCGCCACGGCCATCGGGTATCCTGGGAGCATGGAAGCGCGCGTTCTCACGCGGATGACGGAGGACGAGTACCTGGCCTCCGAGCCCAGCTCGCTGGAGAAGCACGAGTACGTGAACGGTGAGGCGTACGCGATGGCGGGTGGCACGCCGGCGCACGCGATCGTCGCCGCGAACCTGACGGCGATCCTGAAGAACGCGCTGCGCGGCAAGCCCCGCGTCGTCGCCTCGAGCGACCTGCGTGTCCACGTCGCGGCCACCGGCATGTACACGTACCCCGACGTGACCGTGGTCTGCGGTAAGCTCGAGACGACGCGACGCGACGCGAGCAGCGTCACGAACCCGAAGGTGATCTTCGAGGTGCTCTCCGACTCCACCGAGGCGCACGACCGTGGCGCGAAGTTCCGCCACTACGAGCGCTTGCCCTCGCTCGAAGCCTACGTGCTGGTCACCCAGGACGGCCGGCGCATCGAACAGTTCGCGCGTCGTACCGACGGCTGGCTCCGGACCACCGCCGACCTCGACGGCGGTGCCCCGGCCATCGACATCGCGGGGATCGATGTCCGGATCGCCGTGGCCGAGGTCGGCGAGGGGCTCGAGCTCGTCTGACGAGATGGTGGTCGCGACGAGCGCATCGCCGCGCGGCGGGACAGCGCGAGCCAGCATCGAATGCAGCGTCGCGACGGATGACTCCACGACACGGATCCACTCGGGCTGCCGCGGGGAGGACCGGACGTCCTCCATCGCGAATGGCACGGTCCGGAAAACGATGGGCTCGGCTATGGCGCGAGCCAGCCGAGCTGGACGGCGAGCGGCATCGCGACGAAACCGAGCACCATGAGCGCGGTGAGCACGGAGACCGCGAGCCGCGGCGCCCGCTGCGTGCGCGGATCGCCCAGCCCGAGCGACTGGAGCACGCTCGCGCCTCCGTGCCAGAGGTGGACGCCGAGCGCGAGGCTCGCGACCACGTAGGCCGCCGCGACGGCCGGCACCTCGAAGCTCCGCACCACGTTGCCGTAGAAGTCGTGCGGGTCGCGCACCAGTCCCGCCGGCATCGCCATGCCGAGCGTCAGGTGCAAGAGGTGATAGACGACGTAGGCGAGCACGATCGGCCCGGTCCAGCGCATCGTGCGCGCGGCGTAGCCGGTGACGACCGGCGTGAAGCGCGCGTAGCGCGAGCGGCGCGCCGAGAGGCTCTGCCGCGAGATCGTGACGGCCGTGGCCACGTGCGTCGCGAACGCGAGGATCAAGACGATGCGCACACCCCAGAGCTGCGCCGGCCCCGCCTCGAGCTGCTCGTAGTAGGCGTTCATCGCCTCGCGCCCGAGGAACACGTGCAGGTTCGAGTAGAGATGCAGCAGCAAGAAGCCGAGCCAGACCGCGCCGCTCGCGCCGAGCAACGCCTTCTGCCCGACGCCGGTCTGGGTGAGCGCCCGCGCGCGGTGGCCGAGCGTGGTGACGATCGAGGTCATGGTCGTCTCCTCTCTCCAGAAGAGACGGTAGCCAGCCGCGGTTCGTGACACGAGGTCCACGCTCACCGATTCGAACAGCCCGCCCGCCGACGAACGTTTCCACCTCGCTCGTCGGCCGCTCGGAGCCACGTCGATCGCGCCCGCATCGACCCCGCCGTCGAAGCACGAGACGGTGTGAGCGCGGCCCACCCACGCGGTCACACGCGCCGGTGGGCGCGCGTCGTGATCGTCGCCCGACCTCGCCGCCCGGTCAGTTGAGGTCGCTCGCGATCACCAGCCAGACCTCGCGGCCGGCGCCGCACCGCTTGCAGAACGCGTCGACCATGCGCAGCGCGTGGCCGCCCTCGACGCGCGCGACGTGCTCGCGGACGCGCAGCTCGCCGTCGCATCGCGCACAGCGCATCGACTCGACGCGCAGCTCGACCTGCGAGGCGCTGTCGACGCGGATGGGTCGATCCGCCGCGCCGCCCTGCTCCAGCCGAGCGAGCTTCTCCTTCGCGTCGGCCAGCTTGCGTGCGTCGCGCTCGATCTCGCGCCGCACCGTGCGATCTCGCTTCTTGGTCACGGTGCTCAATACCCCAGCGCGGCCAGCCGATCGTGAACGCGCTCCATCGCGTCGAGATCCCGATCCTGCACGAGGGTCTGGTAGCGCTGGTAGACGCGCACCGCGTCGTCGGTGCGGCCGAGCTGCTCGTAGCAGTAGCCGAGGTCGAAGAGCGGGCCGGGATCGCTCGGCGTCGGCACGAGCGCCGCCCAGCGCTCGTAGCGCGGCACCGCGTCGGCCCAGCGCTGCGCCGCGCGATAGGCGATCGCGAGGTTGACGTTGACGTTCGGATCGTCGGGCAGGTGCGCGAGCGCCGTCTCGAGCGTGGCGATCGCGCGCTCCGCGTGCCCTGCCTGGCGCAGCGCCACCGCGTAGTTGTTCAGGAGGTCGGCGTCGTTCGGGCTCGCCCGCAGCGCCTGCTCGTAGGCCGCGATCGACTCGTCGGTGCGGTGAAGCCGGCGCAGCGCCAGCGCGAGGTTGCTCCAGCTGTTGGTGTCGGCCGCCGAGAGCTCGACGGCCCGCCGGAGCTCGGGGACGGCCTCCTCCCAGCGCGAGAGACGCACGAGCGACGAGCCGACCATCGCGTGCCCTTCTTGCCGCGCGGGCTCGAGCTCGACGACGCGACGGAACTCGGCGAGCGCTTCCTCGTCGTGGCCCTGCTGCCGGAGGATCGCGCCGCAGGTGAAGTGCGCGGCCGTGTAGCTAGGGCGCAGGCGGATCGCCTCGCGCACCGCCGCCAGCGCGGTGTCGAGGTGTCCCGCGCGTCGCTCGGCGACGGCGAGGCGATGCTGCTCTTCCGGATCGCTCTGCGCCACCGCCGAGACCGCAGGCCCGAGCAGTGCCAGCGTGAGAACGACGACCGAGAGATGGCGCATGCGAGCTCCTCGCCCGGTGAGACTCCGCCGGGCCACGCGCGATTCTATCAGCGTGGGGCCCGGCGACGTCGTCCGCCCTCGTCCCGGCCTCCTCCCAGTCGTCGCGTCACGCGGCGGTCGGGGACGCCGTCGATCCGGTGCGCGCTACTGCACGCATTGGTAGGACTGCTGCGTGGACGTGTAAGCACCGACGTTGCCGGCGGCGCGCCACGTCGAGATCGTCTCCTGTGCGAACGGCACCACGGCGCGCGTCGCGGGGTACCACCGCCGGCAGTACGTGAGCATGTCGAGGTCGGCTCCGGAGCTGCCGTCGGGATCGGTCTGCCAGCTCTGCGTCGCGAGGTCGAAGTGCTGATTGACCTTCCCGTACCAGTACATGATCCGCGGCACCGCCGAGGGCGGCGGGGGCTGCACGCACTCGTAGGACGTCTGCGTGGACGTGTACGCGCCTTCGTTGCCCGCGGCGCGCCAAGTCGAGATCGTCTCCTGCCGGTACGGGCGCACCGACACGGTCTGCGGATACCAGCGCCGGCAGTACGCGAGCATGTCGAGGTCGGCCCCGGAGCTGCCGTCGGGATCGGTCTGCCAGCTCTGCGTCGCGAGGTCGAAGTGCTGATTGACCTTCCCGTACCAGTACATGATCCGCGGCGGCTGGCCGCCGATCGTGATCGTGCCGGTGAGCTGAGCCGCCGCACGAGGAACGAGCGCGAAGAGAAGCGCCATCGCGAGAAGAGCCGTACGCCGAGCCACCATTTCCACCTCCGCGCGTGAGAGCACGGCGCGCGCAGTCGTCGTGGCCGATAGTTTCCGCCAAGGACCGCGATCGTCCGCTTCGACCGACCCCGATGGCCGATCCCGATCGCGGCGGCGCCGCCTACGGGCTCGCGGGGAATTCCCCGATGAAGAAGGGGTGCCCCGGGATCGACAGCGTCCGCACGGGCGAGAGCGATCCATCCGCCGCGACGTCGAAGACGGCGACGAGATCGGAGTCGCGCGCCGCCACGTAGAGCTGCGCGCCGCCGTGCGCCAAGGTCATGGAGCGCGGGTGCTGGCCGCCGACCGGCTCGCGCTCGACGAGCGTCACGCGACCGGTCGCGGCGTCGCGCGCGAAGACGGCGATGCTGTCGTGACCGCGGTTCGAGGCATAGACGTGCGCGCCATCGGGCGACAGCAAGACCTCGGCGCAAGCGTTCGTGCCCGAGAAGCCGTCGGGCAGCGTGGAGATCGTCTGCACCGACGAGAGCACGCCGCCGCCGGCGACGGAGAAGACGTCGAGCGTGCCGGAGAGCTCGTCGAGCACGTACGCGAAGCGGCCATCCGGCGAGAGGGCGAGATGCCGCGGGCCGGCCCCGGGCGCCGTGCTCGCGTGGCTCGTCTCGCTCCAGGACTCACCGCTTCCGTGGGCGAGCGTGCGCACCGCGTCGTCACCGAGGCAGGGAACGAGCGCGATCGAGCCGCTCGCATCGAACACCGCCTGGTGCGCGTGGGCCCCGCAGACGGCGTTGTCGGTGGGGCCCGCGGTGAAGGCGCCGCGCGAGACGCCGTAGCCGTAGACGTGGCCGTCGCCGTACGAGGCCACCAGCACGTGCGTCTCGCTCGGATCGAGCGCGACGTGGGTCGGGCCGCCGGGCGCGGGCCGGCGCGCGCTGACCGTGGTCGTTCCGTCGGACGCGACGTCGACCGTCGCGAGCTCGTTCGCCCCCTCGTGCACCACGAAGAGGTGGGCTCCGTCGGCGGTCGCGGCGACGAACGAAGGAAAGTCACCGGTGCGCGTGCGCGAGAGCTCGGTGAGCGTCTCGCCGTCGAGCGTGACGAGATCGCCGGAGGCGAGGCCGACGTACACGAACGTGCGGCGCGGCGTGCTCGCGTCCGGCGCTCGAGCGTCGAGCGTCGTGCTCGCCGCGTCGTCGGCCGCGTCCGCTCGGCCCGTCGCCGCATCGTGCATCGTTGCCGTGTCCGCCTCGCTCGCCGGGCCTCCGCACGCGATCGACAAGAGACCCAGTCCGAGCCAACGACTTCGCGCTCTCATGGGCGGACCATACCCGACTCGCACGTGCGAGCGGGCGCGACGCCGCGCGGTCTGGTGTAATGCGCCGGAATGCGTTGCCCTGCGTGTCGTGCCGAGATCCCCGAGGACGCCACGCGCTGCCCTCGCTGTGACGAGCTCGTGAGCGCACCGGCGGGTAGCGATCTCGACGACGAGCCGGGCGCGCTCGGCGCACCGCCGCGGCTCGGCTGCGGAGCGCTCGTCCTCGGCGCCATCGTGCTGTTCGTG
>JBGALT010000309.1:0-5034 GCA_044223665.1 Sandaracinaceae bacterium | reverse complement strand
CGCTCGCCGTTGAGGAGCGGAAGCACGGCGGTGCCGAGGTCGGCGCCGGCGAAGGGCGCCGGTGCGCTCGGGCGGCGCAGCGCGTAGCGGCGGCCTGCCTCGCCCGTCGGCACGGCGATCATCAACGCGAGCGGCATGCAGAGCACGGCCTCGCCGTCGCGCCCGGCCACCTCGATGTAGGCGTACTCGTCGCCGGCGGTGAACGGACAGTCGACGGTGAGCTGGGGCGGCGCGCCGCCGACGGCGCACGACGCGTAGCTGCGCGGCCCGCTCGTCGTCATCACGAGGATCTCGTTCGGCGCGCGCTGGATGGTGAGCTGGAAGTGGAGGCGGCCGCCCTCGGCCACGGGCACCGCCGGCGCGACCTCGGTCTGCGCGAGCGCGCTCGCGACGCCGACGTAGAGCGCGTCGCCGAGCCGGTAGGTCGCGAGCCCGACGCGGTTGGCGTCGGGGACGACCACGCCGAGGGTCTGCGTGAGCACCTCGTCGTGCAGGTGCCCGATCAGCTCCTCGTCCGAGCCGCGCCCTTGGAGCGGGAGCACGCCCACGCCCGCCGAGACGACGCCTGCCCCGCAGCGCGCGAGCAAGAAGCGACGCACGGGCTCGGAGGGCAGGCCGTGGAGCGTGCCGACGAAGCGCGCGATCTCCCGCGCGACGCACTCGAGCGCCGTGGAGCGCTGCGCGGTGGCGCGCTGGGCCGCGAGATCGGCGTAGAGCGGCTCGATGGCACCGGGCACCGGCGCGAGCGAGGCCGCCTCGATCTCCCACTCGCCGACGGATACGCCTTCGTCGACCTGCACCGGCCCGGGCGGCGGTAGCGCCGTGATCGCGGCGCTCGTGGGGAAGGGCTCGGCGGCGACGAGCGGCTGCGAGGCGCGCGGCAGCGTGCCGCCGCCGGCGCGCGCGCCACCTCCACAGCCCGCGACGAGCCACGCTGTGAGCAACGACCCGACGATGAACGAGCCCCGCATTCCCACCTCCCAGGCGCGGGAGGATGCCTCGGAGGTGCGGGCGGGGAACAGAGGAGATCTGCCCAGCCGCGTCGCTCGAGATCAGCCCGCGAGCGAGAGGGCCAGGCGGCCTGGCTCGCGGGACTCGCCGCTCGCGAGCCAGCCGACCATGCGCGGGAACTTCGCCGCCAGGCGCGGCAGCTGGTGCGGGGAGGCGCCCCAGAGCACCACGCGCGCGTCCGGCGGCAGGATCGGGGCGAGGCCGACGAAGGTGGGCAGGTCGATCGAGGGCAGCGTCGTGTCCACGAGGACCACGGGGCGCTCGCCGGCAGTCGAGACGGCGCGCGCGAGATCGACGGGCGTCGCCACCGGGATGACGCTCACGCGGCCGGCGACCTCGTGCGTGGCCTGCGCGATCAGCGCGCGATCGAGCGTGACGACGAGCACGCTCGTCGGCTGCAAGAGCGGGCGGGGCGCGGGAGCCACGCCCGAGTCGCGCGGGGGAGGCATCGACGAGCGCCGCACACTGGGCTCTCGCATCCCGGGCTCTCGCATCCCGAGCCTCGGGTGCGTGCCCGACTGCATGCCCCCCGCGGGCGTGGCGCCCGGGGCCTTCGAGCGATCGCTCCAGGCGCGCGCGACGTTCAGCGTGCGCACGTCGCTCGTCGCCATCCAGAGGACGTCGCCGAGGCGCGCGACGACGAGCGAGACGCCGGCAGGATCGAGCACGCGCGCCATCTCGGCCGAGAGCGGTCCCTCGACGAAGTCACGGAGCTCGCCGCCTTCCTCGGGCACCTCGCGTCGCCCGCCGGTCACGAGCGCCCGCCGGACCAGCGCCTCCGCCACGCTCGGCGCGAGCGAGGCCTCGAGCGCTTCCCGGATCGCGCGGGCGCAAGGAGCCAGTGTCGAGGCGGGCTGAGCCACGCGCGGAGGATACTCCGAGGGAACAGCGACGCGAAGGCCGGGCCGCCGGGCTGCCGCCGCCCCGGCACGAGCTCGGGCGCGGTCGATCAGGGCTGCGCGGGCCCGTCCGGCGTCTCGGGCGCCGGCACTCCGGGCTCGACTGGCTCGCTCGGCTCGGCATCCGGCGGCGCGACCTCGGCCGGCGCGACCTCGGCCGGCGCGACCTCGGCCGGGACCTCGGGCACGGCCGCAGCTTCCGCCTCGGGTGCCGGATCGGGCGCGCCGCGGGCGTAGATTCGCGCCTCCTCGGCGTGCCCGACCATCAGGAAGTGGTAGCCGCTCTCCGGCGCGCGCAGCGTGATGTCGCCACCGCTTCCGGGCCGCACGGCGACCCACGTGGGCCCGATCTCGGCGATCCGCGCGCGGAAGTCCGCGGCGCCGTGGTAGCCGACGAAGACCACGTCGTTGTCCATGCGCTCGTCCCAGAGGTTCGAGACGAACGCGATGTCGTCGCTGAACACGACGGTGTCGCCGGGGCCGAGCGTCGCGTCGCGCACGCGCAGGAAGTCGGGCTCGTAGATCTGATGCCCGACGCGCACGTGCGGGCGCTCGGATGCCGCCGCGTCGCGCAGATCGCGCAGCTCCGCCAGGGAGACGTCCCAGCCCGGGTCCGCCCACGCGAGCACGATCAGGTTCAGCACGACCATCGTGCCGAGCGATGCATCGATGAAGCGCCGGGCGCGGCCCATCGCGAGCGCGCCGACGACCACCACGAGGCAGATCGTGGGGAACGGCAGGCTGTAGCGGCCCCAGTGGTGCGACGGCGAGGCGAGCTGGACGGGCAGCGTCAGGAAGAAGAGCGAGAGCAGCTGGCCCGCCGCGCGCCGCCGCTTCTCGTCGCCGGCGACCACCGCGCCCAGCCAGCGCGCGAGCGTCACGCCGAGCGCGATCACGAAGAGCGGGATGCCGAGGTACGTGAGCCCGTAGCCGTACGCGTGGTGCCGCGTGTCGTGATAGTCCTGCCCCGGCGTCGGCACGCCGTACATCTCGGTGAGGTTCTCCGAGAACGAGGCCTGCATGTTCCCGAAGTCGCTCGGGCCCACGAAGTCGATCCCCGCGCGCTCGACGTGCACGCGGAGCGGCCAGACCGGGTTGTGGTGCACGCTCCAGTTGCGCACGTACGTGGGCGCGACGAGCACGAGCATCAGCGCCAGCGCGCCGAGCGCGTGCACGAGGACGCGCACCGAGCGCTCGCGCCGGCAGGCGGCGATCGTCGAGGCGAGCGCCGCCACCAGCAGCACGGACGCGAAGAGCGGCGCGTTCGACTTGCAGCCGGCGTAGAGGCCCAGCGAGATCCCGGTGAGCCACGCATCGGGACGCCGGAAGGGGCGGCTCGCCTCTCCCTGCGCGGCGCCCATCCCGCGCGTCGCGAAGTGCAGCGCGGGCAAGAACGTCGCGAGCACGACGAGGTCGATGTACGTGCTCCGCATCTGGAGGATCGCGGCGGGGATCGTGACCATCACGCTCGCGACGCCCAGCGCCACCGCGCGCGACGTCGTCGCCCGCCGCGCGAGCACGTACGCGCCGAGGTAGGCGACGCCGCCCATCACGCTCGGCACGGCGTCGATGAGGCGACGGTCCCAGTACGCGCAGAGCCAGAGCATCAGGTTCTCGGCGAAGCGCGGGTAGCCGTTCACCCACTCGAGCTGCGTCGGGACCTCGACCAGCGAGAACCCGTGGTGGCGGAGGGCCCAGGCCACCATCGGCTCGTGGTACCAGAGCCCGTCCCACGACGAGGACGGCGCGAGGTAGGAGAGGAAGAACGTCCACGCGCAGAGGAGCGGCACCGCGACCGTGCCCACCACGGCGAGCGAGCGCTCGGCCCACGCGGCGCGCACGGCCTGCACCGGTAGCCGCACGAGGTCGAGCAGTGCATCGAGCGCACGCGCCGGCCCGCGCGGATCGAGCGCGACACCGCCGATCCAGAACAGGGCGGAGACGAGCACGACGAGGCCGGCGAGCGCGGTCCGCGTGAGGTGGTCGGTCCAGCCGAGCACGTGGACGGCGCCGTGGATCGCGAAGAGCGCCAGCATGATGCCGGCGAGGGCGCGCTCGGCCCGGCTCTCGCGGTAGAACCGGCTCGCGAGCGCGGTCCCGCCCGCCAGCGCGAGCGTCGAGAGCGAGACGAGGGCGAGCATCGGAGGGCGGAGCGTGCATCACGGAGCACGGCGCGCGCCAGTCGCCCCGACGGGGTAAGCTGGGGCCCGTGAAGAGGATCGCGCTCGGTACCGTGGCCGTGGCTCTCGGGGTCGCGCTCGCCGGGTGCGGGTCGAAGTCCCAGATCCGACGGCTCGGATGGGTCGCGCCGCCCGAAGACGTGGACGCCGCGAGCACCGATGCAGGGCCCGACGCGCTCGTGCCGCCGCCGGACGCGAGCGCCGTCGACGCCGGGCTCGACGCGCTCGTCCCGCGACCGGACGCCGCGCTGCCGGATGCCGCGCAGACGGATGCCGCCGTCGACGCCGCCGTCCTGCGCGACGCGGGGCGCGACGCCGGAACGGACGCGGCCGTCGTCACGCACGAGCTCGGCTGCGCGGATGGTCAGCGCGAGGCGTTCCAGGATCGCGCGCGCTACCCCGACATCGCGGGCTGTAGCGGCGGCTGGACCCGGCCGGGCGTCGTGCACCCCGCGCCCGTCACGTGCGGCGGGCAGGGCGGCGACGACGGGCCGTTCCCGGATGGCGGCAGCTGCGGGGTCGCCGACTTCTGCGAGGTCGGCTGGCACGTGTGCACGGGGCCGGCCGACGTGGCGGCGCACTCCCCGGACGGGTGCGCCGGATCGCACGACGCGGCCGACTCGTTCTTCGTGACGCGGATGAGCAGCTCGGGCTGCGGCGTGTGCGCGACCGGCACGCGGACCGACTGCAGCGCGGTCGACTGCGACCCGAGCTGCGCGCAGACGGCATCGACGACGAACGACGTGTTCGGGTGCGGCACGCTCGGCGCCGCGCCGAGTCCGGTCAGCTGCGGTGTGCTCGATCGGTTCGGCCACGATCTCTGCGGCGCGCTCGGCGCCCCGTGGTCGTGCAGCGACGACGGCTCCGGCACGCACGAGGCCGAGCTCCTCGTGAAGCCGGGTCGCTCGCGCGGCGGCGTCGTGTGCTGCCGGGACTGAGCGGCC
>JBGALT010000308.1:0-5049 GCA_044223665.1 Sandaracinaceae bacterium | reverse complement strand
CGCTTGCTCGAGCACCAGCGCCTCGACGCCCACGAGCGCGCCGACACCGCCACCGAAGCACGGCTCGACGCGGAGATCGCGCGCCTGCGTGCGGAGCACGAGCGCCTCGCGCATCCGCCCGAAGGCATCTGACCGCGTCGATCACGTTGGTCGAGGGGAACCGAGACCAACGTGATCGCGTGGCTCGGCGGGAGGGGCGACGCGATCGAGCGTCGCGACCGCCGGGAGAGGCCCGAGGCTCAGCTCGTGATGATCGGCAGCGGGCTGTCGCAGAGCTGCTCGAGGCGATCCACGTCGGGCCACTGCACGGCCATCCAGCCGGGCGCGGCCATCCGCGGCGAGAACGACGCACGGTCGGCCGGCTGCCACTCGGCGCGGGGCACCTCCATCGCGTCCAGGCAGGTCGTCAGCCACTGCTGATAGAGCACGCCGCGGCGCCGGTTCCGGTTGGCGCCGGTCCCGTCGCCCGGGGTCGGCGACGCGCGGTCTCGGTAGTCCACGTAGTGGCCCGTGGAGAAGAATCCACCCGCCGCGCCCGCCATCACGACCGGCGTCGAGTCGTTGTCGTGGGTCGCCGCACCCGACTCCTGCGTCCAGTAGAGCAGCGTGTTGTCGAGCATGCGGCTGCCGTCCGCTTCGACCACGTCGTCGAGCTTCGTCAGCGCGTCCAGGAACACGCGCTGGAAGAACGAGCGATGCGAGACCTGCATCACCGCCTCGGCGCCCGCGTCGCCTTGCCCTGCCGCGTGCGCGATGTTGTGCCAGCCGCGGTTCGGATCGTTGTCGGCGTTGTTGTTCGTCGCACCGTCGTGCGTGAAGTTCGGGTCGGCCTGGAGCGCCGCGATGTCGAGCCACGTATCGGGGCTGTCGAGGATCGCGATGCGCGAGCTGTCGCAGATGAACGCCGAGACGATCACGTCGATGTAGGCCGAGTAGAAGCGGCCGTAGGCGCTCGGGTCGTCGGGGCTGACGTAGCCGTTCAGCGTGCCGTTGAACGAGAGGGGCGAGGCGAGGTCGTGGCACTCGGCGCTCGTCGTCCCGTGCATGCCCGCCTCGAGCTCGGCGAGCCGATCCATGTAGCTCTGCAGGCGCCGGCGATCCTCGCCGCCGAGGCGCGCGCCCGGCCCGTGCGCGCCCGTCTGGAGCTGGCGGAACGACTCGAGCACGCGGTCGTTGACGGTGCGGCGCGTCGGGGGCGGCATGCCCGTCGTGGGCGCGTAGATGGCGTCGAAGAGCGCCGTGGTCGAGTTCTCCGAGGGAAGCCCCTGGAAGCCGCCGACCCCGTCGGGCTCGACGCTCATGGACGAGTACTGCCCCGAGCCACCGAGATAGATCGTTCGCTTGCGCGGCGAGCTCGCGTAGACCGCGCTCGAGCGCGCCATGACCTGGTCGGCCGTGATCTGGTTCGGGAGCGTGGTGTCGCCGCCGTTGCCCGCCGAGAGAGCGCCATAGTTGCCGAGCGCCGCGTGGTTGTGCGCGATGTAGAACGGCACGTCGAGACCGCGCAGGAGGTTCATCTTCGCGACGAGCGAGGGTGTCAGCTGCGAGCTCGGCGCGCGCAGCACGCTCGAGAGCACGGTCTCGCTCCCCATCGTGGTCGGCGTCAGCGTGCCGTGGTGGCCCTGGTGGATGCCCATGCCCACGTCGAACGCCGTGCTGGCCATCGACTCGGCAGGCCAGAAGTTCTCCTGCCACGCGCCGCCGTGGCCGTTCGCCATCATGAAGAAGCGCTTGGGAGGCGTCATCGTCTGCGCCTCGGCGCGGCCGCCGCGGAGCAGGCTCGGCAGCGCCGGGATCGCGAGCGCGAAGCCGCCCGCTCCGAGGAGGAAGAAGCGTCGCCCGATCTTGCGTACGGTCATGGGTCGATCTCTCTCTTCATGCGGCTCGGGGAGCGGTTCAGTTCGGGGACCGAAAGCGGAAGCCCGGCGAGAGCACGGCGGCGCCGAGCACCTCCATGAGCGGGCGGTCGGCGTCGATCGCCTCGTCGACGTCGTGGAGGAGGCACCCGTCGGTCGCTTCCGACTCCGGGCGGCCGAGCGTGTAGCGCACGTAGTTGCGCGCGAAGCACGCCGAGGGGCGCTCGGTCGCGTAGAGCACGCGCGAGAGGTCGGCGCCGCCGGTCACGGTGGTGCCCGACTCCGGCAGGATCGCGGTCGCGTCGACGGGCACGGTGATGCTGGGCGTGGCGAAGTCGAAGAGCTGGATCTCGGTGCGGAGCTGGCCGAGCGCGTCGAACTGCTCGAGCGCGTAGCCCGGCGCGTTGAGCGAGGTGTGGCAGCCGACGCACGTGCCACCCGAGAGCGTGAGCATGTCGGCGGCGACGCGCGGCGAGACGTGCGCGCGATCGATCGACGGCAGGTTCATCATCGCGTTCGCCGGCGGGTTGCCGATCTGGTCGCAGAGGATCTGTCGGCGCACGAACACGCCGCGCAGGATCGGGTGCGTGTCGCCGCCGCCGACGAGCGGCGGCGTGATGTCGCCCCGCGGGATCAGGGCCGCGACGCGGGTGAGGATGCCGACGCGCTCGGGCGGCACCGCGACGAGCTCGCCGCCCGTCGCCGGCGAGACGCCGTAGATGGCCGCGAGACCCGGGTGGGAGGTCGTCGTCGAGTCGGCGAGGAAGAAGTCGCGGAACGTGCCCCCGTGGTGGAGCGCGTAGAGGAAGAGGTCGTGCATCTCGGCGTCGACCGCGGCGTCGAACGCCGCGTCGCGGGTCACGGTCGGCGCGATCACGTCGAGCGTCGGATCGTGCGAGTCGCTGATCGCGTGCGCGTGGTCGCGCTTCCACCACTCGTCGAGGAAGTCCGAGAGGGCCGCGTCCGCGCGCGGGTCTCGGAGCACGCGCTCGAGCTGTGCGCGGAAGCCGCCGTCGGTGAGCAGCTCGTGCGCCTCGGCCGCGTCGAAGAGCGCCTGGTCCGGCATCGAGTCCCAGAACTGGTAGCTGAGGCGCGAGGCGACCTCGTAGTCGGTGAGATCGCCCGTGCCCTCGACGTGCATCACGAAGTTGGGCTGGCGGAACATCGTCTCGATGAGCTCGGCGACGCCCTGCGAGGTGATGGTGTCGCCGTCGAGGTAGACGGTGTGCCGATAGAAGTCGATCTCGGCCGCGTCGAGCGGGCGACGGTGCGTCCAGAAGCCGAGATCGCGCACGAGCGCGTCGAGGCAGGCCGCGTCGTTGCTCGTGTCCCCGTCGGTCGCGCAGTCACCGGCGATGCGCGACAGGCGCGCCGGCTGGCTCAGCTCGGTGCCGAGCGTCACGCCCATGCGTGCATGCGCGGCGATGAGGTTGTCGGTGATGGCCGAGTCGGCGCGCGAGAAGAGCCGCTGGCCGGGATCGCTCGTCGCGCCGAACGAGTCCTCCGGCAGGCTCGCGGCGGACATGACGGCGGGCACGATCGTGTCGGCGTCGCCGCCCAGGTAGTGCCGCACGACCGCGTCGATCGAGTTGCGCAGCTGGCGCTGGGACAGGCGCGTGATCGCGGGATCCTGGGCCGTGGCCGGCGTGCACGTGAAGTCGCGCGAGCCGGTCTGCATCCCGTGCGAGCCGGGAGGGCCCAGCGGGCCGTCGTCGACCGAGCCGATGCAGCTCGTGAGCGCGAGCACCACCCCGGACAGGGCGAGCGCTCGAGCGAGGGAGGGGCGTGGAGAAGGCCGGCGAGCCGACATGACCGGGGTGGGTACCCCGACGGGTGCGAAGTGGCTCACAGGACGAGGATGGATCGTCCGAAACGGCGAAGGGAAGCATCGTCTATGCTCTCTTCCGTGAGGTCCGGCGCCGCGCTCGTGCTGCTCGTGTTCTCGCTGATTCCGGGCCTCGCCCGGGCCCAGGCGGGCAAGACGCCTCGCCCGACCGCCTGCGGCGAGGTCTGTCCGCCTTGTCCTCCGGTCGGGCCGTGTCCGCCCTGCGAGACGCTGTGCACCGTCCCGCTCATCGGCAGCGCCACCGTCCTGCTTCCGCCTCCACCGGGCCGGGTGGTCCCCGGGCCGGGCACCGCGGCGACACCCGCGCCGGCTCCTGTGCCCGCGCCGGTCGAGCCCGCTCCCGGCACGCTCGAGCTCGGCTACTTCGGCGCGTTCGACGGCACCAACGTGATGAGCGGCGGAGGCCTACGACTCACGGGCCACGTGAGCGACGTCTGGTTCGTCGACCTGATGGGTGGCGGCTCGGGGAGCGACCTCGGCGGCGGGCGCTCGCTCTGGGAGGCGTTCGGCATGATCGGCGTGCGCGTGATGGGCGCCGTGGTGCCCGACGTGCTGCGCCTGTTCGCCGCGCTCGACACCGGCTTCTCGGGCCGCGGCTTCGCCGGCTACCGCGACGCACCGAGCTGGGGCGCGTTCGCCGCCGATCTCGGCGGCGGCCTCGAGGTGGGCTTCGGCGCTCCCTTCACCGTCGGCTTCTTCACCGACGTGCGCCTGCAGACCCGCGTACCCTTCGAGCGCGAGGCAGCGTTCGTGGGCGTGGCGTGGAGCGCCGGCCTCGCCGTCATGTGGTTTTGATCGCCGTCGATCGGCGAAACGGAGGCGAGCATGGGCTGGGATGCGGTGATCGTCGGAGATCTGACCTTCGAGCCCGGCGTACGCTGGCGCGAGCGCACTGCGCAGGTCGCCGACCTCCGCTGGCCGTCGATGTTCGCGCCCTCGCGCGCCACGCGCCACGGGAGCATCGACGATGTGCTCGCCCTCCTCGCACGACGGCCGAGTGGCAGCGGACACCACTACCTCTTGCTCGACGTGACCGAGGAGGCGCTCCGCCTGCGCGCCGTCGTGGGAGAAGACGAGTACCGCGAGCTCGTCGACGCGCTCGGCGCGCTGCTCTCGAGCGCGGTCGAGCACGGCGCGCGTGGCCGGTTCCAGGTGCGCGATCTCGGCACGCAGCGAGGCGTGTCGTTCGAGCTCGGAGACGGCAAGCTCACGATGAGCGCGGTGGGACTGCCGAAGGCGGTCGACCGCGCGGCGCTCACCGAGGCGCTCCAGCGCGCGTTCGCACGGCCGCGCATCTTGGACGCGAAAACCCAGCGCGAGGCCGACGCGCGACGCGCCGCGCGCGAG
>JBGALT010000057.1:1352-41455 GCA_044223665.1 Sandaracinaceae bacterium | reverse complement strand
TCTCGACCATCGGTAGATCGCTGTAGCGCGGCATGCGAGCGACGATCGACGCCTGCGCCACGCGCGCCAGGCTCTCGGTCGCCTGGTTGGGCACGGTCTCGTCGTCGTAGGCCATCTGGAAGAGCAGGCTCTTGGGCTGGTTGGCCAGCACGGCCGCGAACGCCATCGAGTCTCCGCGGTCGAGCAGCGTCTGGTAGAGCGCGAACTGCGGCAGAAAGCGCGGCGGAGAGCCGGCGTAGTCGACCTGGTCGATGTCGATGCCCACGAGCGGCAACAGGATCGGGAAGAAGGTCCCGTTGAAGCCGGCGCTGAAGGCGACGAGGTTCGTGAGCTCGCCGCCGCTCACGTTGAGCACGGCGGCGCCCACACGTGGCTCGCCGGTGACGAACGTGGTGCCGACGATCCCGCCGAGCGAGACCCCGACGAAGCCGATCGGGTCGGTCGAGACCGAGAACCCCGCGGGGCCTCCCATGGCTTCGATCCCCGACCAGTCGCTGCGATCGAGCGCATTCACGAGCGCCATGATGTCGACCGCGGCCTGGCGCAGGGCGTCGCGCGGATAGACCGGGTGGAACGCCGTGTAGGGCCCCGCGGCGTCGATCACGCCGACGAACGAGACGTAGATCGGCGTGCCCCCGATGTCGCCGAAGAGGTCGGGCCCCGGCGTGCTCCCGAACGCGTGGCCCATGTCCACCGTCGGTTGATCGGCGCGCATCCCGTGGAAGGGCATGTCGATGGCCGCGACGGCGAAGCCCTCCGCGCACAGGGCGTCGGCGACCGCGAAGATCGAGCTGCGATCGTCGCCGATGCCGTGCTGGTAGACGACGAGCGGGAGGTCGGCGACGTCGCCCGGCGGAAGCGCGAGCGTCATCCAGACGGTGTCCATCCGCTGCACGGTCAGCGCGCCATCGGTGCCGTGAACGAAGGGCCCGTGACCGAAGGGCTGCGCGGAGATGAAGCTCGGTGCCTCGAAGGTCGCATCGACGAGCGCCCCGATGTGCGCGTGACGGACTCCGCCCGGCACGTCGGTGCCGAGCTCGTCGGGATTCGGCGTGCCGAGCAGCGCGTCGAGCGCAGCGCCCGTGGCGACGCGCTCGATCGTGAGCGCGGGCGGCGCGGCGGCGCGGACGACGGTGCGCGCCTCGTCGAGCTCGGCCGAGACGTGCTGCACGTGATAGACGGCCAGGCCCGCGACGCTGCCGCGCGCCACCATCGGGTTGGCGAGCACGGGCGTGTACTCGGTGCGCGCCGCGTCGTCGAAGGGATCGGCGAGGCGCCCGGTCGCGTCGCGGATCGCGGCGAAGCGCGCGGAGGCCACGAGCGGCGAGCCGTCGCTCGCGCGGACGGCGTCGGTGACGACCACCGCGTACGTGCGTCCCTCGTAGAGCGCGTGACCGTACCAGGGTCGCGCCACGATCAGGTGGCGCGCCGCATCCCAGTGGACCTCGATCGGGATGCGGTGGAACGCGTCCGGCGATCCGCTCTCCGCGTCCATCATGTAGACGCTGGCGCCCGACTGCAGAGACGCGGAAGGCGTCGCGGGCAGCGAGCTCGGATCGATGTCGCCGTCGATGCGGAAGAACACGCCGGAGCTCGTTCCGAAGCCGTCGAGGTCGCGGAGCGCCTCGCGCATCGTACGGACCATCGCGGCATCGGGCGCCACCTCGCCCGCGACCTGGACCGTCTCCGCCGGAAACGCTCCGAGCTCGATGCCGCCTTCGGCATTTCGGTAGAGATCGTCCGGGAACGGAACCTGCGCGAAGTCGATCGCGTCGCCGGCGCCGGGATCGAACACGACGTGGACGTGTCCAGCGGTGGCGGCGTCACCGGGCGGATTGGGGGGGCTCGAGCAACCGGCGACCCAGAGGAAGGCGACGAGAGCCACGAGCGCGCGCATGCGAACGACCTCCAAGCAAGACCGAGACACCGCAGAGATCAGAGCCCGATCGACCGAGTGCCCACCGCTCGCCGTGCCGAGACGGCGATCGGGCCGGGGCGACCGACCACCCTTTCAGGCTCCCACGACGCTTCGCGCAGGGCAACGACGCGCGACGGCGAGGCCGGCCACGGCGGATCGCGCGGCACGAGGTTGGAGTTTGCCAAGCGCCCGGCTAGACTCGCGGTCGAAAACGCGCTCCGCTCGCGTAGAACCGGGGCGAAGGCCCTTTCGATCGGCCCGAAGTCCCCCCCACGAGGCTCATGGCGCGCATCTGCCAACGCTGCCAACACAGCAACGAAGACCACGCGAAGTTCTGTCTCTCCTGCGGAGGCATGCTCGAGGTCGAGGTCGAAGGCCAGAGCCAGGATCCCCTCCTCGGCAAGGTGATCCAGGGCCGCTACCGCCCGACCAAGCTCCTCGGCGAGGGCGGCATGGGCCGCGTCTACATCGCCGAGCAGAAGATGGGCGCCGCGACCCGCAAGGTCGCGATCAAGACCCTCCACCCCGAATTCTCCCAGGATCCGCAGCTGGTCGCGCGGTTCAACCGCGAGTGCGAGACCGTCATCGAGCTCTCGCACCCGAACACCATCCAGTTCTTCGACTTCGGCTCCCTCGACGACCAGACCCTGTTCATCGTCATGGAGTACATCGAGGGGCGCTCGCTCGCCTCCGAGATGGAGAAGGGCCTCCTCGACGTCGCGCGGGTCGACAAGATCCTCATCCAGATGTGCGGCTCGCTCCACGAGGCGCACGGGCGCGGCATCGTCCACCGCGATCTGAAGCCCGAGAACGTGCTGCTCACCGATCGCGGCGGCCAGACCGACTTCGTGAAGGTGCTGGACTTCGGTATCGCGAAGAAGGGCGAGGCCGAGGACCCGCAGAAGGCGAAGCTGACCAAGCAAGGGATGGTGCTCGGCACGCCGCCCTACATGAGCCCCGAGCAGTTCAGCGGAAAGACGCTCGATCTGCGGAGCGACATCTACTCGCTGGGCATCATGGTCTTCGAGATGCTCACCGGGCACCTGCCCTTCGATGCGAAGACGCCGTGGGAGTGGGCGACCAAGCACCTCACGTCCCAGCCGACGCCTTTCGAGGCGTACCCGCACGCGATGCAGATCGCGCAGAACAAGAAGAACGCGGTGATGCGCTCGCTCAGCAAGGCGCCCGAGCAGCGCCACGCGAGCGTGCTGGAGTTCCTGCAGGAGTTCACGGGCTACCAGGACACGCAGGCCGCGTGGACGATGGCGACCTCGTCGGGCGGCGCGATCCTCCCCAAGGGCGCCGAGGCACGGCCGCCGGTTCCGACGCCCGCGCCGATGTCCGGGTTCGGCCAGAACACGCCGCCCCCCATGGGCATGGCGCCGGGGATGGGCGTGGCGCCCGGGATGGGTATGGGCGGGACCGCGTCGATGGGCGCGATGGGCCCCGGCGGCATGGGAACCGGGCCGATGATGGCGCCCACCGGCCAGATGCAGTCGTTCGGCAACGCGCCGTCGATGCCGGGGATCGCGCCCGGCGGCTACGCGAGCCAGCCGGGGATCGCCTCGTACGGGACGCCCGCGCCCGCCGGCGCGCCCAGCTACTCGACCGGCACGATGTCGCAGCCGCAGGCCGGCGGCGGCGGAGGGCGGGCGATCCTCTTCGGCCTGGTCGCGCTCTTCGTGATCGGCGGCTCCATCGGTGCCGTCGGGCTCTGGTGGGTCTTCGGGCGTGACACGGGCACCCCCGTGGCGACGACGACGACCCGGCCGCCGCCGACGACGGGCCCGCAGGTGATCACCGGCACGATGCAGCCGCTCGTACCGGTGACGACGACGGTGCCCCCGCCCACGACCGGCGGCACGCCCGCGACCCCGCCGACCTCGGTCGCGACGACCCCGCCCGACGCTGGAACTGCGGCGGGAACGACGAGCGAAGACGACCACCACACCGAGCGGCACGTGAGCGCGGCGGACGAAGCCAACGCCCGTGCGGAATCGGCGCGCGGACTGAGCGCGCTCGACCGCCGGGACTGGGCGGGCGCGATCGGCTCGCTCCGAGAGGTCCAGCGCCTCGTCGGCCGCTCGGCCCCGCAGTCGCGCCAGCTCCAGCAGCAGCTCGACACCCGCGGCGGCAACCAGGTCGGCATCCTCCTGCAGCAGGGCTATTGTCCGCAGGCACAGTCGCTCTATCGCGATCTGCGCGGCGTAGGGGCCGGCGGCTCCGCGCGTCGGCAGTTCAGCGACGACTGGTGCCCGGCGCCACGCTGATCGCGCACCTCTGAGCTCCTCGCGGCGATTGCGGGAGGCGCAGCACGCGCGCACCGGAGTGAGGACGGGCTATCGCAGCGGCGCGGATCGGCGCGGCTGTCGCAGTCCCTCACCCCATCCCTCTCTCACTCTCGTGGGAGAGGGCCGCGCCGAGGGGGGCGCCCAGAAACCCTCAGGATCTCAGTGCTGCTCCGCGTTCTCGTCGCAGAACAGGATCGCGCAGTTCTTCTTGTCCGAGGCGCGGATCCGGCTGCACAGCTCGACGAGGTCGTCGTCGACGTCGACCACGGCGCCCTCGGTCGCCTTGCCCGTCGACTCGTCGTAGTGGCACTCGCACAGCGCGACCCACCGGCCGCGGAACTGGTCGGCGCGGCAGATATCCGACCAGGTCATCCTGGCCGCCCGCGCGTCCGCCGTCTGATCTCGCCCGTCCACCGGATGGCCGCCCCGTTCTGGAGGCTCGCTCTCCCTCTCGGTGATCGTGCTCGTCGTGGCCGATTGGTGCTCGAAGGCGCCCTTGGCGCGCGCGGACCAGCTGGACAGAAGACCCATCGACGATCGTGCTCCCTTCCTGCCGCCCGCTCGGGCGCCCCGGTCACGCTCTTCCGGGAATACCGCCGTTCTCTCGGCCGTACCGTCCGTGGCAGGTCCCCACGCGGGGGCGGACGTTCTCTGGCTGCTGCGTGCTGGGTCGGTTCGTTCTCTCGTCGGCGCCGTCCTCGTCGGACGACCCCACACTCTCTGGAACGTAAGCATCCGCGCTACCGGCGGCTCCCCCCCAAGGCGAACGCGACGAGTGTCCCCGAGCGATCCTGCGAATGCAAGTCGGGCGCGCGCCCGGCGCTCACAGGTGTGACGGAACGGTCACAGACCGTCGAGATCGCTGCCCAATCCGTCGCCGGACGATCCCGAGCTCGTCGACGACGACGAGCCGCCGCCCGAGGGCCCGAGATCCTCGAGGCCATCGTCCGAGCCTCCCGACTCCGACGAGGACGAGCCCGATCCGCCGCTGGTGGCGCCGCCGAGATGCGGCTGGCGACGGCGATCACGCGCTGCGCGCCACGGTCCGCCGCCGGTCTCGTTCTGGTCGTGGCCCCACTCGCCGACGATGTAGGAGTCGCCGTCGCCGCCGACCTGGAACTGGAAGTAGCCATGACCGCGGGTCGTCGTCGGCCGGCCCATGACGAGCTCGCGCTCTTCGCTCCACTCGAAGCGCATCAGGTCGCCCTGGGCGGTGCCCTGGATGCGGCCGTGTCGCTCGTCTTGCGTGTACTCGCCGACCACCTGCGAGCCGGTCTGCACCATGTGCATCTCGCCGTACTGCGGCGAGTGCCACACCCCGGTGAACGTCTGGCCGGCCGGCATGGGCCCGGGCGAGACGCTCGCGTGCCGGATGCCGTCGCCTCCGCAGCCAGGGGCCAGCGTGAGAAGGAGCGAGCCCAGGAGCCAACACACGGTCGATCGCGACATGATTCCTCCGACGCACGGGGACCATAGACGACCTGACGCGCGCGCGGCAACCGATGCCGTACGAGCCCCTCGGGCGCCTCGACACGCGCGGGCGCTGCCCTATGCCTCTGCTCCCATGTCCCACGTCGTAGAGAGCCACGACGAGATCCTCGCGATCGCCGCCGGGCTGCGTCGGATCGCGGTCCTCGGCATCAAGACCGAGGCGCAGTCGAGCCAGCCCGCCTACTACGTGCCGGCCTACCTCGCGTCGGCCGGCGTGGAGATCGTCCCGGTGCCGGTCTACTACCCCGAGGCGACCGAGATCCTCGGCCGGCCCGTGGTCCGCACGCTCGCGGCCATCGAGGGCCCGATCGATCTCGTGGACGTCTTCCGCCGGCCGAGCGACCTCGAGGCGCACCTTCCAGACCTGCTGGCCAAGGCGCCGCCCGTGGTGTGGCTGCAGCAGGGGATCCGGCACGAAGGGCTCGCGCGCGCGCTGACCTCGGCGGGCATTCGCGTCGTCGAGGACCGCTGCCTGATGGTCGAGCACCGCCTCGCCCGTGCGCGTGGTCGATGACGTACTCGGTCAAAGAGATCTTCTTCACGCTGCAGGGAGAGGGAGCACGCACCGGCCGCGCGGCGGTGTTCCTCCGCTTCGCGGGCTGCAACCTGTGGTCCGGTCGGGAGAAGGATCGGAACGACGCGGTCTGCCGCTTCTGCGACACCGACTTCGTCGGGACCGACGGCGAGGGCGGGGGGCGCTTCGAGGACGCCGCTTCGCTCGCGCGCGTCGTCCGCTCCAAGTTCCCGGACGCCGGCGGGCGCCCTTACGTCGTGTGCACGGGCGGCGAGCCTCTTCTCCAGCTCGATCCCGCGCTCATCGCCGCGCTCAAGGGCGAGGGCCTCGAGATCGGCCTCGAGACGAACGGCACGCTCCCCGTCCCGGAGGGCGTCGACTGGATCTGCGTCAGCCCGAAGGCCGGTGCCGAGCTGGTCCAGCGGCACGGGCACGAGCTCAAGCTCGTCTATCCGCAGCCGGGCGTCGATCCCAGCCAGTACGATCCCGCGCAGTTCGAGCCCCTCGCGTTCGACCACTTCTTCCTGCAGCCGATGGACGACGTGCTCCGCGCCCAGCACACCGAGCGAGCCACGGCGTACTGCATGGCGCATCCGCGCTGGCGCCTCTCGCTCCAGACGCACAAGCTGCTCGGGATTCGCTGATGGCTCGCCACGAGATCTGGAAAGAAGCGACCTTCGAGGCCGCGCATCGACTGCCGTTCGTCCCCGAGGGTCACAAGTGCGGGCGGCTCCACGGTCACTCGTACCGCGTGCGCATCTGCGCGAGCGCGCCACTCGACGCCCGCGGCGGCTGGGTGAGGGACTTCGCCGATCTCACGGCGGCGTTCGAGCCGCTCCGCAAGCAGCTCGACCACTACTACCTGAACGAGATCCCCGGTCTCGAGAACCCGACCAGCGAGATCCTCGCTCGCTGGATCTGGGATCGCCTCCGTCCCACGCTGCCTGATCTCTGCGCCGTCGAGGTGATGGAGACCTGCACGTCGGGATGCCGCTACGAGGGCTGACGGGCGGCCGATCAGAGCGTCTCGAGATACGCCACGAGGTCGTCGACCTGCGCGGGCGCGAGCTGCTCGGTGTGACCATGCCGATCGCCGCCGCCGCAGGTCGGGTCGACCAGGCGCGCGCGAAGCGTCGGGCACGCACCGTCGTGCATGAGCGGGAGGCGGTACGCGACGCCGACGAGCGAAGGGACCTGGAAGGGCCCGCCCGTCCCGACGTCGACCGTCGCGTTGTTGGTGAGGTCGGGTCCGCGGTGGCACGCCGCGCACTGCGCCTCGCCGTCGTAGAGCGCGCGGCCGCGCGCCACGGCGTCGGCGTCGATCCCCGCCTCGTGCGCGGGAGCCGTGATGCCGTGGTCGAGCCACTGGCCCAGGTGCTCGATCTGGGTCGTGCTCAGCGCGGGCCCGCTCATGCGGCTCGAGAAGACCTGGTGCACGAGCACGCCGAGATCGCTCATGTCGCCGTCCCAGTGAAACGGCTCGGTGCCGCGGAGGCTGCCGTGCATCGCCGGCGTGCGGCGCGGCCCGATGCCCTCGAAGGTCCAGACGCGCCCGTCGTCGCCGCCCTCGGGATGGCACGACGCGCACGCGATGAAGGCGCCGGAGTTGGCGTGGAAGACCGCGTGACCGGTGTCGAAGCGCTCCGCGCCCCCCAGCCGGATCGTGCTGCCCTGGTAGAAGAGCGCCGCGGGATCGCGCTGCTGTACGACCAGTCGGCCCACGCCGTCGTAAGCGACGGCGACCGGGTTCCGGATCGAGGCCACGCTGCCGTCGGCGGCGAGCGGGGGCGTCGCGAACAGGCAGCCGGCCTCTTCCCCCAGCTCGACGGTGCCGACGGGATAGGTCTGCACGGCCTGCTCGCCCGACTCGTTGCCCGCCGCGACGATCGTCACCACCTCGCCGTCGGGCGAGATGGCGAGATCGACGGCCAGTGTCGCTTGCGGCAGCTCCACCCCCGTCGAGGCGATCCCGCGCTCGTCGTAGAACGTGAGCACCGACGCCACGATGCTGCCGCCGCCGCAGCGCATGCCGCTCGCGCCGTAGCCTCCGGGCTGGGTGGCGACGGGCGCGTCGCTCGCCCGCTGATGGACCGCGGCGATCGTCCGCGCCCGGCCGGGAACGAGGACCGTGCGCCACGCCACCGAGGGCGAGAGCGCTCCGAGCGAGAAGCCGCCGCGCTCGTCGCGGACGGCGTTGCCGAGCGCGGTGACCGGCTCCTGCGCCGTCAGGATGTCGCCCGTCGCGCGATCCACCTCGAGCAGCTCGGCAGCGCGGAAGGTCGAGACGAAGAGCCGGCCGTCGGCGATCACCACGTCGCGCAGGTCGGGCGCGACCTCGACGACGCTGCGAATCGCGCCGCCGGTGCCCAGCGTGACGAGCGCGCCCGAGCGACACGCCACGACCAGCCCATCGGCCTCGGGGTCGAACGCGTTGCCGCGCGGCATCGCGCAGACGTGCGAGCGCGTGCCGTCGTCGACGCTCTCGACGTCGAACGAGTACACGTCGCCAGTGCCGCGGAGCACCACGTGGACACGACCGTCGGCATCCTCGGCGGCGCGGAAGGGCTCGGCGCCGGGCGGGAGCGACGTCGTCTCCCCGAGCACGGCGTGCGCGACGAGATCGACGACCACGATGCGATTGCGATCGGGATCGGCGACGACCGCGACGTCTCCCCGTGACGGGACGAAGAGCGTTCCTCCGGTGATCGGAGGCGGCGGATCGACCTCGATCGAGGTCGGGCGAGCCATCACGCGCGGGTCGAGGAAGATGTCGATCGGCCCCGGCTCGGGAAACGGCGGCATCGGCTCGACGATGTCCGGCGGCAGGAGCTCCGGCGCGAGGCGCGGGGGGCCCTGACAGCCCGCGATCGAAAGCACCAGGCCCGCCCACACCCAGCTGCGCTCCCGCATCTCGCCCTCCGTGGAAGCAATCAGCATAGCCGAGCCCGTGCCGTGGGGGAGAGGGCCGCTCGGATCGTCCGGCCCCGCCGTGCGGCCACGCGCGCAGGACCGAGAATAACGACCGGGGTCCCACCCGTCGTTTCTGCGACGGAGCGCTCCGAGGGCGCTACGATCGAAGAGGCGAATCGTGCACCGGCTTGTCGCGACGTGGGTGGGGCTTCTCCTCGCCGTGGGCCTCGGTAGCTGCGGAGGGGGCGCCGCGCAGGTCGATGGCGAGCATCCCGAGGCGAGCGAGCCGGCGAGCCCGGTCCCCGCCGACCCGGCGGACGCGGGCCTGCCGGCCTGCGAGGGAGCCCGAGAGACCCCCGCCCTGCTGCCGCGCGTGCAGCCGAGCGAGCAGACGCTCGACTACTGGCTCGCGCGCCGCGACGCCGCGGACCTCGATCGACCGCTGATGAGCGAGGCCGAGATCGCCTCCCACGATCGCGCGGTGGGCGCGGGGGGCGACGACCTCCCGTTCTCGCGCCTCGGGCTGGCGGAGGCACCGACGGCGGCCCTCGTCCAGCGCGAGGTCGACGAGCGCCTCGCCTTCGTGCGCGAGCGTCTCGAGAGCGGCGCGTACGTGCAGGAGAGCGGCGAGCGCGCGACGCCGGCCATGCTCGCGCGCTACGCGGCCGCGCCGCTCGGCGCCGTGGACGGCGGGCTCGTGATCGCCCTCGGGCGCATCGCCCTGCGCTGTGGCCGCGACCTCTCCGTGCTGCGCTCGGCGCCGGCCCCCGATGCGCCCGCGGGCAGCGCGCCCGACCCGAACCTCGATCGCAACGCGTGCAGCACGATCGAAGCCCAGGAGCCGCTCCAGATCTTGGTCCGCGAGCAGGACGTGCTCCTGGTCCGCACGCGCTACGCGCTCGGATGGATCGATGCGTCGGCCCCGCTCTCGGCGCCGCTCGCGCGGGACGCGATCGCCCTGGTCACCTCCGCGCCACGCGTGCACCCGCGCGCGCCGGTGACGCTGATCGCCGACGACGGGGCCACGCTCGAGGTGGGCCCCGACGTGCTCCTGCCGCTCGATCCGAGCGATCCGGCGCGCGTGCGCTTCGGGGTCGCGGACGGCCTGCACCGGAGCCAGGCGCTCGACCCCAGGGCGCTCGTCCCGACACGCCGCACGCTCACGCGTCGCGCGTTCCTCGAAGAAGCGTTCCGCCACCTCGGCGAGCCCTACGGCTGGGGCGGCGACGGCGGGCTCGACTGCAGCGAGCTCGTGATGGACGTGCTCGCGACCTTCGATCTCGATCTGCCGCGCCACTCGGCGAGACAAGCGGAGGCGGGGACCTTCTCGATCCCGATCACGCCCGAGATGAGCGAGCGCGAGCGGCTCGCGATCGCGGACCGCGCGCTCGACCACGGCATCGTGCTCCTCCACTTCCCGGGGCACGTGATGATCTACCTCGGCCGGACGAGCGAGGGCGCACCGCGCATCCTCCATGCGTTCGCCGAGTACCTCGAGCCCTGCGCGGGAGGCGACGGAACGCCCGGCGACCGGATCGTGCACACGGGGCGCGTGGCGGTGAGCGATCTCGAGCTCGGCCGAGGCACCTCGCGCCGCGCGTTCGTCGAGCGACTCGAGCGCATCGTCGTCTTCGGTCGCCCGCCCGAGCCCGATCTGCAGGAGCTCGCCCAGATGCGGCCGGCGATGCCGCTCGTGTTCCCGCGGCGCGAGGCGCAGTGCACCGAGAACGTGCACGCGCGCATCTTCCAGTCACCCGCGCACCCGGTGCAGGGGCAGACGGTGCGGGTGATCGTGACGACCGATGCCGATCCCGGCCTGTCGGTGATCGAGCTGCTCGACCGACGCGGACAGCGCACGCGCCCGGCGATGCACCGCCTCGGGGGCCCGCCGTTCGCGCGCTGGGTCGAGATCCCCGACGCAGCCTACGGGCGCTACCAAGTCGCGCTGGGAGACGGCGATCACCTCGTCGCTTGCGACTACTTCGGCGTCGCACGCTTCCCGCCCGAGCCGCCGGATCCCGCGACCGTCCTGCCGCCGCCCTACCCCGCGGTGTGGGAGCCACGCATCGCGTGGGAAGCCGACACCGAGGCGTTCTTCGCCGCCTTCGTCGAGCAGCTCTTCGCCTTTCCCGAGGGCGACGACCGGACGTGGAACGGGCTCTCGGTGCTCCTTCGCGATCCGGAGCACAACCTCCTCTACGACCACCTCGGCCAGGGCGAGGACTCGCGCACCGAGCTCGATCTGCGCGGCCACGAGGTGCCCGTGCTGAACCTCGTGCCCGACTGCGCGGACCTGCCCTACTACCTGCGCGCCTACTTCGCGTGGAAGCTCCACCTGCCCTTCGGCATGCGCCGCTGCAGCCGCGGGCGCGCGGGCATTCCCCCGACGTGCGAGGCGCTCCCGAGCACGAGCACGATGGAGCACTCGTTCGCGAGCGAGGTCGAAGCCTTCGAGTGGTTCGCGACGCACCAGATCTCGTCGTTCGTCCACTCGGCGACCGCGCGCACCGCGCCGGGCGACGAGAGCACCGATCTGTATCCCGTCGGTCTCGACCGCGCCTCGATCCGCCCCGGTACGGTCTTCGCCGATCCCTACGGGCACGTGATCGTCGTGGCGCAGTGGATCCCCGAGCGACCGGGCCACTGGGGCGCGCTCATCGGCGCCGATGCGCAGCCCGACGGCACGATCGGGCGCCGCACGTTCTGGCGCGGCACGTTCCTGTTCACCAGCGACACGCGCGACGTCGGCGCGGGATTCAAGGCCTGGCGACCCATCACGTACGACGACGAGACGCTCACCTACACCGAGCTCACCAACGGCGAGCTCGATCGACGCTCCGGCTTCGTCCCCTTCTCGCGGGCGCAATACGCCGGCAGCACCGACGACTGGTACGATCGCGTGGAAGCGCTCGTCGACCCGCGGCCCGTCGACGCCACCGATCGCATGGTCGCGCTCGTGGACGCGCTCGAAGAGAGCGTCGGGCGGCGCGTGGTGTCCGTCGACACCGGCGAGGGCTACCTGCGCGAGCACCCGGGCGAGATCGTCCCGATGCCGACCGGCATCGACATCTTCCAGACCGAGGGCGCGTGGGAGGACTTCAGCACGCCCTCGCGCGACATGCGCCTGCTCGTGGCGATCGACACGGTGATGGGCTTCCCCGACGTCGTACGCCGCCGCCCCGAGCGCTACGGCGTGCGCCCCGAGGATGCCGAGCGCGTCGCGACGGAGGTGCGAGAGCGCCGCGATCGCGAGCTCGCCGCACGACACGTGAGCTACGCGCGCAGCGATGGCTCCCCGTTCTCCCTGACGCTGACCGACGTGGTCTCGCGCGCCACGGCGTTCGAGGTCTCGTGGAACCCCAACGACTGCCCCGAGGTCCGCTGGGGCGCGCCGACGGGCACGGACGAGATCGCGACCTGCCGTCGACGAGCGCCGGCCGACCAGCAGGCGCAGATGGAGCAGGTGATGCGCGCCTGGTTCCACGCGCGCGCGCGACCGGTGCGTTGATCGATCGGCCAGCGCGCGACGGCGAGACGCCCGCCGCGGTGAGGCGTGCGCTCGACGCACGACCGTGGCGCCGGCGCGACGATCCGCTCGGCAGTGGGCGTGCCGGTGCGTGGCACCGCGAGTGCTGGGACGAGCGCACGCGCCGACGTCCGGCGCCAGGAGCTCGCCGACGATGCGCTCGAAGTCTCTCGCCCCGCTCGCGTTCTTCGCTCTCTCCGTCGCGGCGGCCGCCGGCTGCGCCCACGACCCCGTCCACGAGATCGACATGTACGTGGACTGCGACGACGTCTGCAACCGCTACCGCGACTGCTTCGACGGGTCGTACGACACCGACTCTTGCCGCGCGCGCTGCCACGACATGGTCGATCACGATCCGAACGCAGCGAACGCGTGCGACGCGTGCCTCGATGGCGAGTCGTGCACGAGCTCGTTCGCCTGCGCCGCCGAGTGCCAGGGCATCGTTCCGTGAGGCTCGTCGCAGGGCGCCAGCCCGCTCGGTCACCCCACCCGACGTTTTCGTGACCCTTCGGGCTCGCTCACGCGTCAGGATCGGGCCATGTCCATCCTCAACGCGCGCTCGGCCCCCGTCGTTGCTGGCTTGCTCGTACTGACCGCCTGCGCGTGTGGCGCACCTGCGGCGCACGCGCCCGACCCGACGACCGGCCCGACCGAGGAACACCCGACGCATCGGACGCCCGGACCGAGCGCGGACTACGAGGTCCACGAGTGGGGCCTGATTCGGGGCGGGCCGGCCGACTCGCAGCGCTTCGGCGCCATCGCGCCGGTCGCCATCGAGGCGATGGCGGTCGACAAGCCGGTCCTCTACTTCCACGCCCCGGCGCCCTTGACCCTGCGCACCGTCGAGATCACCGCCGGCAGCGGAGGCACGCTGCTCGAGACGTGGCCGCTCGCGACACTCTCCGCGGCCGGAGCACACGCCGCGTGGACCGACGTCGCGATCGACCCGACCGACCCCTGCGAGATCTCGCCGCTGCCCGGCGCGGCGCAGGCGCCCTGCGCGGGCCTGCCGGCGGGCGAGGTGTGCGAGACGCTCTCGCTCGGCATCGTTCGCGTGGACGACGCCGCGTGCGTGCGGGTCGGAGATCACCGCGAGCGATTCCTCTTCTATCGGGGGCGTGCGACGAGCTTCACCCCGCCGCTCCGGTTCGAGCGCACGGGCGCCTACGAGGTGATCCGCGTCACGAACGAAGGCGACGCGGTGATCCCGGGAATGCTCGTGCGGTTGTCGTCGGACGGCGGGCGTGTCCGCACCCTGGCCGTCAGCCCGCCGGCGCCCCATCAGTCGATCGACGTCCGTGCCGACTTCGACTCCGACACGGCCCCCGTCGCGGATCGCTCCGCCGACGACGAGTCCGACGACCGCACCGACATGCCCGCGCTGCCGCCGACGGGCCCCGGCCGCCAGTCGCTCCGCGAGTCGATGCGCACGATCGGACTGACCGAGAGCGAGACCGATGCGTTCATGCGGGCCTGGGACGGCGCCCTCTTCGGTCCCGGGCGCTACGCGCTCGACACGCTCTCGGCCGATCTCGACCCGGCCCCGCAGGACTCGTTCGTCTACTTCCTTCCGGCGGCCGCCCTCGAGGACGTCGCCCACCTCGAGCTCGATCCGCCGCCGAGCGGCGGCGTGCGCCGGGCGATCGCGATGTGGTCGGTCGTGCGCGGCACCGGGGCCTCGCACTGACGCGTCGGCATCCTGACAGGACGTAGCGTCCTTTCTCTCGCCGGGCGCTCGACAGCGGCGCCGGACGGAACGATGTTGCCTGCGCCGTCCGATGGCCCTTCCCGAGATCGTCACGCAGAAGCTCGACGCCCTACCCGCTTCGCCGGGCGTCTACGTCTTCCTCGATCGCAAGGGCGCCGTGCTCTACGTGGGCAAGGCGCGCTCGCTGCGCAGCCGCGTGCGGAGCTACTTCCAGCCGGGCGGGAGCGACACGCGCTTCTTCATCGAGCGGCTCGATCGCGAGATCGGGGACCTCGAGACCTTCGTCGCCAAGAACGAGAAGGAAGCGGCGCTGCTCGAGAACGCGCTCATCAAGGAGCGCAAGCCTCGCTACAACTTCAAGCTCCGCGACGACAAGGACTTCCTCTCGCTGCGGCTCGACCCGCGCGACGGCTGGCCGAGGCTGACGGTGCTGCGCCGCCCCAAGCCCGACGGCGCCTGGTACTTCGGCCCCTACGACTCGGCGACGAGCGCGCGCCGCACGCTGCGCACGGTCAACCGCTTCTTCAAGCTGCGCACCTGCCGCGACTCGGACTTCGCGCGGCGCGAGCGGCCCTGCCTGCAGTACCAGATCAAGCGCTGCGCCGGGCCCTGCGTGCTCGAGGTGGATCGCACCGAGTACGGGGCCCAGGTCGAGCTCGTGAAGCTCTTCCTCGAGGGACGCCACGACGAGCTCGTCCACGACCTCGAGGCGCGCATGCGCACGGCCGCGACCGAGGAAGCCTTCGAGCGCGCCGCGAGCTACCGCGATCAGCTGCGCGCGATCGACCGCGTGCGCGAAGAGCAGCGCGTCGAGGTGATCAAGGACGTCGATCAGGACGCCATCGGTCTCTTCGTGCAGGGCGACCAAGGGCAGATCGCGGTGGTGAACATCCGCGGCGGGCGCATGACGAACGTGCGCACGTTCGACCTCGACGAGGTCGCGCTCCCCGACGAGGAGATCGTGGCCGCGTTCGTCGCGAGCTACTACGTGAGCGCGGGATCGTTGCCCGACGAGGTCCTCTTGCCCGTCGAGATCGAGGCGATGGAGGGCCTCTCCGATCTGCTCGGCGACGAGCGGGGCAAGAAGGTGCGCCTCTCGGTGCCGCAGCGCGGCGGGCGCAAGGATCTCATCCGCATGGCGACCGAGAACGCCGAGCACGCGTTCAAGGAGAAGCAGCGCGAGCGCGAGGACGTGGAGAAGCGGCTGACGGAGGTGATGACGAAGCTGCGCCTGCCGCGCCTTCCGCACCGGATCGAGTGCATCGACGTCTCCCACACGGGCGGCACCGACACGGTCTCGGCGATCACGGCGCTGCTCGACGGCGTGCCCGATCGCAAGCGCTACAAGAGCTTCCACGTCCGCAAGGTGAGCGGCGGCGACGACTTCGGCGCGATGCACGAGGTGCTCTCGCGGCGGCTCGCGCGTCGCCACGAGGTCGGCTGGGAGCTGCCGGATCTGCTGGTCGTCGACGGCGGCCGCGGTCAGCTCGGCATCGCGCTCGCGGTGCTCGAAGAGCTCGGCGTGAAGGACCTGCCCGTGTGCGGCCTCGCGAAGGAGAAGGACAACGTCCGCGGCGAGACCATGAGCGAGCGTGTCTATCTGCCGGGGCAGAAGAACGCGATCTCGCTCCGCGAGCGCAGCGCGACGCTCCATTTTCTCACCGCCGTGCGCGACGAGGCGCACCGCGTCTCGAACGAGCTGCGCAAGAAGCTCGGGCGGCGGCGGCGCCTCCGGAGCGGCCTCGACGACGTGCCGGGCGTCGGCAAGAAGACGCGCACGACGCTCCTGCGCGTGCTGGGATCGCTGCGCGCGATCTCGGCCGCGACGGAGGACGAGCTCGTGGCGGCGGGCGCGAGCCGCAAGCAGGCCGAGGCGATCCGGCGGCACTTCGCCACGGCGCCGGCGAGCGACTCGTCGCCCGGGGAGGAGCTGGCCGCCGAGAGCGAGTCGCTCGAGACGGTGAGCGACGCCGCCCCGGACGCAGCCGAGCCCCTCGAGGACGAGCCGGAGCTGGCCGAGAGCGCGGCGATCGAGAGCGCGTTCGAGGCCGGCGGCGGGGCAGAAGGGACATAGGCCGCGCGCGGCGCGGCGCAGATTCGCGATGAGAGAGACGGTTGGAACCACCTGCCTTCTCGGTGTGATCTGCGCGGCGCGCTGCGCGCCGCCTGTGTTCCCAGCTGCGACCTATCGGTCGCAAATCGACGCGTCCGGGGGTTGAATCTCTGCGGCGGCGCGTACGTCAGTGAGAATCATTCCATGTTTCCCTTGATCTTTGCCTGGGAGACCGGAATGCTTGCGCCTGAGATTCATTCTCACGCCTGACTCTCCTGCACGCGACGCATGCCGCCCCTCACCGCCAAGCTCCCCAGCCACGACATCGCGCGCCCGGCCGCGGAGCGATCGGAGCTCGCGGCGGTCCCGATGCAGGTGCCGCCGGCACCGGCGCCCTCGGTGCTCGTCGCCTCGCTCGCGATCCACGCGCTGGTCGCGCTGGCGCTGGTGACGCTCCCGATCGAGACCAACGTCTCGCGCGCCTTCGAGGAGACCTGGGTCGAGTTCGACCTCAGCTCGCCGGCCCCGCCTCCGCCGGCGCCGCAAGAGCCGACGCCGCCGCCCGCAGCCGCTCCGCCCGAGCCGGTCGTACGGCACGAGCGCCCTCGCGCCGTCGAGGCGCCCGAGCCGCCGGCCCCGATCGCGCCCGTGGCGCCGACCCCCGAGCCGATCGCGCCTCCTTCCATCGACGACGTCTTCGGCGAGCCACCTCCGCCGGCCGCCGCGCTCACCGGGGACGGACCGAGCGCGTTCAGCGTCGCGGCGGGCGAGCTGGGCGGCGTCCCCGGCGGCGTCCCCGGCGGCCACGGGACCTCGCTCGTCAGCACGATCCGTCCCGCCCCGGCCGTCGATCCGGGCCCGAGCGAGGCCGATCGCCGCCGCGCGCGCCGCGGCTACGTCCACCAGGTCGAAGAGCTCGTGCGCGCGCACACCCGCTACCCACGCGCGGCGAGCCGCGAAGGTCTACAGGGGCGCGTCGAGCTGGCGCTCCGCATCGGGCAGGACGGCCGCGTCCTGGCGATCCGCATCGCCAGTACGTCGGGCCACGGGATCCTCGACGAGGCGGCCCTCGACGCCGCCCGCGAGATCGATCGCGTGCCGGCCCCGCCGATGCTCGCCGCGCTCACGACCTCCGACGAGGTCCGCGTGGGCGTCGTCTACCTGGTCCGCTGATCCACCTGATCGGCGTCTCGAGCGGATCGGCGGGGTGACTGCCCCGGAGATGGTGAGGGCGCGCGCCGTGACCGAACGGTGAAGGCAGCGCGACGGGGGGCGATCCACCCTGGAGCGTGGCGCGCTCGACGGTCGACCTCCGAGACCTCGGCCCCCTCGAGCACGAGGAAGTCGAGCGCCCCTGGGTCGCGAGCGCACCGCCCTCCCGGCTCGTCGTCCCGGGTCGCGAGCACCGGCCGATCCGCGTGCTGCGCGAGCTCGCCGGAGATCCACTGGCAGCGCTGCGACGTGCGGCCGCGCTCTGGGAGTCGGATCGCGAGGCCGCCGCCGCGATGGCGGAGATGGCCGTGACGGGCCGCGCGTCGCGCGCGGCGTTCGAGCGCCTCGGCGTGCGGAGCGGCGACATCGGACGCGGCCCGAGCGCGACCGACGCGATCGCCCACGCGCACCGGGTGCTCTCCTATCTCGACGGCTCGCCCGACGAGCGCCGCCGCCGCGCCCCCGCGCTCGCTCACGACAAGGGACTGACGCTGGCCGACGGCGAGGATGCACCCTGGCTCGCGGTCGCGGCCGAGCTGGACGCGCCACACCGCCCGGTGAACGTGGGAGTCACCCGCCACGCGCAGCAGGAGGCCGACGTCGTCGTCATGGGCCGCTCGCGCGTGGTGGTCCGCGCACGCTACGTGACGGTCGGCGATCTGCGCAGCGACCGCGGTGTCGTCCTGCTGCTGCACGGGCTCGGCTCGCGGCTCGAGGAGGTCGACGTGGTGGCGAGCGAGCTCGCGTCGCGCGGGCTCGGCGTGATCGCCGTCGATCTCCCCAGCCAGGGCTACTCGTCGCGCGTGGCACCCGAGCGCATCGGTGATCCCGCCGCCGGGACGTACGCGGCGCCCGCGTGGGATCGCGACGACGGCTACAGCTACCTCGCGTTCGCGGAGAGCTTCGCGCTCTCGCTCGTCGACACGCTCGGCGTGAGCGAGCGGCTGGTCGCCGTCGCAGGCGGCTCGCTCGGCGGCACGCTCGCGCTGCGCATCGCGATCCACGGCGGACTCGGTCACGCGGTCTCGTCGATCGCGTGGTCGCCGGGATCCGTCTGGGGCACGCAGCAGACGAACTACGTGAACTGGGCCGCCATCGAGGCCACCGCCGGGCGGCGCCTGTTCCGAGGCGAAGTGATGGCCGACGATCACGACGCGGACGACGCGCACGACTCGCGCACCGACTACATCCGCTGGATCTTCGAGGCGCCGGCGCCGCTGATGAAGGCGCAGCCGACGCTCTGGTTCAAGGGCATGAAGCTCGAGCGCGAGCACACGCTCGCGTCACGCGCCGATCGCCGCGAGCTCTACGATCACGCGCACCGCGTGACGTGCCTCGCGCTCGCCTACGAGCAGACGATCTACTCGATCACCGAGACGCCCCGCGGCCATTCCGCCCCGCGCTACGCGCGCATCGGCACGCCGGTGCTGGTGATGGCCGGCGCACGCGACGACGACATGCTCGACATCCACCGCGAGGTCGGCAAGCTCGCCGGTCGGCTCGGGCAGCACGGACGGCGCGGTCGGATCGTGCGCCTCGATGCCTGTCACTCGATCCACGACGAGCGGCCGCGCGCGCTCGCCGCCGAGATCGACGCCTTCTTGCGCGAACGAGACGCGCTCGCAGCTGGCCACGAGTGACTTTCGTCATGCGCCGCGAAGCGGCCTTCGCAGGGGCGAAAAAAGGCGGCCGACCTCGGGTTCGTCGCTATAGTCGGGCCGGCTCGGATGCTCGATCGCTTCATCGACCGCTTCGCGGAGACCGTCACCGGGCAGCGCAAGGTCGTGCTGCTCGTCGTCGGCCTCGTGGTGGCGTTCTTCGCGGCGCAGCTGCCGCGCCTCGAGACCGACACCGCGCCCGAGAACCTGCTGATCTCGTTCGGCGGCTACGAGGAGCGCGTCCGCGAGTTCCGTAGCTACTTCGGCGACACCGACAGCGTGATCGTCCTGCTCGTCACCGCCGACGACGTGACGCAGATCGGGCCGCTCTCGTACGTCCACGCGCTCTCGCGCCACTTCGCGCAGGCCTCCGAGGTGCGCCGCGTCGCGAGCCTCACGGTGACGCCGCTGCCGGGCGCGTACGTCGAAGACGAGGGCGCGAGCCTCGACGACCTCGACTCACTCGACGAGGAGGACGGCGGCGAGACGCTCGACGACCTCGACGACGCCGGATCGAGCGACGAGATGGCGCCCGAAGACCAGGCCGCGCTCGAGCGCCTGATCGCGCTGGCGCCCGATCGATTCCCGCTCGGCCTCCTCACGGTCGCCGAGCGGCTCGGCGCGGGAGACGAAGGCCTCCACGGCGTCGTCCACGGCGACGAGGTCACGGAGGGCGAGGCCGCGGCGATCCGGCGAGCGCTCACCGACGCGCCCCTCGTCGAGGGGCGCCTGGTGAGCCGCGACCACACGCTCGCGTCGGTCGTGCTGATCCTCGACCCCGCGCTCGGTACCGGCCAGCGCCGGCTCGACTTCGTCCACGAGGTCGACGCCTGGGTGCGCGGGCATCCACCGCCGAGCGGTGCGGCGATCCACGCGGCCGGCCTGCCGCACCTGCGCGGCGCGATCAGCGACGCGATGATCTCGGACCAGACACTGCTGGTGCCGCTCTCGCTCCTGACGTGCATCGTCCTTCTCTACCTGTCGTTCCGCTGGGCCGCGGGCACGATCCTTCCGCTCCTCACCGTCGGGATGAGCGTCGTCGTCGTGCTCGGCGGGATGGCGCTGGTGGGCGAGCGCCTCACGATCCTGATGAACACGCTGCCGACGCTCATGATCGTCATGGGCATCGCCGAGGCCGTCCACGTGCTCGGCCGCTACGCCGAGGAGGCGCGGCGCACGCCCGATCGGATCGCGGCGGCGCGGGGCGTGCTCAAGCACCTCGCGATCGCGTGCTTCCTCACGTCGTTCACGACGGCCGTGGGCTTCGCGTCGCTGCTCGTCGCGCAGACCGAGATGCTGCGCCGCTTCGGCGCCGTCGCCGCGATCGGCGTGATGGTCACCTACGTCGTGCTGATGAGCTTCGTGCCCTCGGCGATGACGTTCTTCGGGCCGCCCAAGCACGCCCCGACCGATCGCGAAGCGACGCCGCACGACTTCCTCGAGAAGATGCTCGTCGTGTGCACGGCGTGGATCACGCGCCGGCCCTGGATGATCATCCTCGTCACGGCGATCGTGATGGTCCCCTGCGTGTGGGCCTACAACTCGATCGTCGTCGACACCTCGCTCCGCGACACGTTCGACCCGAACGACCCGATCGTGGCCTCGGTGCGCCTCGTCGAAGACGAGCTCGACGGCATCCGCCCGCTCGAGGTGATGCTCAGCTCCGACACCGAGGGCCGCATGCGCGACCCCGAGCTGATCGCGGCGATGGACCGCGTGGCGGCGTGGGCGCGCGAGCAGCCGGGCGTGCTCCGCGTGACGAGCGAGTCCGACTACCTGCACGAGTCGTGGCGGCGCCTCGCGGGCCTGACGCCCGAGGAGAGCCAGGCGCCGTTCCAGTCCGCGGAAATGGTCGCCTCGCTCGACACGCTCTTCGGCCGTCTCGATCCGAACCCGCTCGACGGGTACCGCACGCCGGACGGGCGGCACGCGCGCCTCGAGATCCGGCTCGCGGACGTGGGCGCGCAGCGCAGCATCCGGCTCATCGATCAGGTGCAGGCGCGCCTCGACGACGAGCTGTCGGCGATGCCCGACGTGCACACGCAGCTGCTCGGCGAGGCCTACATCGGCTCGCACGGCGTGGACGCGGTCGTGCAAGACATGTTCGGTAGCCTCGCGCTCTCGGCCATCGTGATCTTCCTGACCATCGCGGTGCTCTTCCGCAGCGCGCGCCTCGGCCTCCTGTGCATCCCGCCGAACATCGTCCCGCAGATCGGCACGGTCGCCTGGATGGTGTTCCGCGGCATCCCGCTCAACGCGAGCACGGCGATCGTGTTCTCGGTCGCCATCGGCGTGAGCGTCGATCTCACGACGCACGGCTTCGCGCGTCTGCTCGAAGAAGAGGAGCGCGGTCTGCTCAAGCGCGCCGCGATCCTCCGCTCGGCGAGGGGCACGGGTCGCGCGATCGTCGTCTCGTGCGTGACCTTGATCCTCGGCTTCGGCGTGCTGCTGCTCTCGGGCTTCGTGCCGGTCCGCCAGTTCGGCGAGCTGATCGCCGCGGCGCTCACCTTCTCTCTGCTCGCGACGCTCGTGTTCCAGCCCGCGCTCCTGATGATCTTCGGCCCGGATCCGGCGCCGAAGAAGGGCGAGCCCGAGGCGACCAAGAAGCCCGAGCCCGCGGCGAGCGCGGGCTGACCGCCCTCAGTTGATCCGCACGATCGCGCCCGTGATGGTGTGGTCCGCGATCGCGCTCGCGCTGATCTGCGTGCCGGACGTGCTCACGCCGCTCGGCGAGAGCGACACGCTGCTCTGACCGCACGAGAGCGAGACCCCGGCCGAGCCCGAGATCTGGACCTCGCCCGACGCCGTGAGCGCGATCGAGGCGGTCGAGCCCGCGTTCGCGATCGTCACGCGCGCGCCGTGGATCGTGATCGCGCCGTCGGGCGCGATCGCGATCCGATTCTCGCCGACGAGAAGGGTGATGTTCCCGGTCGCGCCCGCGAAGATGCCGTCCGAGACCACGAGCTCGGTCGCGCCCTTCTTCACGCGATGGTGGACGTCGACCTGGAGGTCGCTGGCGCCGTGCACGAACGTCTCCGAGGCGCCCTGCACCGTGCGGCGCTCGTGGCTCTGGACCCAGACGTCGACGCTGCCGTGATAGGCCTCGCTGTCGTCGCCTCGTACGTGGACCGTGCGCTTGCCGTGGTGGACGTAGTGCGTGTCGCTGCCGACCTCGCACCGATGCTCCCCCTTCACGACGCACGTGTCGGAGCCGTCGATCGCGGTCTCGCGGTTCTCGTGGATGGTGACCCACTCGCTGTGATCGACGGTGTGGTGGCGATGCCGACGGACGTGGAGAGACGCGTCGCGGCCGATGCTCTCGCTCTGGTCGACGTCCACGCGCTGGGTCTGGTTCCGACGCACGTGCGTCGAGTGATCGTGCTGCACCTCTTCGTCGAGATCGCGCTCGGCGCGCAGGTACACCTGCTCGCGGCCGGCCGCGTCCTCGAAGCGCAGCTCGTTGAAGTGGTCGACGCCGTCGCCGGGATCGGGCGAGCTCTTCGTGCGGAGCGTGCTCTTGGTCCAATCGCTCTCGCTCGTGTAGGGCGCCGGGTTGTCGCCGTCGTAGAGGCAGCCGACGACCATCGGTCGATCCGGATCGCCGCCCTCGAAGGCCACGGCGACCTCCATCCCGACGCGCGGCAGGAAGAGCGCGCCGAACCCAGGGCCGCCCCAGGCCTGGAGCACGCGCACGAAGCACGAGCTCCGCTCGTCGAACGTCCCCTCGCGATCCCAGCGCATCTGGATGCGCACGCGCCGGTGCTCGTCGCTGTGGATCTCCTGGCCGTTCGCGCCGACGACGATCGCCGAGAGGAGCCCGTGCACGCGCGGCTCGGGCGTCACGATCGGCATGCGGTACGGCACGCTGGCCGGCAGCGCCTCGAACGTGCACTCGTAGCTCTGCTCGCCCGCTGCGTAGTGCTCGTTCCCGAACAGATCGCGCAGCTCGGGCGCGTGCCCGCGGTGCGAGACGGCGATCACGGCGAGCTCCTCGTCGAGCGCGGCGATGGGATGGCGCTCGACCTCCATCACGCGGCCGGCCGCGAGCCCGATCAGGTTCGCCGCGCCCCGCACCATGCGGCGCTCCGCCGCGTGCGCCTCGCCGATCACACGCCCGCGCGCCTCGACATCGCTCCGCCCGTACGCGGTGCCGTGGTAGGGCCCCAGCGTCACGGCGCGCGCGTGATCGTAGCGCTCGCGCGAGGGCGCCCCGTCTCCCTCCGCGCGCGCCTCGAGGCACGTCGCGCCCGCGGCCTGCGTCCAGTCGAGGTCGCGCAGCGTGAACGTGGTCGTCCGCAGCTGCGCCCGCGCGAGCAGCTCGTGGACGTGCTCGGTGTCGCTCGTCTCGTTGCGCTGCGGGACGAAGGGCACTCTCCCGTCGCCGGGCAGGAGGCGCGGCCAGTCCTCGACGTGATCGACGACGACCACCTGCTCGACTCCCTCCTCGTCCCACTCGAAGAGGTACGTGAGACCTTCTTCCTCCATGAGCCGGTGCACGAAGTCGAGATCGGTCTCGTCGTACTGCAGGCAGTGCTCGCGCGTGGCGTAGGTGCCCCGCGCCCGCAGCTCGATCGTGCGATCGTAGCCCTCGAGCGCACCGCCCACGACGGCGTCGATCACGTCGAGCGCCGTGAGGCCCTGGAAGACGCGGCTGTCCTTGCGCAGCGCGAGCAGGGCCATCGCCGGAACGATCTCGATCGTGAAGATCCGCGCGCGGTCGGTCGTGCGCCCGATCTCGATGCGCGAGACGATCCCGCCGATCACGCGACGGCGACCCTCGCCCCGCTCGAGCGTCAGGCGCGCGCTCGCGCCGAGCATCGGCGTCGGGTCGAGATCGAGATCGTCGGCGGCGAGCACCACCGAGAGCACGAAGGGCCTGCCGATGCGCTCCTCGCACGTGAACGAGGCCACGTGGATCGCCGCGTCCTCGAGGGCGCTCGAGGTGAGCGCGAAGCGCACGCGGTGCTGGTTCTGGTCGGCGACGAGGCCGAGGATGCTCGTGAGCAGGTGGCTCGCGCCGCCGAGCGCCGAAAGGCCCGCGCTCGCGACACCGAGGGCCTGGCTCACACCGGGATCCATCCCAGCCGTGAACGTCGCGGCGCCGCCGAGCGCGCTCCCGAGACCGCTCGCCACACCGGTCACGACTCCCGCGCCCTCGACGCCCCCACCGTTCGCGGAGGACCCGGTGACGCCCCCCACGAGCTGGACGAACGCGCCCGCCGTGTCGGCCACCCGCGCCACGCCCTGGAGCGCGCTCTCGACGCCGGCCGCGGGCTGCGAGGCCTGGGGAAGCACGGGAATCGACATCCCCGCCGGCAGGCCCAGGCCTGCCCCGCCCCGTTCGTCCTCGTCGCTCATCCGCCTACCTCCGCTGGTGACGCTCGCTTTCTCGGCCGGCTCGCGGCGACGTTGCGTCGGGTGTGATCACACCCCGTTGCGTCCGCGTTCTTCCGATCCGCGTGCCGCTTCGATACGATGCGATGGTGCATCTTCCGCGCGCGCTGATCGTCGAGGACTCGGCTGCCATGCGCGCGTTCCTGCGGGCCGCGCTCGAGTCGAACGGCCTCTCCGAGGACATCGTCGAGGCCAAGAGCGGGTTCGAGGCGCTCCGGATCCTCCCTCGGGAGCGCTTCGATTTCGCCTTCGTGGACATCAACATGCCCGACATCCACGGGCTCGAGGTGATCCGCCTGATGCGGGCGAGCGATGCCCACACCCACACGCCGATCCTGGTCGTGAGCTCGGAGGCATCGCCGCGCGACCTCGAGCGCGGGCTCACGCTCGGCGCCGACGGCTGGCTGAAGAAGCCCTTCACGCCCGAAGGCCTGGTGGCGGCCATCCGCGAGATCCTCGAGAAGCGCGGGGCGCTCGCGCCATGACCGACGACGGCGAACGGATCCGCGACGAGTTCCTCGCGGAGTCGCAGGAGATCGTCGAGTCCCTCTCCCGCGACCTGCTCCTGCTCGATCACGGACAGAAGCAGGGCATCACCGATCCCGACCTCGTGAACTCGGTGTTCCGCGGCGTGCACACGCTGAAGGGCATCGCCGGGATGTTCGGCTACGCCGAGCTCTCCGAGGTCGCGCACCAGCTCGAGGACCTGCTCGACCAAGTGCGGCTCGGGAAGGTGCCTCTGTCCCAGGACGCGCTCGACGTGCTCTTCGAGGGCATCGAGGTGCTCCAGCGCCTGCTCGCCGCCACCAAGGGCGAGCAGCACGAGATCGACGTGCGCGGCCTCGAAGGGCGGATCCGTGGGCTCGTGTCGAGCCCCGGCAGCACGCCCGCCGACGTCCTGGCCGGCTTCGACCTCGAGCCGGGCGTGCTCTCCGTGCTCACCGAGTACGAGGAGCACCGCCTCCGCACGAACGTCGAGCAGGGAAACGCCCTCTACCGACTTCGCGTGCGATTCGCGCTCACGAGCATCGACGGAGACCTCGAGGAGCTCAAGCAGCGCATCAAGCCGTTCGCCGAGATCATCACGTACCTGCCCTCGATGGAGGGCGCCGGCGACGACGCGATCGAGCTCGACGTGCTGCTCGCCAGTCGCCGCCCGCTCTCCGAGCTGCGGGAGTCTCTCGCCGGCGACGAGACGCGCAGCATCGAGCCGGTGGCGCGGCGCGAGGCCGGGCGCACGGTGCCGCCACCGCCCCCGGTCGCCGCGACCCACGAGGATCTCGAAGGGGACGAGGTCGAGGGCGCGGGCCCGGCGATCCCTGGCGCCCCCGCGGTGCCGGCCCCGGTGCGCGAAGCGAGCGCCGACGGGCTCTCCGTGCGCGCCGTCGCCAAGACGGTCCGCGTCGACATCGAGAAGCTCGACCACCTCATGAACGTCGTCGGCGAGCTCGGCATCGTGAAGAGCGCCGTCGCGCGCATCCTCGAGCGCCTCGGTGGGCGCCCCGACCTCCGGCCGATCTTCGCCGAGCTCTACCGTGCGCAGCGGAGCTTCGATCGACACCTCGGGAGCCTGCAGGAGGGCATCCTCGACGTCCGCATGGTGCCGCTCGGCCAGACGTTCGATCGCCTGGCGCGCGCCGTTCGTCAGGTGGCCCGCGAGCGCAACAAGGAAGTCCGGCTCGTCGTCACCGGCGCCGACACCGAGGTCGACAAGCTGATCGTCGAGGAGCTGATCGACCCGCTGCTGCACATCATCCGCAACGCGGTCGATCACGGCATCGAGACCGAGCCGGTGCGCCGGGAGCTCGGCAAGCCCCGTGGCGGCACGATCGCGCTGAACGCCTACCAGAAGGGCAACCACGTCGTCATCGAGATCGAGGACGATGGCTCCGGCCTCGACCTCGAGCGCATCCGTGCACGCGCGGTCGAGCGAGGCCTGGTCGCCGCCGAAGCGGCCAACGACCTCGGCGACGACGAGCTGCGGCAGCTGATCTTCCTGCCGGGCTTCTCGACGGCCGTCGAGGTCACCGAGCTCAGCGGGCGCGGCGTGGGCATGGACGTCGTGCGCACGAACATCGGGCGCCTCGGTGGCGTCATCGACGTGCACTCGCAGCTCGGCATCGGCACGAAGTTCACGCTGACACTGCCGATCACGCTCGCCATCGTCAGCGCGCTCGTGCTCCGGGTCCGCGACCAGACCTTCGCCATCCCGCTCAACGTGGTGCAGGAGGCGCTCTTCTTCGACGAGCGGTCGCTGCGTCGTGTCGAGGGGCGTGAGGTCATCACCCTCCGCGGCCAGAGCCTTCCGATCGCGCGCCTCGCCGAGCTCTTCGGGCTGGGCAACGAGTCGCGGGGCGATCGGAGCTTCGTGGTGGTGACCTCGCTCGGACAGCGCCGGCTCGGCCTGGTGGTCGACGCGCTCGAAGGACAGGAGGACATCATCACCAAGCCGCTGGGGGCGAGCCTGGCCGGCGTGCGCGGCTTCTCCGGCGCGACCGACCTCGGCGACCAGCGGGTCGTCCTCGTCCTCGACGCGCCGAGCATCCTCGACGACGTGCTCTCGTCCGGCCACGAGCGGAAGGGAGCCGCGTGATGAGCGGCATCGTGAGGCAGAAGACGGTGATGCCGGCGCGCGTGGCGCCGAGGGCCGAGCGCCTCCGCGCCGTCAGCGACGACGTGCGCGAGTTCCTGGTGTTCTCGCTGGGCGACGAGCTCATGGGGATGCCGCTCGCGTCGGTCCGCGAGATCCTGAAGGTCGTCCCGGTGACGCAGGTACCGCGCGCGCCGGCCTCCGTCCTCGGGATCCTCTCGGTTCGTGGCCGGATCACCACCGTCCTCGATCTACGCCGCCGGCTGCGGATGCCGCCCGCCCCGACCACGCGTCATGCGCGCATCCTGCTCGTGCAGACCAAGGACGAGATCATGGGCGCGCGCGTCGACGCCGTGCACCACGTCGAGCGCCTGCGCGAGGACGAGATCGAGCCGGCCGCGATCGCCGGCGGCGACCTGCCCGATCACGTGCTGGGCATCGGGCGTCCGCGGCGCAAGCCGGGCACCGAAGGGGACGCCGGGAGCACCGTGATCGTGCTCTTCGATCCCCACGCGCTGCTCTCGATGACGCGTGGCGCGCGAGGAGACGACTGACGTGGCCGACTCGAGCCCGGGCAGCGAGCGAACGCGGAGCCGCCTCGCGCGGCTCGATCGGCGCCGCGCCGATCGCGAGAAGAACCTGGTCGGGTTCAGCGTCGGCGACGTGCACTACGCGGTCGAGGTCGCCCGGGTGCGCGAGATCATCCGCCCGCTGCCGGTGGTCGCCCTCCCCCACGCACCGCCGGCGATCGTCGGGGTCGCCGATCATCGCGCCGAGGTCGTGCCGGTGCTCGACGTGCGCCGCCGTTTCGGGCTCCCCGAGACCGCGCGGACACGCCGGACCAAGTGGATCCTGGTGATGCTCGCCACCCGCACGGTCGGTCTCGTGGTCGACGCCGTCTCCGAGGTCTTCGGCGTCGGGGAAGCCGATCGGCGCCCCGTGCCCTCGGTCGGCGTGGGCGACGCGGCGCGCGGAATCCAGGCGGTGTACGCGCATCGCGGCAGCCTGGTGTTCGTGCTCGACGTCGATCGCATCGGAGCGGCGGCGGAGCTGATCGACGTGGCGGGTCGGATCTCGGCCCCGCCGCGCGGAGGAGAGACGTGAGCGCAGAAGAGAGCGAGCGCGTCGAAGCACTCCGAGCCCGGATCCGGGCCCAGCGCGGGAGCGGGCGGTCGCTCGATCCGAACCTGCTGGCGACGGTGCTGGCCGACGGGGACTGGCGCGTGCGCAAGGACGCCGCAGCGCTCGCCGCCGCGCACATGGGCGAGGCCGGCATCGTCGAGACGGTGGTCGACGGCGTGCTCTCGCCCGACGACGTCGGCCTCCGGAACGCAGCCATCGAGGCCTGCGTGCTGACGGCGAAGACCGCCCTGGCGCCGCTCGTCGAGTCGGCGCTCGTCCGCGCGCTCGAGACGGCCACGCCGACGGCTCGGAAGTTCGTGTGTGCCGCGCTCGCGTGCGGTGGGGAGCCCGCGCTCCGCGCGCTCGCGGCGCTGGCCGGCGATCCCGACGCGACCACGGCGACGGCGGCGCTCGAGGCGATCTCGCACATCGGCGGCGCCCGCGCCGAGGCGCTGCTCGCACGCGCGCTCGGCTCGAGCGAGCCGCTGGCGCGCCTGGCGGGGATCGAAGGCCTGGTCGCGCTCGGCGCCCGCCGACCGCTCGACGAGATCGTCGCCCTCGCCGGCGATCCGCTGCTATCGCGTCGGGCGATGCTCCTCGCGGGGCTGACCGGGGATCCCGCCGCGGTGCCCATCCTGGTCGGGCGCGTTGCCGCGCGCGCGAACGTCGCGGAAGCAGTCACCGGCCTCGCGCGCCTGCACGAAGGGACGGCCGGAGCCGTCGCCGTCGCTCGCGCGATGCTCGCCCTCGATCGCCGGGCGCTCGCCCCGATGCGGCGGCTCCTCGACGGAAGCGACCCCCACGTCTCGCGCGCCGCGGCGCTGCTGCTCCTGCTCGCGCACGACGAGGGCGCCCTCTCGAAGATCGCCGTGCTGGCCGGCGACATCGAGCTCGGCCCCGCGGTGCTCGACGCGCTCGGAGCGTTCGGCGCGGCCGCCGTGCCTCCGATCCTCGCGGCGCTGCCCACGCTCGATCCGCGCGCGCATGCGTTCGCGCTCGAGGCGGCGGCCGACCTCGCGGCCATGGACGCGGCGGCGCTCGGCGCGCCGATCCGCGAGGCCCTGCGCGAGGCGCTCGCCTCGCGCGACGAGACGATCCTGCTCGCCGCGGTTCGCGGCCTCGGCCGATGGGCCGAGCCGGACGACGCGCCGGCGCTCGTGGCGCTCGGCAACCACGCGTCGTCGACCATCGCGCAAGCAGCCTCCGAGACCGTCGCGCAGCTCGGACGCACGGCCAAGGACGCCGTCTCGGTCGCCGTGGTGGCGGCGCGGAGCGACGAGGCCACCGTGTGGGGCTCGGCGACCTTCACGCTGCCGCCCGACGTCGCGATCGAGAAGCTCCGCGTCGCGCTCAGCGAGGCCGACCCACGCACGCGCCGGGCGGCCGTCGCTGCGCTCGCCGGCGTCGACGATCTGCAGGCCGCCGAGCTCGCCGCGATGGCGCTCGCCGACGAGGACGCCGACGTGCGCGTCACCGCGATCCGCACGCTCGCCGCTCGCGAGGACGCGGCGGGCCGCGCGCTCGCCGAGTCGCGCATCGCGCTCGAGCTACGCGGCGAGCTCTCCCCGGTGCGCGCCGAGGCCTGTCGAGCGCTCGCACGGCTCGACGCGCGCGGCCGGGCCGACGCGCTCGTGCGCCTCGTCGAAGATCCCTCGAGCGAGGTGCGCATCGCGGCGCTCACGACCCTGGTGCACTGGGAGGACCCGCGCGGGATCGCCGCTCTTCCGGCGGCGCTCGAGCACTCCGACCCCGAGGTGGTGAAGGCGGCGGTGGCGCTCGCCCGCGCTCGACCGCCCCTCGTTCCCGCCCTCCGCGCCCTGCTCTCGCACCCGGCGTGGGACGTCCGCCACGCCGCCGTGCTCGCGCTCGCCGGCCTCGATCGGGAGAGTGGGTCGCCCATCGCGAGCGCGAGACCGACGGCCTGGTGCGCGCCGCCATCGACGAGGTCCTCGGCGCCCCGTCCGACCGCGGAGGCGCCTAGTGGCCGGTCACGATTCCGCGAATCGTGAAGGAGGGCCGTCCGTCGCGACATCCGTCGCGACGCCGACCGCCCTGGAGCGGGGCCCGCTCCGCGAGCACTCCCGCGCGGAGGCTCGTTCCGCGGAGCGCGGATCGAGCTTCTGGCCCGATGGGCTCGCCAGGCGGGAGCACTAGCGTGGCGTTCTTTCTCGACAGCGGACCGCGTCTGCGCGTCGACGAGTTCCGACTGCTCCGCGACCTGGTCAACGAGCACTCGGGGATGTTCTTCGACGACGCGTCGCAGTTCGTCTTCGAGCGGCGCCTGCGCGAACGGCTGCGCACCCTGGGCCTGCCCGACTTCACCGCGTACTACCACTACCTCCGCTACGGCCCCTCGGCCGCGAGCGAGCTGGAGGACGCGATCGAGGCGCTCGTCACCAACGAGACGTACTTCTTCCGCGAGGAGTACCAGCTGCGCGCGTTCTCTCGCGACGTGCTGCCCGAGCTCCAGAAGCGTGCTCTCTCCCAGGGTCGAAAGCGGCTCGTCGTGTGGTGCGCCGGCTGCTCCACCGGCGAGGAGGCCTACACGATCGCGATCCTGCTGCTCTCCTCGGGGCTCTTCGAGGGCTGGGATCTTCGCGTGTTCGGCAACGACATCAGCAAGCGCGTGCTCGGGTTCGCCCGACGTGGCGTCTATCCGGCCCACAGCTTCCGCGCGATGCCGGCCCAGTACGCCGAGTACTTCGTCGCCGATCCCGAGGGCAAGCGCGTCCATCCGCGCGTCCGAGCGCTCTGCCAATTCGGTCACCTCAACTTGCTCGATCGCGATCGCGCGAGCATCGTCGGCCGGGTCGACGCGATCTTCTGCCGCAACGTCCTCATCTACTTCGACGCCGACTCCCGCAAGCGCGTGATCGAGACGTTCTACGAGCGCCTGCAGCCCGGCGGCTACCTCATGCTGGGCCACAGCGAGTCGCTCCTCTCGGTGTCGACCGCGTTCGAGCTCGCGCACCTCTCTTCCGACATGGTCTATCGCAAGCCGCTCGAGACCCGTGGTCGTCCGGCCGACGACGAAGGAGGGGAGCCGTGAGCGCGCGTCGCCTGCGTGTCCTCGTCGTGGACGACTCGGCGTTCAATCGCCGTACGATCGCCGAGATCCTCTCGTCGATCCCCAACGTCGAGGTCATCGGCAAGGCGGGCGACGGCGAGGAAGCCCTCGCGATGGTGCTCTCCGAGCGTCCGGATCTCGTGACGCTCGACCTCGAGATGCCGCGCATGGACGGCTTCACCCTGCTCAAGGTGCTGATGGCCAAGCGGCCGACGCCCGTGATCGTCGTGTCGGGTCGTGGGGCCAAGCCGGACGTCTTCCGCGCGCTCGAGCTGGGCGCGATCGACTTCGTGGTGAAGCCGAGCACGAACGCGACCCTCGAGCTCGCGAGCATCCGCGCCGAGCTCGAGCAGAAGGTGCAGCTCGTCGCCCAGCTGCGGCCCGCCAAGCTCGGCGACGGCACGCGCGTCACCACGACCGGCCTGCAGCGGCGCGTCACCACCGAAGGCGAGCGGCCCCTGCCCGCCGATCCGCTGCCCAAGCGCGTGATCGTCATCGCCTCGTCGACGGGTGGCCCGCCGGCGCTCGTCACGCTCTTCTCCCGACTTCCTTCGGACTTGCCGGCAGCGATCGTGGTCGCGCAGCACATGCCGGAGCGCTTCACGAAGACGTTCGCCGATCGCCTCGAGCGCCTCGGCGGCGTGCGGGTCGGCGAGCTCGAGGACCGAGAGCCGCTCCGGGCCGGGCGTGCGGTGGTCTGTCCCGGGGGGCGCTGCATCGAGATCGTCGCCAAGGGCAGCGTGCCTTGGGTGCGCACGCTCGCCCCGAGCGCCGAGGACCGCTACGTGCCGAGCGGTGACCGCCTCTTCGAGAGCGCGGCGGCGGTCTACGGACCGCGCACCATCGCCGTCGTGCTCACCGGCATGGGCGACGACGGCACGCGTGGCGCGCGCGCGGTGAAGGCGCAGGGCGGGATGGTCCTGGCCGAGGGCGAGGACACCGCGGCGATCTACGGCATGCCGGGCAGCGTCGTGCGCGCGGGCGCGGCGGATCACAGCCTCGGCATCCACCTCATGGGCGATGCGCTCACGCGCTTCGTGACGTCCCAGAGCTGACGCGGCGGAGAGGACCGCTCGGGGTGCGCGGCGAGACCGTCGTGCGCCTCACCCGATGACGCGGTCGTCGAGCTCGACCTCGATGGGCGCGTGGTCGCTGCCGCGGATCGATGCGTGGATGCGGGCGCTCTTCAGGAACGCGGCGGCGCCCGGCGAGAGCAGCGCGAGGTCGATGCGCCATCCGACGTTCCGCTCGCGGACGCCGTAGCGCTGGCTCCACCACGAGTAGTGGCCCTCGCCCTTCTCGAAGACGCGGAACGAGTCCACCCAGCCCGCGTCGAGCCAGCGCACGAGCTCCTTGCGCTCGCTCGGCAGAAAGCCGCTGGTCTTCGCGTTCTCGCGGGGCCGCGCGAGATCGATCTCGAAGGGCGCCGTGTTGAAGTCGCCCATCACCACGATCGGCTCGCCCGCATCGAAGGCGCCAGCCAAGCGCTCGCGAAGCGCGCGGTAGAAGCGGAGCTTGTAGGGGACGCGCGAGTTGTCGCGGTCCTTGCCGCTGCCGTTGGGGAAGTACCCGTTGACCAGCGTCAGGCGACCGATCCGGGCGACCTGCAGGCGGCCCTCGACGTCGAAGGTGCGCTTGCCGAGCGAGCTCTCGGTCGCGCCGAAAGGAAGCCGCGAGTAGAGCGCGACGCCACTGTAGCCCGGTCGCTCGGCGTGGACGAAGTGCGTGTGCCCGTATCCGCGCAGCGAGCGCAGCGACTCGGGCAGCTGGTCGGCACGCACGCGCGTCTCCTGCACGCCGATCACGTCGGGGCGCTCGGCGCCGACGAAGTCGTGAAAGCCCTTGCCCGCGATCGAGCGCAGGCCGTTGACGTTCCAGGAGACGATGCGCACGCGCGGAAGATAGTTCCGCCCGCCGCGGCGCGCCGCTCGTCTCCACCGCATCGGCGCGGGCCGCGCGATGCGATCCGGTGGCGACAAAGGCGAAGGGCGACGACCTTTCGGCCATCGCCCTTCCAACGAGCCCCTCTCGACCGAAGAGCCCGCTGCGGTCAATCGGTGGGAGGGGTCAGGTGAGAGCGACCTCCGTCTCGTTGACCTTCGAATAACCCTGACGACGTTCGGTACAGTTCACTGTCACGATCCTCCCCCGGCCATGCCGGCGTCTCCGGGCATCTGGCTCGGTGCGCGTGGGGAGAATCCCCACACGAACGGCCAGGCTCACGTCGAGACGTTCCTGGGTGCGGAGCGCACCATTGCGCTCCGCGGTGGAGACTCGGCGCGATTCGTCTTTCCTTCGCGGCCCGATCCGACCCGATGCGAGCAGTCTCGTCGTTTCACGGACGAGGAGAGGCACGTACCGGGAGGCCCGACCTCGAGAGGTCGTGCCCAACGGGGATCGTGCGGCGGTGAAGAAACCACCTTTCGCCAGCGAAACACGCCGGGAAGACGGTTTTTCGCACCATTGCGGGGTCGAGCCCATCCGCCGAGTCGCCCAGACACGTAGTCTGGACCAGAGGATCATACGGGCCCGCGCCACAAAGTAAAGATCCCCGATCGAAGAGTGTGCTTACACGGAACTGGAACAATGGGGGAGGCGTTCGGCATGATCGTCTCCGCGAGAGCGCGTGAGCGAGCCGGAACGACGCGAAGACGAGGGAAAGAGCGGGTCGAAAGGCCCGGACTCGGAGATGTTCTCCGTCCCGCGGCCGCGCAAGGCGATCCCCCAGATCCGGGACGTGCCGCTCACGAAAGAGGAGATCCGTCGGCGCAAGCTGGTGCGGATCGCGCTCGCCGCGACCCTGCTCGCCATCGCCATCACGGCCGCGCTCCTGCTCTACCGGGCCAACCACCGCCGGGAGATCGACGCCTCGCGCAACGAAGCGGAGCGCACGGGGCGCCTCTCGGCGATCGAGCGCGCCATCGCGCTGCTCGACGGCGAGAGCCACCCGGCCGACGTCGCGCTCTCGGCCCGCTTGCACGCCATGGCCGAGCTGGCCGGCGCCGAAGGACATCGCGAGCCCGCGGAGAGCCTCCTCGCGCAGCATGATCCCTCGACCGAGGGAGCCTCCGACCATCGGATCGCGCAGGCCTATCTCGCGCTGGCGAGCGGCAACGCCGACGAGGCTGCGCGCGTCGCATCGCTGCTCGTGGCGGGCCGGGGACCGCGGGCTGCCGAGGCCGGTCACGCGATCGCGCGGGTCCAGCTGGCGACGGGGCATCCGGCCGAGGCCCGCGCGGCCGCCGACGCCGCCGGCCCGGCGCTGCCCGAGGCGCCGCGCCATCGCGCGCTCTTGCTGGAGGTGGCGGCCCGTGGCGGGGGCGCGCTGCCGAGCGACTCCGGTGGCGACGACACGGGGCTGCGCCTCGCGCGGGCCCGCGCTGCGATCGAGTCTCTCGCGCCGTCGAGCGCGATCCGCACCGACGCGCAGGCGGTGCACGACGCCAGCGACGCGACGCCGGCCGAGCTCGGGTGGTCCGAGCTCGCGCTCGGCACGGCGGACGCCATCGACGGCGACACCGTGCATGCCGCCGAGCACCTCCGGCTCGCCTCCGAGCATCGCCCGCCTGGCGACGAGCTGTTCGCCATCGAGCTGGCCGAAGCGCTCTTCCTCATCGGTCGCCGCCTCGATGCCTCCGCGGTCGCCACGCCGCTGACGAGCCCGGTGTCGACCGACGCCTCGCGCCGGGCGCTGCTCACGGCGCGACAGGCTCTGCTCGCCGGCGACGCCGAGGCCGCATCGCGCGCCGCCGAGACGGCCACCGACTCGCCGCGCCGCGCGCTCGTGCTCGGCCGGATCGCCGAGCTCCGCGGCAACTACGACCTCGCCGAGCGCTCCTACGCGGCCGCCCGCGAAGCGCCCGCGCTCTCGTCGTTCGCCGCGTTCGCCACCGTGCACCTGCTCCTGTTCCGCGCTCAGCGGGACGAGGCGAGCGCGGCCATCGCCGAGCCCCTCACCGCGAGCCCGACGCACCCGCGCTTGGCCGCCGCGGGCGCCTACGCGGCGAGCGCGACGGGAGACCGCGAGCGCGCCTTCGCGATCCTCGGTCGGGCCGAGGACACGCATCCCGGCGAGCCCTTGCTGCTGGTGGCACGCGGGCGCGTCCACGCGCAGGCCGCCGAGTGGGGTCAGGCGTACGAGGCGTTCCAGGCCGCCGCGAGCGCCACCGACGACGACCCGCAGATCTCGAGCGAGCGTGGTCAGGCGGCGCGGATGCTCGGGCACCTCGACGAGGCACGCGAGGCGTACACGGCGGCCCTCGCCGTCGATCCGCACCAGGCCGCCGCCCTCATCGCGCTCCTGGGCATCCAGCTCGAGACGCACGATCTGGAAGGGGCCGCGAGCTCGCTCGCCCGCATCGACGAAGCCCACCTCGTCGCCGCCGAGATCGATCACCTCCGCGCGCGCGCGCTCGTCGAGCAGCAAGCCGGGCAGAGCGGCGTGACGCAGATCGCCGCCGCCGTGGGCCGCAACCCCGACGACGGCGAGCTGCGCTTCGCGCTCGCCGGGTTGTACGCGCAGGCCGAGCGCTGGTCGGACGCGGCGGACGCGTACTACGCGGCGCTCTCGCGCACGAGCGACCGACGCCTCGCGCTGGGGATGCGGGCCGTCGCGCTGGCCCGCGGCCGGCGCGCACCGACCGTGGAGGCGATGCTCGATCAGCTGCGGGCGACCGTGTCCACCGAGGCGCCGCTGACGCCGCGCGACACGGCGATGATCGCCGTCGCCTCCGCGTGGGTCGAGTGGGAGGGCGACGCCAACGGGCGCGCCACGATCTTCGCGCGACAGGCCCTCGACGCCGTTCCGAACGACCCCGACGCGACGTTGCTGCTGGCGACGATCGACGAGAACGCGCATCGCGATCCCACCCCGCGCCTGTCGGCGATTCGGGACCACTCCATCGAGGCGCGAGGCTGGCTCGCCGCGCGCGCTGCGACGCCGCTCGACCACGACGGATGTGAGGACGCGCGCGCCTACCTCGCCGCCGCACCGGAGGGTCGGTTCGCGGCCGAGCTCGCGGCGCGCGTCGCGGCCTGCGCCGACTGATCGGCCCGTGCTCGCTCCGGAGGCCCGGACGCGAGCCGCCGGGGCCGCGGACGGAAGGCGCCGGAGCTCGCCCGCGCGTTCTTCCGTGGCGAGCGCGCGTCGGATCCGCTAGTTTTCCGTCGAGGCGCTCGCCTCGGCGTGCGTGCTCGTGGCCTCGATGCAGCCGCTTCCCACTTCTCCCTTTCGTTCGACGCAGGGTCCGACGCTCGGCTATCGGGCGCGCAAGATCCTCTTCGCCGTGGTGAGCGAGTACATCGCGACCGGCGAGCCGGTGGGCTCCCGGCGGCTGAGCAAGCGCTACGGGCTGAACCTCTCGCCGGCGACGATCCGCAACGAGCTCGCCGACCTCGAGGAGGCGGGCTGCGTGAGCTCGCCCCACACCAGCGCGGGTCGGATACCCACCGAGCTCGGCTTCCGCGTCTTCATCGACGCGCTGGCGCAGATGCGCGAGGTCGCCGAGGCCGATCGCGCCGCGATCCTCGCCCGCATGCGCCAGCTCCGGCCGGGCGTGGACGACGTGATGCGGGAGGCGGGGCGCCTCTTGGCGTCGCTCACCGGGGCCGCAGCGCTCGTCACGCGCCCGCGCACCGACCTCGATGCGCTGACGCAGCTGCGCTTCGTGCCGCTCGGGCCGGGCAGCGTGCTGGCCGTGATCGTCACGCGGAGCGGGACCATCCAGAACCGCGTGGTGACGCTCGCCGAGCCGCTCGACGCGAGCGAGCTGGAGCGCCTGCAGAACTACGTCACCGAGCTCGCGCTGGGTCGAACGCTGGCCGAGCTGCGCACCGCGCTCGCCGAGGCGGTCGCGAGCGACCGTGGCGCCTACGACCGGCTCAAGCGCCGGGCCCGTCAGGTCGTCGAGGCGGCGGCCAACGCGGAGGCGCGTGACGTCGTGATCGAGGGCCAAGGCGCGCTCTTCGATCGACCGGAGTTCGAGAGCTCCGAGAAGCTGCGCGCGTTCCTGCGCGCCTTCGAGGAGAAGGAGCGCCTGGTGGGGCTGCTCGATCGGACGATCGCCGCCTCCGGCGTGACCGTGCTCGTGGGGAGCGAGGCGAACCTCGTCGACGTCCCGGACATCGGCGTCATCTCGGCGCCCTACCGTGCCGGCGGACACGGAGCGGGCACGGTGGGGCTCGTCGGTCCTACGCGCATGGACTACGGCAAGCTGATGCCTCTCGTCGGGTTCATGTCCGAGGTCATCACCGACGTCCTGGATCCCGACGCCGGGGCGGACGACGACGGGCACGAGCCCGACTGACGGCCGTGGCGTTCGTCCTCGGACGTGTTCCTCCCGTCTCGCCCTTGTCGGCCCGCGAGCGGGTGTCTATTGTCGGGCCGTGAGTGACGAGAGCAGCCAACCGCCGGTCGACGAGCAGCCCCCGGACGCCGCGGGCAGCACGGGACCGGACGCCGAGAACGCCAAGCTCCGCGAGGAGCACGCGAAGCTGAAGGACCAGCTCCTGCGAACCGCGGCCGACTTCGACAACTTCCGCAAGCGCTCCATCAAGGACCTCGCCGAAGAGCGTCGCCGCGCGAAGGAGGACGTCGTCCGCGAGCTCCTGCCGGTGATCGACAACCTCGAGCGCGCGGTCTCCGCCGCCTCGAGCGCGTCCGACGTGAACGCGATCATCGAGGGCGTTCGCATGGTCCTGAAGCTCTTCGAGGACCAGGCGGGCCGCATCGGCCTCAGCAAAGTGAAGGCCGTCGGGGAGCGCTTCGATCCCGCCGTCCACGACGCCATCCAGCAGGTCGAGACCGACGAGCATCCACCGGGCACCGTGATCGCGGAGGTCGTCGCGGGCTTCCGCCTCGGCGACAAGCTCGTACGCCCGGCGATGGTGGTGGTGGCGCGCAAGCCGCCGACCGCCTGATCGCGCGACGAGGAACACTGGGGACCTCCCCTCGGAACGAGCGGCGCCCGCGCGAGGCCCCGTCGTCGAGGCGATCGCGTCGTTTCGAGACGGCCCCGCAAGGTTTGGATCGTGCGCCGCGATCCTGTGTAGGATGCGCGAATAGGCTTCATGGCGCGCGTCATCGGCATCGACCTCGGCACGACCAACTCCTGCGTCGCTTTCGTGGAGAACGGGGAGCCCGTCGTCATCCCGAACGCGGAAGGCGCGCGCACCACCCCCTCGGTCGTCGCGTTCACGAAGGATGGTGAGCGACGGGTGGGCTCGGTCGCGCGACGCCAGGCGAGCACGAACCCCGAGAACACGATCTTCGCGGTCAAGCGCATCATGGGTCGGCGCTTCGACTCGGAAGAGGCCAAGCGCCACGTCGCCGCCGTTCCCTACTCGGTGGTGCAGGCACCGAACGGCGATGCGTGGGTCCGCGCCGGCGGCAAGGACCTCTCGCCCCCCGAGATCTCCGCGTACGTGCTGGAGAAGATGAAAGAGGTCGCCGAGGCATACCTGGGGCAGCCCGTCGAGGGCGCCGTCGTCACGGTGCCCGCGTACTTCGACGATGCCCAGCGCCAGGCCACGCGCGACGCCGGCAAGATCGCCGGCCTCGAGATCAAGCGCATCATCAACGAGCCGACGGCCGCCGCGCTCGCCTACGGTCTCGAGAAACAGCGCGGGGGTCGGATCGCGGTCTACGACCTCGGCGGCGGCACGTTCGACATCTCGATCCTCGAGATCGAGAACGGCGTCTTCAAGGTGCTGGCCACCAACGGCGACACGCACCTCGGCGGCGAGGACTTCGACAAGCTGCTCGTCGACCACCTCGCCGGCATCTTCGAGAAGGACAACAAGGGCGTGGACCTGCGCAAGGACCGCGTCGCGCTGCAGCGCCTCAAGGAGCAGGCCGAGAAGGCGAAGCACGAGCTCTCGAGCGCGCTCGACACCGAGATCAACCTCCCGTTCATCGCGGCGGACGCCACGGGGCCCAAGCACCTGGTCACGACCGTGAAGCGGAGCGAGCTCGAGATCCTCTGCGGCGACCTCGTCGAGCGAACGCTGACGCCCTGCAGGAAGGCGCTCGCCGACGCCAACCTCGCCGTGAAGGACATCGACGAGGTGATCCTGGTCGGGGGCATGACGCGGATGCCGCTCGTGCAGAAGCGCGTCAGCGAGCTCTTCGGACGGCAGGCCCACAAGGGCGTGAACCCCGACGAGGTCGTGGCCGTGGGCGCAGCGATCCAGGCGGCCAGCATGACCGGCGCGATGGAGGAGGTCCTGCTCCTCGACGTGACCCCGCTCTCGCTCGGCGTCGAGGTCGGCGGTGGCATCTTCCACCGGCTCATTCCCCGCAACACGACGATCCCGACGAGCTCGAGCGAGATCTTCACGACGAGCGTCGACAACCAGCCCTTCGTGCCGATCCACGTCCTGCAGGGCGAGCGCGACATGTCGGCGGACAACAAGTCGCTCGCGCGCTTCGAGCTCTCGCCGATTCCGCCCGCGCCGCGCGGCGTGCCGCAGGTCGAGGTGCGCTTCGAGATCGACGCCGATGGCATCGTCCACGTGCACGCCAAGGACCTCGGCACCGGGCGCGAGCAGAAGGTGCGCGTCGTCGCCTCGAGTGGCCTGACGAAGGACCAGATCGACCAGCTGGTCGGCGACGCCGACAAGTACAAAGAGGCCGACACGCGCCGCAAGGAG
>JBGALT010000057.1:0-1334 GCA_044223665.1 Sandaracinaceae bacterium | reverse complement strand
GCGGTCTCGGACTTCGCCGATCTCGTCGCGCCCGAGCTCGTCGAGCAGGTCAAGAAGGACATCGACACGCTGAAGGCGACGCTCGAGACCGGCGACGCCATCGCGATCCGCGAAGCCCTCCAGACGCTCGAGCTGAGCTCGTTCAAGATGGCCGAGACGATGTACGGCAGTGTTAGCTGAGGCCGGCGTCAGCTGAGGCCGGCGTCAGCTGAGGCCGGTGTCGGTCGAGGCCGGCGTCCGCCGAGGGGGTGCGCCCGCTGCGCCACAAAAGGAAAGCGGCGCGTGCGGAGGGGGTAGCACGCGCCGCGGGATGACGCGCAGGTGAAGGGGGGACCTGCGCGTCGATGTTCTGGGTACTCAGATCATGAGCAGTCCGCGACGAGCCGCAAGGACCACGGCTTCGGTGCGGGTGTTCGCGCTGAGCTTGAGGAGGATGCCGTTCACGTGGAACTTCGCGGTGTGCTCGCTGATTCCCAGCTTCTTGGCGATCCGCCTGTTCGAGCAGCCTGCGGCGATGAGCTCGAGGACCTCACGCTCACGCGGCGTGAGAGAGGGGGCCGCTTCGCCGGGGGCCGGGTCCGGCACCAGTGCGAAGTCGACCACGGTGAGGCCCGCCGCGGCGGCCGCCAGCGCGGCTGCGATGCGCGCGCCATCGGCGCCACGCCGCACGACGCCACGGGCGCCACTCGCCACGGCCGAGCGGCCCGCCGGCTCGTCCGTCACGAGGACGACTGCAGGTAGGTTCTTGTGGGCGAGCTCCATCAGCTCGGCGCCCAGACGCCGTACGTCGGGCGAGGGGCCGGGATCGTAGAGGACGACGTGGGCGTCATCCTCGCGCCCCGCCAGGGTGAGCTTGGCCCCCGACGCGAGCAGCCCCTTTTCGAGGCCGTCGCGCACGAGCGGATCGCCCGAGCGGAGCATCACGGACAGTGGTTGGCCGGGGTTGGGCCGGCGGATCTGGTTGTTGTTCGACACGTCCAAGAGGGTGGGTCCCTGATCGTTCGTTGCAATGGGCCGTAACGTTACTTTATGAAGTGCAGGGCCATTCACACCAGCCCCGTCGGGCCGTCTCTCAGGTCCTGGGAACACGGGCAGCCATGCGCAATGGCTCCAATTGCGTCCGCTAGGACGCAACCTGGGGACATAGGCCGCGCACGGCGCGGCGCAGATCGCGACAGGAGAGACGCTCGGAACCACCTGCTTGCTCGGTGTGATCTGCGCGGCGCGCTGCGCGCCGCCTGTGTTCCCAGGTGCGACCGATCGGTCGCAGTTGCGTCCGCTAGGACGCAACCTGGGGACATAGGCCGCGCACGGCGCGGCGCAGATCGCGACAG
>JBGALT010000307.1:0-5060 GCA_044223665.1 Sandaracinaceae bacterium | reverse complement strand
CAGCGCTCGCAGATCAGTACGATCCACGCGCTCACGACGACGAGGCTCCGACGTTCGCTCAGGTCGCGAGGATGGCGAGGTGCGCCATCAGGTTCGACGTGATCGCGGTCAGCAGCGCCACGCTCGTCGCCTTCGCGACACCGCGCACGCGTAGTTGCCGCATGCCGAAGCGGTCTCGCATGTGAGCGCTGGTCAGCTCCGCCAGGCTCGAGCGAGCTCGGTAGAGCTGCTTGGCGCGATCTTCATCACGCGGGCCTCGGCATCCGTCGTCGAGGCCCGCGCCGAAGGGCGCGATGGGGATCGCTCCTCCTGCAAGGCTTCAACTGTCGTGATCGCCTCCTCGATGCGCCGCTGGAAGTTGCGCGCGCCCGCCTCACGCGCTGCTTTCTGTGCGAGCGACAGCTCCGGGTCGTCGGCCTGCGCGAGCACGGCCTTCAGATGAAGCGCTGCCTGCTCGCGACACTCTTCGAGCGCCTCGCGTGTGCGAAACGATGGTGCCGATGCCGCCGCGCGCACGCGCATCCCGTCCGCCGCGACCAACCTCAGCGACAGCACGCCCGCGTGCATCAGCGCACCGAGGATGTCGGTCATCAGCTTGTCGAGCGCGTCACGGTGACCCACCCGGAACTGCGACAGAGCGTGATGGCTCACGGCCGTGTCCCCGACGATCCACGCGAACGCTCGGTCGCGACTCGTCAGCCGCTCGATCTCGCGGGCGCTTCCGATGCCCTCCGAGATCGCGTACGTCCAGAGCGTCAGCATCATCCGAGGCGAGTGCGTCGGTCGACCCGCCGCGCCCTCGACCGACCGTGCATCCGCAAGGAACGCCGAGAGGTCGAGCTTGCCCAACGCCTGCCACAGTACTCGCGCGGCGTGCTCGGGCTCGAGCTGATCCTCTGGCATGACGAACTGGATGACGCCCTGACGTCGCTCGGGCTCCGTCACGCGCGGCCTGCCGTGATTCCTCATGCCCTCGCGACGCACGCCGACCAGATTCTATTTCCGTCGGATCGCGTTCGAGACCCGATTCATCGACAGCCTTTGAGCGCCCCTCGCCCCGACCGGCGAAACCGGCAAAGCCGGATCGGAGCTCCACTCCCCTCCGCTCGTGAAGCTCGCGAGCGACGACACGACTCCCCGCACGCAGCGGCCGAGTCTACGCAGAGCTCGAGGCCATGGAGCCACGCTTCGAGCCTCTCGTGTGAGGCGCTTCGCGGCGGCGCGAGCCTGATCCACTTTGCTATCGTCCGTCCATGCGGCGCATCGCCCTCGGCTCGTTCGTCCTCGCGCTCGGTGCCCTTCTCGGAGCCCTCGCACCGACGTCGGCTCGCGCCGACCACACGATGTACGCCGGCTTCGGGGCCGGCCCCTACTTCGACTTCGACTGCTGCGCCGTCCACGGGCGCGTGCAGGGGGAGATCGGCTGGCACTTCGGGGGCGACGACACCGGCTTCCTGCTGGAGCTCGACGCGCTCGCCAACTTCGGGCGCGACTACTGGATGTTCGTGGGCGGGCTGCGGCTCGGCGGCGACATCGAGGTCCACCACGATCGCCACTTCCAGCTGCTGCTGCGCCCGAGTGGCCTCGTCGGCCTCGGCGCGCGTGACTATGCCGATCCACCCGGCCCCTATGGCCTCTTCGTGCTGCAGCCCGCGTTCGATCTCCGCTTCGTGGTCGCCGACCGGCTGCTCGCGTTCTGGGTACGTCCCGTGGCGTTCGACATCCTCTTCTTCTGGGACCGGACGCCACGCGACGTGTACGTGAGCGCCGCCTACCAGCTCATGGGCGGGCTCGACTTCCAGTTCTGATCGGCCGATCGGCTCGCCCGTCGCGGGGCTGCGCCCGTCGGTCGGATCGCGGCGCCTTCAGCGCCGGGCCTCGATCGCGACCGCCACCGCGTGGCGTGCCGCATGGAGCGCGGCGGGCGTCGCGCGATCCACGCGATCGACCTCCTCGAAGAGGCCGCTCGCGATCGCCATCGCTTCGCTCTCGCCACCCCGCGCCGCGAGGAGATGGAGGTACTCGTAGTCCTCCAGCCCCTCGCGCACGAGCGCCATCCGGATCGAAGCGAGCGGGACGTCGGTGGTGCCGCCGATGCGATCGGGCCGGCCCGGGTAGAACATCGTGCCGTCCCCGGCGCCGGCGAACGAGCACGGATCGTCCCAGGCGCGCTCGAGCGCGTACGCCGTGTCGAAGTAGAGCTCGCCCTCGATGCCGCGGGAGTACGAGAGCCACTCCATCGCACGGTTCTGCACCGCGCTCGCGTCGATCACGTACGAGGGCTGGCCGCGCACGTCCTCGTCGGCGCTCCCGCACGCGGTCTCGGCCCCGCACCCGTGCGACATACAGGACTGGTACCACCACAGGAGGTTCTGCGTGTCGGCCGCGCGCCACGCCGCGTAGTCGCTCGCCGGCTGGTACACGGTGGACGCAGCGGTGACGGCGCGCGTGTACGTGACGATGGGCACGAGGATCTGCACGGCATCGGCGAAGCCGCTGGGCTCCGCGTAGCGAAGCTGGGCCGTGACCAGCGAGCGCGCGCCGCCCGCGGTGACGAGCGCCGCGCGATCGGTGATCGCGGGGCAGCCGCCACCGCCCGGGCAGACGCCGTTCGACTCCGGCTCGTCCACCGTGTAGTCGAGCACCACCGCGTCCCAGCCCATCGACGCGACGTGATCCACCATGAGGCGCGTGCGCGCGGTCGAGGGCGGGCCGTTGTACTGGATCTGGAGCGTCGTCAGATGCGCGCCCGCGAGGTGCGTCGGCGCCGTCCCGTCGAGGAGCGCGCCGTAGGTCGCGTCGAAGTGCGCGAGCCCCGCGGCATCGCTCGGCCCCACGTACGTGCCTCCGCCGAGGCTGATGCGGTACTCGAGCGCGAGCTGCATGTACGCGGTGCGGTAGTGCTCGGTGAGACGATCGCCGTCACCGCCCGGGTCGGTGTCGGCACACGCATCCCACGCGCCGCCGCTCCACGCGCCGACGTGGTGCGCGATGCACGGCGCATCGCCCACGCCGCCGAAGAGCGTGCGCAGGCTCGGCGTGGAAGGCAGCGCGAAGTCGAAGACGTGGAGCGAGACCGGCACGTCGAAGTCGCCCACCGAGCTCGTGACGTGGGCCGTGCCCACGTAGTCGCCCGGCGTCGCATCGTCGGGCACCAGCACGTCGATCCAGACGGCGCGGAGCTCGAGCGGAGGCACCGTGATCGGGAAGGCGTCACGCGGCTCGCCCGCGATCAGATCGACCACCGGAACGAGCGGATCCGGCCAGGGTCCGGCGGCGCCCTCCGCGCTCGAGGGCGAAGGCACCTCGACGAGACGCTCCGCGTACACGTACGACGCGCTCGCGGCGATCGCCCTGCCCCCCGGGCCGACGAGCTCGCTCGGCGTGACCGCGGTGATCGTGCGCCCCTCGGTCCCGCCCGAGAACGCGATCTGGTACGGCTCCCACTCGTTCCGCGCCGCCTCGATCGTCGCGACGCGCTCGGTCGGCAATGTGTCGGCGGGCCGCAGCTTCCGCGTGGCGTGCGTGACGCCGACCCACGAGGGCACGCCTCCGCCGGCATCGCTCCGCGGTGCGTCGATCGAGGTGTCGACCGCCGCGCCGCCGTCGCCGCCCGCTCCGACGTCGCTTCCCGGCGACGGGCTCGAGCACGCGAGCGCCCCCATCATCGTGGCGAGAAGGGGCAGCGCGGGAGAGCGGGGCAGGCAGAGCATCGCGCGAGCCTGCCGAAACCTCGCCCGCTGGCGCAAGTCGCTTGGCCAGCGCCACGCGTCGGGCGCCGCACAAACGCGCGGGTCAGCGACCGCAGGCCTCTCGGGGCGTGGCCAGGATCGTCGCGAGCTCGGTCGCGGCGATGTACTGCGCCTCGTAGGTCACGGCCCGCGAGTCGAGCTGCATCGCGAACGAGCGCAGGTGGTTGCGTGACCCGCAGGCGAGCGAGTCGTAGAGCGCGAGCGCGTCGGCCTCGGTGGTCCGCGACCGGAACGTCGCGATGTCGTGCAGGTCGAGATCTTCGATCGTGGCGCCGACGCGCAGGGCCGCGACTGCGTCCCCGCGGCCCTGCTCCACCAAGGTCGTGTGGAGCGCGTCGAGCGTCGGGTCGGTGAAGGCACCGGGCGCGTCGTCCGTCACGGGGTCGGTGATCCCGCGCGCAGCCAGCACGGCGGCGACCGCGTCGGTGTGCGTCTGCTCGGACGCCGAGATGTTGTCGAAGATCGGGAGCCCCGTGTCGGACGAGAGCGCGAGGTAGACGTCGCGGGCGAGCTTCTCTTCTTCTCGGAGAAAGCAGAGGTCGGCGGGGAGGCCGGGCTCACAGGGAGTGAGGCCGGCGTCCGTGGTCACGGCGACGTCCAGCAGCGCGTCGCTCGGCGGCGCGTCGATCGGGTGCGCATCCGAGGCGCCTGCGTCGAGCGAGACGGCCGAGCCGGCGCATCCGACGCCGAGCCACGAGAGGAGAGCGAGGAGCTCGTTCCGAGTCGTCTTGGCCATGCCCGTGCGAGCCACGGATCCCACGAAGAGGTTCGCCGACGCCTCGCCGCGCGCGGGCACGGCGCTCCGGCGCGCAGCGTGCGGCGAGCTGCGGCATGCTTGGCGGCGCGGAGAGCCCGGCCGAGGTGAACCCTCGCGAGGGCTGGCGGGCTCTCACACGCCAGGCTGACCGAGCGGGGTGGAGGCGAACATGAGTGACGTGGTGAGCGAGGCGCTGGTCGAGGTGACGCAGGCGGATGCGTACCGCTTCGTCGTGAGCTTCCCCGAGCGAGACTTCGATCCCATCGTGGGCGACGAGCCGCCGCCCCTCGGCAAGGACGCGGGGCCCAACCCCGTGCGCATCCTGGGAGCCGCGATCGGCAACTGTCTCGCCGCGAGCCTCACGTTCTGCCTCGGCAAGCACGGCGTGAAGGTCGCCCGCGGGGTCTCGGCGAAGGTGACGCTCCAGGTGATGCGCAACGAGCAGAAGCGCTTGCGCGTCGGCAAGGTGAAGGTGGATCTGGTGGCGCCCGCGGAGGTGCCGGCCGAGGCGCTCGAGGCGTGTCGGAACGTGTTCGAGGACTTCTGCACCG
>JBGALT010000306.1:0-5110 GCA_044223665.1 Sandaracinaceae bacterium | reverse complement strand
ATCCGGTCCCTCCCGTCCGCGGGCAGCGCCCGCTCCCGTCCGGGGCCTCCGGGGCGAGCACGAGTTGCTGAGGGATCGGCTCGCCCGATCCGGTCCCTCCCGTCCGCGGGCAGCGCCCGCTCCCGTCCGGGGCCTCCGGAGCGAGCACTCTTTGCGGAGGGATCGGCGCGCCCCATCCGGTCCCACCCGTCCGCGGGCGGCGCCCGCTCCCGTACGGGTCCTCCCGGGCGAGCACGAGTTGCTGAGGGATCAGAGCCAGCCGAGGCGGCCGCCGTGGCCGTGCCAGCCGGCCCAGCCGCTGCGAGTGCTGCTCGTCTGGTACGCGTGATAGAGGCCGTGGTTGCGGCCCACGGCGAAGACCTCGAGGCCGACGTCGGTGCGCACGACCGCCGGGCCCATGCTCGCGCGGCCCCCGAGGCGCGCGATGCTGCCCCAGCGCCCGCTCGCGCTCTGCACGACGCGGTAGATGGCGCTGTCGGTGCCGCGCCCGAGCACGTTCACGCGCCCGCGGGCGTCGACGATCGCCACCACGTTCGAGGTGAAGATGCCGCCGATGGTGCGCGCGTGCGAGGACCAGCGACCGCTGGTGTCGGTGGCCTGGGTCACCAGACGCCCGTCGTGGCGACGCGTGAACACGGCGAGGCGGCCATCGGGCATGCGTACGGGCGAGACCGGCGCGTTCCCCGTCACGTTCAGGTAGGTCCACGAGGGCCACTCGGTGGGCGTGGTCCGCATGCGGGTCCAGACGTGACCGTCCGCGTCGCCGATCGCGAACACGTGCGGCCGGTGCTGCGCGTCCGCGACGACCGTCGGCATCGTGCGAAGGTGCCCGCCGAGGTTCCACCACTGACCGATCTCGCCGCCCGGGCTTCGCTCCGCCGCGTGGTAGAGCGCGCGGTCGGAGGCGCCGCGCACGAAGATCTCGACGCGACCGTCTTCGTTCACGAAGAGCGAGGGCATCGTGTCGACGCTCAGCCCGCCGAGCTCGAGGGCGGACCAGCTGCCGTCGTAGCGCGCCACGTGGATGTGATCGTCGCTCCCGCGCACCGCGACGAAGAGCCGGTTGCCGCTGCGGATGGCGGCCGGGTAGCCGTGCACCGCGCCGCCCGACGGGATCACGCGGTAGCTCGACCAGTGCGAGCCGTCGCGCACGATCTCGACGAGGCGATGGGCCGCGTCGGTGGCGAACACGTGGACGGCCCCGCTCGCGTCGACGACGGCGTGCTGGCCACCCCACCCCGTGGTGATCGCGCGCTGCTCGTGCGTCGCCGGAGGATGGGGCGTCGGGTGCTGCGTCGGCGCCGGGTCTGCCTGGCCGCGCACACAGCGCGCGACGAGGTTCATGTAGAGCGTCCAGTCCCAGTAGCGTCCCGGATCGTGGTGATGCGAGGCTCCCCCACACGCGCCGCGGTTGGCCTGCGCGTCGCTGCAGAGCGAGGTCGACTGGCTGCTCGGGGAGACGTTGCCGTGCCCGAAGACGTGCCGGCGGTCGACCGGGATGTGGTAGCGGTGGGCGATCGCGCAGGTGAGGTGGGCCGAGCTCTGGTAGAGCGTCGACGTGTAGTAGCCGCCGCCGCGCGCGCGATCGGCGAAGCCCTCGTGCTCGATGCCGATCGAGCTGTGGTTGATGATCCAGTTGCCCGCGTGCCACGCCGTGTCGCCCTCGCGCACCATCTGCACGACGTGCCCGTCGCGCGAGCGGACGATGTAGTGCGCCGAGGCCTGCCGTCCCGGGCTGCGGAAGACGCTGATGGCGCCGGGCATCGTGCCTTCGATGTCGTGGATGACGACGTAGCGAACGCTCATGCCGCGGCCCGACGAGTAGTTGCTCGACGACGCGGAGATCCACTCGGTCTGCGGGTAGTCGGTGCTCAGCGCCTGCTCGATCGAGGGATCGCCGCCCGCGCTCGTCTCGCTCGCCCCGCCCGTGGCCTCGCCTTCGGGGGTCACGAATCCGAGGTCGGGCAGCGTGGCGCCGCCGGCGTTCACCATCAGGAGCTCCTCGCCGTCTTGCGTGACGGTGTCGAAGCCGGTCTCGAGGATCGCCCGCATCTCGTCCCGCGCGAGGCGGCCCGCATCATCGGCCGGGTCGAGCCCGACGAAGCGCACCATCGCCTCTTCCCAGCGTCGGTGCGAGGCGGTCTCCGGCGTGGTGCCCGAGACCGCGAGGTCGGCCAAGAGGAGGGCCGCGGCGGCACGCGTGCTCGACTCGAGATCGTCCTCGATCTCGTCCTCCGAGATCGAAAGCGTCTGCGCGGCCCAGCTCACCTGATCGGGCGTCAGGAAGAAGATGCTCGCCGCGTCGCTCACCGGGTGCTCCTCGCCGAGCTCCTCGTCGAGCACCTCGCCCTCGGGCGGCAGCGGGATCGTGCGATCGAGATCGGGATCGGTCGCGTCGGTCTCCTCGGTCAGGACGTACGCGTCGCTGGTGGGATCGGCCGCGATCTCGGCCGCGAAGTCCTCGAGCCCTTCGACGGGCGTGTCGTCGTCGACGCTCAGGAGCGGCTCGCCCTCCTCGTCGGGCATCGCGTCGCTCCAGGGATCGGTCGCCGCCGCGAGCTCGGCGTCGTCGGTGATCGTGATGGTGTCGTCCATCACGCTGTCGAAGGTCACGTCCGGATCCTCGAAGCGGCTCTGCTGGTAGGCGAGCGCGTAGAGGACCGCCGCCGGCACGTGCGTGCTCTCGGCGACCGACGCGATGATCTCGTTGCGCGAGCCTTCGAGCGCGACGGGCTGGGCCCATGGCTGCTCCGCGGTCTCCGCGCCGCCGTGGCAGCCGGGAGACATCGCGAGGCCGGTGATCGTCACGAGGGCGCAGACCCATGTCCTTCGAATCGTCATGGGCCGGGCTCTCCGCAATCGGCGTACCGAGCTCGACGAGCGCGCGTCGGAGCGGAGCGCCGGGGGTGGGCACGGCTGTCTCCAGCTCTTCTCGCGCGATTTCCACCTGAGAACCGGTGACCCCAGACGTGCGCGGGGGTACGCGGCTCTCCAGCGCTGGCCGCGCACGACCCCGGAGCCCCGCGGTAACGAAACGGAGCGAGCGGCGAATCAGGGCTTGTCTCGGGCCCCGGGCCGCGACGTAAGATGCGCCGCCCGGCACACCCAACGGGACACACGGACCCAAAGAAAAGAGGAAGGACCCCAGATGAACATCAAGACGAAGGCTTCGCTCCTGGTCGCGGCTTCGGCCCTGCTCGGTCTCTCGGCGTGCGGCGGCGGCTCGTCGTCGTCCGGCTCGTCGTCCACCACCGAGTCCTCGACGTCGTCGTCCACCTCGGGCGGCAGCGCGTCGTGCTCGGGCGCGAGCGGCGGAACGGCCACGGACAGCACGACGTCGTCGTCGAGCTCGACGGGCAGCTCGAGCTGCGGCGCGGGCTCGTGCAGCGGCTCGAGCAGTGGCGCGACCACCGGCTCGAGCGGTGGCAGCACGGCCCCGCAGTGATCCGCGAGCAGGGCTCGCCCGGGCGGTCCTGAGCGGGACCGGCGCGGGCGAGCCGAGCCGAGGACCTGACTCGGCCCGAGACGACGACGGGCGTTGCTCTCTGCGCGAGAGCAGCGCCCGTTCTCGTTTCCCGGCCTTGCCGGCTATTGCTCGCCGAACGCCACCGCGCGCGCCACGAGATCGGGCGAGGCGATCTGCGACGCGACCGCGTCCCTCACCTGACGCCCGATCGCGCGCCACTCGCCGCGCTCCGCTTCGGTCGTCGTGGTCACCTGGAGACCGTGCTCCTCGAGCGCGGTCATCGACTGTCGCTCCATGCGCCGCGAGTTGCGGCGCCCGAGCTGATGGAACTGCTCGCCCGTCTCGAGCAACGCGGTTCGCTGCTCCTCGGTGAGGCTCTGGAACGTGCTCTCCGAGATCACCATCCCGCCGATGATGATCGACATCGGGATCTCGTTGACGTAGGTCGCGTGCGACGACCACTGGAGCGCGATCGCGACCGCGGGTGGCGCGAGGAACGTGTCCACGCGCCCGGTCTGCAAGCCCCCGAGCACCTCGGGCACGGCGAGCTCCACCGGCGTCGCGCTGACGCGCGACACGAAGGCCGGCAGGATCACGTCGTCGTCACGCTGCCAGAGGTGCGCGCCGGCCAGCTCGCTCGGTCGCGCGATGCGACGCGAGGAGAAGAGGCGCGCCTGGCCGACGTCGGACCAGCCGAGCATGCGGAAGCCCGCGGCGACGATGCCGGCGTCGATCTCCGGCTGCAGCGCGGCGCGCGCGGCATCGAGCTGCTCGTAGTGCAGGAACGTCGCAGGCAGCTGGAAGACGAGGGCCGGACGATAGATGGAGGCGAGGCCCGTCGAGGTGAGCGTCCCGCCGTCGAGGCGCCCGCTCCGGATCTTGCGCACGACCTCCGGATCGTCGCCCTGGACGCCGCCGGCGTAGATGCGGAACTGGAGCGAGCCACCGGTGCGGCGGCGCAGCTCGCGGTTCCAGGCCTGCAGGCCGTCGGTGATGAGCGAGCCGGAGGGCGCGAGGGTGGCGATCCCGAGCGTGCGCGTCGCCGTGTCCTGCGCGCCCAGCGTGTCGGTCGGCGTGAGGGCCGCGAAGACGAGCGCCAGGAGAAGAGGAGCGACGAGGTGAGCGCGGCGTTGCATCGGAGGAGCGTAACAGACCCGCGTCGTTCGGGCGGCGCGCCCGCGCTCGCTTCCTCCGCTATCCTCGCCCCTTCTCGGAAAGGCGGGATCGATGGACGCACGCTCCGGGGCGCTCGCGGCGCTCACATGCTTGACGGTCGCTGCTTGCTCGACCCCCGCCCCCTCGGCCGACGACGCGGCGAGCCCCGTCGATGCTGCGACGTCGGGCGATGCCGGTCTCGACGCGAGCATCGACGCCGCCGTGCGCGACTGGCCGGCGATGACGGTGCCCGCCTCGACGACTCCCGTCCCCGGGGTGAGCCGAGACGTGCTGCAGATCGACGTGCCGGCACCGCCCGCGAGCCCCATCACGGGCATGGCGACGCCCGCCGAGCTGAACCGCCTGCAGGTCGTGCGCTTCCACGCAGCGAGCGGCGACGATCCGAGCGCCGTCGTCGTGGCCATGCCGGGCTTCCTCGGCGGCGCCGCCAGCTTCGAGGGCCTCGCGCGCGAGCTCGTCTCGAGCTCG
>JBGALT010000305.1:0-5142 GCA_044223665.1 Sandaracinaceae bacterium | reverse complement strand
CGACGACGACCTCGGCGCCGTTCCGCGCCGCGATGCCGCTGCCGCGCGAGAGGGCGAGGATGGTGCTCTCGATGCGCGCGCTCCCGGCGCCCTCCACGCGGATGGCCCCGAGGCTGGCGCCACCCTCGATGCGCGCGCCGCGGAGCGTGGTCGGGTGGGCCGGGTCGGACGAGGGCGTGACGAGGAGCGGCGCCGCGTCGGAAGGCCGGTCCGTCGCGCCCTCGACGATCGCGCCGGCGGGGACGGTGACGGCCTCCGTGACGACGCAGGCGCCGTCGATCGCCAGCCGCTCGCCGCTCGCCAGGCCGGCGATGCGCGTCGCCTCGCCGCCGCACGTCGGGCCACAGCCGTTCAGGAGCGCCGCGACGAGTGGGAGCGAGACGACGAGGAGGAAGCTGCGCATGGTCTCGGGGGGATGGTGCCTGGGGGGTGCAACGCGCGATCCATCGAAACGCCCGCGCGCACGACCCCGAAGCCCGCGCGCGGCGTGACGGTCCCATGGGACCGCCACGAGACGGCGCCGATCCCGAGCGCCGCGCGCGAGGCTCATCGGGGCACCATGAGCGTGGGCGCCTCGATCACGACCTCGGTGGCGTCGGTGTCGCGCACGTTGTTCGTCAGCACCACGTCGACGAGATCGAGCCCGGGCACGGCGCCCAGGTTCCGTGGCAGCGTCGGGCTCACGACGAGCCCCACCTGGTTGCCCGAGATCGTCCCGCGCTCGAGGCGGGCACGCACCCCTTCGCCGGCGATCAGCCCGGCGTACGCTGCCTCGCGCGCCTCGAAGTCCGTCAGCGCGAGGCTCGCTCCCATGTAGACCACGTACGCGGCGCCGCCGCCGGTGTCGGGACAGATCGTCGTGACGCAGGGCGCGACGGCGACGCGCTCGACCCGGATCTGGCGGGCATCGAGGGAGGCGCGATTGGTGGCGAGCACGCCCCAGTGGACGGTGTCGGTCACGATGGCGCGCTCCACCGTCGCGGTGACGTCGGCGTCGACGCCGGCGACGTAGAGCCCCAAGCCGCTGATTCCGTCGACGGCCACGACCGACTCGATGGAGAGATCGCGGAGCGTGCCGCTCGAGTCCTCGAGCGTGATGCCCACGGTGCCGACGCGCGCGACGTGGGCGCGCTCGAGCGTCAGCTGTGCGCCCACCACGCCGCCGATGCCGTAGGCGATGCCCGAGCGAGAGCCGCTCACGTCCTCGACGCGCACGTCGCTCGCGCGCGCGGTCGACTCCCAGACCAGGAGCCCGAGCGACTCGGTGCGGTGCACCGCGGCGCGCGTCAGATCGACGTCGCAGCCGCGCTCGATGGAGATCCCGCCTCCGGAGCCGGGGTGAGCCGCATCGAAGGCGACGTCCTCGACCGAGACATCGGCCACATGCCCCCGGGTCCCGCCGATCGCGACGCCGTTCTGCGAGGCCCCGCGGATCGCGACGCGCGAGAGATCGAGCTGCGCCGACTCCACCGAGATCCCGACGCTGCGCGCGCCTTCCACCATCACGTCCTCGACGCCGAACGTTCCGTCACCGAGGACGAGCCCGCCCTGGCCCGCGCTCGCCAGCACGGCGTGCAGCGTGGCCGAGCCGAGGAGCGCGACGCCGGCGCCGCCCGTGTCGCGCGTCCGCACGTGCTCGAGCGTCAGCCCCTCGCTCCGCGCGAGCACGCCGTGCCCGACGCCGCCCTCGACGACGACGCGGCTCATCGTCCCGGTCCCGACGTCGAGCTGGACCGTGCCGCCGGTGGGATCGTCGCCCGAGTCCACCACGACCAGATCCTCGATGGCGACCGCGGAGCCAGGACGTCCTGCCGTGCGCTCGACGTAGACGGGCAAGGATGCGACGCGCTCGAGGGTCGCGCGATGCAGCTCGAAGACGGGCGGATCGAGCGCCGCGATGCCGACCGAGAGGTCTCGCATCACGATGTCGCGCGCGACGAGGCTGCCCTCGACCTCCAGCGCCTGCACCACGTTCGAGAACACCACGCGCTCGAGATCGAGCCGCGCCCCCGGGGGCACGCTGAGGTAGCCGTTCTGACCGGTCACCGTCACGTCGCTCAGCCCGGCATCGGTCAGCACGAGGCCCCCGCGCAGGACGATGCGCGTGGTGGCCGCGCAGTCGCCGACGACGCGGACCCGCGCCATGGCGCCCGGGCCTGCGTGGTCCCCCGGCGCGAGCCGAATCGTGGTCGCTCCCGCGGCGAGGGCCTCGGCCAGCGTCGCGAACGGGCGCGCCGCGGATCCGTCGCCTCCGGGCGCCGCGCTCGCATCGACGCGCACCTCGCCCGCCGCGAGAGGCACGTTGCCTGGGCACGCCAGCGGAACGCAGCCCATCCCCGGCACGAGCAGCTCGGCCGCGCCGCACGCGGGACGCGCGGCCCACGGCTCGCAGACCACGTCTGGTCCCATCGCGCGCTCGGCCCAGCCCGGTGCACACGCCATCGCGACGGCGTCCGGGGCGGCGGGCTCGGCCACGGTCCACGCGGGCGCTTGGACCGGCGGCGTGCCGCACGCGACCAAGAGCGCGATCGCGGCGAGGCCACCCTCGAATCCGCTCCGAGCCGGGGGGGCCGCGCACCGGCCCGGGATCACTGCGCGCAACGTTGTCATCGATCCGTCTCGGGGGAACGTACAATGGGCGCGATGTCCTCGCCCACCGACACCACCCTCGGCGAACGTCGGGGTCGGGCCGTGCCCCTGCACCGGCAGCTCGTGACGGTCTGCGTCGCGGCGCGGCCCCTCGCGGCGCCGGCCCGCTTCGAGCTCCGGGGGGGCACGACCGAGCTCGGGCGGGCCAGCGGCCCCGAGGTGCTGGGTCTCGGTGGCGATCCGCGTGTCTCCCGCCGCCACGCCACCGTCGTGGTGAGCGATGCCCGCGCGACGATCACGCCGAGCGGCGATGCCCACGTGGAGGTCGACGGGGAGCCCGTGGTGGGTGAGCGTGCGCTCGAGAGCGGTGACGCGATCACGCTCGGCGAGTCGATCCTCGTCTACCGCGAGTCGACCGGCCCCTTCGAGTCGCCGCCGCCGGACGACGGAATCGTGGGCAGCGCCCCGGCGATGATCGCGCTGCGGCGCGCGGTGGCGAAGGTGGGACGGGCCGAGGTCACGGTGCTCCTGCTCGGAGAGAGCGGCACGGGCAAGGAGGTCGTGGCGCGGGCGCTGCACCAGCGCTCGGCGCGCAAGGGGCAATTCGTCGCGGTGAACTGCGCGGCGATCCCCGAGTCGCTCGCCGAGGCGCATCTGTTCGGGCACGTCGCCGGGGCCTTCACCGGCGCGCAGCGAGCGAGCGCCGGCGTGTTCCGCGCGGCCGACGGCGGCACGCTCTTCCTCGACGAGCTCGGCGACCTCCCGCTCGAGCTGCAGCCGAAGCTGCTGCGCGCCCTCGAGGAGCGGAAGGTCACGCCGGTGGGCTCCACCACGGCGAGCCCGATCGACGTCCGCGTGGTCACGGCGACGCACCACGATCTCTTCGACGACGTGCAGTCGGGTCGCTTCCGCGGGGACCTCTACGCGCGCGTGGCCGAGTACGTGATGCACCTGCCGCCGCTCCGGGCCCGGCGCGAGGATGTGCTCGTGCTGCTGCGGCATCTCTACGGCGGCCCCTTGCCCGCGATCGACTTCTCGCTCTTGCGTGCGCTCGTCGTCCACCCGTGGCCGTTCAACGTGCGCGAGCTCCGGACCGCCGCCTCGCAGCTCAAGCTGGCGGCGATGGACGACGCGATCCTCGACGCGCACGCGATCGAGCTGCGCGGGACCACGCCACGCCCCGAGCGATCGAGCGAGCCGGCGGCACCCGCGCCCGCCAAGCGTCGCGCCGAGGGCAAGCCGCCCGACCGCGCCGAGCTCGAGGCCCTGCTGCGCGCCCATCGCGGGAACGTCGCCGAGCTCGCGCGCGCCCAGGGGCGCTCGCGCAAGCAGGTCTACCGCTGGCTCGAGGCGCTCGAGCTCGACGCCGAGCGGTATCGCCGCGAATGACCCGATCGGATCGCTTTGGCCCGTACCGGCTCGAGGGGGAGCTCGGCCGCGGCGGGATGGGAGTCGTCTACCGCGCGCGGGATCCGGCCGGGCGGGCCGTCGCGATCAAGCGCATGGTGCTGCGGGATCCGCACCTCGCGCAGCGGCTGGTGCGCGAGGGCGAGATCCGGGTCGAGCACCCGAACCTCGTGAAGGTGCTGGCGGCCGGGATCGACGAAGAGGGGGACCCCTACGTCGTGACCGAGCTGCTCGAGGGCGAGAGCCTCGCGGCTCCGCGCGCGCAGCCCTGGACCCTGGCCGAGCTGCTGCCGCTCGCGCTCCAGGCGGCGGAGGGCCTCGTGGCGCTGCACGCGGCCGGCGTGGTCCACCGCGACGTCAAGCCGGCGAACCTCTTCCTCACGCGCGAGGGCGTGCTGAAGATCCTCGACTTCGGCGTGGCGCGCTTCGTCGAGTCGTCCGAGCTCGCGTCCACCGGCCTGACCGTGACCGGCTCGCTCGTCGGAACGCCGGCCTACCTCGCGCCCGAGCAGGCGCGCGGCCTGCCGCACGTGGACGGCAAGGTCGACGTCTGGGCGCTCGGCATGTGCCTGTTCGAGCTCCTCACCGGCACCCTGCCGTTCCGGCGACACAGCGCGATCGCCACCGCGCTCGCCATCCAGCTCGAGCCGCTGCCTCGGATCGGCCTGCTCCTTCCCCATCTGCCGGTCGAGCTCGACGCGACGCTCGAGCGATGCCTGACGCGCGAGCCGGCGCAGCGCCTGGACGCCGCGGGCCTCGTGCATGCGCTCCGCCAGGTGCCGCTCACCAGCGCCGGCCGTGCGAGCCAGCCCCTCGTGTCGGCCGCGAGCGCCACGTGGCGACACGTCGCGCTGGTGCTGGTGTCGGGGATCGACGTCGAGCGCGATCTGCGGCCGCACGCCGAGCGCGTCGCGGCCGACGTGGTGCCGCTGCTCGCTCGGTCGGCAGCGGTGGTGGTCGGGCTCGATGCCTCGCGCGGCGACGAGCTGGAGCGGGCGATCGGGCTCGCGGTGGCCATCGAGGAAGTCTGCACGGGCGCGGTCGTCGGCTCGGGCCGCGTGCGGAGCGGCACCTCGGAGCTCGACGGCGAGAAGCTCGCGCCCTTGCTGGCCCTCTTGGCGGGCGCGGAGGGCGTGCTGCTCTCGC
>JBGALT010000304.1:0-5150 GCA_044223665.1 Sandaracinaceae bacterium | reverse complement strand
GAGGAGTCGAGAGCGCTGGTCTCGGCGCTCGAGCCCTCGTGGGCGCAGGTGCCCGAGGCGCTCCGCGCGCGGTGGGAGCGCGACCGCGTGATCCTCGGTGTCGCTGGAAAGGCGCGCGCGCAGCGGCTCGAGAAGGCGTGGAGCGTGATCGGCGCGCGGTGATACCGTCCGCGGGCCGCACCCGCTCCGGCCCCTCGGTGTGCGATCGCCGTGGAGGCGTCAGCGGAACGCGTAGCCGAGGTAGAGGCCCCAGCGGAAGTTCTGATCGTTCACGGTGTCGTGGATGCCGCCCACGACCGTCGAGCCGTCGCCCGCGACTGGCCAGATCTCCCAGAGGTCGTTGTTGTCGTAGGGCTGGGCGCCGATCGGAGCGCACGAGCTCGACGCGCAGCCGACCTGCCCGCGGAAGCTCGTCATGAACTGGAAGTACGAGAAGCGCAGGCTCACGAAGATGCCCTGCGCGAGCCAGTTGGCCTCGTGCTTGAGCTCCAGGCTCACGTCGAAGCCGCCCGCGTTGCTGGACTCCGTGCCCCACACGTTGCGCGCCTGGTTGCCCAGCCCGACGCCGATGCGGTAGCCGGCGCGCAGCTGCACGAACAGCGCGTCGGGGACGATGCCGTAGTCGAAGCCGGCCGCGATCCCCACCCACTGGTACTCCATCGGCGGCGTGATGGAGTCGAAGTCGAGCTCCTGCAGGGCCACCGTGTCGAAGGTGAACGTGGAGTAGCCGTAGACGACGTCGGCGAAGATCTGCACGTCGCGTCGGTCGGCGCCGAGACGATATCGCCCGCGCAGCCCCGCCTGGAGATCGAGCTGATCGGTCGCCACACCGACGTGGCCCGCATCGCCCACGCAGTCGGGCGAGCTGCGGCGACACGCCGTCGAGCTGAACGGGATCGAGTGCCGGAACGACGCGACGATGCCCAGGTACGGAAAGGGCTGCGGACCGAGCGCTCCGGGGAAGAACTCCGCTTCGAGCCCGAGCTCGGCGTTTCCGATCCCGCTCGAGCGATAGCCGCGCTGCTCCGCCGTGAGGTCGGTGGCCGGATCGCCGACCGCCATGCCGCGACGGATGGCGTAGACCTCTGCCGTCGTGAGCATGGAGCGCCAGAGCGAGCCACCCGAGGCCGAGATGCGGAGCCAGTCGTAGCGCGTGTGTGCGTCGGCGTCGTCGCCGCTCTCCTCTTCTTCGGATGCCAGCTCGGGGTCGGCTCCGCCCTCGAACCAGGGACGCTCCTCTTCTTCGGGCGGCGGCGGGGGCGCCACCGGCGCGGGCCCGCGCGCGGCGTCGAGGAAGGCCCGGAGGCGCTCGGCGCCGTTGCGTCCGACGCCATCGATCGCGCCCTGCGTGCGGCCGCCCCAGCTCTCGTCCCCGGCCACCCGGCCGTCGCCGCCGTCTCGCACGCGGACCACGAGGCGCCACGCGCGGTGGGCATGCCCCACGCGGCCGTCCACGAAGGCCACGACCGTGAGCGTGCGCGCCAGCACGACGTACTCGGCCTCCTCCAGCGCGCCGGGGCCGTATCCGAGCTCGCGGCGCGCCGCGTCGATCTCGCGGTCGGAGACGACGACGTAGCCCGCGTCCTCGAGATCCCGCACGAGCAGGCTGCGCGCGTGGGCGGCCCGCGGGCCACGGAAGCGCTCGACGGCGATTCGACGGCCACCCTGCGCGTGGGCGACGGGCGCAGAGGACAATAGAACGGCAGCCACCAGCGCGAAGAGCCCCAGACGCATCGAGACGCCAGCGTAGCGGATCTGCCCTCGCGCCCGGCCACCAATCGTGGATCGCTCCGCACGCCGTCAGTCGTGGAGCGTGGTATCCGTCTCCCCTCGGTGAAGGCCGCGAGGGCGGCCGGGGAGATCGGTCGGTGCTGACTTTCCTGCGTGTCCGGAGCTTCGCGATCATCGACGAGCTGGAGGTCGAGCTCGGCGCCGGGCTCAACGTCGTCACGGGCGAGACGGGCGCCGGCAAGTCGATCCTCGTCGACGCGATCGATCTCGTGCTCGGAGGCCGCGGCAAGCCGGAGGTCGTCCGCACCGGCGCCGCGCAGGCGGAGGTGGAGGCGACGTTCGACATCCGCACGGACGCGCTCCTGCGCGAGCGCCTCCTCGCGCGCGGGATCGAGCGGGCGCACGCGCGCCTACGTCAACGGGACCCTCGCCACGCAGGGCGAGCTCGCCGAGCTGGCCTCGGGCCTGGCCGACGTGAGCTCCCAGCACGAGCACCACTCGCTGACCGATCCTGCGCGCCACCTCGGCTACCTCGACGCGTACGGCCGTCTCGAGGGCGAGCGGGCGAAGATGAAGACGGCGTTCGCCGCGCTCGATGCCGCAGCCCGCGCGCTCGACGAAGCGCGCGCGAGCGCGCGGGGCCGCGAAGATCGAGAGGACGTCCTGCGCTTCCAGCTCAAGGAGATCGAGGCGCTCGGCCCCGAGCCCGGGGAGCTGGCGAAGCTCACGGGCGAGCGGGATCGCCTCAAGCACGCCGAGCGCCTGCTCGAAGCGGCGCGGGGCGCCGAAGAGGCCATCTACTCGCGCGATCAGTCGGTGGTGGACGAGCTCGCGCAGCGGGGGCGCGCGCTCGGCGACGCGGCCGCGATCGACGCGCGCCTGCGCGGGCCCTTCGATCGGATCGAGGCGGCTCGGGCCGAGCTCGAGGAGGCCGCGCGCGACCTCGGGCACTACGCGCGAGGCATCTCGTCCGATCCGGAGCGCCTGCACGAGGTCGACGAGCGGCTGCATCGCCTGCAGCGCCTCGTGCGCAAGCACGCGGCCGAGGCGCCCGCCGGAGAGAGCGACGCGGTGCTCGGCATCCTCGCGTTCCGCGCACGCGCGCAGGCCGAGCTCGACGCCCTCGGGCACGCCGAGGAGCGCATCGAGGCGCTGGAGGCCAGCTACGGCGCCGCGCTCGGCGAGGCGACGCGGCTCGCGCGAGGCCTGTCGAAGGCCCGCAAGAAGGCCGCCGACGAGCTCGGACGGGCGATCACGGCCGAGCTCGGCTCGCTCGGCATGGGCGGCGCGGAGGTGCGCGTCGACATGGCGGCGCTCGAGGCGCGGAGCGAGCGCACGGTCGACGGCGCCGGCCTCTCGGCCACCGGCATGGATCGGTGCGAGCTGCTGATCGCCCCGAACGTGGGCGAGGACGCCCGGCCGCTGCGACGGATCGCCTCGGGCGGCGAGCTTTCGCGCGCGCTGCTCGCGATCAAGCGCGTGCTGGCCGGCCTGCGCGAGGCGGAGGGCCGCGCCTCGGGGCTCTACGTCTTCGACGAGGTCGACACCGGCGTGGGCGGCGCGGTCGCCGAGGTCATCGGGCAGAAGCTCAAGGACGTGGCGCGGCACCACCAGGTGCTGGTGATCACGCACCTGGCGCCCATCGCGGTCTACGCCGACCGGCACTTCCAGGTGAAGAAGCGCGTGGAGGACGGGCGCACGCACAGCACGATCGAAGCGCTCGGCGCCGCCGATCGGCTGGAGGAAGTGGCCCGCATGCTCGGCGGCATCTCGATCACGAAGAAGACCCGCGACGCCGCGCGCGAGCTCTTGAAGAACGCGCAGGCCACCGGCCAGAACTGACGACGATGCAGGGGCACTCCCCGGACGGGGCCCTCCCGTCCGCGGCATGCGGCGTCGATGCGCAGGGCGCCACGGCACGCGCGTCCTCGGGCGTCTCGAGCGCGACGCAGGCGCCTCACGAAGCTCGCGATCGCGCGGGCCGATGGCTGGCCCTCACCGTGCAGAGACGGCGGGGCGCGGAACGGACCGCGCCAACGTTCGAAAGGCCACGGCGATGAACTGGGACACGATCAAGGGGAAGTGGGCGCAGATGCGCGGCGCGCTGCGCCAGCAGTGGGGCAAGCTGACGGACGACGACCTCGAGTCGATCGCCGGTGAGCGCGACAAGCTCCTCGGCAAGATCCAGGAGCGCTACGGGTACGCGAAGGACCGCGCGGAGAGCGCGGTCGACGAGTGGATCGCCGGCCTCGACGGCACGCCCCAGCAGCCGCGGACGCGCTGACAGCGCGCGAGGACGTGATCGCCGAGCGGGGCGGGCACCGGCTCGCGCCGCTCGGCGTCTTCGCGTCAGGCGCTCCGGCGAAGCGATGGGGACCGCTGGCGATGCGCGGTGGGCGCGCGCGCGAGACGCTCGATCGGCGCACGCAGAGGAGCCCACCGGCGAGGCCCACCAGATCGGGGCGCGAGGCCGAGCGGCGCAGCAGAGAGTCGAGCACCTCGTCCATGCGCTCGCTCGTAGCAACCCCGGGGCCGAGCCGCGCCGCACCGCTTGACGACCAGCGCCCCGATCTGCCATGAACCGAGGGCTCGCGGGCTTAGCTCAGTTGGTAGAGCGTCAGCTTCCCAAGCTGAATGTCGTGGGTTCAAATCCCATAGCCCGCTTCGAATCCTCCCGGCTTCTGGGACGCGCGTGCCTCTACTCGCCGCGCGTCTACTCGCCGCGGGCCTCTCCTTCGCCGCGGGCCGCCTGCTCGCTCGCGAGCTCTCGCGCGAGCGCGTCCAAGATGAGGTCCAGCCCGAAGCCGAGCTCGTTCGCGTAGGAATAGCCGGGCTTCAGCACGTGCTCGCGGGTGAGCTCGGCCAGGTGAGGCAGCGCGTCCACCGGCATCGCCGCGAACATCGCCGCGGCGACCTGCTGGGTCTCCGGTCCGCTCTGGAAGGGCAGGTTGAGCTCGGTGTTCACGTGCCCGAAGACGAACGCGTCGAGGACGGCGTAGGCATGCGCGGCGAGCGGGATGGAGAAGCCGGCGGCGCGCAGGACCCCGAGCATCGCGTCGTGGTGCTGCAGGGTGATCAGGCCCGGCCGCATGCGCGACTCCATCACGCGCACGGCCCATCGGTGCCGCACGAGCACCTCGCGCATCGAGACCATCCGGCGCCGGATGGCATCGCGCCACGGCAGGTCGCGCCGCGGGAGCTCGATCTCCTGGAACACGAGATCGACCATCCCGTCGAGGATCGCGTCCTTGCTGGGCACGTGGTGGTAGAGCGACATCGCCTCGACGCGTAGCGCCGACGCGAGGCCGCGCATGGTGAGCTCTTCGAGCCCGCCCGTGTCGGCGAGCTGCATGGCGACGGCGAGCGCGCGCTCGCGCGTGACGGGCTCGCGCTTCTTCGGGCGCCTCTCGGCGGGGGGG
>JBGALT010000056.1:0-41972 GCA_044223665.1 Sandaracinaceae bacterium | reverse complement strand
GACGTTCCGGAGCGGAGTCACCGCGGGCGAGCGCGTGCGCGTGGAGACGCTGCTGCGCGGTCTCACCGCGGCGGGGGACGTCGCCTGCGATCACCGCGTGCTCGCCGGCGAGCGCCTCTGCGCGACGCTCACGACGGTGCGCCGCCTCGCCGATCGACCGGCGCGGGAGCTCGCCTCGGCGCTCGCCTGAGCCGGCCGCGAGGTCGGCGGGTGGGACCGGGCTGCCCCAGCGCCGACCGAATCGTGCACCCACGGGCGTGATCCCTCTCGTCGCTCGTGGGGACACTCGTGTATCGTCGCCGGGCTTGGGCTGGTCGCGCACATGGGTCGCGTCGGGGTGGGCGCTCTTGCTCCTCGTGGCATCGCTCGCGCTCGCGAGCCCGGCGCGCGCCACGCCTCAGGACCTCTTCGGTCTCGGCGTGCGCACGACCGCGACGGGCATGACGGGCGTCTCGTACTCCGACACGTGGGAGGCGACCTACACGAACCCCGCGGGGCTCGCGCGCATCCGGCGCCGACAGATCGCGATCGGCCTGAGCGGCGGGACCTACGAGCTCTCGCTCGATGGTGCGCGCTATCCGCTCGAGCCGGCACGCGGCCTCACCATCGGCTTCGCGCTGCCGCTCCCGTTCGGTGACGTGCTCCGCGACCGCCTGGTGCTGGCGGGCGGCTTCTACACGCCGGCGAACGTGCTGCTGCGCGGCCAGGTGCGCTTCTCGGAGCTGCCGCAGTGGTCCGTCGTCGATCGCGCGCAGTGCCTGGCGATCAACGTCGGGCTCGGGATCGATCTCGCCGACCTCGTCCCCGGCCTGCACCTCGGGATCGGGGTCTCGGCGCTCGCGAACGTCATCGGGGATCTGACGGTGAGCCTCGATCAGACCAATGCCTTCCAGTCGGTCGTCGAGACCCAGCTGCTCGCGGCGTTCTCGCCCATCGCGGGCATCGCGCTCGACCAGCCGAACTGGGGCGTCGGGCTCGTGTACCGGCACGAGGTCCGCTCGGAGATGAACCTCCACATCGTGCTGATGAACCTCCCGGTCGAGCTCCCCGTGCTCACGATCGGAGCGCTGGTGCAGTACGACCCCGCCCAGGCGGCGGTCGAGGGCTACTACCTCGTCGATCCCAACGTGCGCCTGGTCGTGAACCTCACCTGGCGCCTCTGGAGCTTCTTCCCCGGCCCCTATCGGCCCACCACGGCCGGCTCGTTCCTTCCTCCGGCCCCGCAGTTCCACGACACCGTCTCGCCGCGCGTCGGCATCGAGGGAACGATCCACGCCGGAAGCGCCGATCTCGTGCTGCGCGGCGGCTACGCGCTCGAGCTCTCGCCGGCGCCGGGTGCCTTCTTCGGGCCGCAGCGCAACGCCGACGGCTCGAACGTGATGAACGGGACCGAGATCGTCCCGATGGCGCTCCGCCTCCTCGACAACGATCGGCACGTGATCACGGCGGGCTTCGGGCTCACGTACCACTTCTCGGCGAGCGAAGCGCTCCACCTCGATCTCTGGGGCCAGCTCCACGCGCTCGTCGATCGCCGGCACGCGATCACACAGACGGCCACGATGCCGCCCGCGTCGGGCGACACGACGCCGGGCATGCTCTCGAGCGGCTTCATCGTCGTCGGTGGCTGGATGGTGGGGCTCGAGTTCTGATGCGGACGCGCGGACATCTCGTGCTCGCCCTCCTCGCGCTCGCCTGCGCGGAGACGGCCGCGATCGCCTCGGCCCAGCCCATGGACACCTACGGCGTCGGCTCGCGGAGCATCGCGATGGCGGGCGCCGTCACCGCCGACACCGAGGACTTCTCGGCCAACTACTACAACCCCGCCGGCCTCGTGCGCGGCAGCGCGCTGCGTCTCTCGATCGGCTGGTACGGGGCGATCCACGACCTGCACGTCGACGGCGCCTCGAGCAACGTCGACCCGCTGCATGGCGCGGTGATGGGCCTCGTCGTGCCCGGGCGCATCGGCGATTTTCGCTTCGCGTTCGGCCTCGCCGTCCACCTCCCGGACGACGCCGTCTCGCGCACGCGGACCTTGCCGCGCGCCCAGCCTCGCTGGGAGCTCTACGACAACCGCGGCCACCGCACCTATCTCGCCTCGCACATCGCCATCCGGCCCTGGGACTGGCTGCTGATCGGCGGCGGCATCTCCTTCCTCTCGCTCTCGAGCAACGCGCTCACGATCCGCGGCGACCTCGACATCGTCCGCCCCGAGACGTCTCGCCTCGAGTCGTCGTTGCTCGCGAACCTCACGACGATCCGCTACCCGCAGGTCGGCATCCAGATCATGCCCATCCCGGAGCTGAGCTTCGGGGCCGTGTACCGCGGGCAGTTCGCGCTCGACAACACGCTCACCGCGCGCGTGGGCTGCCCGGCCGACATGCCGACCTGCCCTTCTGCGACGACGCTCGGCAGCGGCTCGCTCTCGTTCCGTGGGTTCTTCGATCTCTACACGCAGTCGGTGAACGCGTTCGTTCCGCAGCAGGTCTCGCTCGGGGCGTCGTGGTCGATCATCCCCGAGCTGCGCGTGAACCTCGAGGTCACCTGGGTGAACTGGAGCGCGTACGTCAGCCCGATCGGGCAGAGCCGGATCACGCTGCAGATCGACGTCCCGCCGGATCTGCAGGACAGCATCCGGATCCCGGCCAGCATCCCGGGCTCGACGCCCATCGCCGCGAACTTCTCCGATCGTTTCGTCCCCCGTCTCGGTCTCGAGGGGCTGGCCTTCCAGGACCAGCGCGTGGCGCTCCGGCTGCGCGGCGGCTTCTTCTACGAGCAGACGCCCGTTCCCGATCAGACCGGGCTGTCCTCGCTCATCGACACGGATCGCTTCGTGTGGGCCGCTGGCCTCGGGCTGGCGCTCACCGATCTGCGGCCCTTGATCGATGGCTCGCTCAGCTTCGATCTGCACGTCTCCTACGCGTACCTGCCCGATCGCGTCACGCGGAAGACGAGCTTGGTCGACACGACCGGCGACTTCGTCGCGGGCGGCCAGATGTTCATCGGAGGTCTCACGATGGAGCTCGCGTTCCGATGAAGGCGCCGGCCCGCATCACCGTCGCGTGCGCGGTCGGGCTCGCCCTCGGGGCGTGCAGCACGCTGGGGACCCCGGGCTCGCCGCCGGGGCCGCTTCCGCACGCGGGGACAGGGCAGTTCCGCGATCTGAACAACGTCGAGACGGGTCTGGCGCCGATGGCGGCCGGCATCACGCTCGCCGCAGGGAGCGGCTTCGCGGTCGACGATGCGATGCCCTTCCGCGGGGACCTGTTCTACGCCGGCGCGCCCCCGGCGCCGCCCCGAGACGCCGGTGTGGTGGACGCGGGCGTGGTGGACGCGGGCACGATGGACGATGGTGGCGGGCCGAGCGACGCCGGTGTGTCGAGAGACGCTGCCGTGGACGCGAGCGCGGACGCGGGGCCGGAGCCGATCGATGCCGTGGACTGGTCGCGCTACCAAGGCCGCCGGATCCTGCGCAGCCCGCGCGGTGAAGAGTGGGGCTTCGCGCGCGGCACGGAGGTCTTCACGGCGAGCGAGCCGTGGGAGGGTGGCTACGTCACCGATCCCTGGGTGGTCGCCCACCCCGACGGGCGTCTCTTGCTCTTCTACGCGGCCGCGGGCGGCATCGGCGTCGCGACCGCGACGAGCGTCGAGGGGCCCTGGACGCGGGCGTCCGGCGGGCCCGTGCTCGGCGCCACCCTCGCCGCCGTCCCGCGCCGTCCGAGCGTCGTCGCGACCGGGGACGTCCCCGACGTGGGCGCCGCGTTCCTCATGTACTACGAGCTCGAGGGCACGCTGCGGGTCGCGCGCTCGAGCGACGGCACGACGTTCACCGACGTCGGCGCGATCGACCTGGCGCCGATCGCGCAGCGCGACGACCGCGACGGGAACGAGGTCTCGGTCGGGGCGCCGGGAGCGATCGTGATCGTCACGCCCGCGGGGCGCTCGGTCGTGCGCGTCTACTACGAGTCGCGGCGCGACAACGGCACGGTGCTGATCGGCATGCTCGGCACCAGCGACGGCACGACGGTCGAGCAGTACCCGCTCCCGATGTTCGCCGGGCGCGACCGGCAGCGACCGGCCCCTCGCTACGTCGATGCGCGCGTCACGCTGCTCTACACGTGGGCGCCGCGCGGTCAGACGGGCCAGGCGATGGTCTCGATCACGCCGGCCGGCACGCGCCTGACCGACGTGCCGCCGACCGCGTACTGATCGCGGGATCGACGTAGCCGTTCACGCCCCACGGGAGGGGACGAAGTGGATCAGACGATCCACTTCGCGATGGCGTCGATCGCCGCGAGGATCCGCGGCGCCTGGCGTCGCAAGAACGTCTCGTCGAGGGGCTGTTCCTTCGGGATCACCTGCACGGCGGCGAGGGCCTTGGCCCCGTCGAAGTCGACGTAGGAGAGCCGCGCGGTGAGCTCGTCGTCGGGCCGCCCGAACGCCGCGCCGGGCAGGAGAGCGACCCCCGCCTCGGAGAGCAGGCGATCGACGAGCTGCTCGCTCGTGGTGATGCCCCGTCCCCGCATCACGGCCGCGCGAGAGCCGAAGTCGACCATCACGTGGAAGCCGCCCATCGGCTGCGCGCACCCGAGGCCGAGCGCACCGAGGCGCCGCGCCGTCTGGCGCCCGATCGCGGCGATCACCCGGCGGACGTGGGCGAGGTAGCGCTCGATGTCGTCGCCTCCCTCGAACGCGACGGTGGCCGCGTGCGAGATCGGCGCGCTCGTCGAGGTGAACGTCTCGCTCGCGAGGGCCGTCATCGCGCGACGCAGTCGGGCCAGCTCCTGCGGGAACACGAACGTCCCGAGCCGCCAGCCGCCTGCGCCGAGCCACTTGCTCATCCCGCCGGAGAGAATCGTGCCCTCCGGGTAGTACTTGGCGATCGAGGCGTGCTGGCCCTTGTGGTGGAGCTCGCCGTAGATCTCGTCCGAGAGCACGAGCACGTCGTGCGCGCGTGCGACCTTGGCGAGGTCGCGGAGCTCTTCGGCGCGGTACGTCAGGCCGGTCGGGTTGTTCGGGTAGTTGAGGACGACCATCCGCGGCCGGCCGGCACCGGCGGCGAGCGCTCGGTCGAGCTCGTCGGCCGTCACCATGAACCCGTTCTCGGCCTTCGCGTGGACGAAGGTGACGTCGCGCCCCAACAGGCGCGCCTGCGGCACGTAGACCGTCCAGCTCGGCGTCGGCACCACGATCTCTCCGGCGAACGCCATCTGGAGCAGGAAGAGCAGCTCCTTGCTGCCGGGCCCGATCAGGACGTCCTCTTCGGTGCGATCGATGGCCACGCGCCGCTCGACGAAGTGCGCCACCGCGCGCCGCAGCGCGGGAAGCCCCTCCGGCGGCAGGTACTCCTTCTGACCGGCGTTGATGCGCAGCGCGTCGACGATCCGCTCCGGCACCGGGAAGGGCGACTGCCCCAGCGCGAGCCCGTACACGTCCTCGCCCGCCGCGCGCATGCGGCTGACGCGCTCGGCCATCGCGACGACCGGCGAGATGGTGAGGCCGCGGACGGCAGGGCTCAGGTGCTCGGACAGACGCGCCATCGGCGGCGAGGTGTAACAGATCGCAGCCGGGCGTGCGCCCGCGCGCAGGGCCCGACCTCGCGCCACGCCGGGCGGGGACGCGGTCGATCAGCGCGCGCGCGAGCGCCGGATCAGGAAGACGAGGCCGCCTGCGAGCAGCACGTTCGTGCCGAGCAGCGCGGCGAGGAGCCCGCGGAGGGGCCACGCGCTGCCGGTGGCGACGGCGAGCGGGCCCACGTGCACGAAGGGCGCGGCCGGCAGCTCGGCGGGCGCCGGCGCCGCCACCACCGTCACGCGCGCTGGGGCGAGCCCGGGCACCGCGCCGGCCACCAGGGCCCGGACGCTCGCCTCGTCGACCGAGGCGCCCGGCTCCGTGTGCACGAGCACCGAGGCCACGGTCTCGGGCGCCGGATCGTCGACGGCGACGACCGAGGGATCGGCCACGCCGAGGTGCACACGCGCGTCCTCGACCCCCGGCAGCGTCGCGAGCGAGCGCTCGAGGTCGGCCGCCTGCGCCGCGGCGATGCGCGCCCGCTCCTCGCCGGCGGTCGGAACGAGGCTGGGCTCGGCGAACGCCTCGGAGAGGCCGGGCGCCTCGTGGGAGCTGCGGCGCTCCTGCGCGAGCACGTCCAGGGCGGCCCCGACGTCGCTCGTCGGAACGCGCACGTCGAGCCCGCTCGGCCCGCCCGTGCTCTCGGTCTCGGCGGCGATCCCGTGGCGCTCGAGCGTCGCGACGAGGGCGCTCGCCTCACCCTCCGAGAGATGCCGCGCGACCGGCGCCGAGCAGCCGAGGCCGAGCATCAGCGCGAGAGGCGCGAGGGCGAGGCGGCGATGCACGCCGCAGATCTCGCAGAGCGCGCGCCCTGCCGTCAACGGCGCCCTCCGCGCCGCGTGGCACCGCCTCCGGCGGGCCCGAGGGCGCCGCGGTGTTGCGACGCCGAAGCGATGGACTTGTCTCGAAGCGGGCCCTAACGTCAGCGTCGCGTTGTCTGGTCTCGCGTCGCTCTCGCCCATCGGTCGCATCGGCCGCTACGAGGTCCTCGGTCGTCTCGCCCAGGGCGGCATGGCCGAGATCTTCCTCGCGCGCGCTGCAGGCGCGGCGGGGGTCGCGCGCATCGTGGTCGTCAAGCGCATCCTCCCCTCGGCCGAGAAGAGCGCCGACGTGACCGGCGCCTTCATCGGCGAGGCGCGCGTGCTCGCGCGGCTCTCGCATCCGGCGCTCGTGTCGATCGAGGAGTTCGGCGAGCAGGACCGCAAGCACTTCCTGGTGATGGAGTGGGTGCGCGGCGTCTCGCTCCGCCGGGTGATCAACGCCATGGGGGGCGCCACGGGCCGCAGCCTCGATGCCACGGTGAAGAGCCGCCCCGCGGCGCGCGTCGGTGCCGGGGGCCCGGCCGGCGCTGCGGCCGCGACGGCCCCGAGCGAGGCCCTGCGCGAGAAGGGCGGGATGCCCTGGCCCGTCGCGGCGCGCATCTTCGCCGACCTGGCGGCGGGCCTGCACCACGCCCACGTCGCCCACGACGAGCGCGGCCGTCCCCTCAAGATCGTGCACCGCGACGTCACGCCCGAGAACGTCATCGTCACCTGGGACGGCGGGCCCAAGCTGCTCGACTTCGGCATCGCGAAGTCGGCGATCGATCCGCAGAAGACGGCGGCGGGCGTCCTGAAGGGCAAGCTCCAGTACATCGCCCCCGAGCAGTACCAGGGCAAGGTCCTCGATGCGCGGAGCGACGTGTTCGCGCTCGGCGCGTGCATGTACGAGGCGCTCACGGGCGAGTCGCTCTACGCGCGCGCGAGCGAGTACGAGACGGTCGCGGCGATCGTGCTCGACCCCAGCGTGCCGAGCGTTCGGACGGCGCGCCCCGACGTGCCCGAGGAGCTCGACGCGATCGTCGCCCGCGCGCTGGTCAAGGACCGCGACGGGCGCACGCCGAGCGCCGACGAGATCTCCGCGGCGTTGGAGAAGCTCCTGGTCGAGAAGGGCCAGGGCGTTCGCGACGCCGACGTCGGCGCCTGGCTCACCAAGCTCTTTCCCGGCGAGAGCGGGCGCGATCCGAAGCTCGACCGCACGCCGCTCGCCGGGTCCGGAGCGGTCCGCAAGCGCACCCAGAGCAGCGAGATGGAGCGGATGCTCCTCGGCGCCGAGGCCGACATCGATGCCGACGCCTTCGCCGCGAGCGGCCAGCGGCGCGGTCGCTCGTTCGTGGGCATCCTGCTGATCGCGCTGCTGGTCGTCGCGACCCTCTTCGGCCTCGCCGTCTACCGCGCGATCCACGCGCCGACGAGCGCCGTTCTCTCGCCCGAGCCATCCGCCGCGCCCTGACCGCCCGGGCGCTGACGCGGCTCACTGGCTCGCGTCGAAGCTGAAGCTCGCGCCCATGCGCGGTGCGCCGAAGCTCGGGAAGTGGGTCCCGGCGACGACGCGCTGCACGCACGACTGGAACGCGGGGCTGCCGGCGTCGACGCTCGAGCCGAGGACGCTGCCGCTGCCGGCGATGGCCATGTTGATGCGGACCCGCCCGAGCGAGCCGCCGCTCCGCAGCTCGGCGCCGACGCACGGGAAGAAGGCGTTGATGCGCCCGTTCATCACCCCGGCGACCTGCGCCGGCGAGAGGCGCCCCTCGCCGCCGCTGCCGGCCGCCGAGCCCATGTCGACGACCTGGCTCATGGCCTCCTCGTACGACGTCCCGGCGCCGCCGCCGCCGCTGCGACGCGGCCCGTGGTGGCCGCCGCCGGTGCGCGGCGGATCGGGCAGGATGCCGGCCGTGCCCTCGATCTGGATGTCGCCGCGCTCGTAGAGATCGGCGAGCTGGCCGCCCGAGACGTCGTGGCTCTGCTCGGCGCCGCGCGTCAGGAAGAAGACCACGAGCACGATGCCGACCACGCCGAGCACGGCCGCGGCGATCACGAACTTCGCCGTGTTGGACGCCTTCTCGGTCTTGGCCGACTCGACGATCGCGACCTTCTCGGCCTCGGCGTGCGCCTTGAGCTTGTACTGCTCGACGAACTCGAGGAACTCCGGGTACTCGCGCACCTTGCGGCGCTCGCCGGTGTCCATGTTCAAGAGCGCGTGGTCGCCGAGCACTTCGCCCTTGGCGATGAGGCTCACGAGCTCGCGGCCGGAGAAGGGCCCGTGGTCGAGGCCGTCCTTCTGGGCCATCCAGCGGGCCGCGTCGTTCTCGGTGATCTTCGAGATGATCTTGCCGAGGTCGACCAAGGCGCTCGCCTGCGCAGGCGCCGGAGCGGCGCCGACGAGCGAGGGGCGGAACTCCTCGTGAATGGACACGCGCTGTCCGACCTGGGGCGTCTCCCCGCTCGTCGGGCGCGGCGCCGCGGGCGCGGCCGGCTTCGGCTTGTGGTCGACGTCGATGTCGATCTCGACGCTCGCGTCGACGCCGACGAGGTTGCCCAGCGCGCGCTTGACCTCCATCGCCGACTGGAAACGCGCGGCGGGATCGGCCGCCAGGCAACGGAGCAGGATCTGATCGAGCTCGGCGCTTCCTTCCGGGTGCGCGCTCGAAGGGGGGACGAAGTCGTCGGTCGGCGAGCGCCCGGTGGCGAGCGCGTAGATCACGCTGCCGATGCCGAACACGTCGCTCGCCACGGTCGCGGCGGCGCCCGACGCGCGCACCTCGGGGGCGAGGTAGGGCTGCTCGGCGGCGCCGAGGGCGCCCGACCCGGCGGTCTTCAGCAGGGCGCGCGCGATCCCGATGTCGGCGAGCTTCACCTTGCCGCCCGCCACCCAGACCACGCTCGTGCGCACCGCGCCGTGGCAGGCCTTCTTCACGTGCAGCACCGAGAGGCCCTCGCAGAGCTGCGAGACGACGTCGACGATCTGGGCGAGCGTCATCCGCTGGCCCGCCCGCAGCTCGGCCACCGTCTTGCCGTCGAGCCACTCGCACGCGACGAAGCGCGCGCCCGTCTTCTCGCCGCCCATGCCGAACGTCGTGACGACGTTGCGGTGCATGAGCGCGGCCGCGACCTTCAGCTCCGCACGCAGGGCCTCGAGGTCGGCCGGCGCGGCGAAGAGCGATGGCCCCAGCACCCGGAGCGCGATGCCCTTCTTCGTCTTCTGGTCGCGCGCCTTCCAGACGACGCCGAGCGCGTCCTCGCTGGAGGGCTCGACCAGCTCGAACCGACCCCCGACCACCTGGCCCGGAGCCAGCCCCGTACCCGTCGCGCCCGCACTCGCCACAGCTGTCATCGCGGGAACGAAGCTAACGGACACGTGCCCATCCGTTCAAGGGCCCGGAGCGGGCATCCGTTGACCGCTTGCCGTATCCCCGCGTACGCTCGCCCGGCGCGAGCGCATCCGTCGGGCGCGCACGGAAGGACTGGGGCCGAATGTTCCGAGTGAGGTTTTGGGGTGTCCGCGGGAGCATCCCGACGCCAGGCCCCGATACGGTCCACTTCGGGGGAAACACGAGCTGCGTCGAGGTCGTCTGCGGGCCGACCCGGATCATCTTCGACGCCGGCACCGGCCTGCGCCTGCTCGGCAACACGCTCGTGCGGGAGATGCCCCTCACGGTCAACCTCTTCTTCAGCCACGTCCACTGGGACCACATCCAGGGCTTTCCGTTCTTCGCCCCGGCGTTCGTGAAGGGCAACATCATCCGGATGTACGGGCGGGCGAACACCGGGAGCACCGTCGAGACGGCGCTGGCCGGACAGATGGAGACGCCCAATTTCCCGGTGCACCTGCGCGAGCTCCCGGCGCAGCTCCTGTTCAACGACGTGCACCCGGGGGAGACGATCGAGCTCGCGCCAGGCCTGAAGGTCACGAGCGCGGAGGGGCACCATCCGGGCGGCGTGTTCGCCTACCGCGTCGACTACGAAGGCAAGTCCCTCGTCTACGCGACCGACACCGAGCACTACGGCGAGACGCCGGACCCCAAGCTGGTCGCCCTCGGCCGCGGCGCCGACGTGTTCGTGTTCGACACGATGTACACGCGCGAGGAGTACGAGGGGAAGAACGGCATGTCGAAGGTCGGCTGGGGGCATGCCCACCTCGACGCGGGCCTGGCGCTCATCGAGGCGGCCGGCGCGAAGAAGTACGTCCTGTTCCACCACGATCCTGGCCAGTCCGATGCCGCCGTCCGCGAGAAGGAGCGCCGGGCGCGCGAGAAGCATCCCGACTCGATCTGCGCGTTCGAAGGCCTGGTGCTCGATCTGTGATCGCGCGCGGTGGCACCTTCGCCCGGGGCGAAGCTGCTCCGCCGTGCGCCGGATCGGCTCCGCGTGCCTTGGGTGGTACTATCGCGCCGTCATGGGCGTGAGCGAGATGTGGGCGGCGAGCGAGGCTCGCGGTGTGGGGCGGGCTCGTTTCTCCGGCATCGCGGGCGCGTTGGCGCTCGCGGCGCTCCTCGGCGCGAGCTCGAGCGCGTCGGCCCAGGAGCCGCTGGAGATCGCGCGCCAGCACATGGAGCAGGGCCAGGCGTTCTACCTGCAGGGGCGCTTCGACGAGGCGGCTGCGGAGTTCGAGCTGGCGCACGAGGCGCAGCCGTTCAGCGCGTTCCTCTTCAATGCGGCGGTCGCGTACGAGAACGGCGGGCACCTGGCGCACGCGGTGCTCCTCTTCGAGCGCTACCTCGAGGTGGATCCGGACGCGAGCGACGAGGACGAGGTGCGCGCCCGCATCGCGCACCTGCGCGAGCGCATCGAGAGCCGCATGGCCCCGCCGACGACGGCGGTGGACACGCCCGACGCGACGCCGCCCGACACCTCACCCGAGGGCAGCACCACGAGCGAGATCCCGCCGGCGGAGTCGACGGCGCCGCCGACGGCGCTCCCCGACGACTTCAAGTCGCTCGTGAACGTCCGGACCGAGCCCGCCGGCGCGACCGTCCGCATCCTCGGCTCCGACGGGCAGGCCGTCGAGACCGGAAGCGCTCCGGTGTCGCAGACGCTCTCCGCCGGCCGCTACCACGTCACGATCGATCACCCGGACTACAACCGCGCCGAGACCGACATCGAGGTCGAGCCGGGCCACGTCTACATGATCGTGATGAACCTCAGTCAGGGCGAGTTCCTGGGCTACCTGCGGATGCTCAGTGATCCGCCGGGCGCCTCGGTGTTCGTCGACGATCACGACGCCGGCGCGCGCGGCACGACGCCCTTCGAGGGCACGGCGCGGGTCGGGACGCACCACGTGTGGATCGAGCGCCCCGGCTACGAGACGATCGAGCGGGACGTCGAGGTCCAGGTCGGTACCGATGCCTCGCTCGCCGTCTCGCTCGAGCGCTCGTACGACGGGCGCGTCCGCGTCATCGGCAACGTGCGCGGCGCGCAGATCTTCATCGACGGCGTCGAAGAGGGCGCGATCCCGTGGGAAGGCGAGATCCACGCCGGCATGCACACCGTGCGCGTGGTGGCCCCGGACATGAAGCCCTGGGAACAGGGCGTGGAGATCCAGCGCGGCCAGCTCACGCCGGTGCGCGTGCAGCTGCATCCTTCGCCAGGCCGCGGCGGCGCGATCGTGTCGGGCGTCTTCACCGGCATCATCCTCGGGGGCGCGATCACGATGTCCGTGCTGGCCAACGAGTGGGCGACGCAGCTCGAGAGCGAGCGCGCCCACGGAACGCTGGCCTCCGACGATCCGCGCATCGACCAGGGCTTCGCGTTCAGCGTGTCGCAGTACTGCGGCTACGGCCTCGCCGCGATCTTGCTGGGCGTCACGATCTACTACGCCACGTACGACGATCTGCCGCCGTCGGAAGCGACCGTGCTCGAGCCGCGCGACTTCACGCTCCTGCCGATGCTCGACGTCCAGACGGGGCCGGGCCCGGCGCGCGTGCTCGCCGGGCTCTCTTTGGGAGGGAGCTTCTGATGCGCTCGGACACCCGCACCCTGGCGCCGCTCGGCGCCGCGCTCGGATGCCTCGGGGCGAGCGCGCTCGCGGCCGGCTGCACCGCGGCCGACCCCACGGCGTTCAACGCCTTCCGCGACACGACGGCGATCGTCGTCTCGCATGGCGCGCCCGACTACGGGACCGTGCTCGTCGGGTACGACACGCTCGTGCCCGACGCGACCACGCCAGGTCGCCTGCTCCGCGCGTCGCGCTACGCCGCCTCCGGCGGGCCGGGAACCGGGTACTCGATCTTCGGGGCGTTCGACGAGGTGGTCCTCGATCAGCGCACGACGCTCGGCCTGCGCCCCGCCGCGGGGCCCGACCCGCGCATCAACGGATGCGCCGGCAGCCAGTCGTGCGGCGAAGGGAGCAGCGCCTCGATCGCGGCGATGCCGCTCTGGCACCAGGACGCCACCGTGACGCGCTACGGCTGCGTGGTCGTTCCCTCCGGCAACGTGCTCGTCGACTCGCGCGGCGGGCAGTACCACGAGCAAGTGCACGTCCGGTGCGAGTCGAGCTCGTCGTCCATCGAGCCGCTGGAGGTGCCGGTCGAGGGCGTGGACTTCGGCGCGTCGGCGGCCTCCCTGCCGCCCGAGCACGCGCTGGGCGTCGCGCTCTTCGGTGCGCCCGGCGACGCGTCCCGTGCCGGCTCGCTCTATCGGCTCGACGACTACCCGCGCAAGGGCTTCAGCCGCGTGGACCTCGCGGGCACCCCACCCGGCGCCGCGCTCGGCTCGGTCCTCGCGGCGACGGGCCTCGCCGACGGGTCGGTGCTGGTCGCCACGACCGGGTTCGGGCGGGCCGGCGATCCCGTCGTGGTCGCGCTCACGATCGACGCGTCGGGGCAGGGCACGCTCCGCGCGTGCTTGCGCGGCCGCGGCGCGCGCTTCGGATCCGCGCTGGCGTTCGGCGATCTCGACGGCGACGGCACTCCCGACCTCGCAGTCGGCGCCGGCGTGAGCCAGCTCGTGCTGGTCGGCGCCGAGAGCCAGGACCTCCCGATCCAGCTCTACGACGGCAGCGAGCTCGTCGCGGCGAGCGCCGCCGGCTGCGAGGATCCGCCGAGCTCCACCCTCTCGCCGGCGCACGCGCTCGAGTGCGCGAGCGACGTCTCGCGCGGCTACCTCTGCGCGACGGACCCGCAGCGCTCGTACACCGCGTTCGGCGCCTCCCTCGCGATCGCCGACGTGGACGTCGACGGATTCCAAGACCTGATCGTGGGCGCGCCCTACGCCAGCACCCGCGTCGGTGGCGGTGGCGCGGTGCTCGTGCTCGGCGGTACCGGCCACTTCGACACGATCGGAAGCATGGAGCACTCGGTGCTCACCTACTCGAGCGTGACGGGGAACGCGCACCTCGGGACCGTGGTCGCGACCGTGCAGGGCGCCGATCGGCGCGAGATCGTCGCCGGAGCGCCGGGCCAGCGCAGTCTCGTGCTGTTCTACTGCTCGGACATCCCGGGCGACCGCGTGGCCGACTTCGTGGGGATGCCCGGGGTGACGCACGGCTGCGTCGTCGCGCCCTCGCCGCACGGTGACGTGGATGCGAGCGTGCAGCCCATGGACGCCGGCGTCGGCGCGGTGGACGCCGCGATGGACGACGCCGCCATGGACGACGCGGCCGCCGACGACGCGGGGCAGGACGACGCCGCGATCGACGACGATGCGGCGCGCGGAGACGACGCCGGCGAAGTGGACGCGGGTTGATGGACAGAGGGGTGATGGACAGAGGGTGATGGCCAAACAGATTCTCATCGCAGACGACGAAGCGAACCTCCGGCGCGTGCTGGGCGCGCAGCTCCAACGCGACGGCTACGAAGTGCTGCTGGCCGAGGACGGCGAGCAGGCGCTCGCGCTCGTGCAGGAGCACCACGTCGACGTCGTGATCTCCGATCTCAAGATGCCGAAGCTCGACGGCCTCTCGCTGCTCAAGCGTCTGGCCAAGGACGAGCCGGGCTTGCCGGTGATCCTCATCACCGCGCACGGCACGGTCGACACCGCGGTCGAGGCCCTGAAGGCGGGCGCCTTCGACTACGTGACCAAGCCCTTCGATCGCGCCGAGTTCCGCGCGGTGGTCGACAAGGCGGCGCGCACGAGCGAGCTCGGGAGCCGCGAGGTCGTCCCCGAGACGCTCGCGCCGGCGAGCCCCGAGAGCCGCGGTCGTTTCCGCCTGATCGGCAACGACCCGGCGATGGTCGAGGTCTACACGATCATCGATCGCGTCGCGGGCACGCCGAGCACGGTGCTCATCACCGGAGAGAGCGGGACGGGCAAGGAGCTCATCGCGCGCGCCGTGCACGAGAACTCGCCGCGCAAGGACAAGCCCTTCATCCGCGTGAACTGCGCGGCGATCCCCAAGGACCTGCTCGAGAGCGAGCTCTTCGGCTACGAGAAGGGCGCCTTCACCGGCGCCGTGACGAGCAAGCCCGGGCGCTTCGAGCTGGCGCACGGCGGAACGCTCTTCCTCGACGAGATCGGCGAGATCTCGGTCGAGATGCAGGTGAAGCTGCTGCGCGCGATCCAGGAGCAGGAGTTCGAGCGCGTCGGCGGCATCAAGACGATCTCGGTCGACGTCCGCCTCGTCGCCGCCACGAACTCGACGCTGCAGGACAAGATCAAGGAAGGGAAGTTCCGCGAGGACCTCTACTACCGCCTCAACGTCGTGCAGGTGCGCCTGCCGCCGCTGCGCGAGCGCAAGGGCGACATCCCGCTGCTCGTCGAGCACTTCCTCGCGCGCTTCCGCGAGCGCCTCGGCAAGCCCAAGGTGCAGAGCGTGGGGGCGGAAGCGATGGAGCTCCTGCTCGGGTATGGCTGGCCGGGCAACATCCGCGAGCTCGAGAACGTCATCGAGCGGTGCACGCTGTTCTGCGACGGCGAGGTCGTGGGCAAGGGGGATCTCCCGCCCGACCTGCTGCGCGCGATGCAGGAGCCCACGCCCTCGAGCTCGCCCGGGCAGCTCGACGCCCAGCGCACGCCGCTCGCGGAGACCGGCGCCGACGGGGCCGACGACGACGAAGACGAGAGCGATCTCGACGCGCCCGGCTCGGGCGAGGTCGGGCTCAAGGCGCAGGTGAAGGAAGCGATCGCGAAGGTCGAGCGCGATCTCATCGTGCGGGCCCTCGGTGCACGGAACGGCAACGTCACGCACACCGCGCGCGATCTGAAGATCTCGCGCAAGAGCCTGCAGACGAAGATGAAGGAGCTCGGCCTGCGCGAGCCCAAGGACGAGTAACGGCTTCGCCCGTCTCGCCGGCGAGCTCGGAGCCCGTTTCCTCTCCCACTCCGTGGGAGAGGCCAGGTGAGGGCCCTGGCCGCGCAGCGAGGCCGACGGCGCCGGCCGACCTCCGCACTTCGTCTTCCGCTTTCTGCCCGTCAGGCGGGGCGCCCACCGGCCGCCCACGCGAGCGCCTCGGCCTCGGTGCGCTGCACGAATGCGCTCTTCTCCTCGGAATAGCCGTAGGAGTCGCTCTTCGCGCGGAGCGCGCGCTGCTTCTCCTCGTCGTAGGCGCGCGCGCGCGGCGGGTGCGCCCGCAGGTAGTCGCGGAACGCGAGGTGGCGGGCGATCTCCGACGAGCCGACGCCGTAGGCGTGCAGGTGGGCGACGCGGACGCCGCCTTCGTCCCGCGTGAAGTAGCGGCGGCCGGGCAGGCCGTACTCGCCCCAGGCGAGGTAGCCCTCGGCCGCGAGCGTGCCGGCGGCGTCGTCGAGGGCCTCGATCCGCTGGGCGACGGGCAAGAGATCGAGGATCGGCTTGGCACGGATCCCGGGGATGGACGTCGAGCCGATGTGATGGACGAGCTCGATCGTGCCCGACGGCAGGAGCGCGGTGAAGCGCTCTGCCTCGCGCCGCGCCGCATCGGCCCACCGCGGATCGTGCGGAACGAGGACGACGGGGAAGGGGGCGGGCATCGCGCGAGCTTGCCACGGGTCGATTCGATCAAAACCCGGAGCCTCTCGGGAAACGAAGGGAGGTGAGCGCGACGAAGCGGATGGCGAGCGAGCTCGAGGCGCACGGCGCGTGGGTGCTCCGGACGCTGCGCTGCCTGGGGGTTCCCGAGCGCGAGGTCGAGGACGCTCGCCAGGACGTGCTCGAGGTGGCGCTGCGCCGGGGCGCCGACGTCGTGAACCTGCGTGGGTGGATGTACGGGATCTGCGTTCGGAAGGCGCTCGCGCGCCGCCGGGACGCGGCGCGGCGGCGCGAAGAGCCCGAGGCGCTGGATGCGCGGGCGAGCGAGCTCGAGCCCGACCAGGCGCTCGCGAGGGCGCAGGCCCTGACCCGGGCGCTCGCGATCCTCGACGCGATCGACGACGACAAGCGTGCCGTGCTGGTGCTCTACGAGGTGGAGCAGCTGACGATGGCCGAGGTAGCCGCGGTGGTCGGCTGCCCGCTCCAGACGGCCTACGCACGCCTCTACGCGGCGCGGCGCGAGGTCGAGGCCGTGCTGCGGCGCGAGCGTGCGAGAGGACGGGACGAATGAAGAGGGACGACGAGCGCGATCCGGCCCGGCTGATGGAGGGCGGCACGATCGACGGGGCCCCGCCCTCGGCCGAGCTCGTGGCGATGCTGCGCGTGCTGCGCGCCGCTGATGGGCCGCCGACGGGCGGGGGCGGGCCGACGGGAGGGCTGCGGCTGGGCGCGTGGAGCGCCGCGGCGGCGCTCGCCCTCGTGGTCGGTGGTGGTGCGCTCGTGTGGGGTGGCGGTGGCGAGGTCGCGCGCGAGCGGGACGAGCGGGTGGTGGTGGCGCTGGTGGCCGTGGAGGGGCGTGAGGTGGAGGAGGGGCGTGAGGTGGAGGACGGGCGTGAGGTGGAGGACGGGCGGGCGGCATCGGAGGTGGACGCCGTGGTCGCGGCGGAGCGCGAGAGGGGGGCTCGGGATGGGGCCGGGACGACGTGCGATCGCAGCGGGGTCTCCGGGCTCGGGCTGTCGCAGTCCCTCTCCCCAACCCTCTCCCGCCATGGCGGGAGAGGGGGTCGCGCGCGGCACGGGTCGCGAGGCGGCGGGGCTTCGGTCGCCGCTTCGAGGTCGACCCCGAGCACCGACGCGGGCTCGATCTCGGACTCGATCTCGGGCTCGATCTCCGACTCGATCTCGGGCTCGATCTTGGACACGAGCGCCGATCCGACCTCGCTCGCGGAAGCGTCCTCGAAGCAGTCCTCGGTACCGCCGAGCGAGGGGGCGCCGTCGGGCGACTACGCTGGCGCGCTGGCCGAGGTCGGCCGCGGCTGCTGTCCGTGCGCGCTGCCGCTCCTCGAGCGGGTGGTGGAGGGCGAGACCGACGATGGGCCGGCGAGCGTGCAGCGAGCCGAGTACCTGCTCGGCGTGTGCCTCGCGCGCACCGGCTGGCCGCTCGCGGCAGTGTCCGTGCTGGACGAGGTCGTGCGCACCCCGGCGCATCCCCACGCCGGCGACGCGCTGCGCGCGCTCGCCGAGCTCGCTCCCTCGCTCCCCGACCCTTCGGTGCTCGTCGAGACCTTCCGCCTCGACGACGAGGCGCGGCTCGCCACCGAGCCGCCGGGCGATGCGCGCGCGGCTGCCGCCTTCCTCCAGGGTCGCGCGCGCTACGAGGATGGCGACGTCGAGGCGGCGGCCCGCCTCTTCGCTGCCGTGCCCGCGGGCTCGCCGTTCCATCTGCCGGCCCGCTTCTACGAAGGAACGAGCGAGGTGCGTCTCCGCCACGCCGTGCCCGCCCTCGAGGCGTTCTCCGAGGTCGAGCGCCTCGGCCACGCCGAGGGCTCGCGCTACGGCGACCTCGCCACGCTCGCGCTCGCTCGCACCTACTACGCGCTCGCGAGCGCTCGCCACGCCGCGGGCGACGACGCGCGCGCCGCCCAGGCCGTGGACCAAGCGCTCGAGGCGTGGCGCCGCGTCCCGCTCACGAGCGATCGGTTCCTCGACGCGTTCTTCGAGGAGTCCTGGGCGCTCACGCTCGCGGGCCAGGACGAGCGCGCGCTGGGCCACGTGTGGGGCCTGCTCTCGCCCTTCTTCGAGGACCACGAGCACCCCGAGGCGCTCGTCGTGCGCGGGACGATCTACTTCCAGCACTGCATCTACGAGCGCGTCGACGAGGCGATTCACGACTTCCACGCGCGCTACGACGCGCCGCTCGCCGCGCTGGCCGCGCTGCGCGTGCGGGCGGAGGACGACGACGTCGCGCGCAGCGTGTACGAGGACGACGCGACCTCGCTCGAGGCGATCCCCGTCGACCCGGTCACGCGCTCGATCGTGCGAGACGCCGTCGCCGATCGCGAGACGGGTCGCCGCGTCGCCCACGAGGACGCCGCCCGCGCCGAGCTCGCGCGCGTGCCGGGATCGGCCCACGCTGGCCATCGGCTCGGGGATCGCCTGACGCGCGAGCTCGGCCTCGTGGTCTCGTACGCGCACGCGCGCGTCGGCGAGCTGGTGCGTGCGCGCCTCGACGACGCGCACGACGCGCTCGTCGATCGCGAGAACGAGATCGACACGCTCGCGCTCGAGACGACACGCAGCCGCCGCGAGGTCCTGGTGGGCGAGGCGACGCTCGACGAGGACGGCCTGGCGCACGAGCGCGAGGTCATCGCCTCGGACGGCGTCGAGTACTGGCCCTTCGACGGCGAGTACTGGGAGGACGAGGTCACGAGCTACCGCGTCGTCGTGCACGACCGCTGCGGCCGCTGATCGACGGGGGACGCTCTCCCCGGTGCCGCGGGCGCAGAGAGCCGCGACGCGCCGACCGTCAGTCTCGGAGCGCCATCGCGCGCACGTGCGTCGTCACCAGCATGTGCAGCGCGAAGAGCGCGTGCTTCGCATCGACGCTCTCCTCCGGCAGGCTCGCGATGCGGCTCAGCTTCAGGTACTCGCGGCCGTCCAGGCCCAGCAGCATCGCGCGCACGCCCCGCCCGTCGCTCGCCGGGACGCCGGGCAGCGCGTCGAGCAGTGCCGCGACCGCGTTGGCCGCGACGGTCACCGCCTGCGCGTGGAGGCCGCGGCTGATGGCCGCCTCCACCGTCACCACGTCGGCCACTTCGGTGTCGGGCGTGAGCGGCGCGAAGGTCAGCCCCTCCGGTCGCGGCGGTCGCTCGCTCGGCTGGCTCTCGGCGAGCGCGCGCAGTCGCGTGATCAGGCTGTCGCTCTCGTCGCCCTTGAGCTTCATCGTCACCGCGGCCGGCGGCGGCGGCTGCGTCGGCGGACGCACCTCGGCGTCCTCGCCCTCGCCGAAGCCCAGCGGATCTCCGTCCGGTGCGGGCCGACGCTCCTGCCAGAAGCGGCGGATCACGAGCTTCGAGATCGCGCGGAACGTGTCGAGGATGCCCTCGCCGTCCTTCGAGATCGTCTCGAACGCGGGGGCCTTCACGTGGTTCAGCTTCCGCTCGAGCTCGGCCACCGGCACGGCGTCGGCGAGGTCGCGCTTGTTCCACTGCACGACGAGGGGCATCGCCCCGAGCTCGAGGCCCATGCCGGCGACGTTGCGGCCCAGCTCCTCCCAGCTCTCCACGTTCGCGCTCATCGCCGAAGGGGCGCTGTCGGCCACGAACACGATCCCGTCGGCGCCCTTGAGCACCAGCTCGCGCGTCGCGGCGTAGAACGTCTGGCCGGGCACCGTGTAGAGCTGGAAGCGCACGCCCATGCCGCGCACCTGCTTCACGTGCAGCGGCAGGAAGTCGAAGAAGATGGTGCGGTCGCCCTGGGTCGCCAGCGTGACCAGCTCGCCGCGGCGGTGGGGACGCACGGACTCGAACACCCGCGTGAGCGACGTCGTCTTGCCGCTCAGGGCCGGCCCGCAGAAGACGATCTTCGCCGAGATCTCCCGCGCGAGCGGGTTCACGACCGACATCAGCTCGCCCCCTTCGTGCCACGGGCCGCCGGGGTGCCCGCCGCCTCGGCCGCCCCTCGGACCTCGAGGTGCCCGCTCTTGATCAGCTGCGCCACGACCCGGAGCGTCTCGACGTCGCGGAGCGGGGAGGCCAGCATCACGAACGCCACCGGGCGCCCGTCGGCGACGAGATCGAGGATCGCGCCGGCGTGCCCGGGCAGCGCCGCGCTCTTGCGACGCGCGAGCAGCGCGCGCGCCGGGAGCCGGGCCGAGAGCGCGCTCGCCTCCGCTTGCTCGGCGCGCGTGAGCAGCTGGCGCGCTCGCGCATCGAGCGGGTCGCTCGCGAGCAGCGTGCGGAAGACGTGCGCCGCCTCCGCATACTGTCCCTCGTGGAGCAGCGTGGTCGCCTGGGCCAGCATCGTGGCCACCGGGTCGGGACCGCGCGCCTTCACGCCGTCCACGGCGAGCAGGCCCCGATCGAGCAGCTCGCTCACGCGGCGCAGCGCCGCCGGGCGCGAGAGCCCCAGGCGCATCCGCATCGCCGCCAGCGAGATGCGCTCCCGGGCCGCGGCGAGGATCGCGTCCTGCACGGCGTGCCCGGTCTGGGCGCGCCCGTTGGCGCGCAGGGTCGCCGACTCGTCGGGGAACGTCGCTTCCTGCTTGGTCCATTCGTCGCGCACGCGCAGGCCATCCATGAGCGCGAAGCCGAGCGGCTGCCCGATGGGCACGCCGCCCGCGGGAACCTCGCCACGCGCCTCGAAGCGAAAGCGCCCGCCCGCGGCGGCGCCGAGAAAGAGGTCGAGCACGGCTTCGAGGGCCACACCCGAGCGCTGCGCCTGCGTGCCGGCGCGGAGCGCGCCTTCGAGCGGCGAGGGCGAGGCGTACGCGAGCTCGCGCTCCTGCACGGCGAGCCACGTCTCGAGCCCGTCTCGCCGCTCGACGTGCACGATGCCCGCGCGGCCCGTCTGGTCGAGCCACTGCAGCAGCTCTTCGAGCGGCATCACGGCCAAGGGGCCGACGAGCGCGGAGTCGTCTCGCTTCACGGGGGAGACGAGGATACGCGCGGAGGGGATCCGAGATCGAGTGTGATCCCCGGCCTCGCGTCGTCACTCGCTCGGAAACGGCGACGCGACACCCACTGGCCCGATGCGCGCCTCGAAGATCGCACGCGCACGCTCGGCGTGGCGGCGGTAGGTCGCCTCCAGGACCTCCAGCTCGGCGCGGCCGTCGCGCGCCCGGAGGCCGAGGCGTCGCGCCACGTGCTCGCCCGATCGGGAGCGCGTACGGAGCAGCGGCTCGCCCTGGTCGGAGAGCAGCCGCAGCGTCTGTTCGACCGTGCGGAAGAAGATCCACGCGCGCTCCAGCGTCTCGGCCGTCTCGCGGTCGAGGTGGCCCGCCTTGTGGAGCGCGGTGAGCGTCGCGAGCGTCCCCATCGCGCCGCCGGGAAGGTGGGCCTCGAGCCGTGCGAGCTGTGCGAGCAGCTCGACGTCGAGCATCGCGCCGTGGCCGAGCTTGACGTGGTAGCGGTGCGGCGCCTCGCCGCCGAGCTCGCGCTGCGAGCGTCCCCGGAGCTCGGTGACGCGCGCGTGATCGATGGGCCGCGCGCTGGCGATGGAGCGCGCGAGCGCCTGATCGATGCGCTCGCGCAGGTGCGGGCTCCCGGAGACCACGCGGGCGCGCGTCAGCGCTTGCCGCTCCCACGCGTCGGCGGCCTCCTCGTGGTAGCGCTCGAACGACGCGAGCGGCACGACGAGCGTGCCCTGCGAGCCGCTGGGACGTAGCCGCGTGTCGGTCGCCCAGCCGGGCCCCTCGCTGTCGGGCTGCGCGAGCAGGCGCATCGTCCGCTGCGCCGCGCGCGTGAAGTGCTCGGAGTGCGTGACGACGTTCGGGCCCGACGTCTCGCCCTCCTCGTCGTAGACGAAGACGAGGTCGAGGTCGCCGCCGAACCCGAGCTCGCGCGAGCCGAGCTTGCCGAGCGCGATCACGCCCAGCGAGGCGGCGGCCTGCGGCGCGCCGTGCCGTGCCTCGCACTCGGCGATGGCCTTGCTCGCCGCGAGCGCGACCTGCCCCTCGGCGAGCAACGACAAGAGCTCGGTCGCCCGGGGCAGCGCGACCTCCGACGAGACGAGGGCGATGCCCACGCGCAGCGTCACCTCGCGCTTGATGCGCCGGAGCGCGTGAACGAAGGCCTCGCCCTCGAGCTCGTCCCGCTGCGCCGCCAGCGCCTCGTGCTCGATCGCGATGGCGCGCTCGTCGATCGGCTCGGCCAGGACGAGCAGCGCGATCTGATCGGGATAGCCCACGAGCGCGCGGGAAAGCACGGGGCTCGCCCCGAACAGGCCCACCATGCGCCGCAACAGGCGCGGCTCGCGCTCGAAGATCCCGAGGTCGAAGCCGCGCAGGCGGGCGAAGAAGTCCGCCGAGGAGCGCAGCGCCTCGAGCGGATCGGCCGCCGCGGCGATCTCGGCGATCAAGCTCGGCCCGAGGGCAGGGTGGCGCTCGCGGGTCAGCGGCCCGAGCGGCGCGTCGGGAAAGCGCGCGAGGCGCTTGAGGTGGTGGGCGACCTCCACCGCGCCTTCGCCGGCGTCGGCCACGTCGAGGATGCCCTCGAGGCTCGTCGCGATCTCCTGCTCGGTCGCGCCCTCGGCGATGCGATCGCAGAGATCGGCCTCGCGCGGCCGCTCGGCGGAGCGATCCACGAGCAGCGAGTCGAAGAGCTCGGCGACGCGCGTGCGGGCTCGGCCGAGCGAGCGGTCGAGGGCCGCGGCGTCGCCCTCGCCGAGCGAGCGGGCGAAGCGCTCCTTCTCCTCGCCGTCGGGCGGCACGCGGTGGGTCTGGTAGCCGGTCCACGCGTGGACGCGGTGCTCGACGCGCCGGAGCAGCGCCCAGCTCTCGGCCAAGGTCCGCGCCTCGCGCGCGCTCACGAGGCCCGCGCCCTCGAGCCGCGCGAGCGCGTCCATCGTTCCCGGCACGCGCAGGCGCGCGTCGAGCCCGCCCCAGATCAGGCAGAGCGTCTGCACGAAGAATTCGGCCTCGCGGATGCCGCCGCGCCCGAGCTTCACGTCGCGCTCGTCGGCCTTCAGCTCGCGGCGCGCGCGCTCGACCATGTCGTGCATCTCGCGCGCGAGCCCGGGATCGACGCGGCGTCGATAGACGAACGGAGAGAGCGCGGCGAGCAGCTCCTCCCCGAGGGCGCGATCGCCGGCAACCGGGCGAGCGCGGAGCAGCGCGGCGCGCTCCCAGGTGCGGCCGAAGGTCTCGTAGTAACGCTCGGCGCTGGCGAGCGAGTTCGTCAGCGGGCCGCGACTGCCTTCGGGGCGCAGGCGCAGGTCGACGCGGAAGCAGAGCCCGTCCTCGGTGACGTCCGAGAGGAGCTTCGTCGCGCGGGCGACGATGCGCGAGCAGTGCTCGTGCACCACGATCGACCCGTCGGCGACCTCTCCGTCGTCGGTCTCGTAGAAGAAGCAGAGGTCGACGTCGCTGCCGAGGTTCAGCTCGCCGCCGCCGAGCTTGCCCATCCCGAGGCAGACGAGCGGCATGGGCCGGCCGCTCCCCGTGGTCGCGATTCCATGCCGCGCTTCGACGGCGGCGCGGGCGGCTCCGAGCGCGCTCTCGATGCATCCCGAGGCGAGCTCGGCCATCTCGGCGCTGGTGTGGTCCACGTCGGCGAGGCGGAGCAGCTCACGGAGCGCGATCCGCAGCACGTGGTGATGCCGCACGTGGCGGAGCGCGCGCGCCACGTCGACCCCGGCGGCGAGCTCCGCCGCGATCTCCTCGGCGACGAGCTCGGCCCGCGTCCGCTCCTCGAGGCCCGCGTCGAGCACCTCGCTGGCCAGCTCGGGCCGGAGAAAGAGGAGCGGCAAGAGCCCCGGCGCGTGGGCCGAGAGCACGAGCACCACGTGCCGCACGTCCTCCCGCGCGAGGCTCCCGCCGCGCTCCACGTACGCCGTCAGCGCTGCGGGGTCGCCGTCCCGCGCGCGCTCGCTCAGAACCGAGGGCACGGGCCGGATCCTGCCACGACCCCCGCGAAACCCCAGCTGATTCGCCCCGGCCGGGGCTCGGAGCGCGCCTCCTTTCCCGTCCCCTCGGGTGGGGCGCAGTGACCGCCCCGGTCGCTCGGGTCGTCCCGGCCGCGGGCGGGCGCGCTCCCGTCCGCTCCTCTGGCGAGCACTCTCGGGCCGGAGGCGCCCCGGGGCCCCGCCGAGGCCAGCTCTTTCCGTGGATTGACGCTGGTTTGACCCTGAAGTAGAACGCGCGACCTTTCCGGCCGCACAGCGCTGCCGAGGAGCGCGTCTCTCGCGAGCGAGCGGGCGCTGAGGTGATGGCCTTGTCTCTCGCGATTCTCGAGTTCCTCCTCTGGCTCCAGCCTGCCGCGACCCCGGCCGCCTCCGGCGGTGGGGGAGGCGGTGCCGCCGCGAGCAGCGGCGGGGGCTTCGGCATGATGAACATGCTGATGATCCTCGGGGTCATCGCGGTGACCTATTTCTTCGTCCTCCGTCCCGACGCGCAGCGCCGCAAGGAGACCGAGGACATGCAGAAGGGCCTCCTGAAGGGGATGAAGGTCCGCACCTCGGGCGGCATCCTCGGCGAGATCGTCGCCATCGGCGATCGCGACGTGACGCTCGCCATCGCGGACAAGGTCCGCATCAACGTGCTGCGCGAGAACATCCGCGGGCCCGAGGTCGAGGCGAAGCCCGCCGAGGCCAAGAAAGAGCCCGGCGCGGCGCCGGCAGCCGCCGAAGAGAAGAAATGAACGCGCACGTCGCCGGTTGAAGACCGGCGTCGTCGTCTGTCCTTGGTGTCCCGGAGATCCGCATGGACCGTGGTTGGTGGGTTCGACTCAGCTTGATGCTCGTCGTCGTGATCGGCGGCTGGCTCGTCCTCTGGCCCAGCGTGAGCACGTGGGTGCCGGCGCCCGATTGGGTGACCGAGAACTTCACGCGGCACATCGCGATGGGCCTCGACATCCAGGGCGGCATGCAGCTGCAGTACGAGGTCGAGGTCGAGGAAGCGGTCGTCGACCGCCGCGAGCTGCGCGAGCAGCAAGTGCTCGAGCAGCTCTGCCGTCACTTCGGCGAGTGCGACGAGGACGAACCGGCGAGCCGCGAGCAGCTCGAGGCGACGGCCGAGCGTGCGACGGTCCACAGCGTGGACGACAGCAGCTTCCGCGTGACGTTCACCTCGGCCGACGACACCGAGCAGCTCGATCACGACATGGTCACCGAGCTCGGGGACCTGCGCGAGACGAACCGGACCGAGACCACGGTCACGCTCGCCATCCGCGACGACAGCATCGAGCACCTGCGCACCACCGCCGTCGACCAGGCGCGCGAGACCATCGCCAACCGCATCGACGAGATGGGCGTTCGCGAGGCCTCCGTCTCGGTGCGCGAGGAGAACATCGTCGTCGAGCTCCCCGGCGCGAGCCAGTCGGACTTCGACTCGATCCGCGAGATCATCGGCCGCACCGCCCGCCTCGAGTTCAAGATCGTCGACGACCTCGAGGACTTCGTGTCCGGCCTCGACGACCTGCCGGAGGGCATCTCGCGCGTGACCGAGAACGTGCAGGCCGGCGAGGATCACCCGAACGTGCAGACGCACTACCTCGTCGCCGAGGGCGACGACGCGCGTCAGCAGCTCTCGGAGTACGTCCACCAGCTCGATGCGTCGGGGCGGATCCCGGAGGATCACCAGCTCGCCGTCGGCCCGATCGACTCGGAGGACGACGACGGCATGCCGCGCGAGCTGTGGCGCACGTACTACCTCTACGACCGCGCCGAGGTCACGGGCGACTCGATCGACGACGCCAGCGTGCAGAACGACGAGGACGGCCGGCCGAACGTCGGCATCGCCTTCAACAGCGCCGGCGCGCGCGCCTTCGAGCGCCTGACCGGCGCGAACGTGCACCGGCGCATGGCCATCGTGCTCGACGATCGCGTCGAGACGGCGCCGAACATCCAGACCCGCATCGGCGGCGGCCACGCGCGCATCACGCTCGGCGGCGGCTTCCGCACCAACCAGGAACTCTACGAGGAGGCGGCCGACCTGGTGGTCGTCCTGCGCGCCGGCGCGCTTCCCGCGCCCATCCGCCCGGCCAACCAGCAGCTCATCGGCCCGACGCTCGGCACCGACGCCGTCCAGCAGGGCCTCACCGGCGCGCTCGCCGGCATCCTGCTCGTGCTCGTGTTCATGGCGCTGTACTACGAGGCGGGCGGGCTCATCGCCGACCTCATGGTGCTCATCAACCTGATGCTCACCGCGGCGACCCTCGCGGCGTTCGAGGCGACGCTGACGCTGCCCGGCATCGCCGGCCTGGCCCTGACGGTCGGTATGGCCGTCGACGCCAACGTGCTGATCCACGAGCGCATGCGCGAAGAGCTGCGGCTCGGGAAGTCCCCGCGCGCGGCGGTCGAGCAGGGCTTCAGCCGCGCGTTCTCGTCGATCATCGACGGCCACGTGACGTCGCTGATCTCCGGCGTGGTCCTCTACCAGTACGGCACGGGCCCCATCCGCGGCTTCGCCGTGACGCTGATCGTCGGCGTCGCCGCCTCGCTCTTCACCGGGGTCTTCTGCTCGAAGATCGCATTCGACTGGCTCGTGCGCGGCCTCAAGGTGCGCCGGCTCCGCATCGGCTGACGCTCGAAACCTCGATTCCCGACTCTCTCGCTTTACGCCGGGCGCTAGCCCGGGCCCAGGAGTGCCATGGAGCTCTTCAAGCCAGGCAAGACGATCGACTTCATGAAGTACCGCAACGCGGCGGTCGGCGCGTCCGTCGCCGTCTGCGTCGCGGCCACGGTCGCGCTCTTCTATCCGGGCCTCAACTACGGCATCGACTTCAGCGGCGGCACCGAGCTCCAGACGAGCTTCGGGGGAGACGTGTCCTCAGCCGAGCTGCGGGAGGCGCTCACGGAGCTCGGCTACGAGAGCCCGGACGTCATCGCCGTGCAGGGCGGGGCGGAGAACACGTACATCATCCGCGTCCGCGAGACGACGACGCTCCCGGACGGCATCGACCGAACCATCTCCGAGAGCCTCGCGAGCGCGCTCGAGCCCGACGTCGTCGCGGTCCGCGTCTCGCCGGGTGGCGACAAGGTCAGCATCCGTCTCGATGGCGAGGCGGAGATGAGCGCGATCCAGAGCGCGCTCACGGAGGCGGGCGTGCAGGTGCGCGGCAGCGTCCGACGCTTCGGTCCCGAGGACGAGCATCGCTTCGAGGCGGACCTCGTGGGCGTGGCCGACCACATGATCGAGCAGCTCGACGACCGCCTGGGCGACCGCGGCCCGAACGACCCCGACCGTGTGGAGTGGGTGGGCCCGCGTGCCGGTGAGCAGCTGCGCTACGCGGCCCTCCGCGCGCTCCTGTACTCCATCGCCTTCATCATGGTGTACGTCGCGTTCCGCTTCGATCTGCGGTTCGCCCCCGGCGGCGTCGTGGCGCTCGCCCACGACTCGCTGTTCACCGTCGGCGTGTTCGTCGTGTCGCGCGAGGAGTTCAACCTCACGATCGTCGCCGCGCTGCTGACGGTCATCGGCTACTCGATGAACGACACCATCGTCGTCTTCGACCGCATCCGCGAGAACCTGGGCCGGCACCGCGACAAGTCGCTGCACGAGCTCATCAACATCTCGATCACCGAGACGCTCGGCCGCACGATCATCACCTCGGGCGTGACGATGCTCTCGATCGCGGCGTTCTTCTTCTGGGGCACCCAGACGATTCGGGACATCACGTTCACGCTCGAGGTCGGCTTCGCGGTCGGCACGTACTCGTCGATCTACATCGCCGCGCCCATCACCGAGTGGATGGACAACTACCTCCGCAAGAACCGCGAAGCGCGGATCGAGGCGCTGCGCGCCGCCCAGCGAAAGTCGCCCGGCGGTGGCGGCGGTAGCCCCGGCGGCCGTGGGCCGCGCGCCGCGCGCGCCTGACGCGAGCGTCGCGATGGCGTTCGGAGCCGACGGTGGTGGCGTTCTCGCGGCCGCGCGAGCGTCCGGGCCGCGGGGTTGAGGCGCCGGAGGGCCCGTGACGGCAGACGCGCCATCGGGCGAAGACGGCGCGTCGGCGCCTGCGCTCGAGACCACGCCGCAGCTGCGGCTCTGTGATCCGGCGGCGGCGGCCGAGCTCGGCGCACGCATCGGTGTCGGGACGACGGTCGCGCAGCTGCTCCTTCACCGTGGCTTCGGCGACGAGGAGCGCGCCAAGGACTTCCTCGATCCCAAGCTCGCCGCGCTCAGTGCGCCCGACGCCATGCGAGGCCGCGGCGAGGCGGCCGACCGCCTCGCGAGCGCGATCGCGCGGGGCGAGCGGATCACGATCTACGGCGACTACGACGTCGACGGGACCACGAGCACCGCGCTTCTCTCGAGCGTGATCGAGGCCCTGGGCGGCGACGTGACGGCGCTCGCGGCCAGCCGCTTCGAGGGCTACGGCCTCAGCGAGGCCGCGCTCGCCCGCGTCCTTCCGACCCGGCCCGGGCTCCTCGTCACGTGCGACTGCGGCTCCACCGACCATCCGCGGATCGAAGCGGCGCGGCGAGCGGGGATCGAGACCATCGTGGTCGATCACCATCGCGTGCCGGACGAGCCGCTCCCGGCGGTGGCGTTCCTCAACCCGCACCAGCCCGGCTGCGGCTTCGCCTACAAGGGGCTGTCGAGCGCCGGGCTCGCGTTCAGCGTGGCGGCGGCGCTGCGCAAGGCGCGAGGATCGACGATCGACCTGCGACCCTTCCTCGACTTCGTCGCGCTCGGGACCGTGGCCGACGTGATGCCGCTCGACGGCGACAACCGGCGGCTGGTACGCGCGGGGCTCGCGCGGCTCGGTGCCGCCGAGGCGCGCCCCGGGATCGTCGCGCTGCGCGAGCGCGCCGGCGTGCGGCCGGGGACGCGGATCGGCGGCGCCGACATCGGCTTCCGCCTCGCTCCGCGCCTGAACGCGGCGGGCCGCCTCGGCGACGCGTCGCTCACGCTCGCGCTGCTGCGGGCCAAGAGCCTGGAAGAGGCCCGCCTGGTCGCCGGGCAGATCGAGCTCCTCAACGACGAGCGCAAGGAGCTGCAGCGGCGCATCACCGAAGAAGCCGCCGACGCGGCGCGCGCGCGCGGGATCGTGCCGGGCGGAGGCCTGGTGCTGGCGTCCGAGACCTGGCACCGCGGCGTGGTGGGCATCGTCGCGGCGCGGGTCGTCGAGCTCTTCGAGGCCCCGAGCATCGTGCTCGCGATCGAGGGCGACACCGCGCACGGCAGCGCCCGCAGCATCCCCGGCTTCCCGCTCTTCGACGCCATCGCGGCATGCCGCTCGCTCTTGATTCGCTTCGGAGGCCACCAGGCCGCGGCCGGCATGACGATCCACACCGGGCAGATCCCCGCGTTCACGGAGGCCTTCGACGCCGAGTGCCGACGCCTGCGCAGCGAGGGGCTCGGCGCACGCGAGGATCGCGCGATCGACGTCGTCCTCGACGGCAGGCGCTTCGGCGTCCCGACGGCGAGCGAGCTCTGCCTCCTCGAGCCGACGGGCCACGGCAACCGCGAGCCGCGCTTCCTGCTCGACGGCGCGAAGGTCGAGGACGCGACGAGCGTCGGCGACGGGCACCTGAAGCTGGTGCTGCGCGTGGGGCCGGCGCGCTTGACCGCGTTCGGGTGGGATCGAGGCGGCGAGCTCTCGCGCATCGGCGCGCACGTCTCGCTGATCGGTGGGCTGCGTCCCGACGCGTACCGTGGCGGCGAGGCCGTCGAGCTCAAGATCGAGCGCGTGCTCTGACCGCGTCGATCCCGTGGGCGGCCCGAGCCCGACGTGAGGCGGCTCCGGGTCTACTCGTCGTCGTCGCCCGCGAGATCCTCGCTCGCGGGCGCGGGATGACCGGCCCGGGTCGATCCGAGGTCCTGGTCGGTCCCCTCGAGCCAGGCGGCGAGCAGCTTCAGCGGGTCGAAGCCGAGGATCTGCGTGACGCTCGCGACCTCCGCGGCGCGTCCGCGCACGAAGCTCGCGATCGGCGCGAGCTGCGAGAGGACGTCCTTCACGGCGCTGCCCTCGAGCCAGCTCTCGGTCCGGCGCGCGGCGGCGCGCATCCCGTCCGCCGCCAGCGCGACGGCCACGTACGGCGGCGTCGGCTGCACGATGACGTCACGCGAGACGACGGCCCGCGCCCACGCTCCAGGTCGTGCGTCGCGCAAGAGCGCGCGCAGGTCCTGCTCGTCGGCGAAGATGCCGAGGTGCACGGGCGCCAGGTTCGCGGCCACGGCATCGGTGATCAGCCGGTGATCACGCCGATAGTCCCCGCCGAGCGGGCCGGTCCATCGCGAGATGAGGTCGGGGCCCACGATGCGATCGATCTCGCCCTGGCTCCGGCGCAGGGCGACGAGCGTCCACGGCGTCGTGCGGGAGAACACCCCGAGGACCGTGCACCGCTCGTCGGGCAGGACCGCGTCGACGGCGCGCGAGAGGACCGGAGCGCTCGGGATGGGCACGTTCGCGAGCGGGCGCGGCCAGATCTCCACCAGGCCCGCCTCGATCGACGCACGGACGGCGCGGATCACGTGCAGCCACTGCGCGGCGTAGTCGTCGTGGCGCTCCATCCGCGCGCTCGCGCGCTGGAAGATCTCCTCGATCGCGCCTTCCCGCATCACCACGACGCGGCTCGCTCCGTGCGACGCTCCGAGCGCAGCCAGGGAGCCGGGCCCCGTGTAGACGAGGCCCTTCACGCGGCCCTTCCGGCTGTGCCGCGCGGCGAGCACGCGCCCGCCCGGCGTCACGACCACGAAGAGCGTCCCGAGCGCTCGGGTCCCCGCGAGGTCCGCCTCGTCAATCTCCGGGGCGTCGCTCGTCCGCGGCGCCTCCTTGGGGCGCTCGCTCACCTGCGGCGCGAAGAGCGAGAGCAGGTTCGTCCAGCTGCGCGCATCGAACCCTTCGACGCGGAGATCTTCGGCGATCATCCGGCCTCTCCCATGGCTTGCCCGCCGGCGACGGCCGCGTCGGGTCGCGCCGCACGGTCGACCCTCAGCATGCGGCACGTCTGCGGCGGCATCGGCACCACCATCGTGCGATCGCCGGAGAAGACCTCGCCGGTCATGACGTCGGCCGTGTCCACCGCGAACGGCACCTCGATGCTCGCCTCGATCGCCCGCTGCTCGGGGTTGATCACGAAGAGCACGCGCGGCCCGGTCTCGTCCTCGTGCAGCGTCACCTCGATCGGTGGTGCGCACGCGAAGCGCGGCGCGGGACCGAGACGCCAGAGCAGCGCGCGCACGGCCTCGTCCGCGTCGGCGTCCCGATCGACGAGCACGCGCGTGCCGAGGCGCGGGACCTCGAAGAGGCGCGGCGAGATCGTGACGTCGAGCGAGGGCATCGCCGGGCCATGGACCACGTGCCCACCCTCGTTGGCGAAGTGCGTCAGCGCCTTCCACCGCTCGGGGCTCGCGAGCTCGAAGCTCGGCGTCACGATCGCCTCGATACCCTCGAGGCGCTCGGGGGCGGCGTCCGAGTCGACCAAGACGTAGGGCTCCCCGGCGCGCTGCAGCGCGTCGGCGAAGCGCGTGATCATCTTCCAGAAGAGGACCTGGATGGGCCCCTTCATCCCGAGCGGGTGATCGCTGGCCCCTTCGACCGGCGATCCGGTGACCGCCTCGAGCGCCACGGGCGTGACGCCGCCGTACACGTGGGTCACGCGGGCGAGCCGGACGTACTCGCGCGGCACGACGATCGCGACGCGGGTGCGCCGCACGAGCCGGTGGAAGCGCGTCGCCTCGAGCGCGCGCACGAGCGACTTCCAGGCGGCCGCCTCGATGCGCGGTGTCCCGTGCCGATCGATCGGTGCGCCGTACCAGCGATCGCGATCGACGGCCATGTAGAGCGAGAAGCCGCGCAGGCCGTACGCGAGCGCGACGAGCGCCGTGTACATCGAGTCCTCGTGCGCCAGCGGCGTGAACCACGGTGGCGCGCCCACGCCCAGCTCGGGCGAGACCGGCATGCGCGAAGTCCCCGCGAGGTAGAGCGTCCGCCGCTTGATCGCTCGGTGCTCGCGCCGCGCGTGGTAGTAGTCGAGGCCGACGAATCCCACCGTCTCCTCGAGCTTGGCGAGGCTCATCGGCGCCATGAGCTCACCGAGGGGCAGGTTGTGGAACGTCGGCAGGTACGCCAGGCCGTGCGCGCGACACGTCTCGCGCAGGCGCAGGATGGTCCGCGCGATCAAGTGCTCGCGGAACGAAGCCCACTCGAGGTGCAGCGCGAGCGCGCGGGAAGGCGCCGCATCGGCCTCGTCGTGCAGGTCGAATCGCTTGGGGGGCGCGCACGCCTCGTAGCTCTCGTAGCTCGCGTCGTGGGCACGGCGCAGATCGGCCAGCGTGGGGTGGCGCTCCTTCAGGTACGTGCGCCACGCCGTGATCGCATCGGGGTGGTAGTCCTGGTCGTACGGCGCGTCGCGGAAGTAGTACGCGGCCTCGTTGTCGATCTGGAGCAGCACGACCGGCCCGCGCGGGAACACGTGCGGCTGCACGACCTCGGCGAACGCCTCGAGCCACACGTCGGCCTCGGCGAGGAACGTCTCGCTCGCGTAGGACGGCACCGGGAACATGCGCGGCGGGAACCCGAGGACGACCGGCCCACCGCTCGGCCCGCGGGCCTGACAGGCGCGGTCGTGGATCACGCGCGGCGGCAGGCCGAACCACGTCATCTCGGAGTTGATGTGCGGCCCCGGGCGGACGATGACGTAGAGCCCGAGCTCTCCGGCGAGCTCGAGGAAGGCGCCGAGGTCTTTCTGGGGGTCGCCGCCCGGCGTGTGCGAAGGGCCGAAGTCGAAGGCGCCCCGCGAGATCTCGTGCACGCCCCAGGGCACGTAGGTCTCCACCATCGGTAGCCCGAGCGCGGCGACCTCGGCCAGCGCCGCGCGCCACTCGGCTCGGTCGAGGCGGAAGTAGTGGACGGCGCCGGCGAGGAAGGGGACCTCCCGGTCGCCCACGCGCACCACGCGGCGCTCCGGCACGAGCGTCGGCGCCCGGCGGCGGTCGAGCTCGGTCGTGCTCGTGCTCCGTCGAGCGGACGGGCGTTTGCGGGCCGTCATGTGGCGGCGAACATACCCGAGAACCGTGCAGAATCGAGGGCCTTCGTGCTCGATCTGCGGCGCTCGCCCTCACGCCAAGCGCGAGGGCGCGAGCGCGTCCAGAACGGCGTCGCGCGCCTCGGCCCCGACGATGCGCGCCGCCAGCCGGTCCCCGACGGCGAGCGAGAGGCCGAGGCCGTGGCCGGTCCAGCCCCCGAGCACCCAGCACTGGCCGCCCGCGCATGGCGCGCGGCCCGCGAGCGGGAGCCCATCGGGGGTGAACGCCATGATCCCGGACCAGCGCTCTTCCACGCGGGCGCCGCGCGCGAACGGGAGATGACGCGCCAGGTAGGCCTCGAGCGCTTCCTGGACCTCAGGCGAGGTCGACTCGTCGCGCGTGCGCTCGGCCTCGACGAAGAGGTGCCTTCGCCCGCCGAGGAGCACGCGGCCGTCGCGGCGCTGGCGGAAGTAGTCGAAGCCGAGGCCCGCGTAGCAGGGGATCTCGAGCGTGAGCGCCACGGGCTCGGTCGCGAGCATCTGCGCGCGGTTCGGCTGCACGTGCGGTTCGAGCGAAGGCAAGAGCTCTCCGATCCACGCGTTCGTGGCGACGACGAGCTGGCCAGCCTCGATGCGGCGGACGCCGTCGCTCACGCCCCCCGCGTCGAGCGCTCGGACGTGCATGCGCGCACCGCGGACGCCGTCGGCGAGGGAGGCCAGGAGCTGGCCGGGGTGCAGCTCGCCATCGTCGTCGAGCCCGAGCGCGGCATCGAATCCTTCGAGCCCGTGGGGCACGCTCACCTCGCTCGCGCGCACGCCGGCGTCCACGAGCGCGGCGTGCGCATCGGCCAAGAGGCGCAGCTCCTTCGCTCCGCTCGCGAGCATCGCGCTCCCGCTCGCGCGGTAGCGGCCCGGGTCGCCGACGCCGGCGAGGGCCCGCGCGCGGGCGTGGTTGTCGGCGGCGAGCGCGAGCAGCTCCGTGACGAGCGGCTTGCCCACCCGCGCGATCAGCGCCGGCAGCTCCGTCACGTGCGCTCGCAGCACGAAGCCGGCGTTGCGACCACTCGCGCCGGCCGCGGGGCCGTGCGCATCGACCACCAGCGGCTCGAGGCCCCGCCTGCGGAGCGCCTGTGCGAGGCCGAGCCCGGCGAGCCCGGCGCCGACGATCACGACGTCCTCGCGCCGATCGGCGTCGAGCGCGGCCCACGTGGGAAGGCCGGCGTCGCGCATCCAGATCGACGTGCTCGTCATCCCACGCGTGCGACGAGCTCGATCTCGACCTTCGCCCCGCGCGGCAGCGCCGCGACCTGCACGGTGGAGCGCGCCGGTGGCGGCCCCCCGGCGAAGCGCTTGGCGTAGATCTCGTTGACGACCTTGAAGTCGCCCAGGTCGGTCAGGAAGATGGTGGTCTTCAACACGCGCCCGAACGAGCTGCCCCCGGCGGCCAGCACGGCGGCGAGGTTCTCCATCACGCGCTCGGCCTGCGCCGCGACCTCGCCTGCCACCATCTCGCCCGTCTTCGGGTCGAGCGCGATCTGGCCGGAGGTGAAGAGCAGATCGCCGCTGCGGATCGCCTGCGAGTAGGGACCGATCGCGGCGGGCGCGTCGGTCGTGGTGATGGGCTCTCTCTCGGCGGGGCTCGTCATCGGGGGACCTCTCTCGTCGATCAGACGACCAGCTTGTAGCCCATGCCGTACACGGTGAGGATGTGCACCGGCTTGTCGGGCTGGGGCTCGATCTTCTTGCGCAGCTTCACCACGAAGTTGTCGACCGTGCGGTTGTTCGCGCTCCCGGGCGTTCCCCAGACCTTGTCGAGCAGCTCGTCGCGCCCGACCACCTGGCCGCCGCGCTCGTAGAGGTAGCGGAGCAGCTGCACCTCGTAGAACGAGAGCGCCACCTTCTCGCGCCCGCGCAGGAGCGTCTGCGCCGCCGGATCGATCACCGCGCTGCCGACCCGGAAGGTCTCTCCCGAGGCCCGCGTGCTGCGCCGGAAGATCGCGCGGATGCGCGCGATGAGCTCGCCGATCGAGAACGGCTTGGTGACGTAGTCGTCGGCGCCGGCATCGAGGCCTCGGATCTTGTCGGCCTCCTGGCTGCGCGCCGTGAGCATCAGGATGGGCACGACGGGATCGGTCTCGCGCACCACCTCGCAGACGCGGTAGCCGTTGGTGTCCGGCAGCATCAGGTCGAGGATGATGCAGTCGGGGCGCTTGTCCTTCGCGAGATGGATGCCGTCCTGGCCCGTGCGGGCGTGGGTGACCTCGAAGCCCTCGAACTCCAGCGCGTCGACGAGGCCCAGCGCGAGGGAAGGGTCGTCCTCGACGAGCAGGATCCGCTTCGGCTGCGCCTCGGCTGCCATGGGCGGCGGCTTCTATACCACGCGTGCCGCGCCCTAGAGCGCCGATCCATTTGAATCGCTATGAAATCCAGCGCCTTTCACGCCAGCTCCGGCTTACGTCCTCGCTGCTCACTGCGGCGTACTTCGAGTACGCCTCGTTCCGCGGCTCCGGGCGCGCTCGGACCTGACGCGAAATGCTCGTATTTCATGACGCTCTCAAATGAATCGGTGCTCTCGGCGCGGGGCTGCGATCGCCCTCGGTGGCCGGCGGCTCGTCGCTCGCGCCTCACGTCGCGGTCCGCTCGGTGGACGCGCGCGCGCCCACGGCCGGCGCGGCGGCGTCGATCGCGCGCAGCGAGAACGAGACGCGCGCGCCGCCGCCCTCGGGCGACTCGACCCACGCACGTCCGCCGTGGGCCTCGGCGATGCGCTTGACGAGCGCGAGGCCGATGCCGGAACCGCGCACGCCGCCGTGGTCCTTGCTCCGCACGCGGAAGAAGCGCTCGAACACGCGCCGGTGATGCTCGCTCGGGATGCCGGGCCCGTGATCGCGGACGCGCACGTAGACGTGGCGCCGCCCGCGCTCGAGAGAGACCACGACCGCGCTCCCGGCGCCGTACTTCACGGCGTTGTCGATGAGGTTGAGCAGCGCGAGCAAGAGCGCCTGCTCGTCGAAGCGGGCGAGCGGGATGGGCCCCTTGATCTCGACGGTGATCGAGGTGCTCGACTCGAGCCGGCCACGATACGTGTCGACCGCGCGCGTGACGAGGTCGGCGAGGTCACCTTCGCGGAAGTCGTACGCTTCCTTGCCGCGCTCGATGGCCGAGAAGTCGAGCACGTTCTCGATGAGCGCGCTCAAGCGCTCTGACTCGCGCAGGATCGTCTCGAGGTACTGGCGTCGCTTCTGGTCGTCGCGCACCCGGTCGGTGAGCAGCATCTCGCTGAACATGCGGACCACCGAGAGCGGCGTCTTGAGCTCGTGCGAGACGTTGGCGATGAACTCGCTGCGGAGCGCGTTCAGCCGGCTCTCCTTCGCCGCGCCGTAGAGGAGGAAGGCGAGCCCGAGGAGCATGACCGCGAGGGCGAGGCCGATGAGCCCGGCCTCGGTGTACTGACGCGTCGCCGTGCCCGCGCGCAGCTCCGGTGCGGCCTTGGGCGCGACCTGGATGCGCCAGCCGTAGAAGGTGGACGGGAACGTGCGGCCGACGAGGTAGTCGCCGGCGCGGGCGAGGCTCGGCCCGTAGACGATGTGGCCTTCCTCGTCGACGACGTTCCAGCGGCGCTCGCGCTCCTCGTTGACGAAGATCTCCGGGAAGACGTTGCGGACGACGTAGCCGGTGTCGTGGTGCGCGACCATGTAGACGCGCCGGCCGTCGTGGCGCACGGCGCGGTACGAGACGAGGTAGCTCTCGTGCCCGTACGTCCGGTGCAGGTGGCGCAGCTGGCCGAGCGGCGCGTCGTGGAGCGCGAGGTCGGGCAGGATCTGCTCGGTCAGCGTCTTGACGAAGTCCTCGCGCTCGTCGTCGCTGCAGCGGCATCGATCGGCGATCACGTTGCCGCCGTCGTCGAGCATCACGAGCGCGCGGACCGACGGCGAGAGGCGCTCGGCGAGCGGCGGCCACGCCGTCTCGAACCCGTGCGGGTCCGCCGGGCTCATGAGCTGGAAGACCGCCTCGTCGGCGTGGATCACCATCTGCTCGATGCGGTCGACCTTCTCGTCGACGAGCAAGAGCGTGGTCTGCAGCACCGACTGCTCGGAGATCTGGGTGAGCTGCCGCGCCGACTGGAGCGAGTAGTAGCCGAGCACGCCCGCCGCCACGAGGATGGCGGGCAAGAGCACGAGGTAGATGAACCGGCCGGACCACTCCATGGGGAAGCGGCGGCAAGCGTAGTACGCCAGCCCGGAACGAACGATCCGGGCCGATCGTCCCCGTCCGTGGCGCCGAAGGGGCCAGACCGCCCGGGCGCGCACCCGTGGCCCGTCGCGATCCGCCGCGCTCCGTCGCGGATCGAGACACAGGCGTCACGGCGTCGCCTCGAAGTCGCTCGGTTTTCGGCGACGGGCTCGTGGCTCGTCGGTTGCAGCGCGGGTCCCACGGAGCCCGCCATGCTGATGAGCCTCGCCATCTTCACCACGCTCGCCGCGCTGCTCGCGGTGGGCGCCTTCGAGATGGCCCACCGCCGCTCTCCGTGAGCGGCCGCCGCCCATCGGAACGCGGTCAGCCGAAGAGGCGCGCGAGGTGGGCGCGGACCCACCAGGAGAACTGCTTGCGCCGCTGGAAGCCCGGGATCTGTCCCCAGGTCCGGACCGCCTCGTCGAGGTCCTTCTTGGCCGCCGCCGCCTCGCCGGCGCGGCGGTGCGCGCGCGCCTTCTTCACGTATCCCTCGATCGACGACGACGAGGTCGTCAGGTAGCGGTCGTAGGCATCGATCGCCTCTTCGAAGCGGCCGAGCTCGAAGAGCGCGTCGCCGGCGAGGAGGTACGGCTCGCCGAAGCGCAGCCGCGGATCGCGCTCGACCGACTGCACGAGCGGGTCGAGCGCGTCCTGGAACTTTCCTTGTCGATACGCAGCCAGGCCCGCGAGGAAGAGCAGCTCGGCGTCGTCGGGGAAGCGCTTGCGCGCGTCGGCCACGAGCTCGGCCGCCCGGCCGGGGCGCATGCGATCCATGTAGATCATCGCGAGATCGCGGCGTGCCGTGACGTTCGAGGGGTTCGCCTCGATCTGCCGGCTCAGCGTCGAGATGCGGCCGAACGTCCGCACGAAGACCCACGGGTCGGGGATCCACCGCCGCGCCAGGAAAATCAGCCCGATCGGGATGAGCAGCCACGGGTTCTGGCTGACCAAGCCCAGAACCATCATCGCGATCATGTAATAGAAGTAGCCGTACCCCGTTCCCATGTTGCCCACGATCGGCGTGCTCCAGCCTGGCTCCTACGGCTCGGGGCGCGCGATCTTCCCCGCACCGTAGCACCGAAGGCGGCTCGGCTCGGAACGAGACGAGCGGGCACACGCCGCGGGCGCGATGGCGCGGGCGCCTACGTCGCTGCGCGCTCGGGGCGTTTCGTCGACGGCGCCTCGCGTCCGATGCCGAGCGTGGCGCAGACGGCGTCGCTCTCGGCCAGTGCGAGGCGGATCTCGTGCTCGAAGTCGTCGAGCGCGAGGCCCAAGAGGGGCGCCGCCCGCGTCGCGTGCAGGCTCTCGATGCGCGTCGGCTGTGCGCGCTCGAGCGTCTCGTCGCCCGGGCGCATGGACGCGAACATCGCCAGGTCGGCGAGCTGGACGAGCGCGGTGATCGTCGCCGTCTTTCCCCGCGGGCTCGCGACGTCGGCGTGGTGGTCGTGGACCACCTGGACGATCCCCGCGGGAAGAGCCCACTTGGTGCACGCGAGGGCCCCCAGCTCGGCGTGCGTGAGGCCGCAGAGCGCTCGCTCGTGCCGCTGCAGCTCCTCGGGCGATTGCCACTCCAGCTGGCCGAGCCTCTCGAGCTCGGCGGGCGCCTCCTGGAACATCACGAATCGACCGACGTCGTGGAGCAGCCCGGCCGCGTACACCTCTTCGGGCGCGATGCTCGGGTCGGATGCGTGGCGCGCGAGCCGGCGCGCGAGCGTGGCGACCTCGAGCGCATGGCGCCAGAGCCCGCGCTCGGCGTCCGAGCGCGGCACGAACACCCGCGCCACCGCGGCCGCGAGCACGAGGCCGGCGGCGTTGCGCGATCCGATCCGGAGGATGGCGGCGCCCAGCGCGGTGATCGGGCTCCGCGGGGCGCTCGAGGCCGAGTTCGCCGCGGCCAGGACGCGCGCGAGGAAGCTCGGCTCGCTCCCGATCAGCCGCTCGACGTCCTCGAAGTAGTACGGAGCCGAAGCGTCGAGGGCCATGAGCCGCGCGACGACCGTGGGCAGGACCGGCAGCTCCTCGACCTTGCGCTCGAGGCGTCGACGGAGGGGGGCCCCGATCGGGAGGGCGTGTTGCTGCGTCGACATGGAGCGTCGTTCCCTGGATCGGCCGATCGGCACGCCGCCTTGAGCGCTCGCGGTACGGGCGCCGCGCTCGTGCCGATCGTCGCTCAGAGCGCGCGCTCGAGGATCTCCGTCAGCTCGCGGGGCGTCAGCACGAGCGGGTTGCCCTTCGTGCTGCTCGCGCGCTCGCCCTTCTCGACCAGCGAGGCGACGTCGGCGTGCGAGATCCCGTGCGCGGTCAGCGCCGGGATCGCGAGGTCCCGCACCAGCTCGTCCACGAACAGGGCCGCGTCCTCCGCCTGCGCGTCGGCCCGTCCGGTCAGCAGCCGCGCCAGCTCGTCGAAGCGCGCTTGCTGCGCCGCGCTCCCTCGCGCGCGCACGGCACGCAAGTTCACCTCGAGCGCCCGCGGGAGGATCCGCGCGCAGAGCGCGCCATGGGGCGCGTCGAACGCGCCACCGATGGGCCCGGCGAGCCCGTGCACGACGCCGAGCTTCGCGTTCGCGAGGCAGAGACCTCCGAACAAGCTCGTCGTCGCCAGGTCCCGGCGCGCGTCGCGATCGTCTCCGTTCGCGTACGCCGCGCGGATCGAGCGCGCACCCCGTACGATCCCCTCGCGGGCGAGGCCGTCGGTGAAGGGCGTGGCGGCGCAGGAGACGAACGGCTCGATGACCTGCGTGAGCGCGTCGAGGCCGGTCGCGGCGGTGACCGCCGGCGGCACGCTGATCGTCAGCTCCGGGTCCACCAGCGCGAGCCGCGGCAGCATGCGCTCGCTCCGCATGCTGACCTTCACGTGGGTCCTCGGATCGGCGAGCACCGCGTTCTTGGTGACCTCCGAGCCCGTGCCCGCCGTCGTCGGCACGGCGACGAAGGGCAGCGCATCTCGCTCGAGGGCGCGTCCCTTGCCGACGACCTCGAGGTAGTCGAGCGGGTCGCCGTCGTGCGTCGCGAGCGCCGCGACCGCCTTGCCGAGGTCGAGCGCCGAGCCGCCCCCGATCGCGACGACGGCGCGCACGCCACGCCCTCGGGCCAGCGACACGGCCTCCCGTGCGTCCTCGGTGGTCGGCTCGCCTCCGATCGCGAGAGGGACGAGCGTCATGCCCGCGGCCTCGAGCGAGGCGCGCGCGGCGTGAGCGCGATCGCCGCGCCCGGTCACGCAGAGGACCGTCGACACGTCGGGCCCGACGGCAGCGCGCGCGTGCTCCCCGAGGCGTGCGCTCGCGCCGTCGGCGAAGACGATCCGCGTGGCCGTCGCGATCTCGAAGCCGCTCACGTCAGCCGCCGGTGCGCCAGCCGCTCGGCTCGCTCGGCTCGATGGCCGCGTACTTCGTGCTCGCGCGCGGCACGGCCATCATCGGCTCGACCGCGTCGCGCCACTCCTTGTAGTGGGCCGTCTCCTTGTGAGCCGCGGGCGCCTGGGCGTCGCGGTACACCTCGACCAGCACGAACTTCCGCTCGTCGCCGGCGTCGCGGATCACGTCGAAACGGAGCACGCCGGGCTCCGCCCAGCTCGCGCGCGCGTTCTTGCGCGTCGCCTCGACGAACGCCGCCTCGGTTCCGGGCCTCACTTGCACGTGGACGTGGACGATCAGCATCGCGCGAGCATGCCACGGCGCCACCCGGCCGTGCGGCGACGGGTGTGATCGGCGGCGGTGCTCAGCGGCGACGCGCCGCGATCCCGGCTTTGATGCCGCCCCCGAGCATGCTCGGGCGCTCGCCACCTCACCCTGCGGTCGGTGCTCACGGCCCCGAGGCCGCTGCGCTCCGTCCTCGGGAAGGCGAGGCCTGTACACGGCTATAGGCCCCGCCGCCAGGCGACGCCTGAAGGCCGGTCTCGCGACGCGACATGCATGAGGCCTCGACCGTTCTGCGCAGCAGTCTCGTCGCAAGACTTCACCACCGCGCTGGATCACACCCTGCGGCGACGGCGCGCCCACCGGCCGCGCGCTACGCGCCGCACCAGCGGGCCTGGAGGCGCGCGAACGCGCTCTGCGCCTCGATCTCGTCCATCCACGCGCCCTGTCCGCCGGCGCGGAAGCGGGCGAGCTCGTCGGGGGTGACGGGGAACGCCTCGAGCAGCGCGACGCTGGCGCTCGCGAGCGGTAGCTGTCCGGAGGGCCAGAGCACCACGCCGGCGATGCCCGCCGGCTCGAGCGGGGGCAGCGCGACGCGGTGGTAGGCGTCGAGCGCGTCGGGGCTCGCGCGTACCACGGCGGCGACCTGGCGTATCGCGTACACCGCGTGGCGGCTCAGGCGCGGCGAGAACGCGACGATCTCGAGCGGGCCCTTCGCGCGCGCCGTGCGGTGCACGTCGAGCGTGCTGGCCAGGCGTCGCTCCGTGCTCGCGAACAGGCCGACGCTCGCGTCCCCGGGGCCCCTGGAGGGGTCGTCGAAGAGATGGGCGCCCACCAGGTGCGCGATGCCGGCGCGCAGCGTGAACGGGCCGGCGTCGCCACCGCGATCTTCGATCCACGTGCCGTCGACCGCGACACGCCGCACCT
>JBGALT010000303.1:0-5176 GCA_044223665.1 Sandaracinaceae bacterium | reverse complement strand
GGGTGGGGCGGCCTCGAGGCGCCGGAGCGCGAAGGCGAGCGCGAGCCCGACGGCGAGCACGGCGGCCGCGGCGATCGGATGCGGCCAGCACCAGGCGGCCATGCGCAGCGCGACGGCTCCCACATCGGCGCCGGCAGCCTGGAAGCGCGGGATCCACATCTCGCCGTTTCGTGCCCAGTAGGCGTGGTGCTTGACCGCCTGGAGCAGGAGCGAGAGCGCGAAGAGCACCGAGAAGCCGAGCGCGGCCGCGGGACGCCGCCGGCCCTCGCCGGAGATCGAGGTGTCCGCGGCGGCCGCCACCGGCAGCGCGAAGAGCGGCAAGCTCTGCGTGATGAAGCGGACGTCGTGCACGCCGCCGCCGTCCCACCACGTGTAGCGCGAGGTGAGCACCAGCATCGCGAGCGCGGGCAGCGTGAAGAGGAGCTTGCTCGCCGTGCTCGGCAGGCGCGCGAGGTAGCCACGCAGCGCGAGCATCCCGGCGAGCAGGACGGGGCTCCACAGGAAGAGGCCCGCGCGCGGGTGGCCGAGCAGCCCGAAGAAGCCCTCGAAGAAGGTCCCGCCGTACATGCCGGACATGTGGTGGACGACCTCGTACTGGCCGACGACGAAGTCGTAGCCGGTGCGCACGGGCGAGCCGAACGCGACGGTGTGGTAGGCGAGCGTCGGGATCATGCCGGCGAGGCCTGCGCCGATCATCGGCAGCGCCCAGCGCAGGGCCGCCTCGCGCACGCCGGAGCGCCGCGCGTGGGCCACGACGACGATCACGAGCGCGATAGTCGCGTAGACGGTGCCCGAGTAGTCGAGCGAGACCACCATCGCCGCGAGAAAGCCGAGGCCGGCGGCGAAGCGCGGCGCGCGCGCGGAGGGCACGTCGAGGGCGAGCGCCTCGTGGGCGAGCGCGACGAGCGCGAGCGAGAAGAACGCCGCGATGCCGTGCGACCACATGCCCGAGCCGTAGCTGCGGAGCGGTGTCCCGAGGCAGAGCGCCAGCGCGGTGAGCACGCCCGCGCTGCGCGAATGGCCGAGGCGGCGCGCGACCCAGTAGGTGAGGCAAGCGAGCGCCGCGAGGAAGAGCGCCGGCACCAGGCCGGAGACGAACTGCAGCGTCGGGTCGTGATCGGTGAAGAGGTGCGCGACGACGTAGAACGGGACGACGAAGAACGCGGTGCCCGGCGCGCGCGGCGAGTAGTAGTGCCCGTCGCGCATCGAGTAGTCGATGTCGAACGTGTACTCGCGGTAGTCGTCGATGATGGTCGTGCCGTCCCCGAGCGCGCGCACGAGCGAGTAGTTGGCGCCGTCGTTCGAGCACACGACGCCTGCGTTGAGCACGACCATCGTGGCGAGCGTGAGGCCGACGAGCAGCGCGTAATCGGAAGGGTAGGCAAGCAGGCGCGCAGGCGAGGGAGCCGAGGTCACGGCGCGTACAGTACGTCGGGCCGCGGGCGCGCGCCCGCTTACGCCGCCCCTACCGCGTCGGGTCCTGCTCGCTCCGCTCGATCGGCTGACCCCATTCGTCGCGCGGCTTCGGCTGCGCCCCGTGCGCCCCCGCCAGCTCGATCATCTCGTCGAGCCACGCGAGTCGCTCCGCGATCGTGAGGTCGAGCCCCTTCCGTACTTGCGCCGCTCGGCATCCCGCCGGGGGCCCCAGTCCTCGCGCGTCGTCATGGCTTGCTCCGGCGCGCGATCGCGTCGAACCGCGGGCCCCCGCTCGGAGCTCCCACCCGCACGTCCGACCACCCCGGACCGGAGCCCCGGGCCGTCGCACCGATTCAGGCGCTCTTGCGCTCGAGTGCGCGAATGCGCTTCTCGTGGTCGCCGAGGACGGCGCGCTCGGCCTTCCGATCTCGGAGCGCGTCTCGGACCTGGTGGATCCCCTTCGCGACCGCGACGATCTCGGTCGATAGCCGAAGCGCGTCCTCGCGCTGGCGGGCTTCGAGCCGCGCGAGGCGCTCGTTGGTCTGCGCGAGGCGCTCGTTGGTCTGCGCGATCTCGGTGGTCAGATCGACGCGCGTCTGCCGCATCTCGTCGCGGATCTGCTCGAGGATGCGGACTGTGAGATCCGCGGGCTTGGCTTCGGGCTTCTTGTCCATCCTCGGCATGACGGCGCGACCACCTCGCGACTGACGCGAAGATACCATTCTCCCAGACGGCGAGCGATGCACGCACGGCACGTGGGTGTGATCGCGGAAGGGGATCCAGCGACGACGCGCCGCGATGCGGGCCTCGATGCCGCGCCCGAGCAAGCTCGGGCGCTCGCCACCTCTCCCTGCGGCCGCTGCTCACGGCCGGTCGGCCGCTGCGCTGGGTCCTCGGGAAGGCGAGGCCTGAAGGCCGGTCTCGCGACGCGACATGCAGCAGACCTCGACCGTTCTGCGCAGCAGGCTCGTGGCGAGACTTCCCCCCTCCGTGGATCACACCCACGGCACGTGGACGGGCCTCGCTTGCGCGGAGGCGCTTCGCCGCGCGCTACGCGCTCTTGCGCTCGAGCGCGCGGATGCGCTTCTCGTGGTCGCCGAGGACGGCCCGCTCGGCCCTCCGATCTCGGAGGGCGTCTCGGACCTGGTGGATCCCCTTCGCCACCGCGACGATCTCGGTCGACAGCCGAAGCGCGTCCTCGCGCTGGCGGGCCTCGAGCCGCGCGAGGCGCTCGTTGGTCTGCGCGATCTCGGTCGTGAGGTCGACGCGTACCTGCGCGAGCTCCGCTTTGAGGTCGACGCGCGTCTGGCGCATCTCGTCGCGGATCTGCTCGAGGATGCGGACCGTGAGATCCGCGGGCTTGGCCTCGGGCTTCTTGTCCATCCTCGGCATCACGGCGCGGCCACCTCGCGACTGACGCGAAGATGCCATTCTCCCAGACGGCCAGCGACGCACGCGCGGCACGTGGACGCGCTTGCTCGCCCGGAGGCGCTTCGCCGCGCGCTACGCGCTCTTGCGCTCGAGCGCGCGGATGCGCTTCTCGTGGTCCCCGAGGACCGCGCGCTCGACCTTCCGATCCCGGAGGGCGTCCCGCACCTGCTGGATCCCCTTCGCGACGGCCACGACCTCGGTCGAGAGGCGGAGCGCGTCCTCGCGCTGCCGGGCTTCGAGCCGCGCGAGGCGCTCGTTGGTCTGCGCGATCTCGGTCGTGAGGTCGACGCGTGTCTGCCGCATCTCGTCGCGGATCTGCTCGAGGATGCGGTCCGAGCGCAGCAGCTGGGCTCGGCCGACCTCTCCCAGCGTGCCGATTGGTTTCGGAACACCACTCGTCGGCTAGGCTCGATGCTCGGCGATGCCGCTCGCGCGTTCGAAGATGTAATCCAGTGTGATGAACCGGCCGCGTCCCTCGCGGCGTTGGTCTCGAGCGCGCGCCTCTTCGAGCGGGCGCGAGTGATCGTCCTCGACACCCAATCGCGAGCCTTTCCCCTGGCCGCACGAGTCGACTTCGCTCCCGAGCCCCTGGAGCATTTCTTCGTCTGCGCCTCGGCGACACGATTTCGGCTCGCGTGGCGTCTCGTCGACTCTTCGGGCGACTCGGCGACGCGAGAGACCATCCGCGATGCCCTCGAGTCTTATTCGTTGGATGTCGTGGCACGCTGCGTCAGGGAGCGCCGTCGCGAAGATGCGTCGTTTCCGTCTCTCACGGAGCTGGAGACCCGGGAGATCTTCGGAGCCCGCGAGGAGTGACAGACCCTCGGCGCGCAGCGACCCGACGCCAACGACGGCCGCGCGTGGACGGGCACCGATCGGGCGCAAGCGTCCGCGCCGGGGGCGGCGCTGACTCCCGGCGTGATCCTACTCGAGCGTGATCGACGTCCAGAGCTCGAGCGCGCTTCGTCCCGGTACCGAGAGCAGGCCGGCGCCGTGGTTCAGCGCGTCGCTCGCCGCCGTCCACGGCTCGAGGCAGACGAAGTCCTTGCCCTCGAGGGTCCAGATCACCCAGCGCGCGAACGGGCTCGAGCCGCGGACGACGATGCTCGCTCCGCCGTCGAGCAGCAGCCTCGCTTCGCTGCCGCCGTGATCCACCAGGTGCAGGTCGACCTCCCTCGCCGTGAGATCGATCTCGCCGGCGACCGGGACCTCGCGCTTGCCGACGTTGTCCCACGCGCGTGTCGCCGGCGTCGGGATGCGCGTGCGCGCCTTGTCGGCGCTCGCGACGCGGAAGTACGGATGGAAGCCGCACGCGAAGGGCATCGGCGCCTCGGAGGTGGACTCGAAGCGCTGCGTGATCCTGATCCCGCGCGCCTCGAGCGCGTAGTGGTACGCGATGCGGAACGGCCACGGGTACTGGGAGAGCGTCTCGCTCGTCGAGCGCAGCTCGAGCGTGGCCTCACCAGGACCGAGGTGCGCGATGGCCCAAGGGAGCTGGCGCGCCAGGCCGTGCTGCTTCATCGCGCCGGTGCGGCCGTCGCGCGCGAAGCGGTCGCCCGTGAGCGGGCCCGGAGACGGGAAGAGCACGGGGCAGCCGCCGCGGACGTTCTTCGTCTCGTCGAGCAGCGTGGCCTCGTCGAGGTAGAGCAGCTCGCGCCCGCGCACCGACAAGCGCGTGAGGATCCCGCCACGCGACGGCGCGAGGTGCGCCTCGATCGAGCGAGCGGGGTCGACCAGGCGGATCGTCTCGAGCGCGTTCGGCATCGCGCCATCCTACGATGCGTGCCCATCGGCCCCGAAGCGCGATCCGCCTGCCGGGCTTCGACCTTCCGGGCTCGGCGCGTACGCTCTCGGCATGTACCGCGCAGCGTCCGACGATCCTCACGTGTACCAGGCCTTCGCCGGGCGGGTCTTCGCGTTCCGACGCGCCGATGGCAAGGAGGCCTGGCGTGCGAGCCTGGGGCGCGACGGCTCCGAGACCAGCCTGCACGTGACCGCGGACGTCGTGTACGCCGCGTGTGGTCGCGCCGTCTCGGCGCTCGCCGCCGCGACCGGAGAGGTCGTCTGGACGGCGCGCGCGCCCTTCGGGGAGTCGATGAACAGCGTGATGCTCGTCGACGGCGACGCGATCTTCCTCTCGCTCGGCGGCCAGTTCGTCTGCTTCGAGCGCGAGACCGGCGCCGTGCGCTGGAGCGACGAGCTGCCGGGCACGGGCTACGGCACGCCGACACTGGCAGTGCGCGGTCGCTCTTCGGGCAGCTCGCGCGAGAGCTGAGCGCACCTCCTACTCGGTCCCGTCGTCCTGCGCCGGGCGCGAGGCGCCGGCATA
>JBGALT010000302.1:0-5208 GCA_044223665.1 Sandaracinaceae bacterium | reverse complement strand
CCTCGACCTCTCCCACGAGTGGCGACGCCTACGGCGCTGCCAGCGTCGTGAGGCTCTCGATACGCGTCGGCGCCATCGCGTGCGCCGCGGTCACGAGGCCATGGCGCTCGCGGGGATCGCCCGCACGAGCTCGACGTCGTGGTCAGGCGCGTCGTGCGTCACTTCGTCGGCCCACGCCGAGAGGTACTCCATCTGCGTGAGCGCGCGATAGCGACGCTCGAAGCAGTCGTCGGTGTCGTAGTCGATCAGGGTCGCGAAGATCGACAGCGTGCCGTCGCCGTTGTCGACGACCTCGATCGTGCGGGCCTGCGAGGGCCAGTCGGCGACCGCGCTCGTCTACGGTGGTTGGCACCGTGACCAGCGAGCGTGCGGGATCTCGGAGCTCGGCTCCTCTGCCACGAACCCACGAAGCCCACGAAGTGGGAGAACGCGCGGGCGCGGGCGTGCTCGACGCCATCGGCCGCGTCGCGCTGCGGCGGCCCGGCGCGCCCTCGCCGCCCGTGATGAGCCGCGCAGTGATCGGCTCGCCCGCTCCAGCCCCTTCCGTCCGCGGGACGAGCCCGCTCCCGTCCGGGTCCTCCGGGGCGAGCACTCTTTGCCGACCAGTGCCGGAGGGCGCTGTGGGTTCCGGATGCGGCGCTCGCGGAGGGATCACGACGGCGGCGTGGCCGGCACCAGGACGAGGACGTCGCGGACGTCGAGCGGCGTGCAGCCGCCGGCGAGCACGCGAATCCGCGCGCGGAACACCTGCGGCTGGGCAGAAGGCATCACGAAGTCGTTGAATGCAGCAACGTCGAACGAGACGGTCGTCCCGGGCGTGACACCGTGGAACGCCAGGGCATCCATCGTCGGGCCGGCCACGACCGGTGGCGCAGGCGGGAGCACGAAGCTCGTCGGCGTCACCGTGCGGACGAAGTCGGCCGTCGTGTGGGGGCTGGCGAGCGGATTGCCGTCGACGTCGGTCGTCTCACCCTCGACCACGCTCGTCACGTCGAACGTCGCGAACCGCGTGAGCATGCGAAGGCCGGTCACGACGTTGGTCCCGAGGCCGGAGCCGTTGCTCGCCATCTCGAACACGATCGGACAGAGCCCTTCGGCGTCCGGCGCGCGGCCTGCGCCGTTCTGAGCGGTGCAGCACTGCCCGGCTGCGCAGCCGGCCGGACGAGCGGCGACGTCCCAAGCGGCGGGCGGCACCCGCGCGCCCGTCGCCGTCGCAAAGGCGCGGAGGTCCGCCGCCGCAGAGCACGCCGGGGCGAGCGTGGGCTGGATCGGAACGACCCCGACGACCCGTGCGCAGATGCTCGCGAGCGCAGTCAGAGCGCTCGCCCGCGAGTGCGCCACGGCTGCGACCGCGCCCGCGTAGTTGGCGCTGTCACCGCTCGTGGGGCACGAGCCGGTCTCGCCGGGGCCGTGGAACAGTGCGTCGGTGACCTGGACGATGACGGGCATCGAGTCGGCTCGAAAGGCGACTCCGCCGACGCCGGCGTGGCTCGACGGTACGCTCGTCGGCGCGGGCCCCGTGAGGCCGTCTCCGGTCGACACCTGGTAGAGCGCCTCGATTCCCGCCTCCGGCCAGTCCTGACCGCACCCGATCGGCCCGGTCGCCGTGCGCAACATGCTGGTGCCTGCCTGCACCTCGCTCACGCTGCCCGTGATCGCCCGGAAGAGGTGGAAGGGCTGATCGGGCGTCGACAGGCCGCCGCGCCCGCAGTCGGAGCCGTGCAGCGAACCGTATGTCGAGACGGGGAAGTCCTCGAACGCGCCTACGCCGAACCGGCTGTTGGCGACCTCGGCCTGCACGCCCGGAACGATGATGCTCGAGATGCTGCTCTCGAGGTTGGTGATGGCACCGAACATCGACGCGGTCGTGTCCACCAGGAAGAACACGTCGAGCGCCGGGATCTGGGTCGCGAAGTCGAGCGACCGTGTGAGCGCCCCGGCCGGATCCGCGTGCGGCAAGACGAAGAAGAAGTCCTGCGTCGGCCCGCTGCGCCGATAGGCCGCGATGGTGATCTGCCCGCGACCGACGACGCTGCCCAAGCTCGCGGTGACGCTCGACAGCTCGACGGTCGCGGTCGGGAAAGCCGGGATGTCCAGCGTGGCGCCGGTCATCGCGCCGACGGCGGGGTTGGAGAGGCCCCACGTCACCATCGCGCTCACGTCTTCGTCGACGCCGTCGGCGAAGACGCCCATCGCGACGAAGGTCTGCGAGCCCGTGGCGTTCAGGTCGAGCTCGACGAGCGTGTCGCCGGGCACGACGGTGATCGCGATGAGCGTGTGCGGGACGAACGCATCGATGCCGCCGTCGAGCCCCGCGTCAGATTCGTGGGCATCGAGAGGAGCGCCACCGTCCGTCGGGGTGCCGCCGTCGAGCCCCGCGTCCAGCCGAACACCGCCGCCGTCGCCTCCGCCAACATCCGAGAGCTCCGCCCCTGCGTCGCGCGTCGTGCCCGTGTCGGGCTGTGGAGCCACGCCAGGACCGCCGTCGCAACCGAGCAGGGTCGTGAGCGAGATCACCGCGAGCCATCGGCACGCCGAAGCGCATTTCCTCATGCCCGAACGATAAGGCAAGAACGACCGACCGGACAGCGCGCCGACCGCGTCGCTCCGCCGGGGCGGTCGACGTGGTCAGAGGCCGGCGAGAGTCGTGAGGCTCTCGATGCGCGTCGGCGCCGTCGCGTGCACCAGCGCGCGGGGATCTCGGCGCTCGGCTCCTCTCCTGCACGCTCATTCACGCGCGTGCGGCGTCCTCGGAGATCGGCCCCTCTCCCACTTCCCGGGAGAGGCTGGGTGCGGCGTCCTCGGAGCTCGGCCCCTCTCCCACTTCGTGGGAGAGGCAGGGTGAGGGCAGGCGGAGAACGCGATGGAGCGCGCGTCGTGGCTGCGTGCGCCGGGGTCCTCCTTCGACCTCTCCCACGAGTGGCGACGCCTACGGCGCTGCCAGCGTCGTGAGGCTCTCGATGCGCGTCGGCGCGGTCGCGTGCGCCGCGGTCACGGCCGCCATGGCGCTCGCGGGGATCGCCCGCACGAGCTCGACGTTGTGGTCGGGCGCGTCGTGCGTCACGTCGTCGGCCCACGCGGAGAGGTACTCCATCTGCGTGAGCGCGCGATAGCGACGCTCGAAGCAGTCGTCGGTGTCGTAGTCGATCAGGGTCGCGAAGATCGACAGCGTGCCGTCGCCGTTGTCGACGACCTCGATCGTGCGGGCCTGCGAAGGCCAGTCGGCGATCGCGCTCGTCATGATCTCCCAGTAGCCGGGGTGCGCGGCGTCGGCGCCCTCGATCGCGTGGATCTGGTTGTCGTGCGAGTGGCCGACGAGCCAGGCGATCACCTCGGGGCGCGAGGCCACGTACGCCTCGATCTCCTCGGTCGTCAGCGCGCCCGGCACCGGCGTCGAGCCCAGCTGCCCCTCGAAGGGATCGATCGATCGCGTCGAGTGGTGCGAGGCGAGGATGACGAGCACGCCGTCGGCGACGGCGCGGTCGAGCTCGGGCTCGAGCCACCCGTCGATCGTCGCCTGCATCACCATGCCCTCCGAGCCGCCGCTCGGGTCGCTGGTGTCGATCGCCAGGATGCGGACGAGGCCCGGGACCACGTCGTACGCGTAGTTGGCGCCCAGGCTGGTGTCGACGGTGCGCGTCGCGTCGAACCCGTGCCCGAGCGGGCCCTCGGGGCCCTCCACGCCGGCGGCGGTCACGCGCGCGACGATGGCGTCGCGATCGAGGAGCACGCGCCGCGGATCGGCCGGCACCTGGCCGGTCGTGATCGGCGCGTACCACTGGCGGTAGTCGCGCGTGCCGCTGCGCGCGCGCGTGCCGAGCGCATCCATGCGCGAGCCGGCGGTCGGCGCCGTGACGCCGACGACCTCGAGGTCGTGGTTGCCCGGGACGTAGAGCCACGGAGACGGGAACGGCGTGGGGTCGAAGGGGTCCTTCGGATCGTTGTCGGGGCCGGGGATCGGATCGTCGTCCTCGCCCGAGTCGGTGTGGAGCCCCGGCGTGCCGTTCATCAGCTCGAGCACCCAGTCGAGCTCGTTCTCGAGGGCGCTGTCGCCGCAGTCGCCGGTGATGATGCCAGCATCGAAGGGGCGGCCCGCGTCGGCGATCCGGGTGAACGTGCGGTTCATCGCCGAGACGGCGCGCGGAAGGTACGCCTCCTGCGCGCGGAGCCCTCCCGGGATCGCCGCGGTGTCGACGCGCGCGAGACGGACGGGCGACTCGTCGTCGGCGAGCTGGAAGTCCGAGAGGTGCGCGAGCCAGAGGAGCGAGCGCCGATCGGTGGAGGTCGAGCTCGCGCCGAGGTCCGTCCGGGTGACGTGGGTCTGTCCAGGGCCCGGGTCGACGGCGTGTAGGCCCATCGCGCGGTACGACATCTCGCCCATCTCGCTCGCCGGGTTCAGCGCGCCGGGCCGCGCCAGCCGCGCCTCGGTCGGCACGTAGGTGCCGGTGACCGTGCTCGCGAAGTGCGGCAAGGCGACCGTCGGGACCGGATCGGTGTCTTCGCAGCGGGGCAGCCGCAGCCCCATGTGGACGTCGGCGTCGTTCTCCACGACGGCCGCGTCCTCAGGGAGCGCATCGCTCGCGTTTCCGCCGTCCGACGAGCCGGCGTCCTCCGTCGGCGGCGCGGGGCTGGGGCAGCCGGCGAGAAGCAAGACGAGCGCACAAGAAGCACCAGAAGAGCGCATGCGGCGAGGTTACATCAACGTGACGGAACTGGGGCGCGCTCGTGTCGTCGTGCATCGGCGGCGCTGGCCCGTGGCGCCGCGCCGCGATCCGGCCGTCGATGCCCTCGTCGTGTCGGGGCGGTGAGCCGGAGAGGGGCTCTGACCTCACGCACCCGGTCTGTTCGGCGGCCGCTGAGTCGAGACGAGCGACTCCCTCTCCCGCGCGAGCGGGAGAGGGCTGGGGAGAGGGACTGCGAAGGCAGTGTCGGTAGTGGGGCCGCTGCGATAGACGGGCGCGCCGCTCGCTCGCTCGGTGGATCGAGCTCCGCCCATCCGTCGCCTTCGCGATCGCGGCGGTCACGGGGGGCGCTCCTCGCTACCGCATCGCGCGCGAACGGCGGCGCGCACGCGGGCGCTCGTCGACCCCCCGTGCCCGCCGCTTCTCGGGGTTGTCCGAGGCTGGTCTGGTCACCGCGGCGCCTTCGGCACCTCCACAGCCGAATCGGCTACGCCGCTTCGGCGAGCGTGCGAGGGCTCTGCCCTCG
>JBGALT010000301.1:0-5217 GCA_044223665.1 Sandaracinaceae bacterium | reverse complement strand
TGGAGGAGATTCCCTCGCCGCTGCGCCTGCACAGCGGCCCCTCGCTCCGGTTCCTCTACGGCTACCTGCTCTTCAAGGCCGCCGAGGGCTCGTTCTCGCAGTACCGCGCCTCGGCCGAGGTGCTCGAGGACCTGACGCGCACCGAGGAGGACTACGTCACGCGCAACCCCGAAGTGCACTACTTCCTGGCGCGGGCGTACGACAACGAGGGCGAGTACGGCGATGCGCTGCAGGAGATGCGGCGCTACGTCGAGTCGCGACTGACGATCTCGCACAGCGACATGGTCGACACGCCGGAGCCGCCCGACGGCGAGGCGCACACGACCGACGCTCCGGGCGAGGCCGACAAGACGTCCCACGACGACTGAGCCCGGGCAGGCTCCACTGGGCCCCGGGCTGCACGCCGAGTCGAGGCGGCGTCGCCCTGCGCAGATGTCGAGCATGATCGCCGCGTCATGCTCTGCGCAGCTGCGCAAAACGCGTAGCGGCTTGCGCAGCTGAGGAGCCCCGGGTGCGAAGTGGGATATGCGCTGACGTCGAATTCGGCCGGACGGCCGGTAGGTATGATGAGATAAATAGCTGAAATTAGGTCGCAAACGGGCCGTCAGAGGTCTGGCACGTACACTGCTGAGGAGCCGGACATCCAGGGAGGATGTTCGGATGAGTGAAGCCCAGACGAGTCGTGTTGCAGAGAGCCAGGCTCGTATCGCCGAGACTCGCGCCACCGACGGCCGCGCCACCCACGGCCGTGCCCCCGAGACCCAGCCCCGGGCGCTCCGTATCCTCGCGAAGTCCACCTTCCGTGAGCTGAAGAGCAGCGGCTACAGCCGCTCGGACATCCTCGCGTTCGCGACCGAGGTGCTCTCGCTGGTCTCGACCGACCTTCGCGAGCAGCCCGAGGACGAGGTCGCCGCGGCGGAGTGAGTCGCTTCGCGGCTCCGAATCGAACGGGCGGCCCTCGGGTCGCCCGTTCGCATTCCGTCTCCTCGTCAGCCGCTCGGAAAGACCGTCGTGCTAGGGCGCGAGCTCGGGGCGCGCGTACAGCGTCCAGTGGTCCGACTCGAAGACCTGCACCGGCAGGGGCGCGCCCGAGGGCGAGGGACGCCGGAACGGCGGCGGCAGCGGCCGGTGCGCCTCGTGTCGCACGAGCCAGTAGTCGAACGCATCGCCGTAGACGTGGTGATCGTAGCTCTGCGGCATCCACTCGAAGCGCGGCGGGAAGGGCGGTGGCTCGGTGCCGGGGCGGTAGAGCACCGGCGACTTGGGGAACTCGACGAAGCTGAAGCACGCGAGGCCGCCGACGCGCGCCTGGTAGTACTGGTGGGCGTGCAAGTACACCGGCGCGACGCCCACGACGCTGCTCTGACGGTCGTAGATCAGCTCCGTGTGGATGGCGCCGACGTGCAGCGAGAGCGCGCACGCGAGCGCCGCCACCAGCCAGCGGGCGCGCGGGCCGAGCGAGAGCGGCCCGAGGACCGGCAGGAGCGCCAGCGCGAGCGGCAAGAAGCGGTGGTTGATGGGCTCGATGAAGCGATAGCTGAACGGCGCGAAGAGATAGAGCGCGAAGCTCAGCACGAGGACGGCCTCGGGAGCCCGGCTCGCGTAGGTCGCGACCGGCGCGCGGCTCTTCCAGAGCGCCACGAGCCGCTGGGCGAGCGAGCCCGGCGTCGAGACCTCGGTCGGCGCCTCGGTCGGCGCGGGCGCTTCGGGCGACGCGGGCGGCGCGGGAGCCGACACGCCGCGCAGCGCGACGAGGCAGAGCACCAGCGCCAGCATCTCCAGCGCGATGCGCTCGCCCGCGTGGTCGGTGTAGGCGGCGAACGAGTGATCGAGCCAGCCCCGCAGCAGCTCGTCGATCGGCGAGAACGTCGGCGGTGCATCGGTCACCTGGGCGGCCAGCCCGGATCGACTTCCGGCCTCGCCCTGCTCGACGACGTTCGAGGTGCGGAGCCATACCCCCACGGCGAGCACCGACGGCAGCGCGGCGATCGCCGCGATCCCCGCGACCTTCGCCGAGCGCTTCCATCCCGCCGCGGGCGCGAGGAAGATCGTCTGCACCACGCAAGCGAGCCCGAACCAGAGGAAGAGCTGCGCATGCGAATAGAAGCAGAGCAGCGCTGCGGCGCCGAGCAGGAGCGCGTTCCGTAGATCGGGGGCGCGGTGCAGGCGCGTCATCGCCGCGAGGGCGAGCACGCCGGTGACCATCCCGGCCGAGTAGTTCAGGAATCCCCAGAACACGAACACGTGCAGCGCGATGCCGGAGGCCACCGCGCCGAGGATCGCGGGGCGCCCGTGCTCGCGCAGGTAGAGCGCCACCGCGAGCGGCAGGGTGGCGATGAAGAGCACCGCCGTCAGACGCCCGGCGCCCTCGACCCCGAACGGGTACGCCAGCCAGTCGCCGAGCACGTACGGAACGAGGTACTGACTACGGAAGTAGTCGACCACGAAATATTGCGCGATGTCCGGGTCTCCCTGCCCGTGGATCGCCGCGATCGTGCCGAGGTGCTGCGGATAGTCGGCGAACGGAAGCCAGGCCGTGACGAGCAGGGGCCAGGCGAGCGCCAGCGCGGCAATTCCCAGCGTGACGACCGTGAGCCAACGCGCGGCCTGCTCGCTCCCGAGGGCCGTCCACCACGCGGGGCGCCCCGCCGGCTCTTTCGCGCTCACCGGCCGTGCGTATCCGATCCGCGGCCCGGCGGCCAGAGCGTGCGATCGGTAGGGTCCAGCGCCCGTTCCCGTCTTGACCGACCGTTTCGGCGGCGGCTAGATCGCCCGCTCCGTTTCTCTCGTTCTCGCAGCCGATTTGAGGAGGCTCCATGGTGACCCGCATCGCAATCAACGGCTTCGGCCGCATCGGACGTTGTGTCACGCGCGCGCTCGTCGAGCGCCACGCCGAGGACGGAGCCGGCGGAGTCGAGCTCGTCGCCATCAACGACCTGACCAGCGCCGCGACCCTCGCGCACCTGCTCAAGTACGACAGCGTCCACCGCACCATGCGGGCCGCGGTCGAGCACACGGCGGACTCGATCACGATCGGGGGCAAGAAGGTCCCGATCTTCGCCAAGAAGGACCCGACCGAGCTGCCGTGGAAGGATCTCGGCGTCGACGTCGTGCTCGAGTGCACGGGCGTCTTCCGCGACAAGGCGGGAGGCCAGAAGCACATCACGGCCGGCGCCAAGCGCGTGATCATCAGCGCGCCCGGCGAGAAGGACATCGACGGGACGTTCTGCATGGGGATCAACCACCAGAGCTACGACCCCAAGAAGCACTTCATCGTCTCGAACGCGTCCTGCACGACCAACTGCCTCGCGCCGATCGCCAAGGTCGTCCACGAGAGCTTCGGCATCCTCAAGGGCCACATGGTCACGGTGCACTCGTACACGAACGACCAGAACATCCTCGACCTGCCGCACAAGGACCTGCGTCGCGCGCGGGCCGCGGCGCTCTCGATGATTCCTTCGACGACCGGGGCCGCCAAGGCGATCGGCCTCGTGCTCCCGGAGCTCAAGGGCAAGCTCGACGGCACCTCGATCCGGGTTCCGACGCCGGACGTGTCCATCACCTGCATGACGGCGGTGGTCGGCAAGCAGACGACGACCGACGAAGTGAACGCGGCGCTCGAGGCCGCGTCGAACGGAGCGCTGAAGGGCATCCTCGGCTTCGAGCGCGCTCCGCTCGTCTCGAGCGACTTCATCGGCGATCCGCGCAGCTCGATCGTCGACGCCGCCCAGACGGCGGTCATCGGCGGCGACCTCGTCGAGGTGCAGGCCTGGTACGACAACGAGTGGGGCTTCTCCCAGCGCATGGTCGACCTCGCCCGCCACATGGCGAAGCTGGAGGGCTGATGAGCAACCCGATGCTCGAGGGGATCCGCTCCATCGAGGAGCTCCCGATCCAGGGCAAGCGCGTCTTCGTGCGCGTGGACTTCAACGTCCCGCTCGAGGGTGGCAAGGTCACCGACGACACGCGCATCCGCGCGGCCATTCCCACGCTGAAGCACGCGATGGCCGCGGGCGCGCGCGTGATCATCGCCTCGCACCTCGGCCGGCCCAAGGGCGGCCCGGATCCGAAGTACTCGATGGAGCCCGCCGCGCATCGGCTCGCCGAGCTGATGGGCGTCGAGGTGCTGCTGGCCGACGACTGCGTCGGCGACGGCCCCAAGAAGGTCGTCACCGACCTGCGCGAAGGCCAGATCGCCTGCCTCGAGAACCTCCGCTTCCACCCCGAGGAGGAGAAGAACGACGACGCCTTCGCCAAGGAGCTGGCCAAGCTCTGCGACGTGTACGTGAACGACGCGTTCGGTGCAGCGCATCGCGCGCACGCGTCGGTGGCGGCGCTGCCGAAGCTGATGCGGGATCGCGGGGCCGGCATGCTGCTGCGCGCCGAGCTCGATGCGCTCGGTCGCCTGCGCGGCGAGCCCCCGCGCCCCTACGTGGCCGTGCTCGGCGGCGCGAAGGTCTCCGACAAGATCGCCGTGCTCGAGGCCTTGCTCGCCAAGGTCGACGTGCTCGCGATCGGCGGCGCGATGGCCAACACCTTCCTCGCGGCGCAGGGGAAGAACGTCGGCAAGAGCCTCGTCGAAGAGGACAAGCTCCCCCTCGCGCGCACCATTCTCCAGCGCGCCGAGGACAAGAAGGTGCGTCTCTTGCTCCCGAACGACGTCGTCGTCGCCGGCTCGCTCGATGCGACCGAAGGCAAGGTCGTCCTCGCGAGCGAGATCCCAGAGGGCACGATGGCGCTCGACATCGGCCCGGCCTCGGTCGCGCACTTCGCCGACGCGTTCCGCGGCGCGCGCACGGTGTTCTGGAACGGGCCCATGGGCCTGTTCGAGAAGGCCCCCTTCGCGGGCGGCACGAACGGCGTCGCCAAGGCCCTCGCCGAGCTGAAGGGCGCCTTCACGGTCGTCGGCGGCGGTGACAGCGTCGCGGCCGTCCAGGAAGCCGGCCTCGCGAGCGCGTTCGGTCACGTGTCGACCGGCGGCGGCGCTTCGCTCGAGCTCATCGAGGGGCGCAAGCTCCCCGGCGTCGAAGCGCTGCGCGGCTGAAGGCCCGACAGGAAACCTCCTGTCGGGTTCCTTCCGAGAGAGAAAACCCGAGCGATTCTCGCTCGGGTAGGACGAGGCGCGACGGCTTCCTTTCACGCCTCGAGTCGTCCTCGAGGGGCTGCCCAGGCCCCGTTGCGTGAGACGGGAGAGACTCCTTCTCCACCTCGGGATCA
>JBGALT010000300.1:0-5228 GCA_044223665.1 Sandaracinaceae bacterium | reverse complement strand
CGGTCGGCGGCGAGTACCGCCGCAACCTCTGATCGACCTCGCGGTACTAGGCCGCCAGGCGCCGGGCGCGCAGGAGCACGCCGACGACCCGGGCGCGCTCGACTCGCATCTCGAGCGTCCAGCAGAGATCGTCCTCGAAGTACGCCGAGGTCACGACCGTGTCCGGGCTGCTGCCGACCACGGCCAGGCGCGTCGGGGGCTGCTCGTCCAGCAGCGCCATGAGACGTCGGGCGGCATCCTCCGCGCCCTCGACCGCGCTGAGCACGCCGCTCTGCGACCACCAGACACAGGCGGACGGATCGAGCACGGCTTCGGCGCCCGCGCGGTCGCGATCGACGAGCGCCGCGAGCAGGCGATAGGTGGTGTCGACGGCCGCGCTGGTCTTCACCGGCCGGGGCGGGAGCGGCGTGCGCGGAGCGAGCGTCGCGGACATCCGCGTGGGAGCAAGCAATCGTCCGACCAGCGAAAACCCGTGCGCCGTCGCGCGGCCCGGGGTGGAGCCCGGGGGCCGGGGCCCACGCTGCGGGGCGTGGGGCCCCCATCCGCGGAACGGCAGCTCGCGCCGCATCACAAGGGGCTCGAACTTCCGATCCGCGGTACTAGATTCGCGGAAGATGGGCGGACACGACTGGCGCGCGCAGCTGCGCGCGAACGAGCATGGAGGCGAGCGGTTGGCCCGGGTGGTGGGAGCCGCGCTCGCGGAGCTCGAGGTGGGCACGATCGAGGTGCTGGATGGCGGAGAGATCGCCATGACGACCCTCGCCGGCGGCGAGGTGCGCATCCGCCTCGACAACCTCCGCGCCTCGCTCTCGCAAGCCGAGGGCCCCGAGGCTCGGGTCGGTCTGGTCGAGTACTTCGCCAAGGCCGTCAAGGAGGCGCTGCGCACCAGCGAGGGCGAGGACGCCCTGCGTGCCGAGAACCTCGTACCCCTGGTGCGCGACGCCCGCTACGTGGAGGAGCTGGGCGACCTCGAGGGGCCCGAGGGCGTGGTCGTGCGCCCGTTCGTGGCCGATCTGCACCTCGTGCTCGCGTTCGACGGCGAGCACACGCAGCACCTGGCGACGCGCCGCTCGCTCGAGCGCCTCGGGATCGACTCGAGCGACGTGATGACGCTGGCGCGGCAGAACCTCGCGACCAAGGTGGCCGAGGTCGAGCAGCGCACGCTGGACGACGAGGGCCCTCGCGTCGGCATGTTGGTCACGGGAGGTGATCTCGAGGCGAGCCTCTTGCTCCTCGACGACGTCTGGGCCCGGGTGGCGCTCGGCCTCGAGGGGGACGTCGTCGCCTGCGTCCCGGCGCGCGACGTCGTGCTCTTCGCCGACACGGCCAGCGATGGCGCGATCGCCCGGATGGGCGAGATCGCCGACGAGATCCTCGACGAAGGGGATCACGTGATCTCGGCGACGCTCCTCCGACGCACGCTCCGCGGCTGGGAGCGCTACGCCGACGCGTGAGCGCCTGCGGCGAACGCGCCGGCCGCACGCGCAACGAAGCCTCTCGTGACGCGATCGCGACCGAGCGGCGGGCCTCCGCCCTCCGCGTGGACGGAGGCGGGGCTCGTTGCACGTTTCGTCGATCGAGCCCTTGGCGATCGGGCGTCGGCGGCGCACGCTGATCGGGTGCGCCTCGCTCCGCTGCTGATCGCGCTCTCGCTCGCGGCGTGCACGCTCCCGCGGCCGCGGATGCTGGCCGACGACACGTTCGCCCGTGGGATGGCGCCCATCGCCCGGCTCGGACGCTGGGACGGAACGCGCTTCGTCGAGGTCGCGCCGGGCTCGCTTCCTCCGAGCCACCTGCGCGTGCTGGTGCACGGATGGACGCCCGGTCGAGACCGGCGCGGGGTGCTCGAGGCCGGCGCCCGCAGCTGGGAGATGACGACGCGGGACGGGCGCCCGTTCGAGGCGTGGATGAGCGACCTCGCGCGGATGTTCGCGCTCCACGATCCCCACGCCGTGGTGGTCGCGTTCTCGTGGGTCGACGACTCGAGCACGGTCGCGGTGCCCGTCGCCGCACGGCGGGCGCTGGTGCGCACCACCGGCTACGGCCAGGTGCTCGCGGAGGCCATCGAGGCGGGGCTCGCGCCCGAGTTCTACGATCGGAACGGGAGCATCCAGCTCGTCGGACACAGCTACGGCGCGCGCGTCGCCGCGGTCGCGGCCGGGACGCTGGACACTCCGCCGGCCCAGCTGACGATGTTCGACGCGCCCGATGGCGTGATGGTCGAGCTCACCGGCACCGAGGCGAACATGCGCCAGGTGCTCGAGGGGCTGCCCCTCGGCTGGGGGCGCGGTCGCACCTTCGCCGACAACTACGTGTCGATGGTCGGTCGGCGGTACGCGTGGCGCGACGGGCTCGACGACGTGCGCGACGTCGTCCTCGCGCCGCCCTTCGGCTCGCTCGACTACCGGCACCGACACCTCTATCCGATGCGCTTCTACGCGCAGTCGCCGGGCCACGGGTACGGCTACGACTGGTCGCCGCTCTCGGGGCGCGCGACGGCGCCGGAGCCGGGCTGCTTCGAGCAGCGCCCCACCGCAGCCTTCGCCCTCGTCCGCGGCTGCACCGACGCTCCCTGACACCGACGCTCCCTGACGCGCCGGGGCGACGCTCCACGCGTCAGCGCGAAGAGACGATCGCGCGTCCTTCGACCGACGCTCGCGCGAGCAGATCACCCCAGCGCCGCGGCAGGCGCGTGACGTCGTCGGTCGGGAGCGACATCAACAGGTCCGGCCGTCCCTCGACGTCCTCGTGACACTGTGCGCAGACGCTCGGGGTCGGCGGCGCGGGAGGCTCGAGCGCCGCGAGCGGGCGGTTGACGCCCAGGCCCGGCACGCCGTGCACGAGGTCCATGGGCTCGAGGCGCGGCGGCCCGCAGCGCAGCGAGTGACGCGAGAGCTCGAGCACCCGCGTGCGCGGCCGTCCCTCGGAGAGCTGCAGCACCTCGAGCCCGCCGGCGAGCGGCACGAGGTGGGCCGTGCCTTCGTCGTCGAGCGCCACGAGCTGGCCGACGATCGCCCGATCGAGCTCCGCCTCGCGCGTCAGGACCCGGAAGATCCGGCGCAGGCCGAACGCGAGCTCGTGGGAGAGCACGGAGTGCTCGGTCCCACGCTCCCGCCAGCCTTCGCGCTCCGGCAGGGCGCGGCGCGCGAGCGAGGGCAGGGCGGAGCCGTCGCCGAGGGCCGACGCCGCGGGCGCCAGGTGCACGATCAGGGCCGCGGCGCGCGCGCGCAGGCCGTCACGCACGGGCCCGGGAGGAGCCTCGTCCAGGCGCTGCCAGAGCCCCCAGACGTCGTTCTGCAGCGAGAGCCGCGCGTCGAGCGGCACCTCGTCGAGCGGCGCGGCGCTCGCCTCGGAGAGCGCGTCGGAGAGGCGTGGCGCGACCGCGGGCGAGACGAGCGTGCTCGCGTCGGTCGCGAACAGGACGCGCGCCGGCCCGCTCGCGTCCTCCACGAACATGCGCGCGGGCGCGCTCGCGTCGACGGGCAGGGCCACGAGTCGATCGAGCGCTTCGAGACCCCAGGTACGCGTGTCGCGCTCGCCCTCGTCGCAGAACGCGGCGCCGCGAGGCGGGCCAGGATCGACGCCGCTCCCGCAACCGAGCGCGAGCACCGAGAGCAGTACCGCGGCGCGCCGCGCGCGCGAGGTGCCGATGCCGTGGCCGCTCACGCCCCGTGCGAGCCCGGCAGAGCGAGGACGAGCGAGATCGGGGCCGTTCTCGCGGCGCGTCCCCACGGCGAAAGCGCCCGCCCGAGGGCAGCTACTCCTTGCCCATCAGGTCGTCGAAGACGGCGTCGATGTCGTCGGCAGGGTTGGCGGCCACCACGCTCTGCGCCGGGACGGGGTGCGCGAGCGCGTCGATGCGCTCGTCGACGCTGCGGAAGGTCGCGTCGCGCTTCTTGACCTTCTCGTAGTAGTAGAGCGCTTCCTTCGGGTCGCCGAGCAGCTCGTACGCGCGCCCGAGCTCGTAATAGAGGCCGAGCTCTTCGCGGTCCGTCTTGTGGTCGGCGTAGAGGCCCTTCTTGTAGTGGATGATGCCCTCGGCGACCTCGCCCTTCTCGATGTGGCAGAGGCCGATCATCGTCTCGGCGATGCAGACGCGCTGCGGGTTCGTGAGGCAGAGCGAGAACTCGCCGATCGCGTCGCCGAGAAGGCCCATCTCCTTGTAGGCGATGCCGAGATCGAAGTGCGTGTCGGTGTCCTCGAGGCCGACCTGCTGCTCGACGCCCTTCTTGAACTGCGCGAAGACCTGCTCGACGTCGAGGACGTCGCTGCCCGCCGGCGCGCCTTGCGCGGGGCCGAGCTCGTCGGCGAGGCGCTCGGCGAGCTCGAAGCTCTGGTCGTCGCTCGCGTTGGCCGCGCTCGCTGCGGCCGCGGCGCTCGCGGCCTCCGTCACCTCGGCGAGCTTGTCTCGGATCACCGGGTGGCGTGGGTGCGCGGCGAGCGCGTCGCTCAAGAGCTGGCGCGCCTCCTCGTGCAGCCCCTGCGCGACGAAGAACTCGGCCTCGTCGAGCAGCTCCTCCACCTCGCCCGGCGCGATCGAGGGGCGCGACATGCGCTCCGCGACGGCGATGGGCTGCGGCGCGCTCGGGCGCAGGGGCGCGCTCTCGAACTCCTCGGGGCTCATCGGCGCCAGCGGATCGGCCGCCGCGGCGTCGGGGCGCGGAACGAGGCCGGTCGGCGGCTCTTCACCCTCGAGCCCCGACTCGGTGCGCTCGACGTCGTCCTGGATTCCTTCGGGGGCGTGCCCGAAGACGGTGCGCTCGTCCTCGTCGGCGAACGCCGAGTCCGGCCCGTCGAGCGCCGGCGCGGCCGGCGGGATCGCGCTGCGGCGCGGCGCGTCGTCGTCGACGAAGAAGATCTCGTCGTCGCTCGCGGCGGGCGGCGCGGCGGGCGGCGGGACCAGCTTGGCCGAGGGCGGCGAGACGAGACGTCCGCCCGGCGGCGGGACGAGGCGGCCCGCGGCAGGCTTGCCCGCGGCAGCCGTCCCCGCGGTCACGGAGCCCGGTACGGGCGTGGCGAGCGCGGTCGGCGGGCGCATGGCGCCTGGTGGCGGGACGAGCTTCGGCGCGGGCGCCTTCACGGGCTCGGGCGCGAGCTGATCGAGTCGCGCCTTCGCGTCGGGGTTGCCGGGGTCGAGCTCGAGCGCCTGGCGCAGATACAAGATGGCGACGGGTGGCTTCTCGACGGCGAACTGATCGGCCAGCGTGACGAGCTCGGCCGCCGCGGCC
>JBGALT010000299.1:0-5243 GCA_044223665.1 Sandaracinaceae bacterium | reverse complement strand
CCGCTGCGCTGCGTCCTCGGGAAGGCGAGGCCTATAGCCAATTGGCTATAGGCCCCGCCGCCAGGCGACGCCTGAAGACCGGTCTCACGACGCGACATGCAGCAGGCCTCGACCGTTCTGCGCAGCCGCCCCGTTGCAAGCCTTCACCACCGCGCTGGATCACACCCTGGCTCAATGAGACGGCGAGGCGTCCGCGGCCCCGCCTTCGCGGGCCAGGCGGTCGCGCATGCGCGAGAGCAGCGTGTCGAATCCGTCGCGCGTGATGATGCGATGGAACTGCTGCTGGTAGGTGTGCACCAAGCTGGCGGCGTCGGTGACGACGTCGACCACGCGCCAGTCGCTCCCCACGCGGTGCATCGTGTAGTCGATGGCGATCGGCGGCTCGCGGCGCGAGGCGCGCGAGTGCGCCTCGGTGTGCACGACCACGCCGTTGGCGATGGTCTCCTCGCGGGTGTAGTCGACGTCGTAGTCGCGGATACGCTCGAGGTTCGTGCGGTAGTTGCGCTCGACGAGCTGGCGCAGGAGCGAGGTGAACTCCGTCCGCTGCTCGGCCGACAGGGTGTCCCAGTGCGCGGCGAGCGCCTGGTGCGAGAGCTCGTCGAAGTCGAAGAGCGAGACCACGATCTGCGTGACCTCGGCGTCACGCGCACTGCGCTCGGCGTCGGTCGTCGCCTGCCGCTCCATGATGTGGTCCACGTCGGTGCGGCGCTGGCGCAGATAGCGCGTGGCCGGGCCGCCCTGCGCGCTCGCGCCCGCGGGCACGAGGAGGAGGGAGAAGGCGAGCGTGGCGAGGAGGCGGACGGCGAGGCGGGACATGCGAGGCTCCATGAGCGCCCAGTAGGACGCGGTGGACGGGGCGAGTATTCGCAACGAGCAACGCCCGCGCCAGCCCTCACCACCCGGACGTGGTACGAGCCGGTCGATGCGGCAGGAAGGCGCCGGGCTGCGATCGCTGGCCGCGATGACCCTCGTCGGGCTGGCGTTCGGCGCCGCCTGGGCCGCTCGGCACTTCGGCCGAGAGACGCGCGTCGAGCAGACCTTCGAGCGCGGAGAGTTTCGCACCGTTTTCCGCCGGGCGGCGTGGGGGCCCGGCGTGCGCGAGCTCTGTCGAGTCGATCCGGCGACCGAGGTGGATCGCTGGTGCCGCAGCCTCGCGGAGGCGGAGGTCGGCTCCGTCACCCTGCGGGATGGGCTCGTCCTCGTCTGGCGGCGCGAGGGAGACGGATCGCGCTTCTGGCTGCTCGATGCCGCCGACGGGGGCAACGTGCACGAGGGGCCGGCGCGCCCCGCCGACGCCGACGAACATGCCTTCGTGGTGCTGCCGGCGCTCGCGCTCGTGGCCGAGCCAGGCCCCTTCGTGACCGCCCTCGATCTCCCCGGCGGCACCCAGCGCTGGTCGGTCCCGGCGCCCGAGCCGATCGCATCGTTCGCCGCGGGCGGCACGGCGGCCGAGGGCACGAGCGGCACGCGCTACGCGCTCGATCTCGCGCGCGGCGCGCTCAGTCGCAGCGACGCTCCCAGCGATCGGTGACGGGCAGCGCCGACACGCGCGCCAGGTTCGCGAGCGCGGTATCGGCGTCGGCGATCGCCTGCAGGTGGCCGTAGCGCGCGGTGAAGTACGCGCGCACCGCGTCGACCATCTCCGACAGCTCGGAGGTCCCGACCTCGACGCCCTGCGCCGCCGAGATGAACCACGCGCGCGTGTCGCGCCGTCCGCGATCGTAGGCCTCCACCCGGCGCAGCGCCTCGACCACGGTCTCGTACGCGTCCGTCACCTCCAGCTCGAGCCCGGCGCGCGCCTCGTCGGTCCGCCCGCGCACGTCGTCGAGGAGCGCCGTCTCGCGATCGACGCGGTACGCCGTGCCCCAGAGGTCGAGCGACCAGCGCAGGCCGATGCCCGCCTGAACCGTCGTGTAGTTCGCCGGGTCGTAGATGAACGGGTTGGTCTGGTCGGTGATGCCGGGCGCGTAGCTGATGCCGAAGCGGTACGTCAGGCCGATGTCCGGCAGCGCGCCCGCGCGCGTCACCTCGAGGCTCGCCTGGCGCGCAGCCTGCGCGGCCTCGAGCATGTGCACCTCGGGGCGATCGGTGAGCGCGTGCGAGAGGTAGTGCTCGAGGGGCTCGACCTGCGTGTCGACGAGCGCGAGCGGGCACTCGGGCACCTCGAAGCGGCGCACGCCGCTCAGGATGCGCAGCGCCGCACGCGAGGACATCTCGAGGTGGCGCGCCTGCGCCTCGCGCGCTTCGACCTCGGCGAGCGCCGCCGAGAGGCGATAGCGATCGGTCTCGGTGACCTCCGCATCGCCGGCGGCGAGCTGCTCCTCCACGTGCTGGAGCGCGCCGCGGATCTGCGGCAGGCCCTCGGCGAGCATCTGCTGGATGTCGAGCGAGAGCTGGAGCGCGAAGTAGGCGCGCCGCACGTCGTAGAAGAGCTGGTTGCGCACCCGCGCGCGATCGCCCTCGGCCGCGCGGATGCCCGCGCGCGCCGCGTCGCGCGCGCCGCTGAGCTTGCCGAAGGTCCAGAGCGGGACCATCCCGTCGACCTGTACGCCGACGATGGGCGCCCAGGGGTTGGTGACGGGCACCTGCGAGTCGGGAGAGAACAGGGGGCTTGACGGGCACCTGCGAGTCGGGAGAGAACAGGGGGCTGCCGTGCACCTCGGGCGCGATCGAGATGCCGGCCGTGACCGCGCCCTGGAAGAACGGGCTCACCCACGCCTCGTCGAGCTGCGCCTGCGCCGCGCGGATGCGCGACTGCGCGGCGCGCAGGCCCGGGTACGTGCGCTCCGCGTGCCGCGTGAAGGCCTCGAGGTCGAGCACCGGCGCCTCTTCGGTGTCGGCCGCCTCGGGGTCGCTCGGCTCGCTCCCGTCCGCCGCGTCCTCGGCGGTGATCCCGAGATCGAGGTCGTCGTCCTCGTCCTCCTGCGCGTAGCCGATGGCCGCGAGCGGCCACGCGAGCGCGACCGCGGCGATGGACAGCGCGAGGAGGCGAGCCTGACGGCGCACGGCGCGTATCTATCGGCAAAGAACGCGCCGGGCAACGCCCCGCCGCTTTTCCGCGGACGCTTCGTCGCTGCTCGATCGTGTGAATCAGCGGCCCGGAAACCGTGAGCCGGGCTCACAGCGGCGCCGGACGATCAGAGCTGTTCGCGGTCGGTCACGGCGGCGAGGATCTCCGCCTGCGCCGAGAGGTTCTTGTCGACCGTCGCGGTCGCGCTCGCCTTCCAGATGTTGGACCGGCGCTGGCTGACCTCGACCTCCAGCTCGACGCGATCCCCGGGGACCACCGCCTTGCGGAACTTCGCCTGCTCGACCCCGAGGAAGTAGACGACCTTCTGCGCGCTGTCGAAAGGCTCCGACGCGTAGGCGAGCACCGCGAGCAGCTGGAACATCGACTCCAGCAAGAGCACGTTCGGGTAGACGGGGTGCCCCGGGAAGTGCCCGAGGGCCCACGGCTCGCCGTAGCTGACGCACTTGAAGGCGCGCGCAGACTTGCGCGGCTGCACCTCGGTCACGCGATCGAGGAGCAGGAACGGCGTGCGGTGCGGGAGGATCCGCAGGATGCGCTGGATGTCGAGCTCCATCGATCCTGCGTCTCCCGATCAGTGGGCGCCGCCGCCCGTCGAGCGTTTGGTCGATCGTGACCCGCCCGTGCCGGATCCCGTGCTGGACGACGACGAGCTCGACGACGACGAGGAGCCCGACGAAGAGCCCGTGCTCGAGCCCGACGAGGATCCTGTTCCGCTCCCCGACGACGAGTCGGAGTCTGCGTCACGGCCCTCGCCCGCGTTGTATCTCTGGATGACCACGTCGGTCAGGTCGAGGTTGCTCGGGACGAACACGACGCCGCCCTCGTTGCGCTCGAGGATCAGCGTGTAGCCTTCCTCTTGGCCGATGCGCCGGAGGATCGTCTCCATGCGGGCGATGATCTCCTGCGTCATCTCCGCTTCCTTCTCGGCGAGCTCGCGCTGGTACTCGACGTAGGTCGACTGCAGCTCGACGAACTGCTTCTGGATCTGGTCGAGGCGCTCCTGGCGGGCTTCCGCCGAGAGCGTGTCCGACTGCTCGTCGAACTCCTCCTTCAGCGACTTCAGCTCACCCTGCGCCTTGTCGAGCTCCTGCTGGCGCTGCTTGAACAGGCGCTTGAGGCGCGCCTTCGCGCGGCGGCCGTCCTCGGTCTCGTTCAGGGCGCGCTGCAGGTCGACGACCGCGATGTGCACCTGGGCGTAGATGCGCGGCGCCCACGTCGAGAGGAGAAGAGCCGCGACGAGGGTGATCGCGTGCCTTCGGATGGCAGGAAGGTGCAGCGTCTTGTTCACAGGTGGTTCCGGGGCGATGGGTAGCCGCTCACGACATACGGGTCAAGCGTGCCGGTGATTTCGCCGGTGGGCGGCACGCGTCCATGAGACGCTCGCCGCGGAGGACGATTCATGCGCCACGCCGTCACGCTCGCTTGTCTCGCCGCGATCGCTGCCGGTGGATGTGATGCGGCCCCGCTCGAGACCGACGCCGGCCTCGACGCCGCCGGCCGGGACGCTGGCTCGCTCCACGACGCCGGTCGCGACGCAGGGCCGAGCCGCCCCGAAGACGGCAGCGCGGGCCTCGACACCGGCACGGCCGCCGACAGCGGCAACGGACCGGACGCCGCCCTCGCAGGCGATGCGGCGATGGACGCCGGCGCGCTCGACGATGCCGCCGCGCCGATCGATGCATGGGCCTCACCCGATGCTGCGGTGGTCTTGCCGCCTGCGACGTGCGGCGTCGCGAGCGTCACCGGCTACAGCCCGCCGCCGGGCGGCGGCACGTGCGGCTACGGGCCGGTCGCGGCGCACATGCCGGCGCTCTTCGCGTCCGGCTACACGATCGCGGCGGCCGAGCTGTTCTACGGCTTCCCTGCCGCCCAGGGCGGGGGGAGCCGCGCGGAGGGTGAAGGCTGCGGCGAGTGCATGGAGATCACCGTCGGCGACGAGACGACCGTCGTCATGATCACCGACGTCTGTGACCCCGGCTGCTGCGCGAACTGTCCCCACGGCGCGCCCTCGCTCGACGTCGCGCCGGGCCCGCACGGCGATCTGCGGACCGCGAACGCAGGCTCGACGCTCGGCAGCGTCCGCGTCGTGCCCTGCCCCGGCGCGGGGACGATGCGGGTCTACGTCGATCCCCTCACCCAGGCCGGCTACACCCGGCTGCTCGTCTACTCGCACGCCATCGCGCTCGAGACGGTCGAGATCCGCGGGGCGGGC
>JBGALT010000298.1:0-5258 GCA_044223665.1 Sandaracinaceae bacterium | reverse complement strand
GCCGCCCGCGCAGATCCCCGCGCCGCGCCGCGAGCCGGCCCCCGAGGCGCGTGAGGAGCAAGCGCGCGTGGTGCATCCGTCCCTCGAAGCGCGCCGACATCCTCCGCAGCGCCAGCGCGAGCTCGGCGCGCACCTTCTCGCGATCGGGCACCACGAGCTCGGCGGCATTCGAAGGAGTCGCCGCGCGCACGTCGGCGACGTGGTCGGCGAGCGTGACGTCGACCTCGTGGCCCACGCCGCTCACGACCGGGACCGGACAGCCGGCGATGGCGCGCACCACGCGCTCGTCGTCGAACGCGGAGAGATCCTCGCTCGCGCCGCCACCGCGCGCGAGGATCACCACGTCGAGCTCGGGCAGCCGACCGATCGCCTCGAGGCCGGCGGCGATCGAGCGCGCCGCGTCGGGCCCCTGCACGACGACGTGCGCGAGCACGACGCGCACCGGGAAGCGGCGCCGCGCGACCGTGAGCACGTCGTGGATCGCCGCGCCCTTCTTGCTGGTGACGAGCCCGACGACGCGCGGAAAGGGCGGAAGGCGACGCTTGCGCGCCTGCGCGAACAGGCCCTCCTTCTCGAGCTTGGCCCGGAGCGCCGCGACCTGCGCGGCGCGATCGCCGAGACCGGCCGGCTGCGCATCGTAGACCTGCAGCTGGAGCGACGACTGCTGGGGAAAGACGCTCGCGCGACCGCGCACGCGGATCCGGAGCCCGGAGGTGATCTCCATCCCGAGCCCGGGCCGATCGTCCACGAACACCACGCAGCGGAGGATGGCGCCGCTCTGCGTGGCCCGCGCGCGACCGCTCGGCGGCGGATCGGCGAGCGTGAAGTAGAGCGTGCCCGTCCCGCTGATCTTGGCCTCGAGCACCTCGCCCTCGACCCAGAGGTTGCGCAGGCTCTTCTCGAGCAGCTCGCGCGCGAGGCCCACGACCTCGGCGACGCCGTACGGCGCGGGCGCGCCTTCGGCGGCGGGGTCGTCGGAGCGAGGCGCGGAGGACACGGACCGCGCAGCATAGATCGGCGCCGCACTTCCCGAGTGCGCTGCGCGCTCCGGGCGTTCAGGGCGCGGGCGCTTCGAGCCGGACGACCAGACGCGTGGTGCCGCCCGGCTCGACGGTGACGCTGCGCTCGATCGGCGCGCCGGTGCCGTAGGGCACGAGGCGCACGGTGGTGGTGCCCGCGGGGAGCGTGATCGCGGTGGGCGAGCGACCGACCCGCGCGCCGCGCACGAAGATCTCGGCCCAGCCCGGGGGCGTGACCACGTTCACGGTGCCGGGGGCGCCGCTCGGAGCGCTCGTGGTCGTGCGCGGCGTGCGGTGCGAGCCGTGCTCGTGCTCGTCTTCGTGCGTTGCGCCGTGCGAGCCGTGCTCCGGAGCCGACGGCGTGGACGGCGGTGGCACGGGCGACGGGGGCGCCACCAGCGTCGTCGTGGGCGGAGGTGCCAGCGCGGTCGTGGGCGGAGCGCCTCGGTCCGGGATCGCAGGCGCCGAGATCGCAGGCGCCGAGATCGGAGGCGCCGAGATCGGAGGCACCTCCGTCGGCGTCACCTCGCCGCCCGACGAGAACGACACGGCGAGCACGGCGACGAGCGCCACGGCGAGGACGCCCGCGATCCCGAGCGCGGCATAGAGCGGGCGACGATCGTGCGGCGCCGGCTCGGCGGTGGCCGTGCGGACCGGGAGCGTCTCCTCGGCCGTACGCTTCGGCGGTGGCGGTGGCGGTGGAGGCGGCGGAGGCGGGCGCGGGCGCGGCGGCGCGGCCGGCGCAGCGCCGCTCGCCGTGTCCGACTCGATCGCGAGCCCGCCGCCCCGCCCCGGCACGGGCGCGATCTTCGACGTCGAGGGCTGCTCGGGATCCACGCGGCGCGCGCGATCGATCAAGAGCGCGCGCTCGGCCCGCTCCGCCGCGAAGAGCTCGTCCATGAGCTCGGCCACGTCCGCCGCGCTGGCCCCGCCGAGCTGCCCGATCGCGCTCGCCAGATCGCGGCCCATCTCGCGCGCCGTCGCGTAGCGCTCGTCCCGGTTGCGCGCGAGCGCCTTGAGCACGATGGCGTCGAGCTCCTTCGGCGCCGCCGGCTGGACCGCGCTCGGCGCGAGGATCGGATCGTCGAGCACCGACTTGAGCGTCTCGTACTCCTTGTCGCGCCGGAACAGCTTGCGGCCCGCGAGCATCTCCCAGAGGCAGACGCCGAGCGACCACACGTCGGCCCGTCGATCGACGCTCGCCGACTGCTCGATCTGCTCGGGCGCCATGTAGGGATACTTCCCCTTGAGGACGCCGACCGTGGTGTGGTGCGAGCGCTCGACCGAGAGCGCGACGCCGAAGTCGACGACGCGCACCGAGCCGTCGTAGCCGAGGAACAGGTTGTGCGGCGTCACGTCACGATGGACGATCCCGAGCAGCTTGCCGTCGTCGCTGCGCGAGTCGTGCGCCGCGTGCAGGCCCTCGCAGGCGTCGGCGACGATGCGCGCGAAGATGCGCGGCAGGATCGCGCGCCCTCGCACGTCGGCGTTCTTCCACGCAGCGCGCGTCATGCGGCCGACGGTCTCGCCGACGAGGTAGTCCATCGCGAGGAAGTACGTGTCGCCCTCCTGACCGAAGTCGAAGACGCTGCACACGTTGGGATGCACGATGCGCGAGGCGATGCGCGCCTCGTCGAGGAACATCTCGACGAAGTCCTTCTGCTTGGCGAGGTGCGGGTGGATCAGCTTGAGGGCCACCAGGCGCCCGAAGCCGGCCGGCCCGTCGGCGCGGGCGAGGTAGACCGTCGCCATTCCACCCGAGGCCAGCTCGTAGCAGAGCACGTAGCGGCCGAGCATCCGGCCGCGTCGGACGGGCGAAGGCTCGGCCTCGGGCTCGGCGTCGAAGCTCAGGACACCATCGCCGGAGTCGCTCGCCATGGGGCTCTAGAAACGCACCACGAAGGGTGAGACGTCGGTGCCGCTGGCCCCGCCGCCGCTCGTGGTGAGCACGACCACGGTGATGACGACCGCGACCACGACGGCCGCGCCGGCACCGCCCACGATCCAAGGCCAGATCTCGTCACCGCCGCCGGCGGCAACCGCCGCGGAGACCGGCGCGGCCCGCAGCGGCGCGCCGGCCTCGCCCGAGCGCGCGATCACGGCGCCGCCCGGGCCGACGGCCTCCGCGTAGTACTCGACGACGCCACCGCTCGGCGTCGCGACGAAGAGCGGCGCGCCCGTCACGCGCTCCCAGTCGCCCCCGGGCGCGCGCCCCGAGACGCGCACCTCGCGCACCAGGCTCGCCGGATCGTTGTCGAGGCGGACGGTGATGGTGACACCGAGCGCCGAGGGCTCGACCGTCACCGTGAGTCGCGGCGAGCCGGGACTGCTCGCCCGCAGATCGGCGAACGCAGCCACCACGTCGGGCGGGGTCGTCGCGGGGAGCGCGTGGTCGGGACGAATGGCCGCGAGGCGCCGTAGATCGGCGCGCATGTCGTCCTCGCGGCCCATCGCGAGATAGACGAGCGCACGCGTCTCGAAGAGGTCGACGAGATCGTCGGCCGTCAGCTCGCTGCCGGCAGCGGCCCTGCCGAGGACGTCGAGCGCGGCGACGAAGTCCGCTTCTTCCTCGTAGAGCCGACGGCCCTCGTCCACGAGGGGATGGGCCCAGGCATGCGGCGGCGCGGCCCAAGAGAGGACCGCCAACAGACCGCCCCAACGCGACGACCGCGATCGAGCGAGTGACCCTCACGACGCGTGAGCGTATCATCGCGCTGGCTCGGCTCCCATGCGGATCGAACATCGACACCGCGCTCTCGCAGCGCTCGCGCTCGGTCTGCTCGGGGCGGGCTGTCAGCCCGCGGTCGGCCACCTCTCATGGGAGATCGCCTTCGCCGATCCCGCGCTGGCGGCGCGCGCCGCGCGCGTCGAGGGTCGCATCCTCACCGGTGGCTGCACGAGCACCGAGGTCCGGTTCACCGCCGAGGCGGGGCGCGGGGAGACGCCGCCGATGCCGCCACGCCTCGAGCCCGGGCGCTACGGGCTCGAGGGGCGCGCGCGCGACGCATCGTGCGTGCAGTTCGCGACGGGCTGCGTGGACGTCGACGTGCCGGCCGCGAACGGCTCGACGATCGTCGTGACGCTCGCCTCGGCGACCGAGCAGGCGGTCTGCGCTGCCGCGATGTGCACGAACGGTGCGTGCGGCGTCGATGCCGGCGCGCCGGATGCGGGGCGAGCCGATGGCGGCGCCGGTGACGCGGGTGCGAGCGACGGCGGCCCCCGCGATTCTGGCTCCGTCGATGCAGCGCACGACGGCGGCGGCATCGATGTCGGCGCCTGCACGACCGACGGACAGTGCGGCGAGTGCGAGCGCTGCATGTCGGGCGCGTGCACGTCGGTCGTCGACGGCACGACGTGTCGATCGACGGCAGGAACCTGCCACGCCGGCGCCTGCTGTGGCGGCTGCTGGAGCGGAACGAGCTGTCAGACCGGGCGCACCAACGCCGCATGCGGCGTCAGCGGCGCGAGCTGCGCGAGCTGCGCGGGCGCGGCGCCGATCTGCGAGGCGAGCGGGAGCTGTGGCACCGGTCGCGTCGTCGCGCGCTACGGCGTGGGCACCGCCTTCGTGTGTACGATCGCCACCGATGGTGCGCTCTTCTGCTGGGGCGACGACGTGGCCGGCCAGCTCGGCCAAGGCACCTCCGACGTCGATCGCTCCACGCCCACGCGCGTCGGCGCCGCGACGACGTGGTCGGCCCTGGGCCTCGGGGACGGCCACGTGTGCGCCTCGCGGAGCGCCGAGCTCTATTGCTGGGGCGACGACATGGACGGCCAGATCGGCTTCGGCGACATGGTGACGCGCCCGACGCCGACGCTCGTGACGAGCGCCACTGGCCCATGGACGCGCATCGACGGCTCCCGCGTCGGCGACAGCACCTGCACGCTCGACGGCTCGGGCGTCGTCGCGTGCATGGGCCAGAACGACTACGGGCAGCTGGGCCTGGGCGATCTCGTCAGCCGCTCGGCGCTCGCGCCGCTCACCGGCACCTGGAGCGCGTACTCGCAGGGGCACCACTTCGCGTGCGGCGTCCAGACGGACGGCTCGCTCTGGTGCACGGGCCGGAACGACGTGGGCCAGCTCGCACGGGGGACGGCCGGCACCAACACGAACGTGCCGTTGCGCGTCGGGACCGACACCACCTGGACGGCCGTGAGCGCCGGCGACACGCATGCGTGCGGCATCCGCGCGAGCCAGATGTGGTGCTGGGGACAAGGCATCGAAGGGCGCCTCGGCAACGG
>JBGALT010000297.1:0-5284 GCA_044223665.1 Sandaracinaceae bacterium | reverse complement strand
CTCGAGGTCGAGCTGCGCCATGCGCAGAAGCTCGAGGCGGTCGGCCAGCTCGCAGCCGGCGTCGCCCACGAGATCAACACGCCCATCCAGTTCGTGGGCGACAGCGTGTACTTCCTCCGCGACGCGTTCGCCGAAGTCCTCGAGGTCGTTCGCGGCACGCGCTCCCCCGAGGACGCCGACCTGCCCTATCTCCTCGAGAACGTGCCGGGCGCCTTCGCGCGCTGCGACGAGGGCGTCGCCCGGGTCACCGAGATCGTGCGGGCGCTGAAGGAGCTCTCGCACCCCGATGGCCGCGAGAAGGCCCCGTCCGACCTCAACCGCGCCGTGGGCAACGCGATCGTGGTCTCGCGCAACGAGACCAAGCTCGTGGCGGACGTCGAGACCGACCTCGGCGAGCTCCCTCTCGTCGAGTGCCACGTCGGCGACCTCGGTCAGGTGCTGCTCAACCTGATCGTGAACGCCGCGCACGCGATCGAGGAGCGCCTCGAGAAGCAGCCCGAGCGCGGCCCACGCGGCCGCATCGTGATCACGACCCGCGCCCTCGCGGGGAGCGTCCGCATCGACGTCGCCGACGACGCGATGGGGATCCCGGCGGAGGTCGCCGAGCACGTCTTCGAGCCCTTCTTCACCACCAAGCCGGTCGGGCGCGGCACCGGTCAGGGCCTCTCGATCGCGCGCGCCATCGTCGTGGAGCGACACGGCGGCCAGCTCTCCTTCACGACCGAGCGCGGCCGCGGAACGACCTTCCACGTCTCGCTCCCGCTCCGCGCCGCGCAGCGCGGGGCCAGGCGGTCCGCGGGATGACCCCGCGCGTGGTGTTCGTGGACGACGAGCCGGCCGTGCTGGCCGGCATGCGCGATCGGCTGCGCCGCCACCGCGGGCGCTGGGAGATGGCGTTCTGGAGCTCGCCGATCGAGGCGATCGGAGATCTCGAGGCCCACGGCGCGGACGTGATCGTCTCCGACGTGCGGATGCCCAAGATGAACGGTGCCGAGCTGCTCGGCCGCGCACGCCAGCTCTGTCCGGCGGCGACGCGAATCGCGCTGACCGGGCAGACCGACGCCGCGACCGCGCTCGAGCTGCACCTCGTCGCGCACCAATTCCTCGGCAAGCCCTGCGACGTCGATCGCATCGTCGACCTCGTGGAGCGCCGCTCGCGCCTCGGGCAGATGGTGCCGGCCGGCGCGATCGCGCTCGCGACCTCGGCGCCCGAAGTGCCCGCCTCACCGACGACGTACCGCGAGCTCGAGAAGGTGTTCGCGCGCGCATCGTGGACGATCGACGACGCAGCCGAAGTCGTCGAGCGTGACGAGGTGGCCGCGCTCCAGCTCCTGCGCATCGCGTCGTCGCCGTATTTCGGCGCGCGCCCCGTGCGCTCGGTTCGCGACGCGCTCTCGCTGCTCGGCGCCAAGGCCGTGCAGCGCATCGTGCTCGGCCTCAACGCGCAAGGAGGCTTCTCGGCGGTGGCCCGGACGACGCTCGCCGGGCACACACACCACGCGCTCGTCGTCGCGGAGCGCGCGGCGAGCCTCGCCCGCCCGGAGCGGCGGAGCGACGCCTACCTGGGCGGCATGCTCCACGACATCGGCGGCCTCGTGATCGCCGCGACACACCCCGAAGAGCACCGCGAGATCCTCGCGCACGCCGGCAAGGACGAGCGGAGGATGGTGGCGCGCGAGACCGAGGTGCTCGGCTTCGACCATGCCGACGTGGGGGCGGCGTTGCTCGCCGTGTGGGGCCTGCCCTGCGAGCTCGTCGAGGCGGTCCTCTTGCATCACCGCGCGGGCGGCTCGGAGCTCGCGGCGTGGGTCCGCGAGGCCGGGGCCGAGCCCACTTCTTCTGCCGACCGAGGAGCGCCGACATGACCACCATTCGCGTACTTTTCGTGGACGACGAGCCGCGCGTGCTCGAGAGCCTCCGGCTGGCGCTGCGGCGCTCGGGGCTCGAGATCCAGACCGCGAGCTCGGGCGAGGACGCCCTCGCCTTCCTCGCGAGCCAGGACGTGGACGTGGTCGTCTCCGACGAGCGCATGCCCGGGACCCAGGGCTCCGAGCTGCTCACGCAGGTCTACGACGCGATGCCGGAGACGATCCGGATCCTGCTGACGGGCCAGGCCACGGTCGAGGCGGCTTCGCGGGCGGTGAACACGGCGCACGTGCACCGCTTCCTCACCAAGCCCACCTCCCCCGCCGATCTCCTGGCGACGATCCGCGCGCTGGTCGAGGAGCGCGATGGCCGCGTCAGCGCTCCGGCCAAGCTCACCGCGGCGCCCGGTCGCGAACGCGCCATGGCGACGCTCGAGGCCGAGCACCCTGGGATCGGACGCGTCGCCCGCGACCGCCGAGGTCGCATCGTCATCGACGGGTAGCTCAGGAATCGAGCGGTCAGCCGCCGCCCTTGCGCAGCTCGGTGAGGACGAGCTTGGCGACGGCCTTGAGCGTCTCGAACACGCCGACCCCCGTCGACGCGACGGCCTCGAAGTCCGGCACGCCGCCCGGGTTCAGCACGCGGCGCAGCTCCTCGACGGGCGCGACGTTCGGCATGTCGCGCTTGTTGTACTGGACGACGTACGGAAGCTTGTCGAGCGAGTAGCCCTGCTCGGCGAGGTTCGTCCGCAGGTTCTCCATCGACTCGAGGTTCGCCTCGGTACGCGCGATCTGCGAGTCGGCGCAGAACACGACGCCGTCGACGCCCTTGAGGATGAGCTTGCGGCTCGCGTCGTAGAAGACCTGACCGGGCACGGTGTACAGGTGGAAGCGCGTCTTGAAGCCGCGGATCTCACCGAGCGCGAGCGGGAGGAAATCGAAGAAGAGCGTTCGCTCGGTCTCCGTCGCGAGGCTGATCATCTTGCCCTTCGCGTCGGGGTTCGTCTTCGTATAGATGTACTGGAGGTTCGTCGTCTTCCCGCAGAGACCGGGACCGTAGTAGACGATCTTGCAGTTGATCTCGCGGGACAGGTAGTTGATGAACGACATCTGTGGTGCGCCCTCGCTCGCCGGTGATGAGGCTCAGTCGTTGAAGAGGTTGTCGATGTCGTCGTCGGTGATCTCGGCGAACGGCGTCTCGCGCGCCGGATCCTGAACCTTCCGTAGCAGCGCCTCGAAGATGCTGTTCAGCTCCTCGCTCGCCTTCTTCACCCGCAGGCGGACCAGACCGAGGCTCGTCTTGCTGTCGAAGATGACGACGAGGATGACGCGGTTGCCGACGATCTGGATGTGGATGTTGGCGCGCTCGCCCTCGTGCGACTGCGTCGTGAACTCGTTCTCGCGGAGCAGCTTCGCCATGCCGCCCGTCGCCGCGATGTTGCCGGCGGTCAGCGACGCGAGCGACGTCGTGTCGAGCTGATCCGTCTCGCCGGCCTTGGCGATCTCCTGCCCGTTCTTGTCGATGACGAATACGACGCGGGCGTTCGCCTCCTTCGCCAGGCGCGTCACGATCGCCTGGATCTGGTTGAACTCCTCCTCGTACATCACCATCTGCGGGTTCGCCATGAGCTCCTCGGGGTCCCAATGAAGCGGCGTCCCGGGGGCTTGCCCCGGCAGCGACGCTGGCCTTCCGCCATGACGCGGCGGCCCGTTCGAACGGCAACGAGAACGGCCTCGTAGGTACCACCGATCGGAGCAGCGGGTAAAGGGCGTCGAAGCACGCCGGGCGACCCGCCCGGACGGCCGGTGGTCGGGAGCCGACGGGGCGTCGAAGTCGGGCCGCCACGGTACTACGCTGGCGCGTGGTCCGAGCTCTGCTGCGACTCTCCTACGACCTGCTCCGCGCCCCCTTCTGGCCGCTCTGGCTGCTCTTCCGCTGGATGGGGCGCCCGCGCGGGAGCTGGATCCACGCGCGGATCGCCGATGGCCTGACCGAGATCGACGAGCCCGCGCCCCCGTGGAGCCCGCTCGCGCGCTTCGTTCCGGCGCTGCGGCGCCGCCGTCCGACGTCGGTGCGTGCCGTCGCGCGGCTCGTGGACGCCATCCTCGCCGATCCGGGGCGCGCCGGGCTGCTCGTGGAGATCCACGGCCTGCCCGCCGGCTGGGCGAAGGTCGACGCGCTCCGTGCCGAGCTCGCGCGCCTGCGCCGCGGCGGAAAGAAGGTCGCCGTCTACCTCCCGAACGGCGGCGGGAACAAAGAGCTCTTTCTCGCGTCGGTCGCCGACCGCGTGATCGCGACCGAAGGTGCAGCGTTCTTCGTGACAGGCGTCGGCGCGACGAGCCGCTACCTGAAGGGCCTGCTCGACAAGGTCGGGGTCTCGGTCGAGGTGTATCGCCGCGCGGCCTACAAGACGGCCGCCGAGTCGGTGTCCGAGGAAGCGATGAGCGAGCCGCAGCGCGAGCAGGTCGGCGCGCTGCTGGACGCCTTCGATCGTGCGCTCGTCGCCGCGCTCGCCGAGCGTCCGGCCCTGGACGAGGCGAAGGTGCGCGCGCTCTTCGAGCGAGGCGCCGTCAGCGGCCAGGCGGCGATCGACGCGGGCGTGGTCGATGCGCACGCGTTCGAGGATCAGCTCCCGCACGTCCTCGGCGCGGAAGGCAAGCTCGTGGCGGCGGGTGGATACCTCGCGCGCGCCGAGGCCGAGTTCTTCCTTCCCCTCTGGCCGAAGCCGTACGTCGCGATCGTCCCGGTGCACGGCGCGATCGGCGACGGCGGCACCGGCCGTGGCGCCCGCCGCGCCGCGCTCGTGCCCACGCTGCGCCGCGTGGCGCGCGACCGGCGCGCGCTCGCCGTCGTCCTGCACGTCGACTCACCCGGGGGCTCGGCGCTCGCGAGCGATCTCATCCACCGCGAGGTCCAGCTCCTCGCCGAGAAGAAGCCCGTGGTCGCGTGCTTCGGCGACGTCGCGGCGAGCGGCGGCTACTACGTCGCGGCGCCAGCGAGCGCCATCGTCGCGAGCCGCGTGTCGATCACCGGCTCCATCGGCGTCATCAGCGCGCGCCTCGTCGCGAGCTCGCTCCTCGATCGGCTCGGCGTACGCACCGAGGTGATCCGGCGCGCGCCGCACGCCGACATGATGACGAACCCACGCCCTGCCGACGAGGCCGAGCGCGCGATCCTCGATCGCGAGGTCGAGGCGTTCTACCGGACCTTCGTCGCCGTCGTGGCCAAGGGCCGCAAGCGCAGCGAAGAAGAGGTCGAGCCGCTCGCGCGCGGGCGCGTGTGGTCGGGCGCGGACGCGCTCGAGAAGGGGCTCGTCGATCGACAGGGCACGCTGGCCGACGCGATCGCGCTCGCCAAGGAGAAGCTGGGCGCGCTGCCGGCCGCCGCGCGCGAGCAGCTCCGCGCCGTGACGGTCGCG
>JBGALT010000296.1:0-5318 GCA_044223665.1 Sandaracinaceae bacterium | reverse complement strand
CTGTCGTCGCTCGCCGCCATCCCGTAGATGCCACGGCCGGGGTACGAGGTGATCGCGCCCACGAACGTGATGTCCGCACCGAAATCGCCGACCCGCGTGGCGGTGCAGTGGCAGATGTCGATGCGATAGAGCGCCGCTGCGGGCTGGCTCGGGTCGCTTCCGCTCGCTCCGTTCGAGTAGAGCACGCCTTCGTGGAACGTGAGCGCCGACACCACGTCGTTCGGCACGTCGGGCCCACCGAACACGAGGTTGTCGCAGAGCACGTGCGAGACCGTGCCCAGCTCGCCGGGGACGAGGCTGAGCTCGACGAGCCGGTGCGTGTAACCGCCTGCGCCGTCGTCTTCGTTGCCCACCGTGAGCAGCCACGCCGGGAGCGGGGCCGCGCCGTCCACGCTCGCCGCGTCGATCACGAGCGCGGCGTCGTCCGCAGGGCCGACGTCCACTCGGGCGGCATCGGAGGCGAGGCCCGCGTCGGGCTGCGGCCGCACTGCGGCCGCGGGTGAGCAGCCCAGGAGCGGAACGAAGAGAAGGGCGAGGCCGAGGAGCGCGCGAGCGACGAGCGATGAGGTGGTCATGTCGCGCGGCGGCGCAACTCCCGTGCCCCGCCGCTCGCGCACGCGAAACGCACGACGCCGTCTTCGAGTGTGGACACGAGTCGACCGTCTTCGAGTGTGGACACGAGTCGACGCTCTGCGGTCCGGCGGCCGCACGTACGTCGCGCGACCGTCAGAACGAGAGGAGCGTCGCGCACGCCGCGCCCGAGCAGCTCACCGGGCCCAGCGTCGTGGGCTGACCCGCCGTGAAGCCGTCGGTGGCGAGGTACGCCATGCCGAACGCGACGGCGCTGGCCACGAGCACGGCCGCGACGGTCACCAGCGTCACGTGGAGGAACGTCTGATCGACCGGGATCGCGTCGAGGATCTCGATCTCGGGCGCGTCCTCGCTGCCGCGCGTCGCGACCGTGGTGCCGCCGGGCCCGAGCGCCTCGAGCACGTAACGAACCTCCACCGATCGGTGCGAATTGCCCAGGTCGATGACGTCGCTCTCCGCGCGAGGCGCGAGCCCGCCGTCGTCGATCGCCGCGCGCACGCGCACGCTCTGGATCAATCGGCCCGCGTCGTCGTGCACCCGCGGGACCAGGCGCACGCGCCGCCGATCGCCGTCGATCTCCGTCACGAGCTCGAGCGTGAGCGCGATCGGCCCGGCGCTCGCCCGCACCTCGTCGTAGCGCACCCGCAGCGGGGGCGGGAACAGCGACGGTGTGCTCGCGCCGAGCGACGCCAGCGCATGCAGCGCCTCTTCGAGCGCGCCGAGGCGGTCGTCGGCGTAGGCGAGCAGCGCGCGCAGCTCGTAGAGCGAGGCGAGCTGCACCTCGGTCAGCGGCGCGCTCGCCAGGCCGTGATCCACTGCCGTGCCCGCCCCCAGCAGATCGCCGTTCTCGAGCGCCACCCGCGCGCTCGTGATGTCCGCGTTCACGTCCTGCGCCGACGCGACGCTCGACGCGGCGAGCAGCAGCACGAGCGAGAATGCGCCGTACTTCATGGGCACACCGCCTGATCCGCGCGATCGGGATCGATCCCCGCGGCGAGGTCGCGCGTGTGCGCGCGCCCCAGCAGCGCCTCACCACCGACGAAGCCCGTGAGCTGGAAGCACTCCACACGGCTCAGCGCGCCCGCGACCGAGCGCACCGCGCACGAGATGCCGTGCGGGCCGGCAGCGACGTCGGCGATCGCGCCGTCGCCCGGGAACGTCTCGGATCGCGCGAAGACGAAGTCCTCGCCCACGTGCTCGAGGACGCCGCACTCGACCGTCTCCAGCCGTCGCACGCAGATGTGCTCGACGCCGACCGAGACCTCGCGTGCCCACGTGTCGCCATCGTCGTCTTCGCCGAAGCCCACGATCGGCGTCGCCAGCGCGGCGGCAAGCGCCGGTACGGCCCGCGGAATCGGCAACCCTTGCAAGTCTCCGCCGCGCTCGCTCCAGCACACGAGACGTCCGTAGGTATCCACTGCGCAGCCCCGATCCCAGCCGAGGTCGACGTCGATGAACCCAGGGTTCGGCTTCGTTCTCTCGATCGGAGGCACGAGCGCGTTGCACGGGCTCGAGGTCCCGTCCCCGTCGATCTCGCAGTCGTCGTCACCCCACCAGCATCCTCCCTCCGGGCAGTGCTGCGCCGGGGACGCGCAGTACACCGAGCCGGCGACGAGGCCGCAGACGAGCGAGCGTCCGGCGCTCAGCACGCTCGGGAAAGCGAACGGGAGGAGCTCCGCGGTATCGGGGCGGAGGCCCCAGCATCCGATGCGCGCCATCTCTCCCCGACAGAGAAAGCCCTCGCCGACCGCGTCGAGCGTGCGAACGCGACGGCCGTCGTTGCGTGTCACGCGCGGGCCGCAACGTGCGTCTCCGTTCGCGGCCTGAACGCAGAGCATCGCGGGCCCGCCATCGTAGATGACGTACTCGTTCGTGCCCGGCTCCATCGGGAACACCCTGCGCGCGACACCCGCTGGGCCGCTCGTTCCGTCGGTCGCCGCGCCCATCTCGTCGTCGCCCCAGCACCAGAACGCGCGGTGGTCGAGCGCGAGTCCGCACGCGTAGTGATCGCCCATCACGACCTGCTCGACCAAGACAGGCGGCGGGCACGTCGCGTTGGGGTCCACGATGTCGCAGCCGCCGATGCACACGCATCGGTCGTGATCGCAGGCGCCGTTGCATCCGGCGACCTGCGCGAGGAGATCGTCCGTATCCTCCGGCGCGGGGAGCGCGCAGTCGACCGCGAGCGTCACGGCGTCGCGATCGTCGGGAAAGCGTCGGTTCTCGCGTTGCAGCCCGTCGAGCCGGCAGACGTGCGTCGCGTCGTCGCGTCGGTACGCCAGCGCGTCGATGCAGTAGGTGCCGGGCGACACCGCGCCGAGGCTCTCGCCGAGCGCCGCGACGCGCGCGACCGAGGGGCTCGACTCGCACGGTCCCGTCTCCAGCCCGAGGCCCACGTCGACGCCGCTCGCGACGCACGGGTCGAGCGACACGCCGATCGGCACGGTCGGCGCGCACGCGGTGCCACACAGAGCGAGCGCATGGACGAAACGGCTCACGCGCATCGGTCTCTCCAGAGTACATCCGCCGGGCGCTGTCGAAGCCCATCGATCGAGAGCATGCGCGCAGGCCTGCACACGCGATGCCGTCCGGCTTCTCGTGCGAGAGGCGTCGATTCCGCGCCGCAAGGTGTGGCCGACCGTCGACACTCGGCGTCGCCGGCTCGCTCGTGCGAGGCGCCGCGCGCCGCATCGCGCGCTCGGCCCGAGGGTTGCACTACGCTTCCGCATGTCGACTTCGCGCATCGCTCTCTTCGCGCTCTGCCTCGCCGCGTGCACCACCGCGCCGCCCCTCGACGCCACCGATGCCGCCGCGCCGCCCGACGCGCTGCAGGTCGACGGCGGCATGCGGGTCGACGGTGGCCCGATGAGCGACGCCGACACGCCGCCCTCGGGTGATCCGATCGACGCCGCCGCCGACACGTGGACGTGGGTGGATTTCCCCACGTCGCGCTGCGCGTCCGGCACGCCCACCGGCCTCGCCGTCAATCCGCACGAAGGCGCGACCGAGCTGCTGATCTATCTCCAGGGCGGCGGCGAGTGCACGACAGGCGAAGGTTGCTGGGGCGCGATGCCGGCGGCGGTGTTCCTCGACGGCTTCGGCGAGGCGCAGTTCGCGGCGGCCTCGGGCGTGACCGGCTCGGCGATCTTCGATCGCGACGACGAGCGGAACCCGCTGCGCGAGGCGAGCCAGGTGTTCGTCCCGTACTGCACTGGCGACCTGCACGCCGGCCGCACCGAAGCGGACCTGCGCACGACCGACGGCACCACGCACCACACGTACTTCTGGGGCGCGCAGGATCTCGACATCTTCCTCGCGCGTCTCGTCCCCACGTTCCCGAACGTCACGCGCATCTATCTCACCGGCGTGAGCGCGGGCGGCTTCGGGACGATCCTGTCCTACGACGTCGTCGCCCGGAGCTTCGGCGTGCGCGTCGACGCGGTCGACGACTCGGGCCCGCCGATCCTCGCGCCCCGCGCGACGCGCAACGGCTCGCTCGCGGTGTGGGGCTTCGCGCCGCCCGCCGGCTGCGCCGGCGACTGCGACACGTACCGCGCCGTCTACGACGTCGCGCGAGCGATGCAGCCCTCGAGCCGCTTCGGGTTCTTGCTCTACGCGTACGACACGACCATCTCCGATCGCTACAACTTCGCGACGCCGGCCGACTACACCGCGGCCATCGACATGTTCTCCGAGAGCCTCGCGAGCGACGCGAACGCCGCGACGTTCATCGTCGACGACTCGGCGTGCGACCCGGTCTCGCACCGCTGCCACGTCGTCCAGAACGACGACGCGGCCGAGGAAGCGACGCTCGCCTGGATCACGCAGATGTGGACGAGCGACCCCGCGTGGCACTCCACCCGGCTCCCGATCCCGTGAGCGCGCTCGTTCGCCGCGCGACGCATGGTGACCGCATGGCCCTCGGTCGCTTGGCGGGCGAGCTCGTGCGCTTCCAGCACTCGACCGATCCGGAGCGGTTCTTCCTCCCGAGCGGCGCCGAAGAGAGCTATCGCCGCTGGCTCGCGCGAGAGATCGAAGACGACGACGCCATCGTCCTCGTCGCCGAGCGCGACGAGGAGATCGTCGGCTACGTCTACGGACGAGCAGAGCGCGGAGCTTCGGCCCTGCTGCTCACGCAGCACGTCGCGCTGCGCGAGCTGCTCGTCACCCAACGAGCCCGCCGCCAGCACGTCGCCGAGTCGCTCGTCCGCCAGCTCGTGTCGACCGCGCGCGCCCGCGGCATCCCCCGCATCGTCCTCCACGCAGCCACGACGAACCTGCGCGCCCAAGCGCTCTTCCGAAAGCTCGGCTTCGCCACGACGATGGCCGACAGATCCACCGCGCGCCTCGCAGCTCTGTCCCTCTCCCGGGTGCGGGAGAGGCGAGGTGAGGGACTGCGAAGCATCCGCCGTTCGCGCCAACCCGACCGCAGATCGCGCCAGCCGCGCGCGAGCCGCGCGGAGCCCGTCATCCTCACGGCCATGGCGATCGCATCGATGGACGAGATTCTTCCGGCTTGGTCCGACCGCGAGCTCCTCACGCGCTTCGTCGAGCACGAGCGGCCGCACCGGTTCTCGCTGCGCGCCATGACCGCCATCGTGGGCACGGTCATCGCCGCTGCCCTCTTCGGCCTCGCCGGATTCGCCGCCGCCGCGTACGTCGCGCAGAACCAGAGGTGCGCCGACGCCGCGCAGCGCTACCCGGACGCGCGCGCCTACTGCATGGCG
>JBGALT010000295.1:0-5348 GCA_044223665.1 Sandaracinaceae bacterium | reverse complement strand
ATGCCGCTCGCGAACGCCACCGCATCGGCGGCGCCCTCGAGCGCCGCGATCTTCTCTTCCAGCGCGCGCACGGTCGGGTTCGACCAGCGCGTGTAGATGTGCCCCTCGGCCTCGCCGCGGAACTGCGCGGCCGCGTCGTCGGGGTGGTTGACAACGCGGTCGACGGGCAGGAGCCTGGCCGTGAGGTGGTGCATGGGGGCTCGCGCGTCTTCGTGTTGGGCGGCATTCGCGCTCCTCGGACTTATCGGCTGCGTCGGGGTGGACGGGGCGGAGGCGACCGAGGTCACGGCGGCCGCGGTGGAGAACGGGTCGCCGAACGGTGGAGCACTCGGTGAGGCGAGTCGTCACACGCGCTATTTCGGCGCGGACTGCTCTGCCACGGCCATCGCGCCGTCTTGGCTCCTGACCGCCGGACATTGCGTCGCGGGCTGGAGGACGCTCCCTGGCGGTTCGGACTACGACGCGTGCGCGATCAATCCGAGCGCTAGCCAGGGAACCGCGAACCCGCCGCCGACGCAGTGTGGGGACTTCGTCACCCGGTACGACGGGGCGCACGACATCGCGCTGGTGCACGTGGGAACGCCTCTCGACGTCTTGCGCACCATCGCGCCGCCGCGCGTGTGCGGAGATCCGCTCGAGCGGGCTCGCTGTCCGCTCGGCAACGAATGCGCTGGGGACGAGAGCTGCATCGGTGGGTATTGTGTGCACCCCATCCCGATCGCTATTCGAGGCTTCGGAGGTGGGAGCGATGACCTCCCGCTGATCCACGGATTCGGCTACAGCAGCCACGGCGGCGAGTTTCTCTTCAGCCGGTATCTCGACGGCGCACTCATCACAGGCGGCGACTCCGGCGGCACCGTCACGGTAGCGCCTTCTGACGATCGTGGGCCGGTGGTAGCCGTCACAGGATTCATGGGGCTATCGAACGGGGGCGCGTTCGTCTGGGAGGCGGAGAACATCGACTGGATCTGGTCCGTCCTGGACCCGGCGGGAGGTTGTGCGCCGGGAGGCGTGGGCGGGTGCGCGATTCACGAGCCCTACGTTCGGTCTTGCATCGTCGGGGCCGATCTCACGATTCGCGGCAGTGACCTTCTCGGTACGACGCTGGACATCACGATCGACGGGGCGCGCGCGCAAGTGCCCATGAACGGCATCTTCAATTCCCCTCTCGGAGGGTTCGTGGGTGACATCAATACCGCCTTCCCTTGCGCCGTGGTCGGGTGCCCGGATGTCGCGACGTTCGTCTCGCAGATCGGCGAGCTGCCGCACTTCCAGATCTGCAGTCGTCGCTCGGCTGTGGATGGCGAGGTGGTCGTGCATGCGCTCGCGGATCACGACGCAGCGCCGCTGATGGGTATCGCGGGGCGCAGCGCCAGTGGCGCTGACGCCTGTGGGGATGGGCGTTGCACCCCGGCCGAGAGCCCGGCGAGCTGCGCCGTCGACTGCCGCCCGTTGCCCGACGCCGACGCCGACGGGTTGCCCGATGTGCGCGACCTCTGCCCTCAGGTGCCGCTTCGCTCGGGTACCCAACACGCGGACTCCGATCACGACTTCATCGGGGACGAGTGCGAGGCCTCGGCCGCTTGCGAAGTGACATGCGGTGATGACCTCGACTACGATGGTCAGCAAGACGATTCGGGCTGCGACAACTGCCCGGGGCTCTACAACCCGGACCAGGCTGACTGTGATGGCGATGGGCAGGGTGATGCCTGCGATCCGGACGATGCGGATGGCGATGGGGTCACCGACCAGTGCGACAACTGCGCGAGCGCGCGGAACCCGAGCCAGGCCAACTGCAACATCGACTCGGAGCTCGCCGGCGGCGCCTGCGACCGGCTCACCTCGCGCTGCGTGAGCGGCGACCCGCTTCCCGTCGGCGACGCGTGCGACCCCAACCCGTGCGGCTACACGCGCGTGGACGTCCAGAGCGAGTCGCTCGAGTCGCTCGGCCTGCCGTCGAACGAGCGGTACCTCGTGCAAGAGCGGATCCGCATGCAAGGCGTGGTGCACACCGCGAGCGGCGCGGATGTACTGACGCCCGTCGGCTTCAGGTACTGCCGGTGCGAGCTGCCGGGTGTTCCCCTTTCAGATACAACGAGTGTGCGGCGCGCTTGCTCGCTTGCGGGCCTGAGCCCGTGTGCCATCACGTCGACCCGGGTGGGTGCCGGAACCACGACTGCGCCGGCGGCGTTCGACGGGACGAGCACAACGACGGCATACGCGTGGCGTCGCATGACTCCTCAGGGGCTCATCTTCGGCGGGCCGGCTCGGCACCATCAGACGACCGAGCTGTTGAGGCCTCTCACGACCGACGCATCCTTCGACTGGGCGCTCGCGTCCGATGTCGTCCGATGGCGCAGCCCGCCGTACCTCGACGCGGCGCTCGTGGCGAGTCCGCCATCGTTCCCAGGCGTGCTCTGGACGCACGAGCCCAGCTACAGCGGCGCCGGCAGCGTGCGCGAGCTCCGCTCGCACTACGAGTCGGGGCCCTTCGCGGCGCCGCGTTTCGTGAGCCTGCCGCCGTCGAGCGACTGGCTGGTGAACGTCTACTGGCCGATCGACGACTGCCACGGCGACCTCGGAGGCTTCACGTGCCTGCCGAGCCCGACCTGGGGCGGGATTCGCAGCGGCCGCTACCCGTGGGGCATGATCGCAGATCAAGGCGCGGTGGACGCGGCGGCGCTCTATCCGAGCGTCCCCATGTTCGAGGCGACCGATCTCGCCTGGACGCACGTCGCCGAGCCGGTGGCGATGCTGCGCTCTTCGCAGTCGCTGCGGCTCGTGAGCGCCGCGCGGGACGGAAGCCGGCTCGTCGACGTCCTGCGCGAGAGCCCGTTCGGCTACGTGCCGCGGGGCTGGGGGCCGGCCTGTCCGGGCGGCCCCAGCTGTCCGCCTCCGCAGTGTGACCCCACGAGCGACCCGACGAAGTGCTTGCCCGAGGGACCCCAGCTCGCGGCGAGCGCCCTCGCGCGCACCGCGAGCCCGCCGCCGGAGCCGATGCTCGTCCTCTCCGCCTCGCGCGAGGAGCTCTTCATCGTGGGAGAGAGCGTCGATGCCGTGGCGGTCGACGGCGGCGCGCGACGCTCGCTCGCCCTCGGCGACGTCGAGCTGGGGACGATCCTCGCGGCCACGTACGAGATGGCGCAGGACCGGCTCTTCGTCCTCGACGAGATCGAGCGCGAGCGCTCCGGCCTGCGCCGGCACGGCGCCCACGCCGGTCGCTCGGAGCGCGTCGCGCGCCTGGTGTCGATCGACCCGAGCGGCAGCGGCGCGGGCGTGCTCGCCAGCTGGCGGCGCGCGTCCGCGACCACGCGGTTCGCCCTCGGCGCGGCGCAGGACGGTCGCCTCTATCTCGCCTCGAGCGGCGAGCCCAGTGGGACGCGACGTCCCGTTCGGCACACGCTCGTGTCGATCGAGGTCGTCCACCACGACGCCAGCCGACGGCACGCCGCGTGGGACGAGGTGATCACGCACGGCGTCGCGTCTGGCGATGGCGTCTTGATGTCGCACACGACCTACGCGAGCCGCTTCGCGGTGAGCTTCGTCGTCGACCGAGGCGACCACCAGGGCGTCGCGTCCTACTCTCCCGACGCTCCCCGCTCTCGTCGCGGCGAGTGCATGGATGACGTATTCTGAGGACATGCGCGCCCGGCTCGCCGTCTCCGTGCTCTGCATCGGCGTCGCTTGCAGCGGCGGCGACGTGCCCGGCGACGCGGCCACGACCGACGGCTCGTGGGACGCCCCCAGCGAGGACGCCGCTGCACCCGAGTCGGACGTCCCGCAAGACACCTCGCCCGACGCCCCGCTCGGCCCCGACGATCCCGGCTGGACGCGCCTGCCCGGGTTCTCGGACGCCTGCTTCGTCGAGCACGCGCGCCAGCCCGAAGCGGTGCTCGCGTTTCACTGGGAGCCGTGTCGCGATGCGTTGCCTCACTGCGACATGGCCTTGCTCGATCGAACCGTGGGGGAGCTCCACGGAGTCGCACCGTTTCAGGTGGGAGTGGGCGCGCGGACGCTCATCTGGATCCTCTGGGATACCCCCGCCCGTCAAGAGATCGACGTGCTCGCGTCGGTCGATCGGGTTCTCGGGGCGTGGCGAGCGACCCTCTCGCAGAGCACCTACTGCGGCGCGGCACTCGCCGGAGGATCGGATGGTCTTGCGTTGGACGCATGGCAGGCAGGCGATCTGGCGATGGCGCCAGACCACGTGGGCGTCGCCCCGTGGAACGACCTCGACGCTCTCTACGACGCCACCTGGATCTCGGGGCCCGACGTAGTCAACCCGCACGATTTCCTCGAGGCGCCGGCTGGATCCTCGCTCGCGTTCGCCGCCATGACCACGACAGGCCACATCGTCGCCGCCGAGCCGCCGGAGGGCGCGGTCATCGGCGACGGCGCCGAGCCGGTCGTGGTGGGGCGGACGGTGCTCTGGAACTGGTCGGACGCGACCGGCGCCAGCGCGATCCACGTGGGCGGCGTGCACGTTCCGGAGCGGGAGCTCTATGCAGCCCCCGCGGGCACGCACGTGTATGCGGTTCGGGCAGATGGCCAGTGGATCACCTGGCGTGCCGGGATCGAGGACGCGACGGGGCAGACGTACCGACTGAACGAGCTCTGGGCCGCGCCCTACCGCGAGACGCCTCCGCTCGATGCGCACTTGTACGCATCGGACCTCGTCGCGGGCGGGTTCAGCGAGCCCAAGGGCACGCTCGGTGATGGCATGTTCGCGTACCAAGGTCCGGACGAGACCGGCACGCACCAAGCGATCTACGTCATCGATCTCGCGGCCCGCACGAGGCGCGTCTACGTGCTCCCGACCGTGATTCCCGGCGGCTTCGGCTGGGGTTTCCAGAGCGACCCCGCCTGGGTCACGCGCGATGAGGTCGTGGTCCCCGCCGTGTGGAGCGACGGCGTGCACGCGGATACCTACCTACGTACGGCCGTCCGCATCGACCTGACGGCGCTGCCGACAGAGCCGTTGCCCTGAGCACACGCTGCCACGCCGCCCGTGACCCCGCGCCTCAGCCGAGCGCGCGCGACAGGTCCTCCCAGAGATCCTCGCGGTCCTCGATGCCCACGCTCATGCGCATCAGGCCGTCGGTGATCCCGCCGCGGATCCGGTCCTCGCGCGGCATCGACGCGCTCGTCGTCGACGCCGGGTGGGTGATCAGCGAGCGCACGTCGCCGAGGCTCACCGCCCGCGCGATCAGCTCGAGGCGGTCGTAGGCGCGCTTGCCCGCCGGCAGCCCGCCCTTCACCTCGAACGCGATCATCGCGCCGAAGCCCCGCTGCATCTGCCGCTTCGCGAGCGCGTGCTGCGGATGCGAGGGCAGGCCCGGGTAGTGCGA
>JBGALT010000294.1:0-5371 GCA_044223665.1 Sandaracinaceae bacterium | reverse complement strand
GCCTGGAGAGCCGCCTCGCGGCGCTCGATCCGCGCCTGGTCGATCTGCGTCGCGCCGTGGAAGGCTTCGATCTGCGCCTCGTCGCCCTCGAGCGCGCCCAGGAGGCGCTCCGCGCCGACGTCGACGCGCGCTTGCGAGCGCTCGAGACGCGCCCCACCGAAGCGGGGACCGGAACGAAGAAGGCCCTCGCCCCGGAGCCCGAGCTGCGCCGCATCAAGGGCATCGGGCCCAAGTACGAGAAGGCGCTGCGCGAGACGGGCATCACCACGCTCGCGCAGGTGGCCGCGATGACTCACGAGGACCTCGCGCGCATCGCCGGCCTGCTCGCGGTGCCGGTCGAGCGCGTGCGCAAGCTCGGCTGGCCCGACGCGGCCCGCGCTCTGCTCGCGGAAGCGCCGTGAGCGCCCTCGACGCCGACGTCGTCGTCTGCGGCGCCGGCGCGGCGGGCTTGTCGATCGCCACGCGCCTCGCGCGCCTTCCGCTCGACGTGCGCGTCGTCGATCCGCGCGACGGCTATCGCCGCGACCGCACGTTCTCGTACTTCCGCGCGCGCTCGCATCCCTTCGATGACGCGGTGAGCCGGCGCTACCGCGCGATCGAGGTGCTCGGCCGCGGGCGCCGCGTCGCGCGCAACGTGGAGGCTCGCCCCTACGAGACGATGCCCGCCGATCGCTTCTACGGCTCGGCGCTGGCGCACCTCGGGCGCAGCGAGCGCGTGCGCCTCGATCTCGGGGTCGAGGTCCGATCGATCCGTGATCTCGGGCCGCACGCCGAGGTGGAGACGAGCGCGGGCGCGCTGCGGACGAGCCTGGTGATCGATGCCCGCGGCGCTCTCGGCACGCCGCGGGCCCGCCCGGGCGACGTGCACTGGGTGCAGCACTTCCTCGGGCTCGACGTCGAGGTCGAGAAGCCGGTGTTCGAGCCGGCGATCGCGACGCTCATGGATCTGCGCGTGCCGCAGGTCGACGGACCGCACTTCGTGTACGTGCTGCCGACCACCACGCGCCGCGCGCTCGTCGAGGACACGTACTTCGGCCCCGCGCCCTTCCCTCCCGAGCGCTACGAGGCGAGCCTGCGCGGGTGGCTCGAGGCACGCGGCGCCGGGGCCGTCACGATCCACGGGCGCGAGCAGGGCGTGCTGCCGATGACGAGCGGCGAGGTCGATCGCGGCGCGGGTCGCGTGCTGCGCGTCGGGCTCTCGGGCGGCGCCGCCAAGCCCAGCACGGGCTACGCGTTCCAGTTCATCCAGCGCGACGCCGACGCCATCGCGCTCGCGCTCGAGAGCTGGGATCGACGCACGCCGCTCGTCGTGCCGCCGCCCCGCAGCCGCACGGCGCTCTTCTTCGATCGCATCTTCCTCGCCTACCTCGCCGATCATCCCACGCAGGCGGAGGAGACGTTCGTCGGCCTCTTCGCCGGCACGAGCGGCCCGCAGATCGCGCGCTTCCTCTCGGAGGACGCGCACGCGAGCGACTACGCCGCGATCATGGCCGGCGTTCCCAGCCTCGGCGTCCTCGCGCAGGCCGTGCGCTCACGCGAGCTCTGGCTGGGCCGCTGAAGCGCGGCCGCTCAGCGCGCGAGCATCCCGCGGACCGGCGGCAAGCGCACCTCGTGCACCGGCAGGCCACGGTCGCGCAGGATCGCGTTCGCCGCGATCATCCCGCTCGCGGCGGCGCGCTCCATCAGCGCGCTCGCGAAGGGGAGCCGGACGAAGTCGCCCGCGAGCAGCACCTCCGGCACGTCGGTGATGGGACGCGGCCGCGTGCCGTGGCTCCCCGGCGTGAAGGCCGGACAGTCGCGCCGCACGAGCCACCGCTCTTCGAGGATCTTGGCCTCGCGCGTCTCGGGATAGACGGCGAAGAGACCGGCGAGCAGCTGCTCGCGCGTGCGAGCGTCGGTCTCCTTCGGATCGACGGCGTAGGCGTGCAGCTCCACCACCGACCCTCCGGTCCGCGCGGCCCACGCCGTGCTCTCGTCCTCCAGCTTCTCGAAGATCGAGATGTTGTCGATCGGCCCGAGGCCCGTCGTGCCGGCGAACGGCGCGCGGTCGGGGCGCGGCGCCCGATCGAGGAAGAGGCGGAGCACCGCGAAGGGCCAGGTCACCTCCAGGCTCGACACCTCGCGCGTCAGCCGCTCGGGAAGCCCGCGCGAGCCGGAGGCGACCTCCCGCAGCGCGGGCACCGCGAGCGCGAGAACCACGTTCGACGCCGAGATCGCGGCGCCGTTCGTCTCCACGCGCACGCGCCCCTCGCGGCGCTCCACCGCCCGCACCGTGGTGCTGCGGCGGATCTCGACGCCGCGCGCCTCGAGCATGCGCGCGAGCGGCTCGAACAGCCCCGTCGCGAAGGGCCGCCGTAGCACGTCGAAGACGAGGCCATCGGGGTTGCCGAGGAAGTAGAAGTGGAACATCGCGAGGAGCTCGGCGGCCGAGTACTCCTCTTCCGGGTTGAAGAACGAGTGCGCGAAGACGTCGAAGAGCATGTGCCGCGCGTCGTCGGGGAAGCGCAGCGAGTCGAGATACTCGCGCGCCGTCACCGAGTCCCAGCGCTCGTAGGTCGCCCGCGGATCGAAGGAGAGCATCTCGACCGCACGAGCGACGTCGACGCGCATCAGATCGCGCAGCCCCAGCGTCGGCGTGCGGCGCACGAGCTCGACGAGGTTGAACGGAGTGCGCGTGGGGAGGTCTCGGAACGACTCGCTCGACCCGTTCGGACCGAGGAGCGGGTAGTCGCGCATGGGCGCGAGACACGACAGCGACGGGTCCACGCGGCGCATCAGCGCGCGGAGGTTGTGGTACTGCCGGAAGAACGCGTGGAAGCCGCGCTCCATCTGGAAGGGTGTTCCGTCGGCCAGCGTGTCGCCCCAGCTGCCCGCGCGCCCGCCGAGGTAGCTCTCCTTCTCGACGACGATCACCCGCAGCCCGCGCTCGGCCAGCATCGTCGCGGCCGAGAGGCCGGCGATGCCGCCGCCGCAGACCACCACGTCGGTGTCGTTCTCGCTCGCGCTCACGCCGCGGGCCATAGCACGCGCGCCCGCGGGCGGGCGTCCGTTCCCGCACGGAGAGTGCGCACCGCAGGTCCGTGGTGCACGATGCGCGAGATGCCCCGCTCGTTCCGTTGCGCGCTGCTCACTCTCGCGCTCACGGCCCTCGCCGCGTGCGGTAGCGGCAGCGGCGGGCGCTGCACGACGAACGCCGACTGTCAGGGAGGCCTGCGCTGCGTGGACACGGCGAGCAGCTCGGTCGACGGCGGCGCCGTCGCGAGCAGCGGCACCTGCATGCGCACCTGCGATCGGTCGCTCGTCGACGGTGCCCTCGAGCACCTCTGCACCGATGGGCTCGTCTGCCTCGCCCTCGAGAGCCAGAGCGTCTGCTACGTGGGCGGGACGCATCCCTTCGGCGAGTCGTGCACCGGCCCGCTCGATTGCGAGGCAGGAACGGTGTGCGCGCCCGACTCGCTGCGCTGCGAGCAGGCGTGCACGCCCGGTGACGACCGGCCTTGCGCCGACGGGGAAACGTGCACCGACGTGGGCGTCGGCGTCTGTCGGCCGAGCGTGGTCGTGGCGCCCGACAGCGCGACCACCGACGGCGGCGTCCGCCAGTAGCCTTGACCGCAGCCGGCGTCGCGAGGACATTCGAGGCCCGATGGGCACCGGTTCCATCATCCTCGGCGCGTTCGCGTTCATCTGCATGATCGCCGGCGCACTGCTCTCGCTCGTGCCCTTCCTCGGGACGATGCTCTCGTTCCTCGCGCCCGTGCTCGCGCTGGCGGGCATCATCCTCGGCGGCGTCGCGCTCTCCCGCGCCAAGGCCGGCGCCGGCGAGAGCGAGGGCCTGGCGATCGGCGGGCTCGTGACGAGCATCATCGCGTTCATCCCCTCGGTGCTCGTCGCGCTGACGTGCGGGCTCTGCAACGTGTGCGCGACGGGGATGTACCTCGACCCGAACTTCGGCGTGCACGACAGCGGCATCCACGACGCCGGGCATCCGCTCACGAATCCGCCCTCGTATCCGATGCCGGGGCTCGTGCCGCCCCCGACGTTCCCGCCGCCCTCGACCGCTGCGGCGCCACTTCCGAGCGCGATGCCTCCGAGCACCGCGCTCACGCCCTCGGGCTCCGCACCGCTGCCGACGGTGCGAGGCCCCGGCTGAGCCGAGGCCCCGTGTTCCCGATCGTCTACGACCTGACGCTCTTCGGCGTGCATCGCCCCATCGGCGGCTATGGCGTCTGCGTCGCGCTCGGCGTCCTGCTCACGTGCGCGCTCGTCGCGCGCGTGGCGCATCGGCTGCGCGCGGACGTGGGCGCCACCATCGCCACCCTGGGCTACACGATGATGGCCGGCTTCCTGGGCGCGGGCCTGATGTTCGTCCTGGTCGAGTGGGCGCGCAGCGGCGATCCGCTCCAGGGCCTTCGTTCGGGAGGCGGGCTCGTCTTCTACGGCGCGGTGCCCGGCGCGGCGATCGCCTCGTACGTGTCCGCGCGCGCGTTCGCGCTCCCGTACCTGCGGATCCTCGATCTCTCGGTGCCGGCGATCGCGGTCGGGCATGCGATCGGGCGCGTGGGCTGCCTCCTCGGCGGCTGTTGCTTCGGCGCCGAGTGGCACGGTCCGCTGGCGATCACCTACACCGATCCGATGGCGCCGGCGTCGCATCCCTCGGTCCCGCGACACCCGACGCCGATCTACGAGGCCCTCGGGCTGACCGTGCTCGCGCTGGCCTTCGCGCTCGTCCCGGCCAAGCGCATCGGGAGCGGCCAGCGCATCCTCACCTACGGCGTGCTCTACGCGGTGCTCCGCTTCCTGGTCGAGACCACGCGAGGCGATCGGATCCGCGGGGTCTTCTTCGCTGCCCTCTCCACCTCGCAGCTGACGTCCATCGTCCTCTTCGTGCTCTGCGGCGTGCTGCTCTACGCGCGCCGTGCGCACCTCGAGCGCGCATGAGTCGGACGGCGGCCGCGCTCGCGCTCGCGATCGCCGCCGCGCCCACCGCGCTGGCCCAGGCGCCGCTGCGCATCGAGACGCCAGCCGTCGTCTGGATCACGGGCGGCGCGTTCACCCAGGGCGCGAGCGACGACGACCTCGAGTTCGCAGTGCGGCTCTGCGAGGACGAGCTCGAGGTCCCGATCGGCCCGACGGACCCCGAGCGCTGCGACGAGCGGCGCTTCTTGCTCGAGGCGCCGGCGCGCCGGGTCGTCCTGGCGACGTTCGGCATCGACCGGACCGAGGTCACCCAGCGCGACTACCGGCGCTGCGTGGCGGCCGGCCGTTGCGCGCCCTCCGCCGTCGGCGATCGCTCGCTCCTCGCCGAGCCGACGCACCCCGTCGTCGGCGTGCGCTGGACCGACGCCTCCGACTACTGCCGGTTCGCGGGCGG
>JBGALT010000055.1:0-42634 GCA_044223665.1 Sandaracinaceae bacterium | reverse complement strand
TCGAGGCCGAGCGCGAGATGGAAGGCCTCGCGCGCGACCGTCCCGAGACGGACGTCGTGACGCTGCGCTTCGCGCCGATCCTCGGCCCGACGGTGACGAGCTGGGTGACGCGCTGGCTGACGCGGCGCCTCGTCCCGGTGATGCTCGGCTACGATCCGCTCGTGCAGGTGCTGCACGAGGTGGACGCGGTGAGCGCGCTCCGCGTCGCGCTGGACGTCGAGGGAGCGTCGGGCGCGTACAACGTCGTGGGCGACGGCGTGCTCCCGATCTCGACGGTGGTGACGCTGGCGGGCCGGGCGCCGATCCCGGTGCCGCGCCCGCTCCTGCGCGCGGGGACGAGCGCGCTCTGGACCGTCGGGCTCAACGAGGCCCCGGTCTTCTTCGTCGACTACCTCCGGTACATGTGCGTCGCGGACGGAGAGCGCATGGCGCGCGAGCTCGGGTGGCGCGCGGCGTACACGGCCCGTGAGGCCGTGCTGGACTTCGGGGGCGCGCTGCGCTTGCGCGAGGCGCGGCTGCTGACCGAGGCACGGCCCGGGCGATAGAGAACGACGGTCGAGGCGCAGCGATGACGGAACGGCGTGATGCGAACGGGCGGGGAGTGCCGCCGAAGAAGAAGGTGATCGGCGCGCGCCCGCCGCGCGGCCTGCCGTCGGGGGCCTCGTCGAGCACGACGCCCGCTGCGTCGTCGAAGTCGAGCGCGGGGAACGTCGCTGCGTCGTCGAAGTCGAGCGCGGGGAACGTGCCTGCGTCGTCGAAGTCGAGCGCGGGGAGCGTGCCTGCGTCCACGAAGTCGAGCGCGGGGAGCGTGCCTGCGTCCGCGAAGTCGAGCGCGGGGAGCGTGCCTGCGTCGTCGAAGTCGAGCGCGGGGAGCGTGCCTGCGTCCACGAAGTCGAGCGCGGGGAGCGTGCCTGCGTCGTCGAAGTCGAGCGCGGGGAGCGTGCCTGCGTCGTCGAAGTCGAGCGCGGGGAGCCTGCTGGCGCCGAGGTCGAGCGCGGGCAGCACGCCCGCACCCACGCGATCGAGCGCCGGCTCGACGCCCGCGGCACCGTCCGCACCGAGCCGGGAGCGCTCCACCGTGAGCACGAGCGGCGTCGTGCTCGCGCTGCCGAAGGCCACCAAGGCCAGCTCGCGCGCCGGTCGTGGCGCCAAGCCGCCCACCGCGCCCGCGGCGACGAGCGCGCCCTCGCCCTCACTGTCGCCCGCGCCCAAGCCGAAACCGAAGACTCCCGCGCGCGCCAAGCCCTCGCGCCCGCGCGTCTCGGCGCGGGCGACGCCGGCCGAGCCGCCGCTCGCTCCGCGCATGCCGACGCCGGTCGACGTCCCTGCCCCCAGCGCGAGCGTGGACGATCGCTCGCTCATCGAGGTCGCGCTCGACGAGGGCATGATGACCGACGCGTTCGGCGACGCGCCGCTCTTCCTGGGCGAGCTCGCCGCGGAGGAGGCGGCGACGCCGGCCGCCCGCACGCCCTCGACCCCACCGCCGCCCGCGGTCGAGGTGGCCTTCGAGCCCGGCCAGACGCTGATGCCGCCGCCCATCGCGCCGAAGGTCAGCGCGCCGCGCGCTCCGAAGGAGCCCGCCGATGGCGAGGGGCGTGGGAACTACGCGGTCGAGGAGACGATCGATCGCCTGCTCTCCGATGCGCGCACGCTCGGCGAGGACCCTTCCGCGCGCAAGCGCGTCGCCGACGCGTTCGCCGAGATCGCCGACAAGCTCGGCGGTCACGCCCCGGCCGGCGCCGCACCTGGCCTGCTCGGCGACCTCTTCGGGAGCCAGCACGCCGCGCGCGAGTGGGGCCCGCAGGCGCTGCGGGATCGCGGCTCCGTCGTCGACCCCTTCGGGCTCGACCGCGCCTACGAGCAGCGCATGCGGCCGCTCTTCGAGGGCCTCTACAAGCGCTGGTTCCGCGTCGTCACGCGCGACGTGGGGCTGGTCCCTTCGAGCGGTCGCGCGATGCTCGTCGCCAACCACGCGGGCGCGCTCCCGTGGGACGGCCTCATGCTCAAGACCGCGGTCGCGCTCGAGCATCCGGCCGCGCGCGAGGTGCGCTGGCTCGTGGAGGACTCGGTGTTCCACGCGCCCTTCCTCGGCGCGACGACCAACCGCCTGGGCGCGGTGCGCGCCTGTCCGGAGAACGCCGAGCGCCTGCTGGCCGAGGACGCGCTCGTCGCCGTCTTTCCCGAGGGCGACAAGGGCGCCACCAAGCCATTCGCGCGCCGCTACGAGCTGCAGCGCTTCGGGCGCGGCGGCTTCGTGCGCCTCGCGCTCCGCACGCGGACACCCATCGTTCCGGTCGCGATCGTCGGCGCCGAGGAAGCGCACCCGACGCTCTTCTCGCTCCAGCGCGTCGGCAAGCTCTTCGGTCTGCCGTTCCTCCCCATCACCTCCACGTTCCCCTGGCTCGGCCCGCTCGGGCTCGTGCCGCTCCCGAGCCGCTGGGTGATCCTCTTCGGCGCTCCGATCGACGTCGCCGCGCATCCAGCGGGCACGGAGGACGATCCGATCGCCGTGCAGCGCATCAGCGAGGACGTGCGCACCGCCGTCCAAGGCCTGCTCACGCGCGCGCTGGCGATGCGGCCCTCGACGTTCTGACGCGCGCACGAAGCGGGCCCGTCACCGGGCGAGGCGGGCCGAGAGGCGCGCCTCGGCATCGCGCGCCGTGTCGGCGTAGAGGGACGCTCGCCCGCCCTCGGCGAGGAAGTAGCGGGTGCTCCGGAGCGCCTGCGTCCACGCGGCGGCGCGTCCTTCGTCGGTGCTCGCGCGTGTCGCGAGCGCTTCGTGCCCGAGCGCCTCGTAGGCGTGGATCTCGCACGCCGGCTCGAAGAAGACGGCGTCGTCGTGCAGGGCGGCGAAGTCGCCGGCCGCCTCGTCGCCCGCACCGAGGCGCGCCCGATCGGCCTCCACCGCCTCGAGCACGGTCTCGAGCGCATCCTCGTGCGCGCCGGACCGCTCCTCGGCGAGCGCGAGGCCCCAGCGCGCGAGGGCCGCGCTCAGCGACGGCGCCGGGGCCGTCGCGATCGCACGCCGGTAGCGCTCGATCGCGCCGGCGGCGTCGCCCGAGAGCATCTGCATCTCGGCCCAGTTCGCCAGGATCGTCGTATCGGGCTGACGGGCTCCGCCGAGCAGCAGCAGGAGGCCGACCTCTCGGGTCGTCATCGGCAAGAGCGACGGCTGCGCCAGGATCAGCGGCGGCGCCGTCTCGCGCGCCTGCCACGCGTGCTCCCACTCGGCGGCTGCGCCCGCGAAGTCCGCCCGGTGCGCGCGGAGCGAGGCGAGCTCGCTCGCGACGGTGACTTCGGCCGTCTCGGCAGAGAGCGCCCGCGCGCGCTCGAGCGCGGCGATCGCACCGTCGATCCGTTCTTCGCTACGCCCGTCGGCCTGCACGCGATGGAAGCGCGCTCGCGTCAGGCCCAGCTCGACCCAGAGGGTCGGATCGTCCGACTGGAGCGCGAGCACCGACTCGTAGCGAGCCATGGCCTGCTCCACGAGGACGTCGCTCGGCGTCGCGCGGGCCGGCTCCTCGCCCACCCAGCGAAACGAGTCCGCGAGGAGCGCCCGCGCCTCGGCCCGGATCCGGAGCGCCGCCGCGCGGTCGATCGAGGCGACGTCGAGCACGCTCCCGGCCCCTGGCCGCGATCGCTCCTGGGCCCGAGCCGACGCCGGGATCGCCAGCCCGCAAGCGACGAGCACGCAGAGCGCGCGTGTCATGCGCGTGAGCATAAGGTGGAATTGCGGCTCCGCCCACGAGGGCGTTCGCTCGGCGTCCGGGCGCTGCTAGCATCGAGGTGTGGGCACTGACTTGGCTCGTACGAGCGGCCTCTGCGCCGCCCTGGCGTCTTCCTTCGCGTGGCTCGTCGCCGGCTGCACCGTGCAGCCCACGCGCGTTCCGCTCTTCGATGCGGGCACGACGTCCGACGGGGGCGCGATGGACGGCGGTCCTACCGACACGGGCGTGCCGCACGACGTAGGCAACGACGTCGGTCGCGACGCGCCGCTCGTCGACGGCGGGCTCTCGCCGGACGCCGCCTGCGAGTCGCGCACGAGCCAGGCGACCATCACGCGCGACCCGGCGGACATCATCTTCGTGATCGACAACTCGAACAGCATGGCGCCCGCGATCGCCGCCGTTCGCGCGGGCATCAACGACTTCGCAGCAACGCTGGTGGCCAGCGACCTCGACTACCGGATGATCATGCTCTCGGCGCGCACCGGGACCTATGGTGTCTGCGTTCCCGAGCCGCTCGCGGGCGCCGCCTGCGCCGACAACCCGCCGCACTTCTACCAGACGGACATGGACGTCCACAGCACGATGCCCATCGAGCAGATCCTGGGCACGCTGGCGCAGAGCGCCGGGTACATGGACGGTGAGCAGTACGGCGGCGCGCCCTGGCGCGACCTGTTGCGGCCGGAGGCGACGCGCACGTTCATCCTCGTCACCGACGACAACCAGCGCACGTGCGGCGGGAGCGGTGAGCCGACGTGCCAGGCCGGCGACTCGCGGCTCACGGTGACCTCGCTCGAGGACTTCCCCGGCGGGGGCAACCCGTTCAGCAGCCGCACGCTCGGGCCGGGAATCCTCGACACCGCCGCCTACGGCACGCTCTTCGACGGCTACACGTTCGACGCGGTGTACGGGTGGGGCGACGAGACGGACCCGACGGTGCGCTGTGAGTACTCGCCGGGGGTCTTCCCGGTGTCGGCGGGCCCGGTGTACACGACGCTCGTCCAGCGCACCGGTGGTGTCCGCCGTCAGATCTGCGAAGGCGCCGCGGCGTTCCCGCCGTTCTTCCAGGCCGTTGCCGACGGCGTCGTGCACGGCTCCCCGATCGACTGCTTCGTCGACATCCCGCCGGCGCCCGACGGGATGACCTTCCAGGTGGGCCGCGTGAACGTGGTCATGCGCGGCACGAGCGGCACGAGCTACGTCGGCTTCGTGCCCGACGCGGCCGCCTGCGATGGGACGCGGGGCGGCTGGTACTACGACGACATGGCCCATCCGACCCAGATCCTCCTCTGCCCGGCGTCGTGCACGCAGGCGCAGACCGAGGTCGTGGGCACCGACACCGGCCTCGACGTGCAGTTCGGCTGCCAGACGATCCTGATCTGAGCGACGACGGGGCTCACCCGCCGCGACGATCGGCGGGATCGGCGACCGCCAGCGCGAACAGGGCGATCGAGCTCGCGCCGGCATCGTCGACGGCCTGCGCCATCTCGAAGAGCGTCGCGCCGGTCGTTCGGACGTCGTCGACGACGAGCACCCGCGCCTCGTCGAGCGCCGCCCTCACGGCGAAGCAGCCGGCGACGTTGCGCGCGCGCTCGCCGCGCCCGAGCGAGGCCTGCGGCGGGGTGTCGCGTGCACGCACGATCGCGCGCGGCACGTAGCGCGCGCCGAGGGCACGGGCGATGGGCCGCGCGATCAGCGCCACGGGATCGAGCCCGCGCTCGCGCAGGCGGCGCGGATGGGGCGGGACCGGCACCACGACGTCGATGTGCCCCGCGAAGCGCTCGCGCACGATCGGGAGCGCGAGCTCGGCCAGCGGCGCCGCGCGCTGGCCTTGTAGCGGCGAGCACGGCGAGCGGGCCTCCGTACACGAAGCCCGCGTGGGTGCCGAGCGCGCCCGAGGCCGGCTCGATCAGCGGCAGCAGGCCGCGGCAGAACGGCCCGTCCGCGCGAGCCGTGCGGCGGCGTCTTGCCAGGGCAGCGCAGCGGCGCGAGCAGGTGATAGCCTGGCGAGGGCGGCACGGAAGCTCATGTCCCGTTGTCGGCTGCGCGAGCCGCGCTTGCCCGATCACTCGAACGCGTGCTGCACGCTCGCCGAGCCCCGGCACGCCCACGATCTCCATCCCGCGCCTTCCTCGGCGAGCTGCGCCGCGGTTTCCGCGCGGCATCAGCACGCGCGTGAAGCCCATCGCGCGCGCCTCCTGCACGCGCGCGGCGCCGCGCGGGACGGCGCGCAGCTCGCCGGCCAGGCCGACCTCGCCGAAGACGGCGAGGCCCGTGTCGACCGCGCGATCCCGCAGGTCGAGACGACCGGCGATCGCGATGGCAGATCGGCGGCGCGCTCGTCCACGCGGGCGCTGCCCGCGACGCTGGCGAACACGTCGCGATCGAGCATCGCACGTCGTCCAGCTCCAGCACGGCGAGCAGATCGCCAGGCGGCTGCCATCGACGCTCGTCGCCAATAGCGCCGCGCCGGGCCGTACTGCGTGGAGGCGCTACCAGGGCTGCACCTCGACGAGCACCGCCGCGAGCCCGGCGATGGGTGTGACCACCGAGCCGGCCGCGCGCGAGGGTCGCTCGCGCAGGAAGAGCGCGCTCGGCCGCCACTTCGCGCAGGCCGTCGCGGACCATCTCGAAGACCGCCATCTCGTGTGCCGGGCCGAAGCGGTTTGTATTCGCACGATGCGGAACGACGCGGCTGCGTCGCCTTCGAACGTGAGCACCGTGTCGACCAGGTGCTCCAGCAGCTTGGGCCCGGCGATCGCGCCGCGTCCTTGGTGACGTGACCGATGAGGAACATCGCCACGCCGCGTCGCTTGCCGATCTCCACCAGGCGCCGCGACCTTCCTCGCGGCTGGCCCACGGCGGCTCGCCGGCGTCTCCAGCCCGGTGACGCGCACGGTCTGACCGAGTCGACCACGACCGCGGTCGGGCTGAGCGTGTCGATCGTGGCGAGCACCTTCGTCGAGATCGAGCGTCGCCTGCACGACGATGTCGTCCATCCCCGGCCTCGCGCGAGGTCGAGGCGGCGTACCGCAGCGCGACCTGGGCCGCCGACTCCTCGCCCGTCACGTAGAGCACCGCTTGCTCAGGCGTGCGCGATGCCGGCGAGCGCCTGCATCAGCAGGGCAGGACTTGCCGATCCTGGTCGCTGCCGAGGAGCACCACTTCGAGCACCGGCCGCCGCCGAGGACTTCGATCGGCTTGCCGATGCCGGTCGGCAGGCGCTTGGCCGCATCGGCCTACGTCCCGGATCGGCAAGGCCGCCCGTCGCGCCGGCCACGCTGTTGGCGGCGCGGTTGGACCCATTGCCGGCCTGCGGCGCCTGGACGAGCGTGTCCAGCGCCGCATGCGGCAGTCCAGCCACTTCGGCGAGTCGTTCTGACCTGTGGCGAGCGGGCCTCCGTACACGAAGCCCGCGTGGGTGCCGAGCGCGCCCGAGGCCGGCTCGATCAGCGGCGCGCAGGCCGGGCAGAACGGCCCGTCCGTGTCGAGCTCGTGCGGCGTGTCGCAGCCAGGGCAGCGCAGCGGCGCGAGCAGGTGGAGCAGCCCCGCGAGGGCGGCACGGAAGCTCATGTCCCGTTGTCGTGGCCGCGCGAGCCGCGTTGCCCGATCACTCGAACGCGTGCTGCATCGCCTCGCCGAGCCCCGGCACGCCCACGATCTCCATCCCCGCGCGCTCCTCCTCGGTGAGCTGCGCCGCGTTTCCGCGCGGCATCAGCACGCGCGTGAAGCCCATCGCGCGCGCCTCCTGCACGCGCGCGGCGCCGCGCGGGACGGCGCGCAGCTCGCCGGCCAGGCCGACCTCGCCGAAGACGGCGAGGCCCGTGTCGACCGCGCGATCCCGCAGGCTCGAGACGACCGCGATCGCGATCGCGAGATCGGCCGCGCGCTCGTCCACGTGGGCGCCGCCCGCGACGCTGGCGAACACGTCGCGATCGAGCACGTGCACGTCGGCCTTGCGCTCCAGCACGGCGAGCAGGATCGCCAGGCGGCTGCCATCGACGCCCGTCGCCACGCGCCGCGCCGGGCCGTACTGCGGAGGCGCCACCAGGGCCTGCACCTCGACGAGCACCGGCCGCGAGCCCTCGGCGATGGGTGTGACCACCGAGCCGGCCGCGCGCGAGGGTCGCTCGCGCAGGAAGAGCGCGCTCGGGCTCGCCACTTCGCGCAGGCCGTCGCGGACCATCTCGAAGACCGCCATCTCGTGCGCCGGGCCGAAGCGGTTCTTGGTGGCCCGCACGATGCGGAACGACGCGGTCGCGTCGCCCTCGAACGTGAGCACCGTGTCGACCAGGTGCTCCAGCAGCTTGGGCCCGGCGATCGCGCCGTCCTTGGTGACGTGACCGCCCGGCGATCGCGCCGTCCTTGGTGACGTGACCGATGAGGAACATCGCCACGCCGCGTCGCTTGCCGATCTCCACCAGGCGCGCCGCGACCTCTCGCAGCTGGCCCACGCTGCCCGCCGGCGTCTCCAGCCCGGCGACGCGCACGGTCTGGACCGAGTCGACCACGACCGCGGTCGGGCTGAGCGCGTCGATCGTGGCGAGCACCTCGTCGAGATCGAGCGTCGCCTGCACGACGATGTCGTCCATCCCCGGCCCGCCGAGGCGGCGCGCTCGCAGCGCGACCTGGGCCGCCGACTCCTCGCCCGTCACGTAGAGCACCCGCTTGCCCGTGCGCGCGATGCCGGCGAGCGCCTGCATCAGCAGGGTGGACTTGCCGATCCCGGGGTCGCCGCCGAGGAGCACCACCCCCCCGAGCACCGGGCCGCCGCCGAGGACCCGATCGAGCTCGTCGATGCCGGTCGGCAGGCGCCGGGCCGAAGCGGTTCTTGGTGGCCCGCACGATGCGGAACGACGCGGTCGCGTCGCCCTCGAACGTGAGCACCGTGTCGACCAGGTGCTCCAGCAGCTTGGGCCCGGCGATCGCGCCGTCCTTGGTGACGTGACCGGCAGACGAAGACGGTCTTCGCCTTGGCGCTGGCTCTCATCGGGCTCTTCCTTCGGGTGGGGGTGCTCGCGGGGACGCTGGGGCGCCGCTATACTGACATCCGTGCAGCCGTCCACACGGATCGGGACCCGGAAGACGCTCTGCTCCGGCGTCGCCCTCGCGATCGGCGTCCTTGTCGTCGGAGCGGCCCCCTCCGTTGCCTCGGCGCAGGCACGAGCCCTGGCGTCCCCCTATCGATCGTCGAGCGCGAGCGCGATCGCTCCGAGCACGGCGACCGCTCCGGCCACGGCGACAGGCGCGGGCACAGCCCCGACCGACGAGCTCGTGGCGGTCCCGGCCGCGCCGGCCGCCTACGATCAGGTCTCCGTGCCCCCCGCGCCCGCGACGGGCATCTACGCGGCGCCGCGGGCGCCGGTCGTCGCCGATGCGGCCGACGTCCACATCCCGACCACCGTGGCGACGCGCCTGCGGGCGCTCGATGCCGACCTCCAGATCCTCGCGGCGCGCGGTGGCGGGAGCATCCTCGACGGAGTGCTCATGCTCGTCTCGGCGGCGGCGACGGTCACGTGGGGCGTGCTCCTCGACACGTCGGGCTCGCTCCCGCCGGGCAGCGTCTCGTACTCGTCGATCTACCTGTACACGTACGCCGGGGCCTCGGCGGCGCGCGCGATCTCGAGCTTCATCCTGATGACGAACCCGAGCGCCCCGGCGATCCGGTTCGCCCACATGCCCATGGGCTCGCTCTCCGAGGTGCGCGAGCGGCTCGAGTACGGCGAGCTGCAGCTCGACTCGCTCGCCGATCAGGCGCGCATCGGTCGCATCCTCGACGGCTCGATCAACCTCGCGGTCGGCCTCGCCGTGGTGCCGGTCTACCTCGGCCCGAACAACTTCCAGATTCCGAACCCGGCCGACTGGTTCATCATCGTGCTGGCGGGCGTCTCGTCGGTGATGGGCGTCGTCACGCTGGTGAGCACGACGGAGGCCGAGCGCCGGCAGTCGGCCTACCACGAGCTGCGCGATCGCATCCTGTCGACGCCGGAAGGCACCGCCGACGAGGACGCCCTGGCGACCGAGCGCGCCGAGATGGAGCGATCCATCGCCGGCGTCGACGTCGCCCCGATTCTATCCGTCAGCCCCACCGGCGGCTTCGCCGGCGCGACGCTCACCTTCTGACCCTCGTTCGCGAGCAGCTGCGAGAGCGAGCGCCCGCGCAGGTACTCCATGACCATGAACGCGCGGTTGCCGTCCGAGCCGAAGTCGAGGATGTCGATGATGTTCGGGTGACCGATCGCCGCTGCCGCGCGGGCCTCGCGCTGGAACCGATCGCCCGCCGCCGGGTTCTGCGAGGTGGCCGGGTGCAGCATCTTGATGGCGACGAAGCGGCGCAGGACCTGGTCGGCGGCCTTGTAGACCGCGCCCATGCCGCCGTCGCCGAGCATGCGGACGAGCTGATAGCGGCCGCCGACGACGTGACCGACGAGTCCGGCGCTCTCGGCGGGGCTGGGTGCTTCTCGGGTCACGGGCAGGCGCGCGCCTCCATCGGCGCCGGCGAGGATACTCAAAACCGCGAGATCGGGGGGCTCGGCGTCCGACCGTTCCCACGGTCTTCCGCCCCCCATCTTTCGACCCCCGCGCGCGGGCTTGCTACACCGCCAGCTTCGATGAGCGCGCGCGGACGGCGGAGAGGACGGCGATCGTGAGCGAGGGGCGCATGCTGCCGCTGCTCGCGCCGGCGCTCGTCCTGTATCTGCTGGCCGATCTGGCCGCGAGCAGCGGGGGCCTCGACGCGGCGGGCTGGACCTTGGCGGCCTGCGCGCTCGCGCTGGCCCTGGTGCCCTGGTGGGCGCTGCGCCAGGAAGCGCTGCCGGGCGCGCGGCGCATCGCGTGGATGGCCCTGGCGGCGGCGCTCGTCCTGGTCGGGCACGCGGCCCGCTCTCGCTGGCGCTGGAGCTCTCGGCGCGGGTGCCCTTGCCCTGGGTGGGCGCCCTGGCGGCGGACCTCGCGTTCGACGTCCCCGACTCGCCGCCTCGCCTCGCGCGCCTGTCGCGATGGCGCCGCGCGCTGCTGGTCTGGGCGGGCGCGGCGTCGCTGCTGGCGGCGCTCTCGGTCGCGCCACCGCTGCCGGCTGGCCTGCTCGTGGGCGAGACGCTCGCCCTCGTCGCCCCGATCACGGCGGTCGCCTCGCTCGCGCTGGCGCTCGGGCTGCGCGCCCTTCGTCGCCGCCTCGGCAGCGAGCCCGAGGCGCTCGCGGCGAGCGCCGGGGCGAGCGCCGGGACCTTCGTCGCGCTCGTGCTCGCGGTGGTGGCGGCCGCCCTCGCGATCTCCGGGCGCGCCGCGGCGGGCTCCGCGCCGTTCCGCTGGGTCGTCGCAGGCGCCGCGCTGGCCCTCGCGCTCGGGCACCTCTCGATCCGCGGCGAGCTGCGTCCGGTGGGCGCGGCGCTCACGACCCGGCGCGTGGTGACGGCGTTCGTGGTGCTCGTCGTGCTCGGCGTCGGCGTGGCCGAGCTCGCTCCGATCGTTCCGCGCGATCCCGTCGCGCTCGGCCTGGTGGCCGCCGGGATGGCGGCGCTCTCGCTCGGGCTCGGCGCGGTGGTGCGCTCGGCGGTCGAGTGGCTCGTCGCCCCCGACGCCGGGCGCCTGCTCGCCGCCATCGAGCGGGCCGAGCACGCCAGCGCGGGCGCCCGAGAGCTCGACACGCTCGGCGCGGCGATCCTCGCGCCGCTTCGCGCGGCGGCCCGCACGCCCGACGCCGACGCGTTGCTCTACGTCGTCGAGCCGGCGCGGGTCGCGCGGCTCGATGCCGCCGGGCTCGCGCACGTGGAGAGCCGCGAGCTCTCGCCGGCCCTGCTCGAGCGCATGCTCGCACGCCGCGGAGAGATCGTGCTGCGGGCCCCCATCGACGCGCTCGTCGTCCGCCGGCCGGACCTGCGGGCGCTCGCCGAGTCCCTCGGCGCCCTCGACGCGCTCGCGGTCGTGCCGCTCGTGCACGAGGGCGAGCTCGAGGGGGCGCTGGTCGTTCCGCGTGGCGTACGCCGGAGCGCGCTCACGCTCGAGGAGCTCGGCGCGCTCGAGCGGCTCGCGCAGCGCATCACGCCCGTCGTGGGCCTGCACGCGGCGACGCTGCGCGGCCAGCGCCGCGAGGCAGACCTGATGATGCAGCGCGAGCGGCTCGAGGAGCGCGTCGACGGCCTCGAGGACGAGCTCGCCCGCGCGCGGCAGGAGGCGGCCCGCGCGAAGGAGGGCGCCGGCGGGCCGAGCAGCGCGCCGCTCGTCGCATACGGGCCGGCGATGCGGAAGGTGGTCGCGCGCATCGACGAGATCGCGCCGCTCGATGCGCCGATCGTGCTGGCGGCCGAGCCCGGCGTGGCCCTGGCACCCCTCGTGCGGCTGCTGCACGACAAGAGCCCGCGGCGCACCGGTCCGATCGTCGTCGCCGACTGCGCGAACGTGCGCCCCGAGGACGCCGAGCTCGCGCTCTTCGGCGACGATCTGCGCCACGGTACGCCCGGCTGGCTGCGCCTCGCGGCGGGAGGCACGCTGCTGCTCGAGCGCGCCACCGCGCTCGGCACCGAGGTCCTGCGCGAGCTCGACGAGGCCATCGCGACGCGCCACGCGCGGAGCGTGGTCGGCGGCACGCCCTACGCGGTCGACGTGCGCGTGGTCCTCGGGCTGCACGACGATCCGAGCGCGCTCGTGGAGCGGAGCAGCATGGACGCGGGCCTCGCCGAGCGGGTGAGCGCGCTGCGCGTCGACGTACCCCCGCTGCGCGAGCGGGGCGAGGACCTCGGCTCGCTCGTCCTGTTCGCGATCGATCGCGCTTGCCGCGCGTCGGGAAGCGCGACCCTGGGGATCGCCGAAGATGCGCTCGCCGAGCTCGCTTCGCACGACTGGCCCGGCAACGAGCTCGAGCTCTTCGCGCTGATCGAGCGCGCGGTGCGCCGCGCGTCGCCGCCGCGCGTGACCAAGGAGGACGTCGGTGCGCTCGTGGTGCGCCCCTCGGGCGATCCGCTCGCCGGCTCGCTGGCCGACATCGAGAAGCGCGCGCTCGACCAGGCGGCGGCGCTCCTGGGCGGCGCGATCGACGTGGCCTCGGCGCGGCGCGCGGTGGGGGGCGCGCGCGCCGCCGCCGCGGCGCTGCTGGTCGATCGCGGGGGCGCCGAGCACCACGCGCAGGGCCGGCTCGCGCTGACGCCGGCCCTGGCCGAGACGCTGGCGCTCACGATGGAGACCGCGGAGCGGCGAGCGCTCGCGGCGCGCCTGATCGACGTGGCGCCCCGCGGGACCCCGCGTGCGCTCGCCCGTGCCGCGCTGGGACCGCCCCGCGACGCGCGCATCGAGGTGCTCGACGCCGCGACGGCGCTGCGCGATGCGGCCTCGCCGGAGCGCGCCGCGTGGCTTCTCGCGAGGGCACGCCGCTTCGGCGACGACGAGGCGCTGGCCCTCGCGGAGAGCGACGCGTGGATGGCCGCGGGCCGGAGCGACGAGGCGATCGCCGCGCTCGACGGCCTCGCCTCCGGGCGCGCGGGGTGGCTGCGCGCGGAGGCGCTCAGGCGCGCCGGCCGCTTCGACGAGGCGGCCATCGCGCTCGAGGCGGCGGTCTCGTCCGAGCCCGCCCTCGCGCTCGCGACGCGCGCGCGCATCGCGCTCGCCACCGGCCAGCCGATCCCCGCGCTCGCGGCTGCTCCGTCCGCCGGCGATCCGGTGGGGGCCGCCTTCGTCGACGAGACGCGGGCGCTCGCGGCCCATCGCGCCGGGCAGCCGCGGGTCGCGATGGCGATCGCGCAGCAGGCGCGACGCGCGCTCGAAGAAGCCCGCGACGTCGCCGCTTTCGATCGGCGGCGTGCACTGGCGCGTCTCGACGCGGTCGAAGCGGGCGCACGGGCCGCGCTCGGCGACGCCGAAGGCGCGCACGCGGCCTTCGAGCGGAGCGCGGGCCTCGCGGCGGCCGCAGGCGAGCGACACGCGACGGCGGCCTTCCTCGTGAACCTCGGGATCGGGCGGCTCGACCTCGGCGCGCTCGGTCCGGCCCTCGATGCGCTCGCGCGCGGCGCCGAGCGCTTGGTCCTCCTCGGTCGCGATCGGGACGCGGCGCGCGCTCTCTACAACGTGGCCAACGCGGCCCTGCTCACGGGCGATCGCGCGCACGCGCGGCATGCGGCCGAGGGGGCGCTCCGCGAGGCGCGACGCGTCTCCGACGACGAGGCGGCCACGCTCGCCGAGATCGTGCTCGCCGACGTCGACGTCGGGGAAGGGCGCCCGCGCGCGGCCGAGCGTCGCCTCGAGGCGCTGCTCGCGCGGGGGTCGAGCTGGCTCGCCGCCGCGCGGCTCGCCACGCTGCGCGCGCTCGCGCTCGATCCCGGCGGCGCCGAGCAGGTGCTGCGGGGCTTCCGCGACGAAGCGGAGCCGGCGTCGGTGCGGCTCGAGGTGGCCCTGGCCGAGGCCCGCATCGCGCTCGCCCGCGGGGATGCCGCCGCTTGCCGGCAGAGCGCCGACCGCGCTCGCGCGCTCCTCGGAGAGCACGGCGCCTACGAGGCGCGCCTGCGCTGGCTGGCGACCGAGGTGGACGTCGCCGAGGCCGAAGGGGATGCGGCGCGGGCCGAAGGCGCCCTCCGCGCCCAGCGCAGCGCGCTCGACGCGGCGCTAGCTTCGCTTCCGTCCGAGCGACAGGCCCAGTTCCGCGCGCTCCACGCCCGCGCGCTCGCGTCCCGCCCGCTCCCCGAGGGAGAGGTCGAGCGGAGCCGTCCTGCGCCGCCGGTGCTCGCGCACGCGCGCGCGCTCGTCGAAGAGACGCGGACGAGCGCCATCGCCGCGCGGCTGGTCGCGTCGGCGCGCGCGCTCGCGTCCGCCGAGCACGCGGCGCTGGTCGTACGCGAGCCGAGCGGCGCCCTCGTCGTGCGTGCGGCGCACGGGCCGGCTGGCCCGCTCGATGCGGCGATGGTCCGCGTCTCGACGTCGATCGTCTCGCGCTGCCTCGAGCAGCGGGCCCGGCTCTCGTCGATCGATGCCGGGACCGATCTGGCCCTCGCGGGCGGCGCGAGCATCCACACGCTCGCCGTGCGCTCGGTCGTGGCCCTGCCGGTGACGTGGCCCGAGCGCGACGCGGTCCTCTACGTCGACGATCGGCTGCGCCCTTCGGCCTTCGGTCCGGACGTGGAGCGGGCGCTGGACGAGCTCGGGGCGTTCGCCGCGATCGCGCTCGCGCAGGCCGATCGCGCGCGAAAGGAGCGCCGCGCGCAGGCGATGGCCGCGCGGCGCGAGCGCCTGCTCCGCGCCTCGCTCGAGGAGAAGACGCGCGATCTCGCGATCGCCGAGACCGAGCATCCGGCGCGCGCCGAGCTCGTGCTCGAGAGCGACGCCATGCGGCGCGTGGCGGTGCTGGCCTCGCGCGTCGCCGCGAGCGAGGTGCCCGTGCTGCTCACCGGCGAGAGCGGCACCGGCAAGGAGGTGCTCGCGCGCTACGTGCACCGCGCGAGCACCCGCGCGGCGGCGCCCTTCGTGGCCGAGAGCTGCGCCGCGATCCCGCTGCCCTTGCTCGAGAGCACGCTCTTCGGCCACGTGCGCGGGGCCTTCTCCGGCGCGAGCGCGCGCAAGCGGGGGCTCTTCGAGCTGGCCGAGGGCGGCACGCTCTTCCTGGACGAGGTCGGCGAGATGCCCCCCGCCCGATCGACGTGCGCGTGGTGACCGCGACCCACCGCGACCTCCGTGCCGAGATCGCGCGCGGCGCATTCCGGGAGGATCTCTACTACCGGCTCGCCGTGGTGGAGATCCCGCTGCCACCGCTGCGCGAGCGCCGGGACGACGTCGAGCCCTTGGTCCGGCGTGTCGCGAAGGCCGAGGCCGGGGACGCGGTCGAGATCGAGCCGGCCGCGCTCGCGTCGCTGCTGCGCTACGGCTGGCCGGGCAACGTGCGCGAGCTGGAGAACGAAGTCCGGCGTGCGCTCGCCCTCGACCGACGCGCCCTGCGCGCTGCGAACCTGTCCTCGCGCGTGCGCGGCGAGAACGCCGCGAGCGAGGCCGAGCTCGACGCGGACCTCGATCTGAAGACCGCGACCGAGCGGCTCGAGCGCGCGTTCGTCGAGCGCGCGCTCACGCGCGCAGGCCACAACGTGACGCAGGCAGCGCGCCTGCTCGGGCTCTCTCGCTTCGGCCTGCAGAAGATGATGGCGCGTCACGCCACGCGGCGAGGCCGTCCGGCCGAGTGACGTGAGCGTCGGGGCGGCCGCGGAAGCGCGAGCGGGCGCGACATCCTCGGCCGGCGCGATCACGCCGCGCGCTCGGGCGGGCGCGGCGCAGGACCCTCGCGTCGCACGACGAGCCGGGTGCGATCGCCCTCGCGCTCGAAGCGCACCGTGGCGCCGATGCCCTTGGCTCGGATGCGCATCGAGTCGAGCCCGCGGCCGTGGCCGGCCGCCGGCGTGGCGCCCGACGGCCCGGGCCCGTCGTCGTCGATCGAGAGCTCGAGCTCGGTCGGGCGGACGCGGAAGCGACTCGTCACGCTCCGGGCGTGGGCGTGCTTGACGACGTTCGTCAGCGCCTCGCGCTGGATGCGCGCGAGCGCGACGAACGTCGCGAGGTCGGGCATGCCCTCGCCCGGATCGGGCTCGAAGCGGAGCGCGATGGCGTGGGGCTCGAGCGTGGCGCTCGCCGCGCGACGCAGCTCGGCGGCCGCGCCGCGCCACGTCGAAGGGAGCGCATCGAACCCCGACATCAGGATGCGGAGCTCGTCGAGGCCCTCGTCGGCGAGGCCCACGATCGCGGTCAGCAGCCCGGTCGGCGGTGTCGCCTCCGCGCTCTGCGCGCGCTCGGCGAGCAGGCGCACGTTCGTGACGACGCCGCCCAGACCGTCGTGCAGATCCCGAACCAGCGCGTCGCGCTCGTGCACGAAGCGCGCGAGCGCCGCGGCCTGTTCGGCGACCGCGCGCTCGAGCCGCTCGAACTGCAGCACGACGATGGTGATCCACGAGAGCTGCATCCCGAGGTAGCCCACGTCGGCCAGCAGCATCCCCGTACGCAGCAGCCCGAAGGAGACGGCGATGTCGTGCGCGATGCCGACGCTCGCGACCCCGAAGCCGGCCAGGAAGCGGCGCGCAGCGCGGTCGCCGCTGCGCGCGAGGTGGGCCGTCCAAGCGAGCGTGAGCGCGCTCCCGACGACAATCAGCGCTCGCCCCGACAGGAACACGAACGGTGCGATGGCGAAGAAGCCTTCGTCGAGCGCGAGCGATGCGACGCAGATCGCGGTGTGCGCGGCGAAGAGCCAGCGCAGCACGCGGACGAAGCGACGCGGGCCGGCGTCGAACACGGCCTCCACGAACGTAGCCGCACCGAAGGAGGTGAACGATCCGGTGCACCACCAGATGCCGAACCAGAGGGAGAGATCCGGCATCCAGATCTGGCGGGCGCGGGTCTGGAACAGCGACCAGCCTCCCATGCCGATCGAGAAGATCGCGATGCCGACGAGCGCGCGGCGCTCTCGCCCCCGCAAGACGAACGCCAGCGCCCCGAGCCCGATCGCGAGCGCGGACACCGCCAGGGCCGTCCGCGGCGCGTCTCGGCGAACGAGCGCGGCGAGCAGCTCCGCGCGCTCGCCGACGCGCGCGCCCTCGGGCAGACCGACCTGCGTGTAGCGAGATGCCACGCGCAGCACGACCTCCACGTCCCCTTCCGAGCGTGGGAGCGGCACGAAGCGAAACGGGACGCCGCTCGCTTCGCGGTAGCTCGACGTCCGTAGGACGCGCTCGCCGTCGACCCAGGCGTCGAGCGCGACGTACGCCCGGGGCACGAGCACGACCGGGTCACGCAGGCCCCGCGGGCTCACGCGCGCACGCAGCCAGAGAGCCTGGGTCGTCCCGTCGGTCCGCACGATCGGGGCATCGATCGGCCGCAGCGCGAGCGATGGCAGCGCCGAGGGCGCGGCGAGCGGGGCCGCCTCCGGACCCGCAGCCTCCCAGTGCTCGACGGCCACGCCCGGCAGCGCGCGATCGCAGCCGGCGAGCGTCCCCAGCAGCAAGAGCAGCCATGCTAGTTTCGTCGCGTGGCGATGGGGCCCTCGATCTCGGTGCTGATCATCGAGGACGACGCCGTACTGCGCGGCGAGCTCGCGCACGCCATCGAGCGCGCGGAAGGCATGGTGCTGGCGGCGGCGCTCGGCACCGGGCAGCAGGCGCTCGCGTTCCGCGGCGAGGCCGACGTGGCGCTCGTCGATCTCGGGCTGCCCGACATGCCGGGCAGCGAGGTGATCCGCGCGCTGCGCGCCGAGCGACCGAGCCTCGACGTGCTCGTGCACACCGTGCACGCCGACCGGTCCTCCGTGCTCGAGGCGATCGTGGCCGGCGCCAGCAGCTACGTGCTCAAGGGCGTGCCGGCGGGCCAGCTCGTCGCGGCGATCCGCGAGCTCCGCGCCGGCGGCGCGCCGATGAGCCCCAAGATCGCGCGCGACGTCGTCGCCGCGTTCCGCCAGCAAGGCACGGTCGCGGACAAGTACGCGCTTTCGGCGCGCGAGAAGGACGTCTTGCGCGGTCTCGAGGATGGGCTCTCCTACAAAGAAGTCGCGAGCGAGCTGCACCTCAGCACACACACGGTGCACAGCCACATCAAGAGGATCTACGAGAAGCTGCATGCCAGCAGCAAGTCCGAGGCGCTCGCGAAGGCCCGCCTGCGCGGGATGCTCTGAGCGCCGATCGGCTCGCCTGCTCGACCCGTGCCCGTCGCGGCGTCAGTCGTCGAAGCCGCGGCCGAGGATCTTCACGGTGTCGGAAGCGTTGCAGCTGACGGCGAGCGTGCTGGAGTCGACCCAGAGCGCGTGGCCCGGTGCGTCGCACTCGGCGAAGGTGCCCTCGTCCTCGAGCGTGACGGCGGTCCCGTCGTAGGCGTGGATGCGGATGACGTCGTCGTCGAAACCCGTCGATCCGATCAGGGCGGTCCCGGGCGTGCTCGACCAGGTGATCGCGATCTCGACCGGCCCTGCACCGGTCGTGATGTCCGGGCCGAAGTGGAAGGCCCCGGCCCCGTCGATGTCGATCAGGTGGCCGCGGCTCTCGCCGAAGTTCGTGGCGACGCAGACGCGCGCGCCGGTGGCGTCGGGATCGGTACAGTTCAGGTAGCGCATGCTCGCGGCGGCGCCGCCCAGATCGGTCACGAGCGTCGCCGCCGTCGTGGTGCCGACCGGCTCGAGCGGAGCGGAGTACAGCTCGCCGCTCTCGAAGAGGACGAGCACGTCGTCGGCGCCGAGATAGACGGCGCTGGTCGGGCGCGATGGATACGCGCCGCCGGGGAAGGCCGCCGGCGGGACCTCGCGGCCGGGCGTGAAGTCGGTCCGGCGTGCGCGCAGTCGGTTCGCCTGCACGTAGAAGACCTCTGCCGAGCGTCCCTGGGCGTCGGGCGGGGATGCGGCGGCGTCGGTCGCGACGCCGCTGGCGTCGGTGGCGGTCAGCCCCGAGGAGAGCGTGTACCAGCCGAACGTTCCGGGCGCGGCGCAGAAGTCCCCCGCCTGAGCGCGGTAGCACTCGAGACCGAATGCGCCCCAAGGAGCGTCGAGCTGGCTGGTCGCGCCCGTCGTGAGGTTCACGTCGTCGACCGCCGCCGCGCTCGAGGCGACGAGCAGGTGGACCCCGTCGGTCGCGAGGCCGAGAAAGTCCGGGCCCCAGGGGGGGACGCGCAGATCGAGGACCACCATTCCTTCGGGCGCATCTCCGACCGTGAACGTTCGATTCGTCACCACACCGCAGCCGCCGATCGCCGCGTGGGCGCACACGAGCGCGTCGCACGTGTCGGTCGTGCAGGCGTTCGCGTCGTCGCACGACGCAGCGCTCGTGCACGGCAGGCAGCCCGCGATGGGCTGCCCGACGCAGCTGCCCTCCATGCAGACCTCGTCGACACACGGGTCGGTGCCCGTGCAGTCCTCGTCGACCGTGCAGCATCCCGGCATCCGCTCCACGTGACAGTGCCCTGCGATGCAGTCCACGAGGTCGCACACGCCGCCCGTCGCGCAGTCGAGCGGGACATCGCACGCGGTGCATTCGGGGGTCGTGAGGAGGGTCGTCGCGCACGTCCCCTCCTGGCGACAGGTATTGAGGGTGCACGCGTCGCCGTCCTCGCAGTCGGTGTCGACGTCGCACTCGCAAGTGGGGTCGTGGAGGCAGCCGGTGGGGCCGCAGACGTCCTCGGTGCAGGGGTCGCCGTCGTCGCAGTCGGCGGGCTCGCACGTCACGCCGTCCTCGTTGGGACAGCCGGCGGTGAAGGCGAGCAGGAAGAGCGAGAGGATGGTCGCGACGCGCATTCGCCAGGGATACACGCAAACGCGCGAGCGCCGCGGGCGAATTGTTGGGGAGGTGGTGACGTCGCGCCAGGAATTGCCCTGTTTTCGGGCGCCCGGGCGCGTCAGCGGAAGTGATCGAAGCCGGCGCTCACGGGCGTGGGACCGAGAATGCGCAGCGCCGGAGGGCCGCGCAGCACGCGGCCGATGGCGCGAGCGCCACGCGGCATGCGGGCGCCCTCGCGCGCGGTCCACGCGAGCTCGTAGTCTTCGCCGCCACCGAGCGCGAGCGCGAGCGGATCGAGGCCGAGGCGCGCGGCGAGGGCGCGGTGCCCGGGCGCGATTGGCAGCGCCGCGGCGTCGATCTCGACCCTGACGCGGCTCGCGCGCGCCAGGTGGCCGAGGTCCGAGGCGAGGCCATCCGAGAGGTCGATGCACGCGTGCGCGTCGCGCGCGAGCTGGCGGCCGAGCGCCACGCGGGCGCGGGGCGCGAGGAATCGGCGCACGAACCTCCGCTCGAGCGCGCTCCGGGGCGCGCCACGCTCGAGGACCGCGAGCCCGAGCGCCGCGCCGCCGACCGGGCCGGAGACGTAGACGACGTCGCCCGGCCTCGCTCCGTCGCGCCGGAGCGCGCGCCGCGTCGATGCGCCGACGACGGTGGTCGTGATCGAGAGCTCGCTCGCGCGCGTGACGTTGCCGCCCACCACCGGGCACTTCGCGCGCGCCGCCGCTCGCGCGACCCCGCGCGCGAGGATGGCGACGTCTCGCGCCGAGGTGTCGCGGGGGAGGGCGAGCGCGAGCAGTGCGGCGGTGGGCCGCGCGCCCATGGCCGCGAGATCGGAGAGCGCCGCCTCGAATGCCCGCGCCCCGATCACGTCGAGGCCGGCCCACGCGCGCCGGAAGTGCACGCCCTCCACCGCCGCATCCACGCTCAGCACGACGCCTGCCGCGATCGGCGCGAGCACGGCCGCGTCGTCGCCCAGATCGAGCCGCACGCCCGTGCGGCGCCCGCGTCCGAGCGCGCGCGTGAGCGTCGCGACGTGATCCCACTCGCTCGGCGACCCAAGGCGCCGCGGGCTCATCGCCGCCTCACCGCGCCGAGGGCTCGTCGCTCTCGGGCAGCGCCACCCAGAACGCCGCGCCGTGCCCCGGCTCGCTCTCCACGCGGACCGTGCCGCCGTGGGCCTCGACGATACGCTTGACGATCGAGAGGCCGAGGCCGGTGCCGCCGTGCTCGCGCGTCGAGCCGCCGTCGACCTGGTAGAACGCGTCGAAGATCTTCTCTTGCTCTTCCTTCGGGATGCCGATGCCGGCGTCGATGATGCCGATCTCCACCGCGCGCGTGGGCATCGCGAGCAGCACCGCCCCGAGGCCGTCGTCGGCTCCGCCCGCGATCTCGGCGTGACGCGCGACGAGCTGGATCGCGCTGCCGGGCGGGCTGAACTTGAGCGCGTTCTCGGTGATGTTGAAGAGCACCTGCCGGATGCGCACCGGATCGACGTGCAAGGGCGGAAGCCCCGGCTCGATCTTCATCTCGATCCCGACCGACTTCTTGGCCGCCGACGGGGTCATGGTCTTCTTCAGGTCGGTGACCAGCGCGGCGGCGTCCATGACCTCGCGGTGCAGGCGCATCGAGCCCTGCTCGAGCTTGTTCAGATCGAGCAGGCTGGTGATCAGGGCGAGCAGATGATCGCCCTTGCTGCGGATCGTCTCGACGAACTCCTGCTGCTCGCCGTTGAGCTCGCCCGCGATCCCGGTGGCCAGCATGTCGCTGTAGCCGATGATCGACGTCAGCGGCGTGCGTAGCTCGTGGCTCACGGTCGCGAGGAAGTTCGACTTGAGGCGGTCGAGCTCCTTGAGCCGATCGAACGCCTCCTGCAGGTGCTGGTTCTTCTCGGCGAGCTCGCGGAAGCTCTCGCGCACCGACGCGACGTGCATCTGGCTGGTCAGGAACGCGCGGTGCCCCGAGAAGAGGATGAGATCGAGCGTGCGCGAGAGGTGCTCGCCGATGCGGTCGACCGTCTCCTGGCGCACGCGGGGCATCTCCGAGAGCGCGCTGCGCGCCTGCTCGGGGTCGATGCGGGAATCGATGACGAGGAGCGAGCGCGGGACCTCGCGGCGCTCGGCCGGCACGTAGGGGCCCAGCACGAAGCGCCCGAGCCGCTGCCCCTGGTAGACGATCGGGACGATGCGGTACTCGGCTCCGGTGAAGCACGGATGCACGACCGGCCCGCCCAGCGGATCGGTGCGCTTGACCTCGCTCACGAGCGAGGAGCACGCGCGGCGCCCGTCGCCGAGGGAGTTGACGTAGCGACAGATCTCGCGCTCTTCGTGGGCGTCGGCGAGCATGACGCCGTCGCGGGTGAACACGCGCAGCGAGATCGAGAAGAGCTCGAAGAACGAGCGGCACACCTCGTTGAGGGCTCGCCGATCGACGATGTCCTCGAGGCGCGCCACCTCGGCCAGCTCGAAATCCGCCGCCGCCGCGTCGGTCATCGGCGCACCGCTTTCACCCCGAGGCGGCCGCGTAGCTCGTCGACCACGACTTCCTCGCGCAGGCCGAGCTTCTCGCTGAGCTGGTGGTCCTTCTCGATCTTCTTCCAGGCGATCTCGAGCAGGCCCACCAGCGTCTCGAGCACGCCTTGCCCGCGGAGCGCGACCGCCTTGAAGACGGGCTCCTTGCCACGCCGCGCCATCTCGTCGATCTCGGCGTCGGTCCGGATGTCCGGCATGTCGCGCTTGTTGAACTGGATGACGAGCGGCATCCGCGCAGCGTCGAGGCCGTTGTCGACGAGGTTTTGGCGCAGGTTCACGAAGGCGGCGGCGTTGGACTTCGTCTCCGCGCGCTGCGAGTCGGCGATGAACGCGACGCCGTCGGCGCCCTGCAGCACGAGCCGGCGCGTCGCGTTGTGGATGACCTGGCCGGGGACGGTGAAGAGCTTCACCCGCACCTGGACGCCGCGGCCCGCCTGCAGCGTGAGCGGCAGGAGGTCGAAGAAGAGGGTGCGGTCGTCCTTGGTCTCGAGCGTCATGAGGCGCCCGCGCGACTCGCCCGAGACGAGCTCGTGGATCGACTGGAGGTTCGTCGTCTTTCCGCTGAGCGCGGGGCCGTAGTAGACGAGCTTGATCGTCAGCTCTTTGGCCTTGAAATCGAGCTGCAAAGTCTCTCCCGCGTTCTCCCCCGCAGAGTCTATCGGGGGGCGGAACGAGTTTTCAACGACTTGCGTCCCGAACGGAAGCAGGCGTCGCGAAAGCGCTCAACGGTTGTGCAGCATCGACCAGAGCGCCGCAGCGATGAGCGCCGCGCTCACGCCGAGCGCGATGAAGTCGAGGCGCCGGCGCGCCTTCGGGGGCGGTGACTTCTCCACCGCGCTCATCTTCGTCATCGCGATCCCGAAGAGCGCGTCGACCTGCTGCGCCGCACGCGCGGCGCGCGCGGGATCGGACTCCTTCACGGCCCGGTAGCGCTTTCCGGCGTCGGCGAGGCGGTCGAGCGAGCCGGCGAGCGCGAGGAAGCGCTTGTGGGGCGCGGGCTCGTCCCAGTGGGCGAGCACCTCCTGCCACGCCGCTTCGAGCGGGTCGTGCTCGCGCGCCTCGGGCTCGGTCTCCGACATCGACCCCTCGGTGTCGCTCCGTCCGGCCGCGACGCCAAGAAGTGGACGCGCTCGGATGCCTACATGAACATCCGATGCGATCTTCGCTCGACCCGCCCGATCCACTTTCTACCACCGACCCGACGTTCGAGAATTGATCTTCAAAATAGGGTCAGAAAGAAGTTGACACCCCCGCGACGCGGGGCATAGGTTCGCCGCGGTGGTAAGCAGTGGTAAGAGGTGCCGGAACCTCGCGACTGCGCGCCACGGAAGCGGGTGAGCTTGTTCCGCGGGCAGCACGAGCACGCGATCGACGCGAAGGGACGGACCTCCGTTCCGTCGAAGTTCCGCGATCTGCTCGCCGCGCCCGCCTCGTTCTCGGGTGGGGCCGAGGAGCGCCTCGTGCTCACGCACGGCGTCGATCCCTGCCTGGTCGCGTACCCGATGACGGAGTGGGTGGCGTTCGAGGAGCGCCTCGCGAAGCTCCCTCAGTTCGACGCGAGCGTCGCGATGATCCGTCGCCTCTACGTGTCGGGGGCGGTGGAGATCGAGCTCGACAAGCTCGGTCGCCTCGTCATCCCGAAGGAGCTGCGCGACGCAGCCGGCCTCACGCGCGAGGTGCTCTGGGCCGGCATGGGCAAGCACATCGAGCTGTGGTCGAAGGCGCGCTTCGAGGGCCTGCGCCGCGCTGTGCTCGACGACGACAAGAAGCGCGCGGACATCGCGGCGCGTCTCGCGGAGCTCGGGCTGTGAGCGCCGAGCTGCACACCTCGGTGCTCAAGGCGGAGACGCTCGCCGCGCTGGCGCCGCGCGACGGCGGCGTCTACTGCGACGCCACGCTCGGCCGCGGCGGGCACGCCGAGGCGATCCTCGAGGCCAGCGCCCCGGGCGGCACCCTCTGGGCGATCGACCGCGATACGCAGGCCATCGAGGAGAGTCGCGAGCGGCTCGCTCGCTTCGGCGCGCGCGTGCACTTCGTCCATGGGCGCTTCGGGGACGCTCGTGCGCTGCTCGCTTCGGCGGGCGCGCCTCGCCTCGACGGGCTGGTCGCGGATCTCGGCGTCAGCTCGCCGCAGCTCGATCGAGCCGAGCGCGGGTTCTCGTTCCGCAGCGAGGGGCCGCTCGACATGCGCATGGATCGCTCGAGCGGCCGCACGGCCGCGGAGCTGATCGCCGACCTCTCCGAGCGCGAGCTGGCCGACGTGCTCTACACCTATGGCGAGGAGCGCCGCTCGCGCCCCATCGCGCGCGTGATCAAGGAGGCCGAGGCGCGCGGCGAGATGCGCACGACGAGCGATCTGCGGCGCGCGACCGTGCGCGTCCTGGGCCCGTCGCGCGGTGGGATCGATCCGGCGACCCGCACGTTCCAGGCGCTGCGCATCGCGGTGAACGAGGAGCTCGCCGAGCTCGAGGCGCTGCTCGCCGCGCTACCGGACCTGCTCGCCGACGACGGTGTCGCCGTCCTCATCTCGTTCCACTCGCTCGAGGACCGCGCGGTGAAGCACGCGCTGCGCGGGACGGCCGAGCTCGCGCCCCTCACCAAGAAGCCCGTCGTCGCCTCGGAGCAGGAGGCCGCCGCCAACCCGCGCTCGCGCAGCGCCAAGCTGCGGGCGGCACGTCGCACGGCGCGGGGCACCGAAGAGGTGCGCGCATGAGCGCCCGCCCGCAACGCTCGCGCACTTCGCGAACGCTCTGGCTCTGGGCGGCGGCGGTCATCGCCACGGCCGCGGCCTTCATCGCGCACCTGAGCCTGCGGCTCGAGACGGTGCGCCTGGGCTACGAGGTCGGCCAGGAGCGTCGTGAGCAGCGCCGGCTGATCGAGGAGCGACGCCTGCTCTCCATCGAGGCGGCGACGCTGCGCGAGCCGGATCGCGTCGAGGCGGTCGCGCGCGGCACGCTCGGCATGGACGTGCCGGACGCCGATCACGTGGTGCCCGTCGGTCACGGGGGGCGGCGCCGCGCCGCGGGGCGGATCCGATGACCCGCAACGTACGCGTCGAGAAGAAGCCGGAGAAGACCGGCGCGACCGAGAGCGGTCCGCCCTCGCCGGAGGAGCTCGCGCGCAAGCGCCGGCGCGGGCTGCGCATCCGTCTCGCGATGCTCGGCGCGTTCCTCCTCTGCGCGGGCGCCGCGGTGCTCCATCGGGCCTACCGCCTCCAGATCGTGCAGGGCGACGAGCTGCGCGCGGAGGCCGAGGCCCAGCAGCTCCGCGACGTCCACCTCTCGCCCAAGCGGGGGACCATCTACGACCGGACGGGAGCCGAGCTCGCCGTCAGCGTCGACGTGGACAGCATCTACGCATCGCCACGCACGATGCACCGCGAGGGCGTGGACACCGAAGCGACGGCCACCCGTCTGGCCACGATCCTCGCCGTCGACCGGGCCACCATCGCGCGCCGCCTGGCCTCGGACCGCTACTTCGTGTGGATCGAGCGGCAGGTGACCCCCGAGGAGTCGGCGGCCGTGATGGCGCTCGACATCCCGGGCGTGCAGACCACCGAAGAGGCACATCGCTTCTACCCGAACGGCTCGCTCGCGGCGCACATCCTCGGCTTCTCCAACGTGGACGGGGAGGGCATCGAGGGGCTCGAGCTCGCGATGGAGGATCATCTGCGAGGCCAGCGGGCCGACGTGCCGGCGGTGCGCGATCGGCGCGGCCGCGTGGTGTTCTCCGAGACGCTGCTCGACGACCGCGCGACGCTGGGCGACGACGTCTTCCTGACGATCGATCACACCATCCAGCACGTCGCCGAGCGCGAGCTCGAGCTCTCGGTCCGGACCTTCGAGGCCCGCGCAGGCAGCGTGATCGTGATGGATCCGCAGTCGGGCGAGGTCCTCGCGATGGCGAGCTACCCGACCTTCGATCCCAACGACCCGCAGGGGTCGAGCGCCGACGCGCGGCGCTTCCGGGCCATCACCGATCGCTTCGAGCCCGGATCGACCGTGAAGCCCTTCACGATCGCGGCCGCGCTGGCGGCGGGTCAGCTCACGGCGGGCGAGCAGATCGACTGCCACGACGGCACCTTCGAGATCATCGAGGGCGAGCGCCCGATCCACGACACGCATCCGCACGGGCTGCTCACGCCGGCCGAGATCCTCGCCGACTCGTCGAACATCGGCGCGGCCATCATCGGCATGCGCCTGGGGCGCCAGGGGCTCTACCGCGCGTTCCGGCGCTTCGGGTTCGGCCAGTCCACGGGCGTGCCCCTGCACGGCGAGGTCTCGGGCCTCCTGCGCCACCACAGCGAGTGGTACGAGCGCGATCTCGCGACCGCCGCCTTCGGTCAGGGCATCAGCGTCACCGCGCTGCAGCTCGCCACGGCGATGACCGTCATCGCCAACGGTGGTCGGCTCATGGAGCCGATCCTCGTGCGCCGCGTCGTCGACGGGCATGGCGACACGGTGGAAGAGACGCTGCCGCACACGCGGCGTCAGGTCGTGCCGCGGTCCACGGCCCGCCTCGTCGCGGACATGCTGACCGCCGTGACGGGCGAAGAAGGCACGGGCGCCGAAGCGGCGATCCCGGGCTATCTCGTCGCCGGCAAGACCGGGACCTCGCAGAAGGCCGACGAGGTCCACGGCGGCTATCGCGCCGAGAGCGATCCGCTCGCGCGCTGGACCGCTTCGTTCGTGGGCTTCGTGCCGGCCGAGTCGCCGCGCCTCGTGATCGCGGTGATCATCGACGAGCCGGTGATCAGCCACTACGGCGGCGAGGTCGCGGGGCCCGTGTTCCGGCGCGTCGGCGAGGCGGCGCTGCGACACCTGGGCGTGCCGCCGGTGGGCAGCGGAGACGCGCTCGCCGACGTGGCGGCGGAGATCCGGCAGCGAGCGCGGCTGCGCGCCGAGCGGCGCGGTGCGAGCGAGCCGGTCGAGGGCGAGAGCGACGCCGAAGTCGCAGCGGCGCCCGAGGTCGAGCCGACCGAGGACGAGACGCGGGTGCCGGAGCTCGAAGGGGCGACCGCCCGGCGTGCGCTGGTCGCGCTGGCCGAGGCAGGGCTCGTGGGCGAGATCGAGGGCGCGGGCCTGGTCGAGTCGCAGACGCCGCTCGCGCACGCGATCGTGCCGCGGGGCGCGGTCGTGCACGTGGTGCTCGAGCGTCCGAGCGCGATGGTTCCCGAGGCGGACGGTGACGTCCCCGACGCCGACCCGAGCGCTGCGGCCGAGATGCCGGCGCCTCCGGGGACGCAGCTCGCCGTGGCGCCCCACGCCGCGCCGTCCGAGGGGAGGCCATGATGAGCATCACGCTCGGCGAGCTCCTCGATCGCGGCATCGCGACCTCGCTCCGCGGGGATCGTGCGGTGCGCGTCGACGACGTGCAGCACGACTCGCGGCGCGTGGCGCCGGGGGATCTCTTCGTCGCCATCCCCGGTCAGAAGGTGGACGGCGCGCGCTTCGTGGCCGACGCGATCGCGCGGGGCGCGGCGGCGATCGCCTCGGAAGAAGACGTCGAGGCGAGCGTGCCCACGCTGCGCGTGGCGAGCGCACGTCGGGCGCTGGCGTACGCCGCGCACGCCGCGCACGGCGATCCCACGGCGAAGCTCTCGTGCATCGGCGTCACCGGCACGAACGGCAAGACGACGACGACGTGGATCGTCGACGAGGCCCTCACGGCCGTCGGGCAGAAGCCTTCGCTCATGGGCACGGTCGAGACCCGGGGGCCGGGCTTCCGCGAGACGAGCGCGTACACGACGCCCGAGGCGGACGAGGTCGCCCGCTTCGCCGGGCGCATGGTCCTCGGCGGGGCGACGCATCTGGTGATGGAGGTCTCGAGCCACGCGCTCGCGCTCCACCGGGCCGACGGCATCCACTTCCGGGTCGCCGCGTTCACGAACCTCACGCAGGACCACCTCGACTTCCACGGCACGATGGAGGCGTACTTCGAGGCGAAGGCGCGCCTGTTCACCGAGCTCGCTCCGCAGATCGCGGTCGTGAACGTCGACGATCCCATGGGTGCCGCGCTCGCGAAGCGAATCGACCGCGCGAAGACGCGCGTGCTCACCGTCGGCCGCACGAGCGCCGACGCCGAGATGCGCGTCGCCGAGTGGACGATGACGCGCGCCGGGATCCGCGCCCGGATCGAGCAGCGGGGACGTCCGCCGGTGCTCCTCGAGAGCCCCATGGTGGGCGCGCACAACCTCGAGAACCTGCTCGTCGCGGCCGGCATCCTCCGCTCGATCGGCGCGAGCGCCGAGGACATCGAGGGCGCGCTCCGTGTGGTGCGCGGTGCCCCGGGCCGGCTCGAGCGGGTGGAAGATCCGCGCGACGCGCTGGTGTTCGTGGACTATGCCCACACGCCCGACGCCCTGGCGAAGGCGCTCGACGCGCTCCGCCCGATCACGCCGGGGAAGCTGATCGTGGTCTTCGGCTGCGGCGGCGATCGCGATCGGCAGAAGCGCCCACTCATGGGCCGCGCGGCCGCCGAGCGAGCCGATCTCTGCGTGGTCACGAGCGACAACCCGCGCACGGAAGAGCCGCGCTCGATCGTCGACATGATCCTGCCTGGCACGGTGGGCGCGAAAGAGACGCGGGTCGAGGTCGACCGCCGCGCTGCGATCGGGCTCGCCCTCGCACGGGCGGGCGCGGGTGACACCGTGCTCATCGCCGGCAAGGGCCACGAGGACTACCAGATCCTCGGCACGACCAAGATCCACTTCGACGACCGCGAGCAAGCACGGGCCGCGATCGCGGCGCTCACGAAGGGGGGCGCGTGATGGCGACGCCGATTCCGCGCAACCACGTGGCGATCGCCGACGCCTCCGCGCTCGCACGGATCGTGGGCGGGAGCGTGGCGCAGCCGGGAACGTCCGCTGCCCGCGGCGAGCGGGGCGTGTGCACCGACTCGCGCGAGGTGCAGGACGGCGACGTCTTCGTCGCCCTCGTCGGGGAGACGCACGACGCGCACTCGTTCGTGCCGGACGTGATCGCGCGTGGCGCGGCGCTCGTGATCGTGAGCCGCGACGTGCCCGCACCGGCCTCGGTCGGCGTCGTGAAGGTCGAGAGCACGCTCGACGCGCTCGGACGTCTGGGACGCTGGCAGCGCACCGAGGCTCGCCAGCTCCGTGGGGTGGTCGGCATCACCGGCTCCGTCGGCAAGACGAGCACCAAGGAGATGTGCGCTGCGGTCCTCGAGGACCTCGCGCCGGGCCGGGTGCGCGCCACGCAAGGGAACCTCAACAACCTGATCGGCGTGCCGCGCACGCTCTTGACGCTCGACGACACGACCGAGCTCGCGGTCGTGGAGATCGGGATGAACGTCCCGGGCGAGATCGCGAAGCTCTGCGAGATCGCGCGTCCCGACATCGGCATCGTCACGAGCATCGCGCCCGTGCACACGGAGGGCGTCGGCTCGCTCGAGGGCGTCGCGCGCGAGAAGGGCACGTTGCTCGCGTCGCTGCCCGAGAGCGGCACTGCGATCTACGACGCCGACGAGCCGCTGCTCGCGCCCTTCGTGGCGCGCTCGAAGGCGAAGACGAAGCTCGGCTTCGGCGAGGACGAAGCGGCGGCGGTGCGGGTGCTCTCGCGAACGGTCACGCCGCGCGGCCAGACCGTGCTCTACCGCGTGCAGGGCGCGCCCCACGAGCTGGTCGTCGACCTCGCGCTGCTCGGCGAGGGCGCGGCCAAGAACGCCGCGGCCGCGATCGCCCTCGCGTGGGCCCTCGCGGGCGAGCGCGGCCTCCAGGCGGCGCAGCGGGGGCTCGAGTCGCTGAAGCCCGAGCCCGGACGGCTCTGCCCCATCCGCGGGCCGGGCCGAACCGTGGTCCTCGACGACACGTACAACGCATCTCCTCGCTCGGTGATCAACGCCATCGACACGGCGACCGAGCTCGCGCGCGGGACCCACGGACGGATCGTCGCGGTGCTCGGTGACATGCTCGAGCTCGGCGCGCAGGAGGCCGAGCTCCACGCCCTCGTCGGCGAGCACGTGGCGCTCGCCGGCGTCTCGCTCTTCGTCGCCTGCGGCAAGCGCATGCGCGCGGCGGCCGACGAGGCCCGCGAGATGGGGGCCGACCTGGTCATCGAGGTCGACGATCCGATGGCGGCGGTCGACGAGGTCGATCGCTTCTTGATCGAGGGCGACATCGTCGTCGTGAAGGGCTCGCGCGGGATGCGGATGGAGCGGGTCGTCGAGGCCATCCTCGCCCGGCGCTCGAGCGCGGGAACGACGTCCGCGCCGCCGGCCGACGGAGGGGCGAGCCGATGATCGATGCGCTCGCAGCAGGAGTGCTCGCGCCGGAGCGGCCGGACGGGAGCGCGCGCTCGGGCGGAGTGCCGCCGGAGGCGGCCGACACAATTGTGTCGCGTCCGCGTTCGCGGACCTCAACTTCCTCAACGTGCTGCGCTACGTGCCGTTCCGCGTCCTGGCGGCGACGCTGACGGCGATGGTGCTCACCTTCGGGCTCTATCCGTGGTTCATCGCGCGCCTCCAGAAGCGGCTCGTCGGCCAGGTCGTGCGCAAGGACGGCCCCGAGGCGCACCTCAGCAAGGCTGGCACGCCCACGATGGGTGGCGCGCTGATCCTCTTCGCGCTGGTCGTCTCGACGGTCGCCTGGGCCGATCCCGAGGCGACGGGCGTGTGGCTCACGCTGCTCGTGACGGTCGCCTACGGCGTCGTCGGCTACGTCGACGACGCGCTCAAGATCACCAAGCGCGACACGGGAGGCCTGGCCGGTCGCTGGAAGCTGGTCTTCCAGTTCGCCGTCGCGTTCGCGGTGTGCGGCTATCTCTGGTACGGCGAGTCGGGCCTCGGCGCCGACTGGATCGCGCTGCGCAACCACCTCGCGATTCCCTTCGTCGCCTTCCGCGCCGAGCACTGGCCCGAGGCGCTCGCGCCGGTCGACTATCCCGTCGTGCTCCCGGCCTGGGCGTACGTGATCTTCGCCTCGATCGTCCTCGTCGCGACCAGCAACTGCGTGAACCTCACGGACGGGCTCGATGGGCTCGCGATCGGCCCCGTGATGATCAATGCCGGCGTCTACGCCGTCCTCGCGTACATGGCGGGCCTCGTGCTCTTCGGCGCGTCGGTCGCCGAGTACCTCCGCATCCCCGCCCTCGCGAGCGCGTCGGAGCTGAGCGTCTTCTGCGGCGCGATGATCGGCGCCGGCTTCGGCTTCCTCTGGTACAACACATACCCCGCCCAGGTCTTCATGGGTGACGTGGGCGCGCTCGCTCTCGGCGGCGGCATCGGGATGCTCGCCGTGCTCACGAAGAACGAGCTCTTGAGCATCCTGCTCGGCGGCATCTTCGTCGTCGAGGGCGTCAGCGTGATCGCCCAGGTGGCGAGCTTCCGGCTCTTCGGCAAGCGCATCTTCCTGATGGCGCCCATCCACCATCACTTCGAGAAGCGAGGTTGGCCGGAGCCCCGGGTCATCGTCCGCTTCTGGATCATCTCCATCATGCTGGCGATCGCGAGCCTCGCGACGCTCAAGCTGCGGTGACGCCATGAGCATGGATCTCCGTGGCAAGAACGTCGTCGTGGTCGGGCTCGGAGGGAGCGGCCTCGCCGCGGCGCGCCTGGCGCTCCGCGAAGGGGCACGCGTCACGATCAACGATCGGAAGGCCGAGCCCGAGCTGGCCGCGAAGGCCGCCGAGGCGCGCGCGCTGGGCGCTTCGCTCTCGCTCGGGGACCATCCAGCGTCGCTCTTCTCGGGGGCCGACCTCGTCGTGCTCTCGCCCGGCGTGCCCAAGCTGGCCGCGGTCGAGGCGGCGCGCGCCCGCTTCGTGCCCGTCGTGCCCGAGGTGGAGCTGGCGAGCTGGTTTCTGCGCGGCACGCTGATCGGCATCACCGGCTCGAACGGCAAGAGCACGGTCACCACGCTCGTGGGCAAGATGTGCGAGGCGAGCGGCCGCCCGACGTTCGTCGGTGGAAACCTCGGGGATGCGCTCTCGAACGCCGCGTTCTCTCCCGCCGCCGGCGAGGACGGCCTCGTCGTCGCGGAGCTCTCGAGCTTCCAGCTCGAGGACATCGAGACGCTGCGCTGTGCCGTCGCCATCCTGCTGAACGTCACCGACGACCACCTCGATCGGCACGGCACGTTCGCCGCGTACGCCGCCGCCAAGGGCCACGTGTTCCTGACGCAGCAGCGCTCGGATCATGCGCTCGCACCCGACGGAGACGAGCTCTGCCTCTCGCTGGCGCGCGCCGGCGCGGCGCACGTGCACGCGTTCGCCGGTGCGCGCGGAGAAGTGCGCGTCGAGAAGGGCGCGCTCGTCGACACCGTCTCCGGCCTCTCGATCCCCATCGGCGAGCTGCGCATGCGCGGGCTGCACAACCAGTCGAACGCGTGCGCTGCCGCGCTCGCGGCGCGCCTCGTCGGCGTGGATCGCGAGGCGATCGCCGCCGTCCTGCGCACGTTCGCGGGCTTGCCGCACCGCATGGTGCACGTGCGCGACCTCGACGGCGTCGCGTACTACGACGACAGCAAGGCCACGAACGTCGGGGCGGCCTGCGCCGCGCTCGATGGCCTGGCGGACCTCGACGGGAAGGTCGTCCTCCTCGCCGGCGGGGTGGACAAGGGCGGCTCCTACGCGCCGCTGCGCGAGCGGATGGAGAGGCGCGGTCGCGCGCTCGTGCTCCTCGGACAGGCGGCGCCCATCCTCCGCGAGGCGTTCGCGGGCACGCCGCTCGCCATCGAGGACGCCGAGTCGATGCAGGACGCGGTCGCGCGTGCCCGCACGCTCGCACGCCGGGGCGATGCCGTGTTGCTCGCGCCCGCGTGCGCGAGCTTCGACATGTTCACGAGCTACGCCCACCGGGGTGAGCAGTTCCAGCGCGACGTGCTCGCGCTGCCCGAGACGGGAGGCGGACGATGACCCTCTTTTCGTTCTTCCGCCGCGGCAGCGAGGCGCCCCGGCCCGCGCCGGCCTCGGCGCCGCTCGGCGCGGTCGATCCGGTGCTCGTCGGCCTCGTGATGGCGCTGATGGCCTTCGGGGTCGTGATGGTCTTCTCGGCGAGCGCCGTGTTCGCCTCGCAGACCTACCACGACGGCCATCGCTTCCTGCTGCGCCAGGCGATGTTCGCGGTCGTCGGGGTCGTGACGATGATCGCCGTCTCGCGCGTCGACTACCACAAGCTCAGGCCGCTCACGTACCCGGCCGTCGCCGCGACGGTGGCGCTCTTCATCGCGACGATGGCGGTCGGGCGCACGGCCGGCGGCGCGACGCGCTGGATCCGCATCGGCCCCGTCGACATCCAGGCGGCCGAGGTCGCCAAGCTCACGATCGTGCTCTTCCTGGCGTACTCGCTGTCGAAGAAGGCCGACCAGATGAGGACCTTCAAGATCGGCGTGCTCCCGCACCTGATCGTGATGAGCCTGTTCGCGCTCTTCTGCATCCTGCAGCCCGACCTCGGCAGCGCCGTGATGATCGGTCTGGTCACTTTCTTCATGCTCTTTCTCGCAGGCGCGCGCCTCGGGCCGATCCTCGGCACGATCCTCGGCCTCGCGCTGGCGGCCGGTCTCGCCATCGCGCTCTCCCCCTGGCGTCGCGCGCGGATCGAGGCGTTCCTCGACCCCTTCGCTCACCGCGAGGGCAGCGGCTACCAGATCGTGGAGTCGATGCTCGCGTTCGGCTCGGGCGGGCTCTCCGGCGTCGGGATCGGCGACTCGCTCCAGAAGCTCTTCTTCTTGCCGGAAGCGCATACCGACTTCATCAGCGCCATCATCGGCGAGGAGCTCGGCTTCGTCGGCATCACGGTGGTGATCGGGGTCTTCGCGATCGTGATCGTGCGCGGGCTGCGCGCGGCGTGGAGCGCGCCCGACGAGTACGGCACCTACCTGGCTGCGGGAGCGACGCTGCTCCTCGGCCTCTCGGCGTACACGAACCTCGCGGTGGCGATGGGCTTGTTGCCCACCAAGGGGCTCGTGCTTCCTTTCTTGAGCTACGGAGGATCTGCGCTCGTCGTCGATGCGGCGGCGATCGGGGTCGTCCTCAACGTCTCTCGACAGTGCGCGGGCGCGCACGATCGAGGGGCCAGTGAACCGGGGCAGTCCAAGGCAGCCTCACCGAAGTCACGCGCTCCGCGGGCGAGCGGCGCGCAGACGGGCTCCACCGGGCCCGTCGACCTCGGGGAGGCCGTGGGAGGTTCGTAGTCATGGAGCGCGTGTTGATCGCGGGTGGAGGGACGGGCGGTCACCTCTTCCCGGGGCTCGCAGTGGTCGAAGAGCTGCGCCGGCGCGTGGCATCCAGCGGGGCGACGCTGGACGTCACGTTCGTCGGCACGGCCAAGGGCATCGAGGCGCGCGTGCTTCCTCCGGCGAAGGAGAAGCTCGAGCTGCTCGAGGTCACTCCGCTCAAGGGCCGCTCGGCGGGCGAGCTGCTGGCGAGCCTGATGCGCTTGCCGCGGGCCTATGCGCGCTGCGTTTCCATCCTGCGGGCCGCGCGCCCGGAGGTGGTGATCGGCGTCGGCGGCTACGCGTCCGGGCCGATGCTCGTCGCCGCAAGATCGATGGGGATCCCGACCGCGCTCCTCGAGCAGAACGCGCACGTCGGCATGACGAACCGACTGCTCGGGCCGATCGTCGGTCGCGCGTACGTGACCTTCGAGGAGACGCGGAGCGTGTTCGGCGACAAGGCCCGCGTGGTCGGAAACCCCGTGCGCCGCGCGTTCGTCGATGCGGCGCGCATCGCGCTCGCCGATCCCTCGGGCTTCGAGGCGCGTGCACGCAAGGTGCTCGTCGTGGGCGGCTCCCAGGGCGCGCAGCACGTGAACGAGGTCGTCCCCGGCGCGCTCGCGCGCGCGCAAGGGGCTCCGGCGCCCACCGCCGGCTCGGAGCCGCTCGCGTCCGGGACGCCGGCGACGCGTGATCTCCGGCGAGCGCCGCTCGAGGTCGTGCACCAGACGGGGCCCGCGATGCTCGACGCGGTCCGTGCGCGCTACGCCGAGCTCGGCGTCCGCGCCGAGGTCGTGCCGTTCATCGACGACATGGCGCGGGCGTATGCCGGCGCTCAGCTGGTGATCGCGCGGGCCGGCGCCACCACGCTGGCCGAGATCTGCGCGATCGGGCGCCCGGCGGTGCTGGTGCCCTATCCCCACGCCGCCGACGATCACCAGACGAAGAACGCGATGGCGCTCGAGCGTGCGGGGGCGGCCGTGATGGTCCGCGACGCGGAGCTGGACGAAGCGAAGCTCGGCGCGACGCTCGCAGGCCTGCTCGACGACGACGGACGTCGCGCGGCGATGGCCCGCGCCGCGCGCGAGCACGGTCGGCCCGAGGCCGCGGCCTCCATCGTCGACGATCTCATCGGCTGGCTCGGCGGGCCGGCGACCCAGTCGATCCCGGCCGCCGGGCGCTCGCGCAGCGGAGGCGGGGCCAGCGAGCGGCGCGCCGCCATGCCCCTGCCGCTGCCGGCAGCGCGCTTCGAGCCGTTCGCGGGCTCGCTCGTCGCGATCTGAGGGCCGCGCCCCTCTCGCTGCGGGCGCTCAGTTCCTCGGGGCCGATACGCGCGATACGCGGCCCCTCCATCGGGAGTGAATCCCGATGGAGCCTCCCCCTCGTATCGCTCCGCGAGAGAGGGCGACAGGTCTGCTGTCACCCTCTCAGCGGCCGAGGTAGAGGATCTCGGTGGTGCCGATCAGCCCGATGCTGGGCGCGGCGCCGGTCGTGTTGAGGTTCAGACCACCGACGACGAGCACGCCGCCGTCCTCGAGCGGCGCCGCCGCGTGGAACGCGCGGGCCTGCATCAGGGTCGGGTGCATGTCGGTGAGCTGGGCGGCCCCGGTCGCGAGCACGGTCGCCGACCAGTGCTCGACCGCGTTGGTCGTGTGGAGCGAGAGGTCGCTGAGGCCGCCGATCACGAGCGCCGTGCCGTCGCTCATCGAGACCCCCGCGCCGAACGCGTGACGCGCGCCGGACGTGGTGACCACGGGCCGCCCGGTCGCGGCGTCGATCGTGAAGTTGCGGACCGGCTCGCTCGGGCTCGGGAAGTTGCAGAGCTCGGTGCCGCCGGTGAACGTCGGCACGGTCGGGGTGGCCGAGGTCGGATCGCAGAGCGGGCCGAGCCAGCCCGTGACGACGGCGTGGCTCTCGCCGAGCGTGAGCGCGGTGGCGCCGAAGAGCGACCACTCGGGGTGCTCCGTCGTCACGCTCGCCGGAAAGCCGACCGCGGTCGTCCCGAAGGGCATCGCGGTCGTCGAGGTCCACACCTCGGCGATGTCGGCGTTCGAGGCGGCGGCGCCGCCGCCGATGATCCACACGCCGTCCGTCGACGTCCCGTGCATCACGGCGAGCGCGGGCGCGAAGCGGTGCGCCCGGAGCGTGCTCGACGTCGCTGCGAGCAGGCCGTAGCCGCCGGCCCGCGCATCGTCGTAGACGGACCACGAGTCGGCGCTGTCGAGGCCTCCCACGAGGAGCACCTGGGAGGGGTGCCCGGGGACCGCGATCGCCGCGTGCAGCACGCGCGGGGAGTCGAGGCGGCCGAGATCCGTCGGGTCGTCGGCGGCCCCGACGAAGCCACCGCGCGCCGGATCACCGTTGCGATCGACGTCCTCGTCTTCGGCGTTCAGCGTCGGCACGAACACCTCGAAGCTGGACGGCGCCGGACCGGTCGTGTCGAGCGTCTGGATCAGCGGCGTGTACGTCATCGCCGCTCCGGAGGTCGGGGTGAGGATGAGGATCGCGTGCGAGGAGCCGCCCGCGATCAGCACGCGGTCGTTCGGCAGCAGCGTGGCCGTGTGACCGCCGCGGGCCTGGCCGAGCCCGCCCACGACGGGGAACACCGTGCCGCTCGCGACGTCGAAGAGGTAGGCGTCGTCGGCGGCCGTCAGATCGAAGCAGGTCGACGTCGGATAGGCCGCGGGACACGTGGCCGTGCCGGTGCGCGTGAATCCACCCGCGATCAGGACGCGGCCGTCGCTCAGCGTGGTGGCGGTCGGGAGCATGCGCGGCGTGATGCCGCCCGAGGGGACCATCGAGAACGCTGCGACCGAGTACATGCGGAGGTCGACGTACCGACGCTCGCCGGCGAGCAGCGTGAAGGGGCCGGCGTGACCGATGTACGCCAGCGCGTTCGACGCGGTGATCCCGCGGACCGTGATGCGCAGCGGCGTGTCGAGCGGCAGGTTCTCGAGCAGGGCCTCGCGCTGACCGTCCGAGTCGCGGTCCATCAGGTTGGCGACGGTGTTGAAGGCGGTCTGGGGCGCGCTCCCATCGTCGGCGACGACCGTGATCTCGAGCGTCGCGACCTCGCTCGGGATCGTGCCCGCGGGGCCGTCGAGGCCCCAGTCGACGTGGAACGCCAGCGGCGGCGCGGCGGCGGCCGTGCAGGAGCCGACCAGAGCCAGACAAGCCAGAGACACGATGCGGAGCGAGGAGATCCGACGCACGGCGCGAGGCTAACACGTTTTTTCGGGGCTCCGGCGCGCCCCGTTCGGTGCCGGCTCGGGGGCCGCAGCGGGCCAGCCGATCACTCGTCGTCGTCCTCGGCCTCGGCCTCGGCCGCGCGACGATCCAGCACCCGCCGGTAGGCGTCGCGGCGCGGGATCCCGGTGGCTTCGGCGAGGCGATCGGCGGCGTCCCGGGCGCTCAGGCCCTCCGCGAGCAAGGCCCCGGCCGCGCGCTCGAGCGAGTCGTCGTCGGGGGCCTCGGAGGCGTAGCCACCCGTGGGCGCGGCGCCCACGACGATCGTGATCTCGCCGCGGGCGCCTTCTTCGAAGCGCTCGGCGAGCTCGGCGGCGCTTCCGCGCGCGAGCTCTTCGTGGAGCTTGGTGAGCTCGCGGGCGACGACGACGGGCCGCTCGCCCACGGCCTCGGCCAGATCGCGGAGCGTGGCGGCCAAGCGCCGGGGCGACTCGAAGAGCACCACGGCCCCCTCGGCGCGCCGGATCCGGGCGAGCCGGTCGCGCCGCCGTGCGCCGGCCCGCGGGAGGAAGCCGAGGAACTCGAAGGTGGCTGCCGGAATGGCCGACGCGACCAGCGCGGCGAGCACCGCCGAGGCCCCCGGAATCGGGACGACGCTCACCCCGGCCTCCACGGCGGCGCGCACGAGCTCGGCGCCGGGATCGCTGACGACCGGCGTGCCGGCATCGCTGACGAGCGCGAACGTCGCGCCTCGCCCGAGCTCCCCGGCGAGCTCGGCGATGCGCGCCGGCGGCGTGTAGGCGTGCAGCGCGACCAGGCGCGTCGCGATCTGGTGGTGGGTGAGGAGCGTGCGCGTGTGGCGCGTGTCCTCCGCGAGCACGGCGTCGGCCTCGCGCAGGACGCGGAGCGCGCGGAGCGTGATGTCCTCGAGGTTGCCGATCGGCGTCGCGACGACGTAGAGGCGCCCCGTCATCGCGGGCTCACGGAAGCCGGCGCAGGATGGCGCTCGCGAGGGGACCGGCGAAGCGATCGGCCGCATCCTCGCGCACGGTCTGCTCTTCGAAGGGCGTCCACGCCTCGACGAGCAGATCGCGTCGCACCTCGAGGCAGAGCATCTGCTCGGGATACGTGGTCTGCCAGCGCCACGCCTGCGTCGCCTCGCTCATCTTGTACGTGGCGGACTCGGACGCGGTGACGCCGACGGCCGCGTAGGCGGCGATGAGCTCCTCCACGATCCCGCGCGGCGCGATGCGCTCGCCGGCGAAGGTGCGCGTGATGAGGTCGAGCTCGGGTCGGAGCGGCGCGGCCTCGAGCGCCGCGGGCTCGTGCGCGCGCTTCAGGTGCTGGACGATGTCCCGGTCGATCTTCGTCACGGCGAGCGTGCGCGGCCCATACGTGTGGGGCGAGAGGGCGAATCCGCCTGCCTCGCAGACCGCGGCGTACGCACGCTCGACGAGATCGACGTAGCTCCGGTGGGCGCCGAACAGCGTCGCACGATCCCGCTCGTCCTCGACGTACGGGGCGATGGCGGGTGTCATTCCGCCCGTCGCCAGCGCGTCGGCCGCGTCGGGCACTCGATTGGTGTCGATGAACGTGCGCGGCACCAAGCAACGGATGAGCAACGCGGAGAGCTCCGGACGTGCTTCCGTCAACCGCTCGGCGACGCGAAGCCCGTAGTCCCACGCACCGACGTCGGTGTTCAGGTGGAAGAAGGCATGGAGATCTTCGGGGAGCGCGCCCACCATCTTGGCCCGCCAGACTTCGTAGTGCGCGCGGGTCGTGGCGCCGTGGGGCACCTCGATCAGCACCGAGGGCGCCGCGTCGGGGCGCGCGCGTGCCCCGTGCAGGACGCGGACGAGCGCGATGTCCGGGATGGGTCGGAAGAAATCGCGGGAGTGCGTCATCGCGGCTCCGTGGGCTGGACGGCGGGGATCACGGCCGACGCACCGTCGGCTTGGTGTGGAGCCCCTTCGCGCGCTTCACGAGCTTTTCGTCGAAGCTCACGAAGGCGCTCGCGCGTCCGGACCGCACGACGTGCAGCGCGTCCGCGAAGTCGAGCCGCTGGCCGAACAGATCGAGCGCCCGCGCGACGTCGGCCGCGTCCTCGACGTCCGCGACGTCGAGCAACGTCCGGAACCCGCGCTCGATGTCGCCCCGGGCGACCTGGTACAGCGCGCGGAGCACCCACTCGGTCTCGAGCAGGACCGTCACGGGCACGAACAACGGGCCACGCGAGGCCAAGGCCTTCGCCCGTCGGGTCTGGTGGGGATCATCGGCCACGAGCAGACGCACGAGGACGTTGGTGTCGACGGCGATCACCTCGCACCGCGTCGACGCGCCTCGGCGGTGATGACGCGCTCCATCTCGGTCACGCTGTGGCGGGGCCCCCGGTACGGGATGCAGCCCACCAGAGCGTCGATGCTCGTGCGAGGCGCCGGGACCGCATCGCGGACGAGGACGCCGTCCGGCGTCTCCACGGCCTCGAGCGTGGTACCGGCGGCCCATCCGTGCCGCTCGCGCAGCTCGCGCGGCATCACGATCTGTCCCTTGCTCGACATCTTGATGCGCCGTTCGCTCACGCGAGCCTCCGGTAAGACCGAGGTAAGTCTACGTCAGGATCGGGATCCGCGGTCGCGAATCGCGCCTCCCCGAACGACGAAGGCCCGCGTCCTCTCGGAGCGCGGGCCTCGTTCGTGTCCGTCGCGGCGGGCGTCAGCTCGCGGGCGGCGTCTCGGCGCTCTTGGGCGCGTCCGGCGTCGTGAGGTCGAGCTTGATCTTGCTCGGATCCTCGAGCGCCAGCTTGAGCACCTCGTCCATCCGGCTCACGCCGAAGAACTCCAGCTCGTTCTTGATCTCCTGCGGCACCTCCTCGAGGTCCGCCACGTTGCGCTCCGGCAGGAGCACGCGCTTGACGCCGGCGCGGTGGGCCGCCAGCACCTTCTCCTTCACGCCGCCGATCGGGAGCACCCGGCCGCGGAGCGTGATCTCGCCCGTCATCGCGACGTCCGCGCGCACGCGGATGCCGGTGAGCAGCGAGACGAGCGCCGTCATCATCGTCACGCCCGCGCTCGGGCCGTCCTTGGGCATCGCGCCCGCGGGGATGTGGATGTGGATGTCGTGCTTCTCGAGGAAGTCCTCGGGGATGTCGAGCTGCTTGGCGCGCGTGCGCACGAAGCTCATCGCCGCCTGCGCCGACTCCTTCATCACGTCGCCGAGCTGGCCGGTGAGCTGCAGCTTGCCGCTCCCGTGCATCCGGGTCGCCTCGATGAAGAGGATCTCGCCGCCCACGCTCGTCCACGCGAGGCCCGTCGCGACGCCGGTCTCCGCCGTGCGCTCGGCCACGTCGCTGATGAAGCGCGGCGGGCCGAGGAAGGGCCGGAGGTCGTCCTCGCCGTCGACCTTGAACGGCCCCTGATCGCCCTCGGCGACCTTCACCGCGAACCCGCGGATGACCGTCGCGATCTGGCGCTCCAGGTTCCGGACGCCGGCCTCGCGCGTGTGGTGATCGATGATGTCCTCGATCGCCTTGTTCGTGATGACCAGCTGGTCCTTCTTGATCCCGTGCTCCTCGAGCTGCTTGGGCAAGAGGTGCGAGGTCGAGATGTCCAGCTTCTCGCGCCGCGTGTAGCCGGGGATCTCGATGATCTCCATGCGGTCGCGGAGCGGGGGCGGGATCGTGTCGCCGACGTTCGCCGTCGCCACGAACATGACCTTGCTCAGGTCGTAGGGGATCTCGAGGTAGTGATCGGCGAACGTGTCGTTCTGCTCGGGGTCGAGCACCTCGAGCAGGGCCGCCGCCGGATCGCCGCGGAAGTCGTGGCCGATCTTGTCGATCTCGTCGAGCATGAAGACCGGGTTGATCGTCCCGCCCTTTTTCATGCCCTGGATCACCTGGCCGGGGAGGGCGCCCACGTACGTACGGCGGTGGCCGCGGATGGCCGCCTCGTCGTGCACGCCGCCGAGCGAGACGCGGACGAACTTGCGCCCGAGCGAGCGGGCGATGGAGCGGCCGAGCGAGGTCTTGCCGACGCCGGGCGGGCCGATGAGGCAGAGGATCGGGCCCTTCTTGTCCTTCTTCAGCTTCCGGACGGCGAGGTACTCGACGATGCGCTTCTTGACCTTGTCGAGGCCGGAGTGGTCCTCCTCGAGGACGCGGCGAACCTCGGCGATGTCCATGTTGTCCGTGGTCTCCTTCGACCACGGGATGTCGAGGATCCAGTCGATGTAGGTGCGGACGACCGTGTACTCGGCGCTCCCGACCTGCATCGAGCGCAGGCGCTTGAGCTGCTTGCGCGCGACGCTCTCGGCCTCGTTCGGCAGGTTCGCCTTCGTGATGCGCTCGTCCAGCACGTCCAGGTCGCCCTGGTCGCCGTCCTCTTCGCCGAGCTCTTCCTTGATGGCCTTGAGCTGCTGGCGGAGCACGTACTCGCGCTGGTTCTTGCCCATCTCCTCCTTGATCTGGGAGTTGATGCGCTCGCGCATCTTGAGGATCTCGAGCTGCCGCGTGAGCAGCCGGAGCACCTTGCGGATGCGGTCCTTGACGTCGATCGTCTCGAGCAGCTGCGCCTTCTCTTCCACGGGCGCGTCGAGGTTGGCGGCCACGAGATCGGCGAGCGCGCTCGGCTCGTTCATCGAGTCGATGAGCGAGGTCGCCTCGCGGGGCAGCTCGGGCATGAGCTGGATGACCTGCTTGGCGATGTCGCGCAGGCTCATGCTGAGGGCCTCGGCCTCGTCGTCGTCGACGCCGGACTCGTCGAGGCGCTTGACCTTCGCCTTCAGGTACGGCGCCGTTTGGGTCACCTGATCCATGCGGATGCGGGT
>JBGALT010000054.1:0-44943 GCA_044223665.1 Sandaracinaceae bacterium | reverse complement strand
ACGAGGCGCACGCGACCCTGGTAGCGCTCCATGAAGTCGTGGATCGTGGGCTCCACGCGCGAGCAGAAGGGGCACTGGAAGTCCGAGAAGATCTGGATCGTGACGGGCGCCGTCGCCGGGCCCTGCTGCGGCGAGGCCGTCGCGGCCGGCACCGGGATGGTGTAGACGCGGTTCGGGTCTTCACCCGGGGGCGCGTCGGGCGCCGCGGGCGCGCCGGGGAGCATGACGGGCGAGGTCGCGCCGTCGGCGGTGAGGGCGTCGTAGACGCGCGCGGCCGGCGTGCCGGCGCGAACGCGCTCCTGCGCCTCGGTGCGCGCGCGGTCGACCGCCGCGCGGAACGCCTCGACGGGCTGCGCGCCGCGGAGGTTGCGGCCGTTGATGAAGAACGAGGGCGTGCCCGACGCGCCGAGCTGGCGCGCGAGGTCCTGGTCCGCCGTGATGGCCGCCTGGTGCGTGTTGTTGTCGAGCGCGTTGCGGACGGCCGTCATGTTGAGGCCCTGCGCCTGCGCGTACTGCTCGAGGTGATCGCGATCGAGCTCGGTCTGGTGCTCGAAGAGCGTGTCGTGCATGCGCCAGAAGCCGTCGCTGCCCTGCTGCGTGAAGGCCTCGACCGCGAGCTCGGCCGCCGGGCCGGCGTTCTGGTGGAACGGAAGCGGGTTGTTGCGCCAGACGACGCGGAGGTCGTTGCCGTACTCCTGGATGAGCGTCGTGACCGTCGGCTCGACGCGCGAGCAGAAGGGGCACTGGAAGTCCGAGAAGACGACCATCGTGACGAGCGCATCGGGACGGCCGCGGACCGGCTGATCGGCCGTGACCGGCACGCGGTAGACCGCGTTCGGGTCGGGCTGGGGGCGCGCAGGCACCTTCGTCGGGGCCGCGCCGCCACCGCCGGCCGGGGCCGGGGGCGTCTCGGACGCACCACGCATCAGCGCGGCGTAGAGCTGGGCGCGCGGCGTGCCGTGCGAGACCTGCTCCTGACCGCGACGGATCTCGTCGTCGATCACCGTCTGGAACTGCTCGTAGGGCTGCGCGCCGACGACGCTGCGGCCGTTGATGAAGAACGACGGCGTGCCGTTCGCGCCGGCGCGCGTGCCGGCGGCCGAGTCCGCCTGGATCGCCGCCTGGTGCGTGTGGTTGTCGAGCGCGCTGCGGAAGCGCGTCATGTCGAGGCCGACCTGCTGCGCGTACTGCTCGAGGTGCGCGCGATCGAGCTCGGTCTGGTGCTCGAACATCAGGTCGTGCAGCTGCCAGAACTTCGCGTCGCCGCCCTGCGCGTACGCCTCCATCGCGGCCTCGGCGGCCGGCATGGCGTTGTCGTGGAAGGGAAGCGGCTGGTTGCGCCAGACGAGGCGAACGCGGTCGGTGTAGGTCTCGCGGATGCGCGCGAGCGTAGGCTCCACGCGGCCGCAGAAGGGGCACTGGAAGTCCGAGAAGATCACGATCGTGACCAGCGCGTCGTCCGGACCCTGCTGGGGCATCTCGTCGGTCACGTCGACGCGGATGCGGTCCACGTCGTCGTCGATCGTCGGGCCGTGCGCGCCAGCGGCGCTGCCGCCCTCGCGATCGGCCTCGGCGACCGTCTCGTCACCACCGGCGCCGCGACGCGCCGTGACGTTGCCGATGAAGAGGCCGCCCACGAACGCGATCAGCGTGAGGATGACGGCCGAGGGAACACTCATCGACCCACCGGAAGGCGGCGGGGGCTCTCGATACGTTTGCTTTGCCATTCGAACACCATTTCTACGAAAGCGACGTGACCGACCGGTCCGATGAAGGGACCGTGCGAGCGCGGCGCGAACCTGGGACTGGAGCGTCGGCGATGCCGCCGTCACCACGACGAGCGGAGCCGACGTTCCGAGGGAACAAGGAGGCACGGCGGAGCGTGCGCGAGGCCTCGGGCGCGCGAGCGCGCCGACGAGAGGCCGACCTCGTGCTCTCGATCAGCGTCGAGGCGGACGATCGATGCCCGTCGTGACGCCCCACGCGGGCGCGAGCCCTTCGGCGGGCGTGACGGCGTCGAGCGTGCGCGCGATCCGAGGCGCGCGCATCGCCGTGATCATCTCGAGCGTGGTCGCCATCGGCCCACCGCCCACGCCCCGGAAGACCGGGAAGTCGGCAGGCTCCATCGGCATGCAGCGCGGGTCGGCGCTGCCGGTGCACCAGAGCGGCGCGCCCGGCACGTGCGCCCGGACCGACTCCGCGGGCGCGACCGCCTCGGGATCCGAGCTCTCGATGGTCGTGTCCGGCGTCTCCGGCGCATCGGCGTCCACCGAGCCCGGCACCTGCTGTGGCTGCGCGCCGCAGAAGCAGTCCTGCGCGAGCGCGCGCTGCGGCCCGACCAGCGCCACCCCGAAGGAGAGCGCCGGCACGCAGGCCAGCAGGGTCAGAGCGAGAGCGCGCGGCATCGGGGGAAAGCGCCGGTACTCTGCCGCCGCGTCGGCCGCGTGGCAAGGGCCTGGCCTGGCCCGGCCCGCCCGACCCGGGGTGCGGGCCGTGGGGCGGGCATGAGAGCCCCGGGGTGGGATCGCCAAAGGGGTCAGCGTGGCGAAGAGGCAGCGCCTGTGGGCTGCGCCGCGAGGGCGCGCTGCCGCGCCAGCTCGTTCTGCCAGGCGAAATAGGTGGTGAGCGCGGTGCCCACGGCGAGAAACGCGACGAGCCCCAGCACGAAGGGCTTTCCGCTGTAGCGTCGCGGCGTCCGCGGCTCCGCACGCTCGACCACGAGCGCCCTCACTTCTTCTTCGGCGGAGGAGGAGGCGGCGGTGTCGTCTGCTCGACGAGCCAGGCCTCGCTCGACAGGAACGTGATCCCGTCCACCTCCGTCTTGTCCGCGAGGTCCGGGTGATCGGTCACGACGCGCTTGAGACCGGCCGCCTTCGCGCTCGCGACCAGGCCCTTGACCCAGTCGCCCTCCGGCGTCTTCTCCTCGACCTCGACGACGTCGAGCAGGCCCTCGATCGTCTTCATCTGGGCATCGATGTGGTCGGCCCTGAACCCGGGCGCCTTCGTGAGCAGCGCGCGCGTCCACGCCATCACCCAGCTCGTGGACTTCGGCTTGTCCCCGGGCTTGCCGAGGACCCGCCGCGCGATGTGCTCGGGCGGGGTCCCCGCCGCCACCGATGCGTTCACGAACACGTCCGGTCCGAGAAGAATGTCGAGCGCCACGCGATCCACCTCCGGCGGCCGAGTATACGTGGATTGCGCGCCCGCGCGATGCGCGGACGCACCGAGCAGGTGCGTGAGGCGCGCGTTGGCGGCCGGCGAGGCCTCGTGCGTCCCGCCCGGCTCGATCTCGAGGGTGGCATCGAGACCGGCGGCGCGGAGCCGATCGAAGAGCGCCCGGGTGGGAGCGAGGGGCACGATCTCGTCGGCATCGCCGTGCACGGCGCGAACGGCGAGGATGCGATCGCGCGCCGCGAGGAGGTCCGGCTCGAGCAGGGGCGGCAGCCAGGCCGCACCGGCCACGACCGCGAGGTCCCGAGAGGCGCGCGCCGCCAGCGCGAGCGCCACCATCGCGCCTTGCGAGTACCCGAAGAGGACGACCCCGCGGCACGGCTGCTCCGCCAGGGCCTGCGCGAGCCCGCGATCGAGCGCGGCCGCGACGTCCCGCAGATCGGCGGCGAGCGCGTCGGGCCGCTGGCTCGTGACGGAGAGCGCCGACCAGGCGCGCCCCGTTCCCAGCGCGTGCGGCCCGTGCGGAACGAGCACCCGCACCGGCACGCGCACCTCGGCGAGCGAGGGCAGCCCCGGCGCTCCGCCTCGCCCGTGGAACGCGACGATGAGCACGCGCTCGCCGGGCCCGGCGTCACCGAAGAGGTGCTCCTCGACCTGCAGCCCCGCGCGCGCTCGCGTCTCGACGTGCACGCCCCGACCATGCGCCCTCCGCGGCGAACGTCGAGCCCGCTGCGGCCCGATCACGCGCGGCCGTCGCGCGCGAGCGTCGATCAGAGGATGCGGGCGTGCTCGATGTAGGTGAGGCCCTCGAATTCGTGCTCGAGGTAGGTGTTGCCCTCGGACTGGATGCGGCCCTGCGAGGGCTGCTCACCGTAGCGATCCTCGATGCGATCGACCGACGCCATGTCGCGCACGCGGCCGAAGGGCGAGAAGCCCTGGCCGTCCAGGCGCGAGTTGTCGGCGAAGTTGATGAAGAACTGCGTGGTGCGCGTGCCCGGGCCGGCGGTGGCGAACGTCACGAAACCGCGCGTGTTGTGCTGCACGACCGGGTCGTCGGGGATGTTCGCGCGCTGCCACGCCGCGGCGACGTCGGGCCGCCCGTGGATGCCGGCCTGCGCCATGAAGCCGTCGATCACCCGGAAGAACGCGACGTCCGTGAAGAAGCCCGCCCGGACCAGGTTGTAGAAGCGATCGGCGCCGTTCGGCGACCAGTCGCGGTGCACGTCGATGACGATCGTCCCCTCGGACGTCTCCATCTCGACCGCGTAGCTGTCGGGAGCGCGCTCGGTCAGCTGCTCCGGATGCAAGAGGCGCGGATCGGGCGCGTCGTGGTGCCCCGCGACGCGGCCGTGCTCGGAGCGGTCCTCGTGCAAGGTCGGCTCTTCGGGCCCGCGGCGCGATCCGAGCCACGCCACCAGCGCGAAGATCCCGATGATCCCGGCCCCGACGGCGAGGATCCGCTGATCGGAGCCCGATGCCGCCCGAGCGGGCGCGGGAGCAGGAGCGGCAGCGGCAGCGGCGGGGCGATTCTTCTTCTTCTTGGCCACGGGGAGCCTCCTCGATGCGCCGAGGCGTGCGCCGGGCTCGCCCTTCGCGCAAGGGCGCGCTCGATCCCGGTCGACCGCGCTCAACCCGCACGCCCGATCGTCCGATCGGAGGGCCATGGGACACCCGAGCGCACGACCGAGCCCGCCGCTGCTCCGGGGCCCGCGGGTGGACGAGGCGGAGCTACGTGACGCACCGCGGCTCCTGGCGCGGATGCGCGCCCAGCTGGCCGCCCCCGACTACAAGCCACCGATGCTCCCGGCGACCGCGCTCCAGGTGCACGCGCTCTCGCGCCGCCCGGAGGTGACCGTCCAGAAGCTGCTCGAGGTGCTCGAGCGCGACCCGATGCTGGCGGCCGACGTGCTCCGGCGTGCGAGCGCCGCCGACGTGGCCGGCCGCAACCGACCCAAGTCGCTGCGAGACGCGACGCTGCGCCTCGGGACGCGTGGGCTCGGCGCCTTCGTTCTCGAGGTCGCCCTCACCGGTCGCGTCTTCCGCGTGCCCGGTCTCGAGGTGCCGATGCGCGAGCTGCAGGAGCACAGCGCCCTGGTGGCCGCGTGCGCGCGCGCCGTCGCGATCCACGCCGAGGTCGACGACCCCGACGCGGCCGAGCTGGCGGGCCTGCTCCACGACGTCGGCATCGCGGCCGGCCTGCACCTGATGGGCAGCGTGGCCGCCGGACGCGCGGCTCCGATCGAGATGCTCGCCGAGATGGCGCGCGGCTACGGTGCCGAAGCGGGTCGCATCGTCGCCGCGACGTGGGCCCTGCCCGCCGAGATCGCCAGCGCGGTCGCACACCACGACGATCCCGTGTTCGTGCAGACGCGCCCCGATGGGGCCCAGGTCGAGTCGTGGGACGTGGTCGCGGCCTGCATCACGCTCGCCAACGCGATCGCGCTCGCGCTCGTCCAGAGCCCGTCGCCGTTCGCGCGTGCGCTCGGCGCCGTGAGCGAGCGCGGGACGGCCGACGCGCTCCACGTGCTCGGGCTGACGCCCGACGACGTCGACGTCGTGCGCGAGCAGATGGCGGGCACGCGCCCCGTCGGGTGATCCCGTTCCGCGATCCGGGCCGTGGAGCGCACGCTTTGATCCCGCGGCGCGCGTGGGCTAAGCACGCGCGGTCGTGCGTCGGAGCGCCGTCATCCTCGCGATCGCGATCGCGGCCGCCGCGCTGGCCGCAGGCATCGCCATGCTCGGGGGCACGGAGCAAGCGCCACCGCCGAGCTCGGTCGTGGAGGCTGTCTCGCCCGGACCGCCCGGCGAGACCGACGCGCAGCGCGAGGAGCGCCTCGCCGCCGAGCACGACGCGATGCTCGACCGCGAGTGGCCTCGGCACGGCCTCTTGACCAAGACGCAGATCACGATCCGCGCGGCGGCCGATCCCGAGAGCACGATGCTCGGCTGGCTGCGCATCGGCGCGCACGTGCGCCTGCGGGGCGAGCCCATCACGACGCCCAACTGCGCGACCGGCTGGTACGAGCTCTATCCGCGCGGCTACGCGTGCGCGGGCCAGGGGATCGACGTCACCGACACCGCGCCGGCCGTGGAGAGCACGATCGCGCCCGATCTCGACAGCGCGCTGCCCTACTCGTACTGGTTCGTGAAGGAAGCGATCGTCCCCGAGTGGTTCCAGCTCCCATCCCGCGACGACCAGCGCGCCGCGGACACGTTCGTGGCTCGCTTCCAGGAGATCCGCCGCGAGGATCCCGCGCGCGCGATTCGCTTCCGAGGCGGCGAGCTCCTGAACGAGCCGCGCGCACCGGTCGAGGTCGCGCGCTTCCTCGACTACGCGAACTTCGTCGCCAGCAACGGCGTCGAGATCCGGAGCCGCCGACGCTTCGTCCGGACCGTGCGCGGGACGTACGTGAAAGAAGCGCAGCTCGAGCAACGAACGGGCTCGAGCTTCCAGGGCGTGGAGCTCGACGCCGAGCACGGCTTGCCGCGCGCCTGGGCCGTGCGCGCCGCGCAGCCGATGCAGCGCGTGGAAGCGGGCGAGGTGACACGCGTGCTGGACGACGAGGCCCTCGAGCCGATCGAGCGCCTCTCGACCGTGACGTGGCTGCGGCGCGAGCGGGTGGGCGATCAGAGCTACCACGTGATCCAGACCGACGCGGGCGAGCGCTACGTGCGCGACTGGCTGCTCGCGGTCGCCGAGGCGCACGAGCCGCCGGCCGGCGTCCGAGACGACGAGCCCTGGGTGCACGTGGACCTCTCGTCACAGACCCTCGTGCTCTACCGCGGAGAGGCCCCGATCTACGCGACGCTCGTCTCGACGGGCCTCGAGGGCCACGAGACACCCGAGGGCGAGTTCCGCATCCGCCGCAAGATGGTGAGCGACACGATGGCCGATCCGGGCGGCGACCTCGGCGACGACGCCTACCGCATCGAGGACGTGCCGTGGACGCAGTACTTCGAGGGCTCGGTCGCGCTCCACGCCGCGTTCTGGCACTCGCAGTTCGGCACCGTGCACTCGCACGGCTGCGTGAACCTCGCGCCGAACGACGCGCACTACGTGTTCCAGCACACCTGGCCCGAGGTGCCCGAAGGCTGGCACGGCGTCTCGACCGAGGGCACCCACGTCGAGGGCAGCCGCGTGCTGGTCACGCGGTGAGCGCGTCGGGGGCGAGCTCGTAGCGCGCGGTTCGACCGGCGCCGACGAGCGTGAGACAGCCGAGCGCGACCCGCTGAGCGAGGTCGCGCTGCGCCGTCGCGGGGCTCGTTCGCGTCAGGCTGGCGTACTTGCGATTCGTCATCCCGCCCTCGAAGCCGCTCGGGCCCGCGTCGAGCATTCGCTGCATCGCCTTCCGCTGCCGCTCGTTCAAGGCGCCTCCGTGGCGCCCGAAGAAGCGCGCGCGTCGGAGCTGGAATCACCTCACGTCACGAGGTGATTCGGCCCCGGAATCACCTCACGGCGCCGGCGCGCCGGCGTCCGCGTCGACCACGGCGTCCGCGTCCACGGCGCCGTCGCCGGCGGGGGCGGCCTCTTCCGGCGGGCGCCGGGCGGCGTCGAACGCGTGGAGCACCGTCGGCGAGGTGCGACGGCTGTCGAGCTCGAGGTCCGGCTGCCGCGCGAGCGCCTCGCGGAACGCCGCGATGGCGAGATCTTCGCGATCGACCGCGACGTAGCAGACCGCGAGCGCGCGCTGGATCGTGACGATCTGGTTGCCGGTGAGCTCCCCCGCGCCGAGCAGGCGCGCACCGTGCGTGAGCGCCTCTTCGAACTGGCCGCGGCGCACTTCTTCCTGGAGGACGGGCAGCTCGCTCGTGATCTGCTCTTGCAGGTCGCGCACTTCGCCGCTGCCGCCGCCCGTCGTCGCGACCGGCATCGCGGCCTCGACCGCGCGACGCCCTTCCGCGCTCAGCACGAGGTCCCGGAGCGGGACGAGGATCACCTGCCCGCGCGTGAGGCGCGCGCTCGGGCGCATGTTGTTGAAGCGCCGCAGCGTGCGCGCCTCGGCGAGATCGCCGAAGTACTCCTGCGCGAGGTGGTTGATCGTGTCGCGCTGATCGCAGACGTGGCGCAGCGGGTACGGGATCAGGAGCTCGGCGCCCTCGGCGGGCTGACCGCCCTCGACGGACGGGTTCGCTTCCTGGATCGCGAACGCGCGGTTCGGCACGCCGAAGTACTGCTCGGCGATCGATTGCCACGTCTCGCCGGCGACCACGCGGTGGTACTCGACGTGCGGAATGACGAGGCGCACGCCGGTGACGATCGCGGCGCCGCCCTCGGCCTCGAGGCCGTTCTCGGCGACGAGCACCGACTCGCGCCGCGGATCGCCGTAGTAGACCTGCGCGATCGACGCGAGCGTCTCGCCCTCGCGCACCACGTGCACGTAGGTCGGGTAGTCGGCGCGCGCGCCGGCGGGCGCGAGCCACGCGAGCCAAGCGAGCACGACGGCCGCGCAGAGGGCCCTCACGGCGCGGGCTCCTCGGTCGTCGGCTCGTCGAGCGTGACGTCGACCACGACGGTCTCGCCTTCCCGCACCTGGATCTCGCGATCGACCGCCGGGAAGAACGGGTTCACCAGGCGCACGTAGTGCGTGCCTGGATCGAGCGCCACGCGGCGCGCGCTCGGCGTGGTGAGCACGAGCTGGCCGTCGATGTGGGCCTCGGCCCAAGGATCGACGACGAAGCGCACGTAGCCCGCGTGCTCCGGCACGACCCGCGTCCCCGACTCGGCGGCGAGCTCGGTCTCGTCCATGCCGAGCCTTCCCGCCATGTACTGGATCGAGCCGCCGGCGCCCACGATGCCGAGGCCGAGCAGGCCCTGGACGATCCACATCTGCGGCATCACGCGGCGATCGCCGCCGCTCCGGCGCAGGCGATTGGGCGCGCTCGCGGCGAGGATCTCGTCGGCCTGCGCGTCGGTGATGACGCCGACCTCCTTCAGGTACATGACGAGGCGCGCGTTGTGCGAGATGGGCACGCGCGAGGTGAGGAAGTCGTGCAGATCGTCGATGAGCGACTGCGTCGTCGGATACCGGTTGGCCGGCATCTTCTCCATGCAGCGCGCCATGATCCGCTCGAGCGGGCGCGGCACGCCGGGGTTGATGCGGCGCGGGCTCGTGTAGCGATCGAGCCGGATCTTCTGCATCACCGTGCGTGCGTCGTCCTCGATGAAGGGCTTGCGGCCCGTGAGCATCTGGTAGAGGACGATGCCGACCGAGAAGATGTCGCTGCGGAAGTCGAGCTTGTCGCCGAGGATCTGCTCGGGGCTCATGTAGCTCGGCGTGCCGAGGCCGGTGCCGGTCTCGGTCAGGTCGCTCAGCTTGTCGTCGCGAGCGATGCCGAAGTCCATCAGCTTCACCTCGCCCTGGTGGCTGATCATGACGTTCGCCGGCTTGATGTCGCGGTGGATGATGCCGCGGAAGTGGGCGTAATCGAGCGCGCGCGCGACCTGCAGCGTGATGATGGTCGCGACCTCGACCGGAAGGCGCGGCGTGATCTCCAGCAGGTCGTACAGGTCGATGCCCTGCACGTACTCCATCACGATGTACATCGTGCCGCGGTCCTTGATGAAGTCGTGGACGTGCAGGATGTTCTCGTGCTGCAGCGAGGCCATGAAGTGGGCCTCGCGCTCGAAGCGCTTCGCGAAGCCACTGTCCACGGCGATGGACGGCTTCAGCGCCTTGATGGCCACGACTCGGCCGAGCGGCTCTTGGACGGCCTTGTACACGACGGCCATTCCACCTGAGCCGATCTCTCCGAGAATCCGGCAGTTTCCGATCCGATCGACCATGCGCTCCGCGAGCCCGGCGAGGGTGGCAGCGGGGCAGAAGGGTGTCAACGGCGGACGGTGCGATAACCAGCAGCGAAAACGCGTGGCGCGCCGAGCCCCGCCCTCGTTCAGGGTGGAGCGAGCTGTCGAACATCGACGCCACCGCGCTCGAATTCGACGGCGCCCAGGACGACGAGGGTCCCGAAGACCAGGGTCGTGAGGGCGAGGAGCGCGACGACGATCCAGATCCAGCGCGGAATCGTCCGCGACCCCGGGGCCGCCGGCGTGGCCGTCGGACGGCTGGGCGCGGCGCCCGCGGGCGAGGCGATCGGCCCCGACGCCGGCGCGGGGTGCGAGATGGGCACCTCCCGCGTCGTGCTCGACACACCGCCGTCCATCACCGGCGGGAGGCTCGGGCTCGTCGCGTCGTGGCTCGCGCGCATCACGTCGACGCGCGTGATCTCGGCGGCGCCCGGGGAGGCCGCGGCAGCGCCCGGCGAGACCGCGGCGGCGCGCACGGGCACGAGGCGTCGGGCCTCCGGGAGCGAGACGGTGGCGGTCGGCGGAATCGCCGACTGGGTGCGCGCATCGGCGAGCGCCTCCGCGAACTCGGCGGCGCTCGCGTAGCGAGCACTGGGACGCTTTTCCATGGCGCGCTCGGCGGCGAACGCGATGGCCGGCGGGATGCTCGGGTCCACGCGATCGGCGCGCGGCGGCATCTCGTTCAGGACCTTGCCGATGATCGTCGCGACGTCGCCCCCCTGGAACGGCCGCTGGCCGGTGAGGCAGCACCAGAGCACGACGCCGAGCGCATACACGTCGGCCCGCGCATCGCACCGCTCGCCCCGCGTCTGCTCGGGCGCCATGAAGGTCGGTGTACCGAGCACCGAGCCGGTCTGGGTCAGGCGGACGTACTGCGAGCTGTCCTTGAGCTGCGCGATCCCGAAGTCGAGCACCTTCACGACCTCGCGCCCGGCGCCGGTCGGGACGAGCATGATGTTGCCGGGCTTGAGATCGCGATGGACGATCCCCGCTTCGTGCGCGGCGTGCACACCCGCCAGCGCCTGCTCGATCACGTCCGCCGCCCGCGGCGGAGCCAGCCGCCCGTTCTGCTCGAGCTCGCTCGCGAGCGTTCGGCCGACGACGTGCTCCATCACGATGTAGGGCGCGCCCTGGTGCTTGCCGAAGTCGATGACGTGGACGATCCCAGGATGGCTCAGGCGCGCGGACGCGCTGGCTTCGCGCTCGAAGCGGGCCACCGCCGTCTTGTCCTCGGCGAGGTCGGCGAGCAGGACCTTGATGGCCACCGGGCGCCCCAGGCGCTCGTCCATGGCCCGGAACACGATGCCCATGCCGCCTCTGGCGATCGTGGACTCGATCACGTAGCGGTCCGCGATGCGCGCACCGACGAAGGCCCCGGGCTCCATCGCGGCGGAGGCTACCGCGTCACGGGCGAACGTTCACCGCCATCGTGGTAGCCTCCTGCCCATGCCGAGCAAGCTTCCGAAGTCGACGTTCGTCGCGATCGCCGCCGTGGCCTGGGCCGACGGTCGCATGAGCAAGGCCGAGGCCCAGGGCCTCGTTCACGCCGCGCAGGCCATGGGCCTCTCGGGCGACGATCTCGCCGCCGTCGAGCGAGCCACGAAGGAGAAGGTCACGATCGAGAGCTTCGATCCCGCCGGTCTGAGCGACTGGGAGAAGCTCGTCACGTACGGCCTGGCGAACTGGCTCTCGCGCCTCGACGGCGTGCAGCAAGGCGCCGAGCTCGACAGCCTCCGCGCGCTGCATGCGAAGCTCGCGAGCGGCGACGTGACGGACTACAAGCTCCGGAGCGCCGCGGCGATCGCGTTCGACGTCGCGATGCAGCCCGAGGGGCGGCGCCCCGACCGCTTCGACTTCGCGGCGCTCGAGTCGCAGATCGCCGAGCGCTTCCCGACGATGACGCGCCTCTCGTCTCTGCCGGAGTGACGGCGCAGACGCGAGGCTCGTGAAGGCTCGCGGCTCGTGAAGGGGCTCAGGGCGCTGCGGCGCTCGGAGCCTCGTCCGTCGGCGCTTCGTCGCCGCTCGGCGTGCTGGGCACCGCCTCGCCCTCGGGGCTCGCGTCGCCCTCGTCGCCCAGCCCGATCGGCGCCGACACGGCGACCGGCGCCTCGCCCGTCAGCGCCTTGATCTGCGAGGCGATCGAGCAGTCGTGGGCGCCGCCGCTGGTCATGCTCGGCGCGTGCTCGGGCCGCGGCGCCTCGGGCGCGTCGGGGAGCACCGTCCGGATGCGGACCGGGAGCAGCACACCGTCCGCCTGGACGCGCGCCGCGAGGAGCTGGGCCTCGGACGCCATGTCCCACAGGTAGACGTCGACGGGCGCATCGCGCCGGTTCTCTCCCTGCTGGATGACGAGCAGGAAGTACTCGGCCTGCATCATGGTCGCGACGACCGGAACGTCGGCGGTGATGTGCCGCGCGAGCTGCTCGTCCATCACGCGCAGGCGCAGGAAGTCGCGCTCGGCCTCCAGCTGCTCGGTCCACTCGGGCATGAGGAAGTCGCCGTGCTCGTAGAGCCCGCGCGCCGAGTCGGGGGCGATCCCGAGACAGCGCGTGATGGCGTCCTGCTCCATGGAGAGCGCTCCCCGCGCGATCGCCTCGGCCGAGCCCGCGTCGGAGGCGCGGACGCGGAGGTAGAGCCCGTGTCCGTCGTGGAGACCGGCGATCCGCAGGCGCGGATCCACGTGCTCCTCCGGCTCGCCCGCCGCGGCGGCCTCCATCGTCCAGCGCTCGAGGCGCGAGCGGAAGGCTTGGTAGCGCGCGCTCACGTCGGCGAGCTGGGTCTCTTGCGTGGTGAGCAGCTGCCGGCGCAGCTCGTCGGCGTGCTGGGCCTGGCGCGCCTGGAACATCGAGTAACCGCCGAAGATCGCCGCGAGCACCGCGAGCACCGCGAGCCAGGGGATCTTCGGCATGTACACCGGCCGCGTCCGGAGCTCCTCGGGCTCCGGCTGCGCGGGCGACAGCCCCGGCTCGCCGGCGGCGTCGCTCGACGCTTCGCCGGGCGCTGGCGCGGACGCGCTCTGCGCGTCGGCGTCGTCGGCGGGCGCGTCGTCGCTCGCCAGCGACGGCGGGGTCTCGGGCTGTTCGGGCTCGGTCACGGCGTGCATCTACCACCTCTCGAGATCGGCTGCTCGCGGGTTCGCGATGCTCCCACGCGGCGAACCGTCAGAGCGCCGCGCCGTCGGTCAGGCTCACTTCGTCGAACCCGGCCCCCATCGCGAGGTCCATCCCGGCGATCACGTCCGCGTAGTGCACGCCGTCCTCGGGCGCGACGATCAGGTCGTGGCGCGAGGGGTCGGCGGCCCGGCGCTCGACCAGGCGCGTATGGAGCGTGGCCTGGTCGTAGGCCCCTGCCACGAGCGGGATCTCCACGTGGTCGCCGGCGCTCGAGGCGAGCGTGTAGCCCTCGTGGGTGACGCGCAGGAAGTACGAGACGCGATCGAGGTCGCGCGCGACGTCGCCCGTCGTGCTCGGGACGTCCTGGTGTGCCGGCACCGCGGCGAGCTGGTTCCAGACCGCGGTCACGAGCAAGAACATCACACAGCAGAGCAGCAGATCGATGAAGGGAACGAGCGGGATCTCCGCGTCGACCGCCTTCTTGCCCCCGTGCCCACCACCCACGCTGATCGATGCCATCGGCGACCTCCGCCGAGAACCGACAGCGAGTCGCTCTCCGAGTTCCGGGCCGGCCCTGCCCTTCTGGCGGGCCCGAGCCACGGGATCGGCGCCCGCTCCCGTCCGCGGCCTCCGGCGCGAGCCCTCGCCCGGCATCATTGCGCTCGTCGGCGCCTTCTCGGAAGCTCGGGCCGTGAGCTACCGGGACGAGGAACAAGCGCAGCGGGCTCGCATCGAGGATCTCGAGCGGAAGCTCGAGGGCGCCCAGCGCGAGATCGCGTCGCTGCGTGGGGCGAGGGCCGGCTCGCAGCCCGGAACGACGATCGAGCGCAGCAAGATCTCGAACGGGCCGAGCACGTACGTCCGGCAGGTCGTGCTGCCCCACGGCCTCTCGGAGGCCGGATACGAGGCGATCGCGAGCGTGCTCCGCACGCGCCTCGGGCTGAACGCCGCCCAGGTCGGGCGGGCGCTGACCGTGCCCGGCTCGTTCAGCCTCCGGCCGGAGGGCGAGGGCCTGGCGCTCCGGCTGACCGCCGACTGGCGCTCGTTCGCGGCCGGCGTCGTCAGCCTGACCTCGATGACGGGGTTCTTCGGCACGCTGATGTCGGGCGGCCTGCTGGCCGATCTCGCGACCCACGGCATCGGTTGGCACCACGCGGCCTCGGTGGACGCGGCGTTCGCCGCCACGGTCGTCGCGATCGGCGCCTCCCTCACGGGCGGAGTGGCCTGGTGGTCGCGACGGCGCGCTTCGCGCTTCGCGCACGCCAAGCTCGCCGACTACGAGGGCACGTTCGAGGCGATCCTCGCGATCGCCGAGCAGCACGCGCTGGGCGGACCGCCGAAGACACGGGTCGAGACCGATCGCGAGGACGAAGCGGCCGAGCCGGAGCAGGCGACGGTTTCGGCGCGGACCTGAGGAGGTGAGTGCGCCAGCGCGCGGATGATCGTCGCGGATCTCCTGGGAAGGGACGAGCTTGCCTGGCACAAAGCTGATCGCGGCCAGAAGAGTCTTGCGCGAGATTCCGTCCGTGAGGGCGGCCGCGAAGCGTAGACAGCGAGTGCGCGGGCCGCGTGATGGAGCCCGGAGCCGACTCAGCGGAAGGCGCTTGGAGCGAGGGCGCCGAGGCTCCACCGGGGTCGAAGAGCGGGGCACACGGCCACGGTGGCGCCCCAGGAACCTCCTCGTGACCTCCTCGTGCGGGGCCGCACAACAAACCCGAGGCCTGCGCGAGCCGCGCGTCGAGCGCGCAGGACACAGGCGCACACGAGGAGTCCGCCGGGCGGGAGGCGGCTCGAGCTGCATCGCGGGAAGGGTGACGAGAAGTGAGCACGCCGCGGAACTCGCCCCACGAGGCCCGATCGCTGGAACCGAACGAGGGAACGATGTCGGAGACATTGATCGCGCGCGGATAGCGGGCTGGGTCATCGGATGTGGAGTGGCTACGCGAGCGTACCGGCGCACGGCAAGGACGCGGCGGTGGGCGTGGACGAGCAGTCGGCGGAGGACTACGCCGCGATCTCGCCCGTGCGGTTCCGTACCGCGACCTCCCGTCCCGACGCTGATCCCCGAGGAGCGACGGGCGCACGCCTTGATCGCGTGCCGACGTTCAGAGGACAGATCCTCCAGCGCGCGGTGCGATGCTCTGGATGCGATCTACGAGAACATCACCTGCGCTGGAGGTGCTGTGGAAGGGCGTGATGTCGTACGCGGATCGTCGAAGTCGACATCCAGAGCTTCTTCGTCGCCACGGCGCGCTGCCGCCTCGACGGGCGGGTGACGGACGGAGTGATCACCGTGCGATCGACGGGAAGGCAGGCGTGATCGCGCGCACCCGGTGCAGGATCGACCTGCTCGACAGGTGGTGAGGCGGAGGTGAAGCCGACGTTCTCGTCCGGGGTAGCGGACGACTTCGTGATCGAGAGGAAGCGACGCGCATGGATGCTGCCGAAGCGATTCGCAGGCAGCCTGACGCGACGACGCGCCTTGTGAGCGTCGGCGTGTCCGCTTCGACCTGCTCGGCGGGGCCTCTCGCAGAAGGGAACTCGAGCGTGCGCTCGCGCTTCACGCGCGCGTAGTTGGTGCGATCGGCCACGATCGGCGTGCGGCGCTCGGCCACAAGCTGCGTGGGCAGACTACGGCATCACCGGCGTTCGACGAAGTGGGGCGTGGCACAAGTGGCTCTCGCGTCGAGGACTGGCCGCTTCAACCTGCTGCTCGCCCGCTGCGCCGCCGCCACGCGTCATTGCATAGCGTGTTCATGCCGAAGCGCTGAACCGGATGCGGTAGTCCCGCGCAGGAGGAGCGGCGGGGGAGCCGCGACGACCTGTCGCCCTCTCGCGGAGAAGGTGAGGGGATTCACTCCCGATGGAGGAGCCGATGAGACGGAATGAGAGGGTCATCGGATGGCGGTCGTGGCGGCTCATGCGGTTCACCGCGAAGCTGATGTTCCGCCGCCGCCGAGAACATCACACGGCATGTCCGCATGATCACCGTGCCCGGGAACGGATCGCGCGGGTCAGACCAGTTGCGGTGCATCGTGCCGACGTTGACAGTGGAGGCCGCCGACGCGGCGAGCGTCAGCGTTCTTTCGAGCGTCGGCGCGACGCTTGACGGCGTGGGTTCGGCATCGTTGGTCTCGTGATTGATGAGGAAGTCGAGGGAATGAGAGGGATCTCGAAGGAGTTCCGCACGAACTTCAGCGGAACGTGGTGGAGAACTCTTTTTGCATCGGAGTCTCGTGATTCGCGCGCCCGCGCTCGTTTCGAGCGAGCGCGGACTGGTGACTACAGCGCTGCGCCGTCCGAGAGGCTCACGTCCGTGTAGCCTTCGCCGATCGCCAGATCCATCCCCGCGATGACGTCCGCGTAGCGGACGCCGTCCTCGGGAGCGACGATGATGTTGTGCCGGTTCGGCTCCGCCGCGCGGCGCTCCTGAAGGCGCGTGCGCAGCGTCTCGCCGTCGTACTCGTCGCCGTTCTTCGGGATGTCGATGCGCTCGCCGGCGCTCGACGCGATCGTGTAGCCCTGCTGCGTGACCTGCAGGTAGAGGCGGATCTCGTCCTGCGGCGGCTCGGAGTCCGGCGGAGCCTGCGAGCTCGGGACCTGCTGGTTCGCGTCGAGACGCGCGAGACGGTTCCAGACCGCCGTCACGAGCAGGAACATGACGCAGCAGAGAAGGAGATCGATGAACGGAACCAGCGGGATCTCCGAGTCGACGGACTTCTTGCCGCCATGACCGCCGCCGACGCTAATACCACCCATCGCTCACCTCGAGGTCGAGTAGGGAATCGGGTCCGGAGGAAAAACCAGGTCTGGTCTCGAGACACCTGGTCCCGAGAGAAGGGGCCCGAAGGCCCCCATCCCGACTCAGGCCGCGGCCGGAACGCCGCTGAGGTTGATCTTCGAGCGGTTGTTGACGACCAGGTTCATCACCTGGACGGTCGCGCCGTTGATGTCGTCGAGCAGGCTCTGCGTCTTGCCGTTGAGGAGGGCGAAGCCGATGAGCGCGATGATCGCGGCGAGCAGGCCGAAGGCCGTGCAGTTCATGGCCTCCGAGATACCGCGCGCGAGCATGGTGGCGCGGCTGGCGGCGTCGGCGTTGGCGACGGCGCCGAAGGCGGAGATGAGGCCCGTGACGGTGCCGAAGAGGCCGCAGAGCATCGCCAGGTTGGCGAGGAGCGCCAGGTACGGCGTGCGGTGCTCGATCTTCGGGAGCTCGCGGAGCGCGGCCTCGTCCATCGCGGCCTGGACCTCGCTGTCGGGGCGGTTGACCTTCATCAGGCCGGCCTTGACGATCCGCGCGAGCGGGGCGTTCGCCGCCGAGCAGAGCTTGATCGCGCGCCCGATGTCACCGGAGAGGATGCACTTCTGCATCGTCGCGAGGAAGACGTCGCGGTTGATCGACGCACGATAGAGGAAGATCGCGCGCTCGATGATGATGCCGATCGCGATGATCTGCCAGAAGAGGATCGGGTACATGCCCCAGCTGCCCTCTTCGAAGTGATGCGCGAGACCTGCCATGTTGCTCTCCTTGTCTGCTTGCTGCGCCCGGTGCGGCGACTCGGTACGGGACTACTCGGTTCGGGACTGCTCGACCGCCGGCCCGTCGCGATCGATGGTCGCGATCGACGAGCGGTTTCGGCTAGAAAAAGGGACGGTTCCGAAGGCACGCGGGGCCTGCGCCCCGAACGGCCCGCGATGATACAGACACGACTTTCCAAGTCAACAGTGATCTCGATCGTTTCGGGATCGTTCGCGACACGAGCGCTCGCGGCGGGCCTCGACCGCGCCCTCCGTGTGCCGGTCGTCGAGCTGCGAACGGACGAAGAGGGATGGGCGTTAGTGTCGCCCTCGGACCGAAAGTTCCCTCGGCGGATCGATCGTCTGCGCGTCACGCACCGTCGTTGACAAGGCGAAGCGACGCGGATTAGCTTCCCGGTGGCTCAGCACGCCGCTGTGCGAGCTCCGACCGACGCTCGGTCGGCTACGCCGCGGCAGCCGGATCCACGGGGTAAGAGGAACATGCAAGCCGTCTGGGAAGCGCTCATCCAGGGTGCGCCGTTCTCGATCTTCAACGTCATCGTGCTCGCGATCGTTCTGGCCGTCATCGCCGAGCGCTTCGTCTACATCCTCACGAAGTACCGCGTGAACTCGCGCGAGTTCATGGCGCAGATCCGCAAGCTCGTGCAGGCCGGCAACATCGACCGCGCGATCAAGCTCTGCGAGGCCGCGCCCCTGCCGCTCTTGCAGGTCGTGAAGGCTGGCCTGACGCAGGCGCAGCGCGGCGACGACGCCGTGATCGCGTCGATGGAAGAGAAGTGGGCCGAGCTGCACCCGGAGCTCGAGAAGCGCATCGGTGCGCTCTGGACGCTGGCGAACATCGCCACCCTGATCGGCCTGCTCGGCACGATCACCGGCCTCATCCACTCCTTCGGCGCCGTCGCGCACGCCGCGGCCGATCAGCGCGCGCAGCTGCTCTCCGCCGGTATCTCCGAGGCCATGTGGAACACCGCGCTGGGCCTCGGCATCGCCGTGCTCTGCATGATCTTCCACCTGTACCTCCACAGCTCGGCGAAGAAGATCAAGCAGGACATGGAGCTCTCGACGATGAAGCTCGAGAACCTGCTCCTCAACAAGGGTCAGCGCTGAATCTCCTGGGCCCGAGGATTCGCTCGAAACGAATCCGGGCCCCGCGCGTGACCAGGCGCCGCGATCGTGCGCGCCTCTCCCGCGTGACGTGGTTTCCGAGCCGGAGTGATCGAAGGCTTTCCCGAACGAGAAACGACGACGATGTCCTCTCTCAAGTTCACTGCGCGCCAGCAGAACTACATCCGCAAGAAGACGAAGGCCCACGACCTGGACCCTTCGGAGACGGCGGGTGAGCTGAACATCGTTCCGTTCCTCGACATCGTGACGAACATCATCATGTTCCTGCTCGCGACGACGGCGATGGTGCTGACGACGTGCGAGCTCGACGCGCACCTGCCGGCGATCGGTCGCGGCGGCGGCGGGAGCCCGACGGACGGCCCGACGCTGAACCTGAGCGTGACGGTGACCGAGCGCGGGATCGTCGTCGCGGGCTCGGGCGGCAAGCTCCAGCCGGGATGCCACGTGACCGGAACGGGCAACATCATCACGGTCGCGGGGCACCCGCCGCCGGCGCCCGAGGCGGGCGCGGACGACAGCGCGCGTCGCGCTTACTGGACCTCGCTCACGCAGTGCCTCGTCGTGGTGCACAGCCAGTTCCCCGACGAGCACCAGGTCATCCTGACGGCCGATCCGAACATCGAGTACGGCGACGTGATCGCCGCGATGGACGCGGTCCGCGCCGATGGCACCACCGAGCTCTTTCCCGACGTGATGTTGTCGGCCGGCGTCCGCTGAGAAGCGCGGCGATGACGGAGACCTGGCGATGAGCGAGCAGGGCGGCGAAGAAAAAGAAGCGACGATGGCGCAGGTGAAGGCGCTCGTTCGCCGGAAGCTGCGCAAGGTGCCGGAGCACGAGGAGCAGTCGCTCAACATCTATCCGATGATGGATATGATGACGATCCTCCTCGTCTTCCTGATCATGCAGTTCGCGCAGGCGAGCGCGAGCGTGGTGCAGTCGGAAGACATGCAGATGCCCTACTCGACCTCGCGCCAGCAGGTCGAAGAGGCGCTGCAGATCCAGATCTCGCGCAGCGACATCGTGGTCGACGGGCACCGCATCCTCGGCCTCCGCAACGGCATCGTCGATCCCTCGCAGAAGCAGGGCGGCGCGAACGGCTTCCTCATCACCCCGCTGCTCACGGTGATGCAGCAGCACCGCGATCGCCTGAAGCTGATCGCGCAGCACGTGTCCTCGCACCCGTTCACGGGCGAGGTGCAGATCATCGCCGACGCGCGCACGCCGTTCCGCACGCTCTCCGAGGTCATCTACACGATGGGCCAGGCCGAGTTCGCGCACATCCATTTCGTCGTGCTCCAGCACCACGAGGACACGCCCGGCGAAGCGCCGGCGGAGTGACCGCGTCGATCGCGTTGGCTCGGGGATCCGAGGGCAACGTGATCGCGCGAGACCAACGTGCTCGCCGAGCTCCGCGGGACGATGTCCGCGCTCGGCGCCGCGCGTGTGGTGCGCGATCGACGTCGCGATACCTCGATCAGAGGCCTGCGAGGCCCGTGCGCGCTTCGCGGTTGTCGGGATCGAGGCGCAGCGCCTCTTCGAACTGGGCGCGCGCGTGCGCGCGGTCTCCCGCGCTGACGTACGCGCGACCGAGCGCCGCGTGATAGCCCGCCGAGCCCGGCTGCAAGCGCACGGCACGCTCGTACGCGGTCACCGCGCCGGACGCGTTGCCACCCGCGAGGCGTGCTGCGCCGAGGCCGGCGAACACGCTCGCGTTCGAGGGCTGCAGCCGCGAGGCCTGCTCGTAGGCCGCCGCCGCCTGATCATAGTGGTGCGCGGCGTACGCAGCGCGCGCTTGCTCGCGGAGCGCGTCGAAGCTCGCGCCCCCGCCGCTGCTCGTCGATGCGGTTCCGGACGACGGCGGCGAGGAGCCGAGGCGCGAGGCGAGCCGCCCCGTGCCGGTCGAGGGCGGCGCCGTGGTCGTGGTGGCCGGCGCGGAGGGGCCGATGCGGCTCGCGAGCAGGCCGCTGCGCGCCGTCGTCGTCGGTGGTGGCGTGGGCGACGCGCTCGCCGTGCGCCCGGTGCGGCCGGTGCTCGGACGCGAGCGACCCGTGCTCGCGGGCGGCTCGGCCACGGGCGCCGCCTCCGTGGGCGGCGGCGGCTCGACGGCTGCGACCGTCGTCGGGGGCGGCGGCGCGGCCGCGATCGTCGGCGGCGGCAGCGGCGCGATCGACGGGACCGGAAGCGGCGCGATCGTGGCGGGCGCGACCGGCGGCAGCGGTGCGATCGCGCCGATCGGCGCCACCGGCGTCGGGGTCGGCGGCGGCGCGACGGGGCGCATCGGCTGCATCGCGACGGGAACCACCGGCGTCGTCGCCACCGGCGCAGTCGCGACCTGCGTCGGTCCAGCGACGATCGCGTAGAGGCCGAAGGCCGCCAGCGAGAACACGACACACGCGCCCGAAAGGCCGAGCAAGATCACGAACGGCGAGCGCGAGCGCGACGGCGGCGCTTCGGCGACGTAGGGCCGGGCCACGGCTGGCGCGCCCATGCCCATGCCCTGAGGCATCGCCTGCGTTCCGCCGGCCGCAGGGCCGAACGGCGACGGCGCGCCCGGCGCCGATCCCGCGCCGTACGCCGGCTGGCCGAAGCCAGGCTGCGAGGGCCCCTGACCTTGCATCGGCGGAGCGCCGAAGCCCTGGCCTTGCACCGACTGAGCGCCGAAGCCCTGACCTTGCACCGGCTGAGCGCCGAAGCCCTGACCTTGCACCGGCTGAGCGCCGTAGCCCTGACCTTGCACCGGCTGTCCGCCGTAGCCCTGGCCTTGCACCGGCTGTCCGCCGTAGCCCTGACCTTGCACCGGCTGACCACCGAAGCCCTGCGCCTGCACGGGCTGCGCTCCGAAGCCGGGCTGCGTGGGGACCGAGGGCTGCATCGTCGTCGACGGGAAGCCGCCCGCCGGCGCGGGCGTCACCGGCTGCATCTGGGTGGCCGCGTACGCGACCGGAGCGCCTGCACCGTTCGTGGGGAGATCCTGGATGGCCGCCTGCTCGCGGCGCTCGAATTCCTCGCGAGAGACGGCGTTCGACTCGGCGAGATCGTCGTAGTCGAGGTCGTCGTGGCTGGGCGCCGCGATCGTGGGCGGCGGCGGCGCGGGCGGAATGCCGAGGCCCCCCGCGACCGTGCTCGGCGCCGCGTGCCCGCCCGGCGTGGTGGTCGGCGTCGTCGTCGGCGCGACCGGCACCGCGAGCCCACCGCTCGACGACGTCCGAGCACCCGGAGGAGGCGGAGGCATCGAGGAGCGCTTCTCGGCCGCCGCCGGCGGAGGAGGAGGCGCGCTCGGTCCGCGTGCGCCCGCAGCGGGAGGCGCCGGCGGGGGCACGCTCGGCGCGGGGCGCGGCGGGATCGCCAACCCAGCGCCCGCGGGCGGCGCCGGTGGAACGCTCGCCGGAGGGCGCGGAGGGACCGACAGGCCATTCGTTCCGCCCGGGACGGGCGGCGGCACCGACCGCTTCGGCGCCTCGCCCTCCACGAGGTCGAGCGCCTGGAGCGGCATCGTCTCGTCACGCCTGGGCGGTGGCGGCCGGAGCGCGGCCGCCGCCTGCTGCAGATCGAGCGGGCTCAGCTCTTCCGTGCCGTCGGCGCGCTTGGGCGCCGGCACGCCGAGGAGCGTCTTCTTCATCGCGCCGGCCCCCGTGCTCGCGCCGACCGAAGGCGGCTGCGCGTGGGCGAGACCGCCCTCCATCACGAGCGGCTCGAGCGTGCGACGCACTTGCTGCGCACTGAAGGGGCGCTCGCGCGGGTCCTTGGCGAGCAGCTGCCCCAGCAACGTCGTGATGGCGCCGGGCGCGCTCAGGCTCGGCGCGGCCTGCGCGAGCGTCGGCGGCGGGGTGCCGCGCTGCGCCTCGAGCACCTGGTCGATCGTGCCCTCGTAGAGCGGCCGCCCCGTCAGCATCTCGAAGAGCATCGCGCCGAGCGCGTAGAGGTCGCTCCGGAAGCTGACGAGCTTGCCCGCCGCATGCTCGGGCGAGACGTAGGCCGGCTTGCCGGTGATCTCGAAGATCGCGGTACCGGGGATGCGCGTGGCGACGCCCGAGTCGATGAGCCGCACGTGCGGCACCGCCCCGCCGGGGACGAGGATCACGTGCCCCGGCGAGAGGTCGCGCTGGAGCAAGCCCGCGCGGTGCAGCTCGTCGAGCGCCGAGGCGAGCTGCGCGGTGATCGTCACCGCCTCCGGGACCGGCAGCGGCCCGCGCGCGATGCGCTGCGCGAGCGACTCGCCCTCGATCTTCGCTCGGAAGATCCACGGCAGATCCTCGGCGATCCCGGCCGCGAACGGCGTCGCGACGTAGGCGTGACCGAGGGTCGCCTGCTTCTCGAGCTCGCGCGCCAGCCGGCCGCGCTCGGCCGGCGTCCACGACTTGGCCTGCGTGACGATCTTCAGCACGCCCGCCCGGTGCGTCGAGGCCTCAGTCGCTTCGTACAGAGTCCCAGCGCTCCCGGACCACAGCTCGGGCCCGATCTGGAAGCGCGCGGAGAGCGCAGACGGAATGGACGACATGACGGCGCGAGAGGGTAGGCCCCGTGGAAGGAGGGGTCAACGCAGGCCCTTGGAGTGACGCCGGTCGTGTGAGCTTGGGCGCGCTCGACGCGTCCGTGAGCGTTCCCGCCGGCCGCCGGTCCGCCGCCAGTCCGCCGCCACCTCCGCCAGCCGGCGTCGAGATCGTCCGCGAATCCGACGATCGAGCTCCGGATCGCCTCGTGAAGTGCGTGGCGTCATGCACCCCCACGTCCACGCGAGCTGTCTCGTCGGGCTCTCGGCCCACCCCGTCGAGGTCGAGGTCCATCTCGGCGGCGGTCTTCCGGCGCTCGACCTCGTCGGCCTGCCCGAGGCCGCCGTGCGCGAGAGCCGCGTCCGCGTCCGGGCGGCTCTCGCCGAGGTCGGCTTCGCGCTGCCACCCAAGCACGTCATCCTCAACCTCGCCCCGGCCGACCTGAAGAAGCGAGGCGCGAGCTTCGATCTCGCGATCGCGGTGGCCCTCCTGGTCGCGAGCGGCGCGTGCTCGCCCGCGCTCGTCGAGCAGACGCTCTTCGTCGGCGAGCTCTCGCTCTCCGGAGAGCTGCGTGGCGTGCGCGGTGTGCTGCCGCTGCTCGACGGCGCGCGGCGACGCGGGCTCGTGCGAGCCGTGGTGCCGGCGGCGAGCGAGCGCGAGGCGAGCTGGGCGCGCTCGCTCGACGTGCGCGTCGCCCGCACGCTCGCGGAGGTCGTCGCCTGGCTCTCGGGAACGGACGAGCTCCGACGGGCGCGCGCGGTCGATCCGACCGAGCCTTCCTCCGCCGAGCCACCCGGGCCCGATCTCGCCGACGTGCACGGGCAGCCGGTCGCGCGTCGGGCGCTCGAGATCGCTGCCGCTGGCGCGCATCCGCTCTTGCTCGTGGGGCCGCCGGGCGCGGGCAAGACGATGCTCGCCCGGCGCCTGCCGGGGATCCTCCCGCCGCCCACCGAGGCCGAGCGCATCGAGATCGCGTCGATCGCCAGCGCCGCGGGCCTCGCCGTCACGGGCGAGCGCCCGTTCCGTGCGCCGCACCACACGGCGAGCACGGCGGCGATCGTCGGCGGAGGGGATCCGGTGCGCCCCGGCGAGGTGACGCTCGCGCACGGCGGCGTCCTCTTCCTCGACGAGCTCCCCGAGCTCGCGCGCACCAGCGTCGAGGCGCTGCGCACCACGATGGAGACCGGCACCGCCGCGGTCGCGCGCGTGAACGACCGCGTCGTGATGCCGGCCGGCGCGCTGATCGTGGCCGCGATGAACCCGTGCCCGTGCGGCTACGCCGGGGACCGCACGCGCACCTGCTCGTGCGCGCCTTCGCGCATCGAGAGCTATCGCGCGCGCGTCTCGGGGCCGATCGTCGACCGCTTCGATCTGCACGTCGCGCTGCCGAAGGTCTCGATCACGAGCCTCGGCGCACGCGGCCCCGCCGAGACGACCGCCGAGGTGCGCGCACGCGTGGTGCGGGCCCGCGAGCGCGCGCTCGAGGCGGGCACGATGACGCCCGAGGGACGCCCCGTCGCGCGCTCGCTCGACCGAGCGCTCGACGAGATCGGCATCGAGGGCCGCCGCTACGTCGAGAAGGCCGGCGATCGCCTCGGCCTGAGCCTGCGCGGCCTCGGTCGCGCGCTCGCGGTCGCGCGGACGCTCGCCCACCTCGACGACTCGCCGCGCGTGCGCGGCGTCCACGTGGCCGAGGCGCTCGGCTACCGCCTGCTCGACCGGCGCGGCGCCGGCGAGCCGAGAGAGGACCCGCGCGCTCGTGGTGAGCGCTCGGACGCGTGACGAGAAGAGAGAAAGGGAACGAGACATGTCGATGAAGGAGAAGCTCAAGGCCGTCGCCGCTGCCGTGGCGACGATCGAGAAGCAGTTCGGCAAGGGCGCCATCATGGCGCTCGGCGAGGAGCGCACCGTGGAGCCGGTCGCCACGTTCGGCAGCGGCGCGCCTTCGCTCGACCTCGCGCTCGGCTGCGGCGGCTATCCGCGCGGCCGCGTGGTGGAGGTGTTCGGGCCGGAGGCCAGCGGCAAGACGACGCTGACCCTGCACGCGATCGCCGAGTGCCAGAAAGCGGGCGGCATCGCGGCTTTCGTGGACGCCGAGCATGCGCTCGATCTGCGCTACGCAGCGTCGCTGGGCGTGCAGACGGACTCGCTGCTCGTCAGCCAGCCCGACAACGGCGAGCAGGCGCTCGACATCGTCGAGACGCTCGTGCGCAGCGGCGCGGTGGACCTGATCGTGGTCGACTCGGTCGCGGCCCTCGTGCCGAAGGCCGAGATCGAGGGCGAGATGGGCGACTCGCACATGGGCCTGCAGGCGCGCCTGATGAGCCAGGCGCTCCGCAAGCTCACCGGCATCGCGCACCGCAGCGGCACGACGATCTTCTTCATCAACCAGCTGCGCATGAAGATCGGCGTCGTCTTCGGCAACCCCGAGACGACGACCGGCGGCACGGCGCTCAAGTACTACGCGAGCGTGCGCCTCGACGTGCGGCGCGTCGGCCAGGTGAAGGTCGGCGAGGAGGTCGTCGGACACCGCACGCGGGTGAAGGTCGTGAAGAACAAGCTCGCGCCGCCCTTCCAGGTGGCCGAGATGGACGTGCGCTACGGCATCGGGTTCGACGCGGCCTCGGACCTGCTCGATCTCGCGGTCACGCACGAGATCGTGGAGAAGAACGGCGCGTACTACGCCTTCGCGGGCCAGAGCCTCGGCCAGGGTCGCGAGAAGGCGCGCGCGCAGCTCGTCGACAACCCGGCGCTGCGCGAGCGCATCGCGGCGGCGGTGCGCGAGATCGCGGCCAAGGCGCCGGCCAAGCCCGGCATGGCGATGGAGACCGAGATCACCGCGTGACGCGCGCGGCGATCACTCCATGTCGGGGTAGCGGTTGACGTCGACGTCGCCCTCTCCCACGGCGATGTCGGGACGAGCTCCATCCCGTGTTGGAGCTCGTCCACGTCGATCGTCCCGTCGCCGCGGAACGCCGCGTCGTGCCTGCGCTGCAGGAGCGCGAAGGCGGTGAGCGAGAGCGAGCCCTGGCTCGCGAGGCGGTCGACGGCGTCCAGATCGGCCGCGTAGGCGCCCGCCTGCTGCAGGCGCACCGCCGCCGCGCGGTAGTCGACGATGAAGCGGTGCGTCTGCTCGGTCTCCACCATGCGAAAGAGGCCCCGACACCCGCTCGCGATCCCGATGCTCGCCACGCACCCGATCGCTGCAGCCATGCCGACCGCGACGAGGCAGCCGCGCCGTACGAAGGGCGGGATCGACGCGGAGGGCGAGCCCCCGCCGCTCGGCGGAGACGGGGGAGTCGGCGGCGGTGGCGGTGGCGGCCCGGACGGGCGCGGCGCCGAAGGCTCGTAGCGCGGAGGCGGGTTCGAGACCGGGATCGCCATGAGGCGCCGATGATGGCGCGGATCTCCGAGTCGTCGAGCCTGCGGGCGTTCCGGAGGTCGGCCGAGCCGCGAAGTCCCAGGCCCCTCACGCTCGCCCGTCGCCGAGGAGACGCGCGGACCTCGGCGCCAGCGACCGCCGCGAAGCTGGCCAGAGACACTGTCTCGCGCGAGCGACCTCCTCCGCGCGATTTCCGGTGGGATTCGCCGAGAGGACGCTGGCCCGCGCCGTGCTCGGTACCCAGGCACCATGCGAGCTCATCAAGCCACGTTCCTCCTGCTGGCCTTCTTCTGCGCCGTCGCACCCGGCTGTCAGAACAGCGGCTTCTACGTCACCGCGCCGGCCTTGGGGGTCACCGAGGCGCGCTGGGACGACACCCTGCTCGCGGCCGTCGACGAAGTGTTCGACGAGTGCGCCAACCCCATCGTGCTCGAGCCAGGCGACGAGCAGCTCGACTTGTTCCCCCAGTGCGCGAGCGCGCCTCCGGAGACGATGAGCGACGACGGCGCCTTCGTCTACTCGCTCGCCACTCTCATGCTCGACGATGGCGTGCTCGATCTGTACAGCCCTCTTCCGGACGAGGAGGTGTTCGAGACGGACGTCCCGCTCCTGCACTTCCACCCGAACGACAGCACGATCCTCGACCCGCTGAACCTCGACCTCTATCCCGATTGGGCGGACGTGGATTGCGAGATGCACGTCGTCACGACGCTCGTCTACCAGCCGTTCGTCATCGAGAACCTGTGGACGTCGTGGCACCCGGACGAGGCGATCGAGATCCACGTCTTGCCGGCGCACGTCGTCCACGCCGTGGACGCCACGATCGCGATCGACGTGAACTGCGCCGACCCGGCCGACGAGAGCGAGCTGCAGGTGCTCGTCGATCTCATCCATCCCCACCCCGACGTCCCCATCCCGGTCGACCTCGTGGGCGTCGAGGTGATCGACCACATCGCGTTCGACACCAATGGATTCGACATCTGGGGTAGCGGGCACGTCGACGTGATCATCGAGGACCTCGAGGTGAGCCAGGTGCTCGTCGATCTCGCCAACGTCGTCGGCGTCACCGACGCCGAGCTGCTCGAGGACGTGACCGGGCTCTCCATCGGCGCGTACGCCGACTCGCTGGGGGCCCTGCTCGAGCCAGGCCTCGTCAACGTGCCGAGCGGCTTCTCGCTCGCGTTGCAGAGCTCGGTCCCCGCGGACCACGTCATCTGCCGTCTCGAGGGCGACTGGCACCACCTCAGCATCTACTCGGATCCCATCTCCGATCCGCATCCATGCATGATGGCGATACCCGCACCGTGGCCGCCGCACGTGACGCACGTGCCCGCTCCGCCCGCTCCGCCCACGCGGCCGCCACCGCGCGATCCGCTGCGCCCCCTCTGAGCGGCGCGCGGCAGCTCGCTCGCAATCTGCCTACTCCGCCGCCTGGCGCTCCGCGCCCGGCGCGTCCGGGTGCAGCTGACGCAAGAGGCGATCGCCCGTCGTCGTGATCTCGTCGAGCAGGAACCGGCTGCGCGGCTCGGCGCGGTCGAGCCAGCGGGCGAGCACCTCACGGCGCTCCGGGAACGCCTGCGCCTGCTCCCAGAGGATCTCGGCCGCGGCCTCGTCGATCAGGATCTTCGTGAGGCGCTCGGCGTGGAGCATCGCGAAGGCGAAGTCGCGCTTCGGGTTCCAGTTCTTGCCGAAGCGCTCCGGCCACTCGGTGAGCGGGTGGTCCTGCACCGACCGGAATTTGTCGCCCGCCGTGCGGAGCACGAGGTGCTGCTGCGCGGCGTGCGAGGTGGCCTGCAGCTTCGCGAGACGACGCTCGAGGGGATCGCGCGCGCTGAGACTGCGCCAGCGCGCTTCGGCGCCACGCCGGAGGAACGCCTGCGGCCGCTTCATGATCGCGCCGAGCGTGTCCTTCATCGCCATGAGCGACTGGATCTGGCTCGTGCCCTCGTAGATCGGCATGACGATCGAGTCGCGCAGGAGCTTCTCGACGCCGTACTCGGTCGTGAACCCGACGCCGCCGTGGATCTGGAGCGCGCGGCGCGAGATCTCGACGGCCTTCTCGGCGCCGAAGTACTTGAGCAGCGGCGTCACGCGGCGCGCCGAGCGCTTGTGCTTGGCGATGCGCTTGTCGAGCGCCTTCTTCTCCTCGTCCGAGAGCGAGCCCATGCGCGTGCGGATGGCGAGCTTCTGTGCGAGCTCCTCGTGGTAGGCGCCGTAGACGCAGAGCGCGCGCAGCACCTGCACGTCGGTGCGCATCTCGTCGAGGTAGTCGGCGATCATCTCGTGCTTGTCGATGGTCTTGCCCATCGACTTGCGCTGCGCGGCGTAGTCCTCGGCGAGGCGGATCGCCGACTCGCAGAGGCCGACGCACTCGAAGCCGACGCCGACGCGGGCGCCGTTCATCAAGAGCAGCATGTACTCGAAGCCCTCGCCCCGCTTTCCGACGAGCTGCGCCGGCGCGCGATCGAAGCTGAGCGCCGCCGTGACCGACGCGTGGTGGCCGAGCTTCTCCTCCACGCGCTCGAGCGTGACGATGCGCTTGCGCCCGCCGCCCGGCAGATCCTCGTAGGTCGGCACGAGGAACATCGACAGGCCCTTCAGGCCCGCCATCGGATCTTCGTCCCCGCCGGCCTTCTCGGTCCGCGCGATCACGAAGTGCCACTTTCCGTGGCCGCTCGTGATGAAGATCTTCTGCCCGGTGACGTACCAGTCGCCCTTCTCGTCCTGCTCGGCGACGCAGCGCAGGCGCGCCATGTCGCTGCCGGCGTCGGGCTCGGTGATGTCCATGCAGCCCCACGCCTTGCCCTTCACGATCTCGTCGATGAGCTGGCGGAAGCGCGTCTCGGTGATCGCGCCCGTCTTCGGGTCGAACTTCGTCGAGCCCTCGCGCACCGAGAACATGAGCGCCGCCGCGGCCATGCCGCCGTGGAAGCCGTGGTGCGCCATGATCGAGACGTCGGCGCGGCCGAAGAGCTCGCTCAACAGGTAATAGAGCGTCATCGGCGCGTTGAGACCGCCGAGCTCGCGCGGCACGCAGAGCCCGTGCAGCTCGAGCTGCTTGATCTGCTCGAAGATGCCCGCCGCGCGCGGCGGGAAGCTCGCCTCGCCCTTCTCGAAGATCACCCCGCCGCGATCGATCTCGGCCGAGTACGGCGCGATCTCGGTCGCGACGAACTCACCGACGGTCTCGGCGATGTCGTGGAAGAACGCGATCGACTCCTTCGTCGACTCGGCGCTCGGAGCGCGCTCGGTGGCCTCCACGAGCGCTTTCCAGTCGAGACCGCGCTCGAAGTAGAACCGGAGGTCGTCGTTGTCCTTGAAGAAGCTCGCCATCGCTCACCTCGCTCCGGCCGCGCTCTGGGCGGCCCGTTGCTCTCCGGCGTCGGCCATCAGGGCCGCGCGCGCCATCCGCTTCACCTCGCGCACGATGCGCTCGGGCACCTTCGCGCTCTTGCTGTCCACCGCGATGCTCGAGACGGTCCCGGCCGTCGCGACGTTGCCGAGCACGAGGTGGATCACCATCACGACGTAGCTCTCGGCGTCGACGTCCTTGCGGATCGAGCCGTGCTCCTGCGCCTTCTTGATGTTCTCCGAGAGCACCGCGAGCCACGGGCTCACGAACTCGGCGACGAGCGCGCGCATCGACTCGGGCCGGTCGAGCGCCTCGCGCAGGAGCAGGCGCGCGCGCGAGGGATCCTCGACGAAGAAGCCGATCGTCTCGTCGAGGATCGCATCGAACCGGTCCTCGCGCGCCGCGGCGCGGAGCAAGCGCGGCAGCGTGTCGTTCCAGCGCGAGAGCAGCGCCTCGAGCACCGCGCGATGGAGCGCGTCCTTGTTCGCGTAGTGATAGAGGAGCGACTGCTTCTTCACGCCGACGGCGTCGGCCACTTCCTGGAGCGAGGTCGCTTCCACGCCGCGCGCCGCGAACAAGCGCGTCGCCTCGCGGAGGATGACCGCGTCGGTCGCCGCGCCTTCTCTCTCGACTTCTCTGTCTCGCGTCGCAGCCAACGTCGTACCTACCGAGTGGTCTGACGTTCGTCTACCACTCGGTAGGCGCCGGGGCAAGGCTGCCTCAGCGCTTCTTGGACGTCGACTTCGCGGGCGGTGGCTTCTTCGTCGCCTTCTTCGCGGTCGCGACGGCCTTCTTCTCCGCCTCGGCGCTCGGCGGCTTCCGTGCCGTCTTCTTCACGGCCCGCGTCGCCGGCGCATCCGGCCGCGCGCGCTGGCGCGAGTCGGGGCGAGGCGTCGCCGCGCCGACCTCGTCGAGCGCGACGGCCTCCTGCGTCCACAGGACGACCTCCGGCACCGAGCGCATGTCCGCACGGCGCCGTGCGCCCGGCAGCACGGCGTGCTCGCCCGACTGGTGATCGCCCGAGTACCAGCGCCCACGCGCGCCCATCGTGCCCGCGAGCGTCAGCGCGGCCTCGAGCTCGTCGCGCACCATGAAGTAGGCCGCGTCCACGAGGAACGCGCGCACGGATACCTCGTCGCCGCGCAGCGCGAGGCGCACGGGTCCTTCGGCGCGCGCGAGCACGTCGTCGATCGTCGTGCCCTTCGGGAAGCGCTTGGTCGCGGGCACCGTCGAAGCGCGCCACCGCGCCGCGACCCCCGGCGGGAACGAGAGCTCTCCGACGACGAAGTACATGTCCACGGGGCGCCCTCCTTCAGCGGTACACGCCCGCCGCAGCGCGATCGAGGTGCTCGTCGACGGCCGCGAGGATGTCGCGGTTGCCGTTCTGCGAATAGCTCGCGAGCGCGCGGTGGCAGTCGTCGAGCGCGGCGACGAACGCGTGCACCGTCTTCGGATCCTCGAGCGTCTCGGCGTAGTGGCCGTAGCCGAGCTTCTGCAGGTAGCGGCCGTTGAGCACCTGCTCGAACTGTCCCTTCACCGGCACGCTCAGCATCGGCTTGTGCAGGTACACGGCCTCGCCCATCAGCGTGAATCCCCCGCCCGCGATGACGCCGCGCGAGGTCGCGAGATCCTCGATGAAGCCCGCCTCGCTGAAGGGTCGATAGCGCAGGTTGCCCTCGACCTGGTCGGCGGTGATGCCGCGGCGCATCCCGTAGACGCGGCACGGCAGGCCGGTCGACTCCAGCGTGCGCGCGAGCGTCTCACCGCCTTCGGCCGTCTGGTAGACGAGCAGGTGATCGCCGATCGACGACTTCGCGGCGAGGATCTCGGGCCGCAGGATCGGCGGGAAGAGCGACGTCTTCTCCTTGCGCACGGGCGGGCGGAAGAACGTCGTGATCAGGTAGTGATCGCAGAAGGGCAGCTTGCTCTTCACGAAGGCCTTGGTGACCTCGAACTCCGAGCGGTGCCCCTCGAGCACGTCGTCGTCGATCCGGCAGCGGTTGATGATCTGCTGGTTGTCGATGCTGAGGATCGGCAGCGAGTGGGCCTTGGCGAAGTAGTAGGTCCAGCTCTCGAAGTCGCTGATCACGACCTCGGGCCGGAAGTCCTTCACGAGCTCGTAGTAGCTGGCGATCTGCGCGGGGATCGACGCCGTACCGGCGAGGACGTTCTGCCAGATGGTGTTCCCCATCCGCATGCGGTTGTCCTCGTAGACGATGTGGAGGCCGCGGATGCGGTGCACGTCGGCCTGGTCGCCGAAGCGCTTGTTCAGGAAGTCGACGGCGCGCTGCGACGCCATGATCTCGATCTCGTGCCCCTGCGCGAGAAGGTGCTCGAGGATCACGCGCGATCGCATCGCGTGCCCCATGCCCTCGCCCACGACCCCGTAGAGAATGCGCATCGCTGGTCCTCGTCTCGCGGAGGCTACACCAGACGCGCGGGCCGGATCCGACATCGGGGTGCGCGGTCGGTCGTTCGTCACGGGACACTCCGCGAGATCGGCTCGTCCCGCTCGCGGCCGTGCTCGCCGCGCGAGCCGTGGGTCAGCGGTAGCTGAAAGAGAGCCCAGCGGTGACGCCGAGATCGACGAGCGGCCGATCCGATCCGAAGTCGTAGAGCACCGAGAAGCTCGGGCGAAGCGCGACGCCGAAGTGGAGCTCCGCGCTGTCGAAGAACGAGAGGGCGAGCGTGGGGACGACCACCAAGCCGAAGCCGCCCATCTGACGATTGCCCCCACCGCCCACGCCGATCGTCGCGTCGATCTCCACGATGCCGCTGGCGTAGCCGAGGGTGACACCGACGTGGCCGCGTGGGGTGAAGAGCGGGCCCCACGCCGCGCGGCCGCTCGTGACGCCCGTCTCGCCGCTCGCCGTGAGGATCGGCTCGAACCCGACGCTGCCGCCCACGAAGAGACCGTCACGCGTCAGGTACGCGAACGTGACGCTCGCGCCGAGGACGGGCCCACCCCCGTCGCGCTCCGACGTCAGATAGAGGAAGTGGGCATATCCCGCGTCGAGGATCGAGCGGAAGAGGAAGCCTTCGCGCGGGGCGTCAGGCGAGGCGTCGGACGACGCGTCGGCACACGCACTGCCCTGCCCGGGCTCGCACGCCTGCGCGCGGGCGCGGGCGAGCGGCACGACGACCACGAAGAGAACGAGAAGCACGGCGGGGACCCGCCGCGCGAGCGTCACGAGAGCCGACATCTGCGTGCTCTCTCACGCGCGCGCGCACGGACCAATGGGCATTTCTTCTCGAGAACCAGCTCGACGGGCCCGGTCGACTGCGCTCAGCGGCAGCAGATCGTGCGCGTTCCCGTGGGCGTGGCGCTCCCGGTGGGCGACGGCGCGCTCGGCGGACAGACCGCGCTCGGCGTGACGTACGACGTCGCCCCGATCACGCCCGTGCCCGGCGGGATCGGACCGCACGCTCCGACGTTGATGCCGCCGTACAGGATCCCGGTGCACGACTGCGAGAGGTCGACCGAGCCCGTGCACGAGCCCGTCGGCGTACCGCACGTGCACGGCGCGCAGCCGCGGTCGTCACTGAACGCGTCGCTCGCGTCGACGCGGTTGGGATAGGCGCCCGGGCACGTCGTCGTCGTCGTGCTCCACACGCAGAGCTGCTGCCCGGCACCGAGCATCGGGGTGCAGACGCCATCGGTCCCGCACGACGCCGGTGACCCGAAGCCGCATCCGCGGAGCGACTCGCCCCACGTCGCGGGCGGCACGCTGACCGACGGAACCGGCGTGCACGTGGCGCCCGGCGCCGGCGTGTACGGCGGAGGCACGACCGACCAGTAGCTACCCGAGCGCGAGAGCGTGTTGCAGCTCGGCGTGGCGTCGCCCACGCGGACCGAGCCGACGCCCGTCGTGCAGGTGGTGTTCGATCGGATCTCGACGGTGCCGCTGCAGCTCCCCAGCGCGCTCGGCGCGCCGCAGCCGCACGTGCAGCCCGCAGGCGAGGCCGAGAGGCTCGTGTGGGTCGCGAACGCCGACGTCGTTCCCGACGGACACGCCGGCGCCGTGTCCCCTGCCTGCCGCACGAGCACGATCGGGCCGTTCCAGCTCGCGGGCGCCGCGGCCGAGCACTCGAGCGCGCCGCACTCCGGCCCCGCATCCGGGCTCGCCGCGTCGATCACGTGCGCGTCGACCCCGACGTCGACGGGCAGCGCCGCGTCGGGCATCCACGCATCCGGCGTCCACGCATCCGGCATCGGCCCGGCGTCGGGCATCGAGCCCGCGTCCGTGCCCGTGTCGCGGATGCCGCCGTCCGACGCGGCCGCATCCGCGCTCGCGTCCTGCCCATCGCCGTGGCGACGCGACGGCGCGAGCACGATCGAGCATCCGAGGAGCTGCCCGAGCACGACGACGAGCGCGAGGAGCGCGAAGATCGACGGGAGCGTTCGGCACGACATCAGAAGCTCCCCCGGGCGACGAGACCACCACCGCCGTGCTCCGCATCGAGCCAAGGCGCGATCCGCGCCACGGGCGCCGGCTGCTCGCTCGGCTGCCCGACCGTGAAGAGCAGCACGAGCCCCGCGACGGCCCCGAGCGCCGCCGTGATCCACCCGACGTCCGCGACGACCACGTACGCGCCGAGCGCCGAGAGCTGCGCGTCGCTGCACGACGTGCCACAGCTCGAGGCGAGCGCGCCGTCCTCGGCGAGCGCGAGCCCGCCGAAGATCGCGAACAGCGAGAGGCCCAGGCCCGCCACCCCGAGCGCGACGGCCGCGGGAACGACGTCCCCGGGTCGCGTCGTCGTCTCCGGTGGCGGCGACGTCTGCGCGTCGTCCGCCGGCGCGTCGGTGATCTGCTGAGACGCGCGCCGCTCGCGCAGGTTCGCCAGACGCGCCTCCAGCTGCGTCCGCAGATCGGCGGCCGGCGCCCCCTCGCGCAGGTACCGATCGAGGTAGTCGATGGCCTCGTCGAGCCGACCGATGCGCTCGGTGCTCAGGTAGAGGTTGTAGAGCAGCTCCGCGCGGTGGCTGAGCTCGTAGGCGGTCTCGAACTCGCCGAGCGCCGCTTCGTACGCGCCGCGCTCGTAGTGCGAGCGCGCGGCCTCGAAGTGCATGCGCGCCTCCTGATCGGTCGCGCTGGGCTCTTGAGCGTGCGCTGCGCCGCCAGAGAAGAGGAAGACGAGGCACACGAGGAGAAGGGGGAGGACGCGCATCACCCCACGCCTCTGCACGAACCACTCCAGGCCCTGCGCGCCGAGGATCCGCGCGAGCGCCGCGCGCGCCGCCGCGCGCGTGGGACGGGGACGTGTGACGGTCACACAGCACGTCTCACGCGCAGAGGCGAGGACGACGTCGGCGCCAAGCGCGAGGAGATTGCGCTCTCCCGATCGGTGTGCCCAGGCGCGCGCCCCGCCGGCGCGTTACCCTCCGCGGAGGAGATGAGCTCGCTCGGTCCTTCGACGTTGCTCGGTGGGCGCTACCGGATCGTGCACGCGATCGCGCGCGGAGGCATGGGCGCCGTCTACGAGGCACGGGACGAGCAGCTCGGTCGCAAGGTCGCCATCAAGGTCCTGCGCGACGAGCTCGCGCACGATCCGAGCTGCCGCGAGCGCTTCGCACGCGAAGCGCGGGCCGTCGCGTCGGTCTCGCATCCGAGCCTGGTGGCCATCTACGACCTCGCGCTCGACGCGAGCCCGGCGTACTTCGTGATGGAGCTCGTCGAGGGGCGGAGCCTCGCCGATCACCTCGCGAGCGAAGGCAGCTGGCGCTGGCCACGCGCGGCGGCGCTCGTGGGCGACGTGCTCGAGGCGCTCGCGGCTCTACACGAAGCGGGGATCGTCCATCGCGATCTGAAGCCCGCGAACGTGCTCGTGGTGCGGAAGGGCGGCGTCGAGCGCGCGAAGGTGGTCGATCTCGGCGTCGCGCAGCTGCTCGGCGGCGAGGCGTACCAGAAGCTCACGACGACCGGCGCGGTGGTGGGCACGCCCGCCTTCATGGCGCCCGAGCAGCTCGCCGGGGAGGCGATCGGGCCGGCGGCCGACGTGTGGGCCGCCGCGCTCCTCTTGCACATCGCGATCACCGAGCACCGCCCCTTCGCCGCCACGCACGTGCCGCAGCTGCTCCACGCGATCCACTTCGAGCCGCACGCGAAGCTGCGCGCGAGCCGACCGGAGGTACCGATCGCGCTCGAGGCGATCGCCGATGCGATGCTCGACAAGACGCCCGGCAAGCGCCCTTCGGCGCGCGAGGCGGCGGCCCGTCTCCGCTCGGTGATCGCCGAGAGCGCGCGTACGCCCACGGGCGTGACCGAGAGCGCGTGGCTCGCCTCGGGCCCCGCCCCCGAGGCCCGCGCCGCGCTCGCCGGCCCGAGCCCGGGCACCGCGGCGGTGGCGCTCCCGACCGGCACCGCCCCGCCGGCGACGCCCGGCCCGCACACCTCCGCGCTGACGCGGAGCACGCGCGACGGGTGGGCGGCGGCCGCGCTCGCGGCGGTCGGCATCGCCACCACGTGCGTCGTCGGCGGCGCGCTCGCGGGCCTGTTCTTCTATCTGCGCGAGACCTCGGCGACACCGGCCACGCCCACCTACGCGCCCTCGGGGCCGACCGGGCCGACGACGATCCGCATCCTCTACCGCGGCACCGAAGGAAGCACGGCCGAGCGCGAGGTCGCGCCCGCGCTCGATCCGATCTTGCGCGCCTGCGTCGAGGACCTGAGCGGCCACCACCTCGGCGAGTCCGCCGTCTTCCTCGTGATGCTCGCCCCCGACGGATCGCCCAGCAGCGTCTCGATGACGCAGGGCATGGCCACCGCGACGGCGAGCGAGGACGCCTGCTTCGATCGCGCGATTCGCGGCACGCACTATCCGGTGCCCGGGCAGCCGTACGCGAACCTGATGGTCGCGATCACGCTGTTCTGATCGGCCGAGTCACGTCCGGTCCTCGATCACGTCCTGCGCGTAGCGCACGAGCTGGATGCCGCCACTTCCGTCCGAGCGCAGCAGATCGCCGCGCACGCCTCCGGCCTTCAGGCGCGCGCGCAGGCGCGCGAGCGAGACGTCCCAGCGGTGTCGGAGCTCGTAGGGCTCGACCTCCTCGCGCCATATCTCGTGCGCGACGGTCTGCCAGCTCGCGGGGCCCGCGAGCACGGCGAGCTCGCTCAGGATGCGCGCGCCGACTCCGCCGATCGTGATCGGAGGTCGCCCGTCCCGATGGATCTCGACCGAGTCGTACCAGGCGACGATGCGGAGCGGCGGCTCGTGGGCGACGGCGCCACGTGGCGTGGTGAGCCCGCCCTCGGCGTCGACCATCACGAAGCGCGCCTCGAGCGAGCCCGCGCGCGAGGTCGAGCCACCATCGACGACGCTCGTCGCGCCGTCACGCGTGCGCGCGCGCCACTCGCCGCCGTTCCACCACACGCAGAGCGGCGCATCGCGCTCGAAGCGCGGGGACAGGTGCGGCGGCGGGCCTTCGAGCACGCTCACGACCGCGGGCAGGACGTGCCGGCCGATCCCGTCGATCTCGATCGCCAGGACCTCGGCGGGCCGGACGACCTCGTCGATCTGGAGCGCGACGCCCTCGGCGAGCTCCACGGAGGTGCCTGGCCGGAGCACGACCTCGTTCACGGGCTTGCCTCGCACGAGCAGCATGCGGCGGAGCGAGAGCAGCACGAGCTCCCCGCGACGCACGCTGACGAGCGCATGGGCCTCCGAGACGCGCGGGTCGTCGACGAAGAGCGCCGCCGTCGCGAGGCGGCCGATCAGGTCGCCGTGACCGAGCTCGATGCTGACACCCGCGGGATCTCTCAGCCGTACGTAGGTTCGCACGTCACCATCCTACGCTCCGAGGCTCGCCGATCTCGGTGCTTCGCCGACGAAGGCGTGAGATCAGCGTGAGATCGACGCGGGGCGCACGCCCTCGTGAGAGGCGCGTGAGAGGGCACCTCGCGCCGTGGCGCGTATCCATCTCCACGATGACCCACTCCCCGCCCGGCGCCCCGATCCACGCACGCGCTCTGTTCGGCCTCGTCCTCGCCGCGTCGGTCGCCGCGCCCGCGTGCGGTGGCCCGGCGCCCACGGCCGAGACGGACAGCGGTACCACCGGCGCGGACGCCGGCATCACCGACGCCAGCGTCCCGGTGGACGCGGGCGCGCTGCCCGACGCCTTCACCGAGCAGGACGCGGGGCCCTCCCGCGACGCGTGGGTCGAGGCCGACGCCTGGATCGAGCCCGACACCGGCCCGAGCTGCACCAACGGCGCGCGCGACGGCGACGAGACCGACGTCGACTGCGGCGGCAGCTGCACCGCGTGCACGATCGGCCAGCGCTGCGCGATCGATCACGACTGCGCGACGGGCGCTTGCTTCGGCGCGATGTGCGTGGACCTGCAGCCCAGCTGCTGGGCGCTGCACGCCGTGGCACCGAGCGTCCCGACCGGCGTGCATCGCATCGACGAGGACGGAGCGGTCGGCCCGGTGCCGCCGCGCCAGGCCTATTGCGAGATGACGCTCGCCGGCGGCGGCTGGGAGCTCGTCGCGATCGCGCCGGGCGACGACGTTCCGTTCGGAAACGAGACCTGCCTCGATCCCGATGCGCAGCGCTGCCAGGGCCACATCCCGCCGGGCTACGTGACGACCGACACGCGCGTGCTGATCGAGGCGCCGACCGACGGCGTCTGGCTGGTCTACGGCGGCTTCTCGGCGAGCGCGGTGAGCGCCCTGCGGCGCTTCTCGCTCGAGCTGGCGATCGACACCGGCGCGAGCTGCACCGCGCCCGCGACGTGCGCCGACGTGACGAGCGATCCCGCGCTGACCGTCCTCACCTCATCGGGCTTTCCCATCGGCTTCGGCACGCCGCTGACGCAGTGGTGGCGCAACAGCGGCTGGTACGTCGGCGCTGGACCGATGGCGGGCTCCCTCGCCGGCGTGGTGAGCTCGACCGCCTACTCGGGCAACGACCGCATCGCGCAGCGCGCACTACCCACGCAGACCTCCACCATCCTCTCGACCGGCGTCCAGCGCCTCTACTATCGGATCACGACCTCGAGCTGAGCGAGCTCGACGGGAGGACGGTGAGGTCCTCCCGTCGTGTTCTGCCAGCCGTGACCTGGCGCCTCACGGCTCGCGGCGCATGTCGAGGTGCGGGATGCCGTCCTCGTCGTAGGGGCTCGAGATGGTGCGGAAGCCGAGCGAGCCGTAGAAGCCCTCGAGGTGCGCCTGCGCGGCGAGCGAGATCGGGACCTGGCCGTCGGCTTTCTCGATCTCCGCGATCGTCAGCTCCACGACCTCGCGCCCGAGCCGCTCGCCGCGTCGGCTCGGGCGCCACGACGACGCGCCCGATCGAGTGCGTGGGAAAGCGGACGCCGGGAGCGAGCACGCGGGTGGACGCGACGAGCAAGCCTCGATCGCGCATCAAGAGATGACGTGCGTCCAGGTCGAGCCCGTCGGCGTCGAGGTAAGGCGCAGTGCTGCTCGACGACGAACACGCGCTGACGAAGCGCGAGCAAGTCGTAGACGTCGGCGCCGGTGAGCGCCGAGAACGGGACGAGGGCGGGCACGACCCCCATTGTGCCGGGATACGACTGGGCTACAACCGCTGGCGATGAACCCCACGCAGCCCCTGCCCGGCACCACCCCCCCGCCGGCACCTTCCCCGTCGGGCGGCGGCAACGACCAGTGGCCGATCTACGTCGCCATCGGCTGCGCGATGCTCGGGCTCTGCTGTCTGTGCGGCCTGGGCGTCTCGGGCTTGCTCTATTTCCTCTCGAACGACGGCGGTGGCGGCGGCGGTCTCGGCCTCGCACCGCCGACCCGCGTGCACGTCACCGCCACCGTCACGAGCTACCTCGGGCTCACGGCCGGCATCTCGCCGGGAACCTCGTGCGATCTCCCGATCACCCAGGAGACGACCCAGGACGGCCGCACGGTCTGCCACGTGCTCGCGAGCTGTGGCGGACAGACGCTCTACGGGGACGCACAGACGGGCTTCTTCCCCTGCCAGTTCTCGACGTCGCCGCCGACGGTGATCGGGCAAGACACCGACACCACGATGGGCGACCAGGACGGCGCGTTCAGCATCGACACCAACGCGCGCACGATCTCGATCGCCGACGATTTCCAGGGGCGCTACGGCATGTACGTGCTGGCCGCGTCGATCACGAGCGTCACTGCGGAGTGATCGGCGCGTGCGCTCCGCGTCGATCCCGTCCTCGCTCGCCCTCGCGCTCCTCGCGTGCGGAGCGCCGCGGCCCGAGACGCCGCCCCCGGCCCCGCCTGGCGTGCTGCACGCGCCCGCGTCGTACGCGGTCGACTTCGCGATCGACCAGCGGGTGACGGCCCGCTTCGGCGAAGAAGCGCAGAGCTTCCGCGCGGTGGTGGAGAAGAACGGCGACTCGCTCGTGATGGTGGCGCTCGGACCGACCGGCGGGCGCGCGTTCGTCCTCGCGCAGCATGGCGACGAGGTGAGCTTCGAGTCGCACCTGCCGCGGGAGCTGCCGTTCCCGCCCGAGTACATGCTCTTCGACGTGCACCGCACGTGGCTCGTCGGCCTGGCCGGCGCACCGCTCGCCGACGGCGAGCACCGAGGCGTGATCGACGACGAAGAGGTCGTCGAGACGTGGGCCTCGGGACGCCTCGCGGTGCGCACCTTCCGGCGCCTCGACGACCATCCGCCGGGCGTCGTGACGATCACCTACGAGGGCGGCCTCGATCCGCGCGTCGACCAACCCGCTCCGGCCCGCGTGGTGATCGAGAGCGGCTGGTTCGGCTACCGGCTCGAGCTCGATCAGCTGACGCGCCACGCGCTCACCCCGGCGCCCACGGACGCCACGCCGTCGACGCCGGCCGACCCGCCCTCATGATCGCCGCGCTCCTCGCCCGCCAGTCGCCCTCCGAGCGTCGGCCATGAGGCGCGATCGCATCGTGGCGCTCTCGGTGCTCGCGGCGACCGCCGTCGCCGGTTGGCTCGCCTTCGACGGGCTCGTGGTGCGAAACCAGATCGCCGACTTCGTACCGAGCACCGAAGAGCGCGAGCTCGCCGAGATCGCGCGCGAGGTCACCGACTCCGAGCTCTCGCGCACGATCGTGCTGAACGTCGGGCCCGGCGACGCGTCGGAGGTCGCCGCCGCGGCAGGCGAGCTCGACGGGGCGCTCGAGGGAACACCCGGGCTCGCGTGGGTGCGGAGCGGCCCGTCGGACGGCATCGAACAGGCGATGTACGAGCTCTACTTCGCCCGGCGCTACGGCTTCTTCGCCGAGACCGCGGCCGCCGCGGAGCGCGACCTCACGCGCGAGGCGCTCGACGCGCACGCGAGCGAGCTCCGCGCGGCGCTGGCGGGGCCCATGTCGATCCTCGTGCGGCGCATCGCGCCCGCCGACCCGCTGATGAGCTTCCCGCGCTTGCTGACGCGCGCGCAGGACGCGAACGCGGGCGGGCCCGAGGTGGTCGACGGCCACTTCGTCACGAGCGAGACGGCCGACCCGGACGGGCGCTGGGGCGTCGTGCTCCTCTCGACCGAGGGCAGCGTGTTCTCCGCCGACGCCCAGGAGCCGGTGCTCCTCGCGATCGACGCCGCCTGGGCGCGCGTCCACGCGTCGCATCCCGCGCTACGCCTCGAGCAGGCCGGCGTACAGCGGTTCGCCGTGCGCACCGAGCGTGCCCTGCGCGCCGACACGCAGCGGATCTCGACGCTCTCCACGATCGGCATCGTCGTCCTCTTCGTCCTCTTGTTCCGCGGCCCGCGCTTTCTCTTGCTGGGCGCCATCCCGCTCGCCGTCGGCACCGTGCTCGCCACCTCCGTGTGCCGGCTCGTGTTCGGGAGCGTCCACGGCATCACCCTGGCCTTCGGAAGCTCGATGCTCGGCGTGGGCATCGACTTCGTCGCCCACTACGCCAACCACCACGTGCTCGCGCCCGAGGGCACGGCCGAGCAGACGATGAAGAAGCTCTGGCCAGGGCTCGCGCTGGGCGCGACCACGACGATCGCGGGCCTGCTCGGCCTCGCCTGGACCTCGTTCCCCGGCATGCGCGAGCTCGCGCTCTTCGCTGGCCTCGGCGTCACCGGCAGCCTGCTCGCGACGCGCTGGCTCGTGCCACCCTTCGTCCCCGACGAGGCCAAGCCGACGCGCCTGCATCGCTGGCTCGCCGACGTGTGCGAGGGGATCTGGCGTCGCACCAAGGATCGCCGCGGCCTCGCCGTCGCGATCGCCGCGCTCGCCGCTCTCGTGTCCGTCGTCGGCCTCTCTCGCGCTCGCTTCCTCGACGATCTGCGCGCGCTGAGCCCCGCCGATCCGGTGCTGCTCGCGCAAGATCGGATGGTTCGCTCGCGCGTGGCCCAGGGCGAGGCCGGACGCTTCGTGATCGCGTACGGCGACGACGACGAGGCCGCGCTCGCGGCCGACGACGTGGCCTACGCGGCGCTCGTCGAGGCCCGGGAGCACGGCGAGCTGGCCCGCTTCCGCTCGGCGCACCCGCTCCTCGTGTCGGCGGCGCGCCAGCGCGAGATCGATGCGGCCGTCCGCGGGCATGCCGCGCTGGGGCCCGCCACGCTCGACGCGCTCGAGCGCGCCGGCTTCGTCCGATCGATGTTCGCGCCCTTCGAAGCCTCGCTCACCGGGGCAGCGCCCGAGCCGCTCACGTACGCGCTGCTCGAGGCGACGCCGGCCGCCGACGTCGTGCGCCCGTACCGCATCCACGCCGGCGGACGCGTCGCGTACCTCAGCTTCGTCGAGGGCGTGCGCGACCCCGAGGCGCTCCGCACGCGTCTCGCGCGCCTCCCGAACGTCCGATACTTCGATCAGGCCCACTTCCTCGAGTCCGCGTATCGGCTGTTCCGCGAGCACACGATCGAGCTCGTCCTCGCCGGCCTGCTGGTGGTCTTCGGCCTCTGCTTCGCGCGCTACCGCAAGATCTCCCTCGCCCTCGCGGCCGTCGGGCCCGCGGTGCTGGCGAGCGCGACGAGCCTGGCGATCGTCTCGCTCTCGGGCGAGCCCCTCAGCTTGATGCACCTCATCGCGTGCATGCTCGTGCTCTCGATGGCCGAGGACTACGCGGTGTTCCTGCTCGAGGTGCGCGACGAGGAAGACGCGCCCGGGCTCACCCTGGTCGGCCTGCTCACGGCTTGCGCCACGACGGTGCTCTCATTCGGCCTGCTCGCGCTCAGCGAGCACCCCGCGCTCCGGGCGCTCGGCCTCGTCAGCTCCATCGGCGTGCTCCTCTCGATGCTGATGGCGCCGCTCTCGCTCCTCGCGATCCGGGCGCCCAAGCCCGCGCGCTGATCGAGCCGCCCAGCCGCGGAGTCCCGTGGCGCGAAGACGCGGAGCGAGGGCCGAGGCTCGTGCGTCGAGCGCGTGTGCCCCGTGTACCATCACGGGATGGCTTCTCCCGCACGCTCGGTCTGCGCGATCGCCGCGCTCGCCGCGCTCCAGGCCGGCTGCGCACCCGCTCCCACGGCGCAGGATGCGGCGAGCGCAGACGCATCGACTTCGGACGCCACGACGAGCCGGGTCGACGGAGAAGTCGACGCGACGGCCCACGACGCGAGCGACGACGTCTTCACGGCCGACACCGGAGCCGCCCCCTCGTGCGACGACTTCCCCGCGCAAGGGGCCGACGGCCCGCTCTCGATCCTGCCGGGTCGCCGCGGCTTCGGCCTCGACACCGCGGCAGGCTCGGGCCGTGGAGGAGGCGCGAGCCAGCTCCTCCGCGTCACGACGCTCGCCGACTCCGGCCCCGGCTCGCTGCGCGCGTGCGTGTCCGCCGCGGGCCCGCGCACCTGCGTCTTCGAGGTCTCGGGCACCATCACGGCCACGAGCGACCTCGAGATCCGCGAGCCGTACCTGACCCTCGCCGGTCAGACCGCGCCTTCCCCCGGGATCACGCTGCGCAATGCGACGCTCCTCGTGCTCAACGCCCACGACATCCTCGTCCAGCACCTGCGCGTGCGCGTCGGAGACGACCCCGCCGGCGCCGATCCATCGAACCGGGATGCGCTCGGGATCGGAGCGTTCGGTGGCGGCGAGACACATCACGTGGTGCTCGACCACGTCTCCCTCAGCTGGGCGACCGACGAGGTCGCGAGCGTGTGGACGGACGACGGCTCGGTGCACGACGTGTCCTTCGTGGACTCGATCGTCGCCGAGGGTCTGCACTGCTCGCTGCACCCCGAGGGCTGCCACAGCGCGGGTCTGATCATCGGTCGTCACACCGCCCGCACGCTGGTGATGGGCACGCTCTTCGCGCACAACGACTGGCGCAACCCGCTGGTGCGCGATGCCTTCGACGACGTCGTCGTGGTGAACGACCTCGTGTTCGCCGATGGCTCCGAGGGCGTCGTGATCGGCGACAACCTCGGGCACGCGGGGCCCTCGTTCGCCGACGTTCGGGCGAGCGAGCTCGTCCGCCTGCCCGTGTCACTGGGCTCGGCGTCGAGCACGTTCACGACCGGCAGCGCGTTCTTCGTCGACGCGCACTGCGAGAGCGCGAGCTGCATCGAAGAGCGCGGCGCGCCGTCGCCGATCGCCTCGGCCCCGACGGTGACCGTCCCCGGTCTCGTGCCGCAGCCGGTCGACCAGGTGGCGGCGCGCGTGCTCGCGATCGCCGGGGCGCGCCCTGCCGATCGCGATGCCGTGGACGCGCGCGTGGTGGACGACGTCGCCCGCGGCGTCGCGCGGCTGGTCGATCGCACGAGCGACGTCGGCGGCTGGCCCACGCTCGCCGAGAGCCATGCCGCCTACGTCGATCCCCCCGACGCCGACCGCATCCCGGCCACCGATCCGTACACGGGGCGATCGAACCCCGGCTACACGGCGCGCGAGCTCTACCTGCACGAGCTCGCACGCCGCGTGACGTGTGGACGGTGACGGCGCAGTGATCGCGGCGCCTGCGCGATCACCGATCACCTCAGGTCAGTTCGTCGGATAGGACGTCCAGCCCTCGGTCCAGTCCGGGCAGCCGGGGCCGATCGCGCCGACGAAGTTGCCCGGCCCGAAGAAGCCGCCCGAGGGCGGCGCGACGG
>JBGALT010000293.1:0-5476 GCA_044223665.1 Sandaracinaceae bacterium | reverse complement strand
ACGTAGTAGACGCGGTGATCGCCGCCCGGCAGCGTCAGCGTGCGCGGGCCGAAGAGCGCGTCGGCCCGATCGGCGCAGGGCCTGTCGAAGCAGACGGCGACGCCCATCGGCACCGTCACGCGGCCATCGCCCTCGAGCTCGGCGGGCGCCGCGAGCTCGGTCGCGGGCGGTGAGGGCGGCGACGACGGAGGAGGCTCGGCGACGACCGGCGCTCGGTGCGCGCGCGGCGGAGGGGAGCTCGGATCGGCCGCGACCGAGGGCGGCGGCTCGGTGGGAGGCGCTGCCTCGGTGATCGGCGGCGTCGCCGGAGGAGGAGCCGGTGCGCCGAGCGCGATTCGCGTGGGCTCGGGCGACGAAGCGCTCGGCGCGCTCGGACGGGACGCGCTCGTGGGCTCGGTCGCGGTGCCGTATCCGATCGCCGCGATCGCGAGCGCGGCCAGGCCGCCGAGGACGGCGAGTGGTGCCATCCAGCGACGACCTGCAGGCGCCGGCATCTCCGGCCGCCGACGCGAGGCGACCGTCGGCGGCAGCTCCGCCGTCTCGGGCTCGGCGCCCGGTGGAAAGAGATCGCGCATGATCGCCGCGCGCGCCGTGCGCGGCGAGGTGCCTCCGAAGGTCTCGAGCGCGTCGTGGAGTGCGAGCGCGAGCGTACGAGCGTCGGGCGTGCGGCGCGCCGTGTCGCGCTCGAGCGCGCGCATCACGATGTCGTCGAGCGCGGGCGGCAGCCCCGGCAGCACCTCGGAAGGCCGCGGGATCGGATCGCGCTCGACCGCCGCGAGCGTCTCGGGCTGCGTGCCGCGACGGAACAGGCGGCGCAGCGTGAGCGCCTCCCAGAGCACGACGCCGAGCGCCCAGACGTCGGCGCGCCGATCCACGCGCCCCGCCGCCTGCTCGGGAGACATGTAGGCGAGCTTGCCCTTGATCTCGTTCGTCTCCGTGCGGTGGTTCTTGTCGCGCGCGGTGGCGACGCCGAAGTCGACGACCTTCACCTCGCCGTCCATCGTGACGAAGAGGTTCTGCGGCGAGACGTCGCGGTGCACGACGTCGAGCGGCATGCCGTGGTCGTCGCGCAGCTCGTGCGCCGCGTGCAGACCTTCCGCGCACTCGGCGAGGATGCCGAGCACGAGCGGGACGTGCGCCGTTCCCTCCCCGGCCGAGCGTCGCACGAGCGCGGAGAGAAGCTGGCTCAGCGTGTGACCGTCGAGCAGCTCCATGGCGAGGAACGACTCGCCCTGATGCCGCCCGTAGTCGAGCACCTGACAGACGTTGGGATGCGCGATGCGCGCGGCGATGCGCGCCTCGTCGAGGAACATGTCGGCGAAGGCGCGATCGCGCGCGAGGTGAGGATGGATGCGCTTGACGGCGACCTTCCGGCGGAAGCCGCCCTCCCCCTCGCGCACCGCTTCGTAGACGGTGGCCATACCGCCGGAGGCGATCTCTCGGACCAGCAAGTAGGGGCCGAATCGCTGGGGCTCCGGCGGCCGTTCGTCGTCCTGCGAGGGCATCGAGAACGAAGACGACGCTAACACGCTGCCGCAGGCGATGACTAGGAGCGCAGAGGTCGCATGCTAGCCTGCACACGCGATGAAGGTTGCTGACGAGTTCGAGGCGCACGAAGCGACCGAGCGCCAGCTGGTCGAGCCTCCGAAGCGCCACGCCGTCACGCTGCGATGGGTCGACACGACCGGCGCGCGCGAAGAAGTCGTGCGCGACGGCGCGACGCTGGGCAGCGCGCCCGGCGTCACGGTGCGCGTCCAGCATCCGACGGTCTCTCGGCTGCATGCTCGGATCGAAGAGCGAGCCGGCGGCGCTTGGGTCGTCGACCTCGAGAGCACCAACGGGACGAGCGTCGACGGAATCGCAGTGGCCGGCGCGCAGCTCCGCGACGGGATGCGCCTCGGCCTCGGCAACGCGACGCTCGAGGTGCACGTCGAGCGCAAGCGCGAGACCGTGGAGCTCTGGCCGACCGAGCGCTTCGGGCCCGTGATCGGCCGCAGCCGCGCGATGCGCGAGCTCTTCGGTCGTCTCGCGCGCGTCGCCTCGTCGGAGGCGACGGTGCTCGTCACCGGCGAGACCGGCACCGGCAAGGACGTGGTCGCGCGCGCGATCCACGAAGCATCGCCGCGCGCGCGCGGGCCCTTCGTGGTGGTGGACTGCGGTGCCGGCCGTACCGGAGGCGCTCTTCGAGTCCGAGCTCTTCGGTCATCGGCGCGGCGCGGTCACCGGCGCGGAGAGAGCGCACGACGGAGCGGTCGAGGCGGCCGCCGGCGGCACGCTCGTCCACGACCAGATCGGCGAGCTGCCGCTCTCGATGCAGCCGAAGCTGCTGCGCGCGATCGAGACGCGCACGATTCGCCCGGTCGGCGAGACGGCGCATCGTCCGGTCGACGTCCGCGTGATCGCGGCGACGCACCGCGACCTGCCGCAGATGGTGGCTGCGAACGGGTTCCGAGAGGACCTGTACTTCCGGCTCGCGGTGCTGCCCGTGCACGTCCCGCCGCTGCGAACGCGCCGCGACGACATCGACGCGCTGGTCGCGCACTTCGCGGGCGGTCGCAGCCTGCCGGCCGATGCGATGGCGGAGCTGCGCGAGCGGCCCTGGCTCGGCAACGTCCGCGAGCTGCGGAACTTCGTCGAGCGAGCGCTCGCGCTCGGCGCGACCGAGGCAATGGCGCTGGCGCCGGCGACACCGAGGAGTGTCGGCAGCCTACCCGACGTCGATCTCGAGGAGCCCTTCAAGGACGCCAAGGAGCGCTGGCTGAGCCACGTGGAGAAGCAGTACCTGTCGCGCCTGCTCGAGGCCAAGCGCTGGAACGTCAGCGCGGTCGCCGATGCGATGGGGCTCGACCGCACCTACGTGCATCGGCTCTTGCGCAAGCACGACCTCAGTCGCTGAGGCGGGGGCCGACTCCCTCTCCCACTCGTGGGAGAGGAACGAGGTGAGGGGCTGCGAAGGTGAGGAAGAGACGAGGGCGGTGCTCGGCACAGGCTCCGGGGATCGCATCTACGAAAGGGAACGGAGCCCATGCTGCGCATCCATCGAGTCGCGGTGAACGTCGTTCGTCAGGTTCGGCCGCTCGTGAAGGACATCGCCGTGCATGATCGGAATCTCGCGGATCACATCACGCGGTCGTCGGTGGCGGTGGTGCTGAACATCGCCGAAGCGTCCGGGGTGCGCGGGAATCGGCGGCTGCGGCACGAGACGGCGCTCGGGGAAGCCGCGGAGGTTCGGGGCGGGCTGGATATCGGCGAGGCGGCCGGGTGGACCGTCGTGCCGCGCCAGGCGCGGGAGGATCTCGCGCGGATGGTCGGGACGCTCGTGAAGCTCACGCGGTAGCGGGCGTGCGAGTACCGGCGGCCGTGAGGTTGCCGGTGCTCTGCGCGCGAGGAGGAGGACGAGAACGAGGAGGAGCGTGGGCTACGGACGGTCGCGCACGCGACGCTCGAGGGTCGTGAGGCTCGCCGGGCCGAGGGCGACGAGCGCGTCGTGGAAGTGGTCGACGCGGAGCGACGCACCTTCTCTCTCCCGCGCTGCGGCGAACATGCGGGCGTGGCGGCGCTCGCCGACGAAGTACGTGGTGGCCTGGAGCGGGATGCGGAGGAAGCGGACGACCTGGGTCTCGCACCAGCTCGCGGGCATGCCGCAGAGGCGCACCATCTCGGCGATGGCTTCCTCGAACGAGAGGCGGCCGTCGTGGATCGCGAGGTCCACCACGGCGCGCGCGTCGCGGATGATCGCGGCGCCGATGGACGCGACCTCGGCGTCGGGGTCGTAGAAGCCGGCGGCGCGCATGACGTTCTCGGCGTGGACGGCGAAGCCTTCGATCGAGGGCATGGCGCCGAAGAAGCTCGTCGCGCCGGCCACGTCGTCGTGGACGGCGACGAAGCGCACGGGCTCGCGATCGGGCGCGGCCTGCGACTGCCAGATGGCGCTCTGCAGGTAGTGGCCCGGCGTGGCCTCGTGCACGGCGAGGCCGGTGGAGAACGCGCGCGCGTGCGACGAGGACGAGAGCGCGAGCGCCACGTGGCCGGGACGCGAGCGGTCGAGGAGCGGCGCAGGCCAGTTCGTGACCGCGCCGCCGTGGATCATCCCGTCGGGGATCGCCACGAAGCTCACCGGCGCCTCGGGGATCGTGAAAAGTCGGTGCTCCGTCGCGAAGCGACCGGCGCGATCGATCAGCGCGCCGAAGTAGGCGCGCGTATCCAGCCCCTCGGGGAGCATCTCGCCGAAGAGGCGCGCGAGGTACGCGAGCGCATCCGCTCGATCGCGGACGACGATGCCGCGCGGCTCCGCGGCACGCGCTGCGACCTCGACGAGCTTGCCGCCGAGCCGGCGTCGTACTCGTTCGAGACGACGACGTCGTTCCCCAGCGTGCGTGCGATCTGCTGACCGCGTGCGTTGTACTCCGCAGTGACGACGATCGAGTGCGTGACCGGTGTCGGCGAGTCGGGCGTGACGACGTCGAGCGAGGCGAGCGGGCCGCTCCGGAGGTAGTCGAACACGCGCTCGGTGCCGTCGGGCATGAGCGCGCGCGTCGGGCGCCCCATCGCGTCGAATGCCGTCTTGGTCGTGTAGCCGCTCGCCTCGAGCGACGGCGAGCCCGACCAATCGGGGTCGGCGCCGGCGGTCGTCGTCAACGTGCGCGTCGTCTCGAGCGCCTCGCCGAACGCGCCGTAGCGCGGCGTCGCCACCGTGCCGGCGCCGTCCTTCACGAGGATCGCGCGGCCGAGCTGGTTTCGGTCGGCGGCGCCGACGACACCCTCGCCGTACGTGATCTGCTCCGCTAGCCAGCTGGTGACCCCTCGCGTCACGTGCCGCTCGGTCATGCGGCCCGCGACGTCGAACACGCGCTCTTCCTCGGTGTCCTCGTGCCAGCGCTCGACCTCGCGGCCCTCGGCGTCGAACAGGCCGAGGTGGGTGCCCGCGTCCATCGACGTCTCGCGCAAGAGGCGCCCGAGCCGGTCGAAGCTTCGCGTGCTCGCCTCGAGAGAGCGCCGGTCGGTCGTCTTCTCCGACAGACCGCGGATGTCGAGCGAGGCGATCTCCTTCAGCACGACGCTGCTCTCGATCACCTCCGACTTCACGATCGCGCGACAGGGCCAGCACCTCGACATCGCCCTCTACGACACCACCGTCGCCTGGCTCGCCGGCTTGCGCAAGAGATCGATCGCCGACCGGCCGCTGACGAGGTGCCCGCGCTGCGACGGGACCGTGAGGCTCGTGGCGGTGCTCGCGATCGGTCTGCTCGGAGGCTTTCGCTACACGGATGGTCCGCAGATGCCGGCGACCTCCGCAGAAGCAGCCGACGGGCAGTGACACGCGCACTGGCGCGCATGGCTCCGCCGCCACCCGCCGCCAGTGACGCCGAGCGGCGCCAGTCTTTCTCGTGAATCGCGGGCTCGAGGTCCGTACCGGGTCTTGCTCTCGCGTGACGGGTGTCCGCGGCCGAGGCCTCGCCGAGCTCGTGCTCCCATC
>JBGALT010000292.1:0-6536 GCA_044223665.1 Sandaracinaceae bacterium | reverse complement strand
CACTGCACGCAGCTGTCGGTCGCCGCATCGCAGTGGGGCGTGCTGCCCGTGCACGCCCCGCCGCACGGCAGGTGCGCGTCCGGGGCAGGGGCGTCGGCGCCGGCGTCGGGAACGGCCGCGTCGTACGCGCCGGCGTCGCACGCCTCCGAGCCGGGGCGCTCGGCGCAGCTCGAGGTCGCGCGCATGCAGCCAGGGGCGCTGGCCGCGGCCACGATCAGCGACGAGGTGACGAGGAGCCGGCGAAGCGGGCGTTGGCGAATCGAGCGCATGAGATCACCTCAGAAGTGCAGGACCAAGCCATCGGGACGTAGCGACACGGGAGCCGTGCGAGCGCTGTCGTTCGCGAGACCCCACGCGAGCATGACGATGCCGCCGACGAGAAGCACGCCACCGGTGATGCCGTACGCGACGAGCGCTCCGACGTCGGGGTGGTCGTAGCGCCGCATGGCCGGATCGGCCGAGGCACACCCCGCGGAGCACGAGTCGGGGAGGGTGGCCTCGACGAGGGTCGCGATGCCGAGCCCGAGCCCGGCCGCGCCGAGGATGCTCCCCACGGCGATCCACGCGACGCCGTCGCCCCCCCCGCCGGCAGGGGAGAGCGCCACCTCGACGGGCGTAGGTGCACCTGCCGCCACGTGCAGCGTGCGCGCGAAGGGCGCGTAGCCCGGCAGGCTCACCTCGAGCGCGTGCTCGCCCTCGGCGAGCGCGCCTTCCCAGGGGAGGGGGCCGCGCTCGACCCCGTCGACGACCACGAGAGCGCCCACGGGGCTGCCTCGCACCACGAGCCAGGGCTGGCCGCCGCGCGCGAGCAGCTCGAGCGCTTGCGCGGTGGCCTGGCGGGCGGCCATGTCCAGCCCGCCCGCCCCGACCTCGGTGCTGCCGACGTGCGTGCCGTGCTCGTCCGCGAGGCTCACGACGACGCTGCCCGCGTGATCGGCCGAGTCGACCCCGACGAACACGCTCACGACGGCCAAGAGCGCGACGCCGAGGCGAGTACGCTCGGCGTCGAAGCAGGCGTCGTCGAGGCAGTCCGGGGGGCTCTCGCCGTGCGCGCGCACGTGAGCATCGTCCATCGCGTGCCCGCGTCGCGACAGCTCGCTCCGGACCGCGCTCGCGGCCGCGTCCCACTCCGTGGCGGCCACCTCGGCGCTGCCGCCGACGGCGATGAGCGCTGCGTCCTGCGCGCTCGCGTGGGACGCGGCCGCCGCGATCGCCAGCGAGAGCGCAATCCCCATCGTCCGCATCACCATGTTCCCCTCACTCCCAGGCTCGCTTGTTCGGAATCGACGTCCACGACAGGCACGGGGGCCAAGGGGCCGACGGCCAGACGGAGCAGATGGGTCAGCGGGATCGAGACGAGCGCGGCCGAGGCCCCGAGGACGACCGCTCCGTAGGCGAGGTAGTACTGCCGCTCGAAGCAGTTGCACGTGGCGAAGCGCGGGCTCTGCAGATCGATGTGCTCCACGAACGCGACCGCGGAGGTGGCCAGCCCGGCGATCCCCACGCCCCCGAGCACCCAGCTCCACCAGGGCACGTCGCGCTCGGCGGGTAGCCAGAGCGGCACCGCCAGCGCGAACAGAGCACCGCCCGCGGCCGACGCGACGGTGGACGCGATCTGCTCCTCCGCCGCGCGCTGGTGGTACGCGAACGCCGTCCCCAGCGTCGGGTCGAGCCCGTGGTAGGCGTGCACGTCCGCGTCCCAGGCGACCGCCGTGCCGAGGCCGGCCAGCAGAGCGAGCCCGCCGATCGAGGCTAGGGCGATCCCGACGTAGCCAGGCACCGGATCGGGGCCGCTCGCGCGCTCGGTGGGCGCCTCGGCCCTCGGCGCGTCGGGGAGCGGGCGCTCGAGCCCTCCGCGCACGTCGACCGAGCGCGCCGCGACGAGGGCCTGAGCCGCGGCCTGCGCGTCGGCCGGGCCGGAGAGGATGACGCTCGCCACGATCCCGGTGCCGACCATGATCCGATCGGCCCGCAGCGAGCCGGCCTCGGGGCCCGGTGTGATCAGGAGCGCGCCACGCGCACCCACGACGGTGGCCAGACGCACGGCGATCTCGACGCCGTTCGTGTCGAGGCTCGTGCGGCTGGGGAAGACGAGCTGGACGTCTCCGTCCCGGGTTCGAGCGCGTCGTCGAGCACCGGATCGAGGGGATCGAGCGGTCGGCGGCGATCATCGCGACGGTGTGCACCCGGCTGTGGGGGAGGCCGGGGCAGCGGACCTCGATCTGGTAGGTGCCGAGGGCGACCGCCGCGATCGGAGCCGGCGTGGTCGTGGCCTCGCGCCCGTTCAAGAGGACGGTGCAGCCGACGCGGCCGGTGTCGATCGTCAGGCTGTGCGTGACCTGGCTGGCCATCTCTTGATCGACGCTCTGGAGGAGCGAGTACACCGGCGGCGCGACGGTGGCCTGCTGCACGGGCACGTCCGGGTGCAGCTGCCGGCAGGCCAAGAGGCGCTGGCGCGCGACCTCGGGCTCGTGCAGCTGCAGGTGCAGCCAACCGTCGGCGAGGCAGCCAGCGAAGATCGTGCGCGCCAGCTCGCGCTGGCCCGAGAGCGCGTCCATCCACGGTGCGTCGCTCAGCGCGCGGACTCGCTCGGCCTGCGTGAGCGCGGCCTCGCGCTGCCGCGTCGCGACGAGCAGCTCGAGCCTCTGCACCGCCTCGACGAGGTCGCTGACGGCGCGCTCGTCGACGCCCCGCGGCTCGCGGCTCAGGCGCGCCTCGATCTGCGCGGCGAGCGCGTCGCCCCGGAACGTCGCCACGCCCGCCACACTCAGCGCGTCCTCGAGCGCGAGCACCGTCGCGGTGTCGGGCGCCTCGGCCGTGCCCGCCGTGGCCGTGCTCGCGGAGGCAGCGCTCGCCGGAAGCACGACCCAGTCCTGCGCGGTGGCGACCGCGACGGGCGCGAGCGGGGAGGCGGCCACGGCGTGGATCGCGAGCGCGCTCGCGAGCAACGGGCCGATGGCGAGGAGGCGTCGCATGGGTGGGTCGTTGTCGCCGGAGCGCGAGCGCCGTTGCGTTCAGGCCCCGCGGGCGCTCGCTACCCCGAGGCCGAGCGTGCGTCAACCAACCCGAGCCGCGCCTCGCGATGCCTCTATCTACGGCGTTTGTCTACGGCGTTCTCCCAGCCGGGTCCATCGCGTCGGGACGCCGCCGCGCTCGCTCGGAGAGGGGATCAGTGTCCCTCACCTGACCTCTCCCACGAACTGACCATTCATCGCATCTCGGCTCGGACACCGTGAAGGACGGCTCGGGATCGCGCGAGGGGAGGCCGTGGGCCGATGGAGGTGGGGCTCGGCGCGCAGCAGCATCGCGGCAGGGCGCGAGCGCTCCGCTGCGCAGAGACGCTCGCCCGCTACGTCTCGCTCCCGCTCGCCTATGCGGGGCTCTGCCCCGCCCCCCGCGCTGCCGCACACGGGCATCGAGGATCTATGCCGAATCAACTTCGTGGGCGTCAGTCCGCCACGCGCGCGTCGTCTCCATCGCATGACACGTAGGCGGGCAACCCAGATCACGATCGACTTCCGCGCGCACGGTGGTGCGCGAGCCGGCGCGGGACGCAAGCCGCGCGGCGCGCGTGCGGGAGTGAAGCACTCGTCGCGCGGCGCGCTCGGAGGAGCCGAGCCGGTGCTCGTCACCATGAAGATCCTGGCGGGCGTCGCGAACCTCCGCACGCGCAAGCGCTTCCTCGTGGTGCTGGAGGCCTTGCGCAAGGCGAGCGAGCGCCTCGGCAGCCGCATCGTCGAGGCCTGGCAGAGGATCACGTCCACCTGATGGTCGAGACCGTGCACGCGCGGGCGCTCGCTCGCGCGATGCAGGGCCTGGCCGTCCGGCTCGCCCGCGCGCTCAATCGAACGCTCGGTCGACGAGGAAAGGTGTTCGCCGATCGCTTTCACCATCGCGTCCTGTCCACGCCGCGTCAGGTGCGCAACGCGCTCGCCTACGTCCTCTGCAACGCGCGCAAGCACCGCGTCGCACCGCGTACCGCCGGCTGGCCTGACCTGCTCGTCCGCCCTCTCGTTCGGCGGATGGCTGGTGGCCCGACTACGCCGGAGCGCGCCACGCCACTGCCACGAACTTGGCTGCTGCGCGTCGGATGGCGACGCGGAGGGCTGCTGGACCCGAGCCACGTTCCGAGCGCGCTCGCTTGATTGGGCACACATCCTCGACGCGCGTGTGCGGCAGCACCGGGGGCGGGGCAGAGCCCCGCATAGGCGAGCGGCAGCGAGACGTCGCCGACGAGCGCCGCTGCGCGCTGGGTGGCGTCCGTCTGGCGCTGACGCCGCTGCGCGTCGATCCCATCCCCATCAGCCGACGGCGGCCACTGCGCCGCGACCACTGCCCTCGCAGCTCGTCGGCTCCGAGATGCGATGAATGGTCAGCCCACGAAGTGGGAGAGGGACCGGGCTCCGTGGCACGTGCGCGCCCGAGGTGGCCGCGGTGAATGGCAGAGATCAGGGCAGCGCGTCCACGAGGTGCACGGCGCGCTCGGCGCGCGCGAGCGTGGGGCGAGACGGGCCCGCGTCGCCCGCGGCGGCGCCGGCATCGCTCGCGCCGAGGCGGCTCTCCTCGAGGGCGATCGAGAGCACCGCGTCGCGCCCGGTGAGACCGCTCGGCTCGGTCACGCCCGGGAAGATCACGCGGTCACCGATGCGCAGCCAGCCGCCGTCGGTGGCGCTCAGGCGCCGCGTCGCGAGCGCGAGCGAGAGGTCTGCGAGCACCTCGCCCGTCGTCGCGTCGCGGAGCGTGTAGTGCAGCACGCGGCCCTCGGGATCGATGCCGTAGATCCCGCAGGCTCCCCACACGTGGTAGCCGCCCTGCGGGCCGTACACGAGCTCCAGCGCGTCGCCGTCTGCGAGCGGCGCGAAGCTCGTCTCGCCGGTGCCGACCTCGACGAACATCGTCGCACCGTCCGGCCCGATGCGCGGTGCGGGCGGCGTGGGGCACCCGGTCAGCAAGACCGCGAGCAGGACCAGGCGCTGCACGTTCCTGCGTCAGTCGATGAAGCAGCTGCCGCGGAAGCTGCTCGCGGGCGGGATCGGCGTCACCGGGCCCATCGTGCTGCACTGCGTGTCGAGCGTGTCGCGGAGCGCGTCGACCAGCTGCCAGTCGGCCTGGATGTCCGGGCTCGCGAACGCCGAGCCCTGCCACCACTCGATCGTCTGCTGCATCATGTCGATCGTGCCGAGGGCGCGGGCGCAGTCGCCGTCCGAGTAGAGCTCGGTCGAGGTCTTCAGCGTCAGGTACATGTTCAGCATCATGAAGGCCTCGGCCTGCGTCGTGTCGCCCAGCTCCGGCAGGTTGCCGCTCGGCGTCTGATCGCTCGCCAGCGGGTTCACGTAGCTCGTCGTGCGCGTCACGACGTTGCCGCTCGCCTCGTCCGTGTACGAGATCTCGACCGTGAAGGCCGGGGCGCCGGCGGGCTTCACGTTCGCAGCGTCGGGCTCGAGCTCCACGAAGAAGCCGCCTCCACCGCCGCGCCGCCCACCCTCGACGTCGCTCGGGCCGGTGCGCTGGCCGAGGAGAAGCAGCGTCGAGGAGAGCGTGGCCTCGCTCGGGGTCGAGGTCGCGCGCGAGGCGCCATAGGTGCGCCCGATCGCGTAGCCGGGCGCGGCCGTGACGCGCATCGTGAAGTCCCGCGCGATCGGGAACAGCGCGGTGCGGCCCTCGAGGTCGAGCACGTCGGCGAGGTCGGCGCCGTCCTGCGCGAAGTAGTACCCGCCGCCGCCGAGCTCGCCGATCGCGATCGGGAGCGCGTCGGCGTAGTCGTCGCCCGCGCCGACGAGCGAGAGCGTGGCGCCCGACTCGAGCAGGCCCTGCGCCAGCGCGAGCACCTGGTCGGTGCTCGTGAGGCCCGCGTCGGCGTGCCCGCTCGTCACGAGCAGCACGTGCCGGTGTCCGGTCCAGCTCGCGTCCTCGAGCGCGCTCGCGGCGAGCGCGAGGCCGTCGTAGGTCGCGGCGGTCGTCGCCGTGGGTGCTGCGGCCAGCGTCGTCGCGGCGGCGGCGAGGGCCGGATCCGTCGGTGCGACCGCGCTCGCGAGCACCGTCGCCGACGCGCCCACCTCGACGATCGTGACGCGATCCTCGGCGCGCAGCGGCACCGAGAATCGGTGGAGCGCGTCGAAGATCGAGCCGAGCTCGGCCCGCAGGCGGCTCGTGTGCTCGACGACGATCACCGTGTGCACGGCGGGCCGGGTGAGCGTGCTCGCATCGACGCTGCTGTTGAGCGCGACGAAGGCCATCTGCCACGGCGATCCGTCGAAGCGACGGGCGACCGCGAGCGAGCCCTGCGCGCAGATCGTGTCGCCGCAGTCGGCGGGGGGCAGCGTCAGCGCGTGCTCCGCGAAGAAGCCGACGGGGTCGAGCGTGTGGGGCGAAGGGACGCTCCCGGCCGAGAGGATGGCGCGGAACTCGCCGATGTCCTGCGCCCCTCCTTGGCCGACGCCCACCGAGCCGTGCTGAGGCGGGAGCGAGGCGGTGTCGGCCCCCGAGCTCGACGAGCATCCGGCGAGGGCGAGGACCAACAGAGCGTGGAACGAGAC
>JBGALT010000291.1:0-5499 GCA_044223665.1 Sandaracinaceae bacterium | reverse complement strand
CGCTCGCCGCGCAGCCCATCGCTCCCGAGGTCGCCGGTGCGCGCCTGGGCGAGCGCTGCCGAGCGGCGCGCTCGAGGGCGCGAGCGTCTCGACCTTGCGCACGGCGGCGCGCTTCGCGGCCCGCGTCGGGGATCGCGAGCGGGAGCTCGCCGCGCTGCGAGGGTGGGCCGCCGCGAGCAGCGGCAGCGACCGCGCGACGGCGCTCGCGCGCATCGCCGACCTCGCGATCGAGACCGGAGACCTCGACGGCGCCGAGTCCGCGCTGCGCGACGCTTCGCTCGCCGATGCCTCGCTCGGTACGCTGCGCATCGTCCGCGACCGGATCGTGCGCAAGGATCCCGCGCGGGCCGGCCGGTCGGACGGCTCCGAGGGCGCGCTGGCGCTGGCCGCCAAGGTGGCGATCGACGTCGACGACGCCGGTCGCGAGCTCGAGCTGCTCGGACGTGCGCGCGCCGAAGAGGACGCGCCCGTCACGGCCGACGTGCTCTCGCTCGACGCGGCGCTCTTGGCGGAGAACGGGGGCCTGGCGCAGATCGATCCGGGGCCGGTGGATCAGGGCCTCTTGCGCGAGGTCGAGCGCACGCCGGCCGACGGCCGCACGCCGCCGCTGCTCGCGCTCGCCGATCGATACGGACAGCGGGGCGACACGGCGGCGCGCGAGCAGGCGCTCCGCGACGCGCGCTCGCTCTCGCCGGGCGAGGCCGTCGTGGTCCGCGAGCTCGCGCAGCTGCTGGCGGGTCGCTCTCCGCGGGAAGCGGCGGCCCTCTGGCTCGAGGAAGCGAGCGCCGCGCCCGACGCCCGCGCGGCGTTCGCGGCGTCGATGGCGGGCCGCGTCCTCGAGGGCGACGCCGCGATCATGGCTCACCGGCGCGCGCTCGACGCCCGTCGTACGCACGCGCCCTCCGTCGAAGCGATGGAGCGCCACGCGCGACAGACGGGCGATGCGAAGCTGCTCGAGGACGCGCTCGAGCGTGGCCTGGCGCTGCCGACGGTCGACCTCGATCGCGCCGCGCAGCTCGTGCGGCTCGCGCTGGTTCGCTCCGAGGACGCGACGGCGGCGGCGCGGACCTTCGAGCAAGCGCGCGCGCTGGTCCCCGACGACCCGGTGCTCGCCGATCTCGCGCTTCGCCTCGCCGATGCGCTCACGCCCGAGCAGCGCGCCGAGCTCGCCGGCCGCGCGGCCGCGCGTGCCCCGGCCGTCCTCGTTCCCGCCTATCGACTGGCGTACGCGGCGGCGCTCGAGGACGCCGGACGCGCGGCCGAGGCGGCCGCGGTGGTGCGCGATCTGCTCGAGGTGCCTGGCGCGGTCGGTCCCGCGGCGCGTCGCGCCCTCGATCGCCTGGAGATCGCCCAGGGCGACGTCACGCGCGTCGCCGAGCGGCGCTTCGCGGCTCTGCGCGAGGCGAGCGAGACCGACGACGTCTCGCGCGTCCGTGCGCTCGAGGAGCTGGCGGCGCTCGACCTCGAGGTCCGTCGCGACGCCTCGTCGGCCGCAGCGTCGCTCTCCGGCATCGTCGAGCTGCGGCCCAAGCACGTCTACGCGCTCCGCACGCTCGAGCGGCAGGCGATGGAGAGCGATCGCGGGCTCGAGCTCGCGGCGATCGGCGAGCAGATCCTCAAGGCCGACCTCGCGCCCGAGGACGCGGCGGCCCACCTCCGGCTCGTCGTGCGCCTGCGCCTGGCGCCGGCCGACGCGCGCGGAGATGCCGCCGACGACGCGGTGCTCGCGGCGCGCGGGCTCGTCGGCGACGACCCGTGGACCCTGCGGCGGGTCGTCACGGCCGCGCACGCCAAGCAGGACGCGAACGTCGCGCTCGAGGCCGAGCGTGCGCTGGCCGAGCGGCTCGCCGGGCCGGTCGAGCGTGGAACCCTCGCGCTCCGTGCCTCGCACAGCCTGGCGCGCGCACAGATCGGCGTGCCGACCGCCAGCGCGCGGGGGGCCGAGCTCCTGGGCCCGTTCGCGGCCGCGGCGCCGAGCCACGGCCCGCTGTGGGAGGAGCTGGCGGACCTCCACGAGAACGCGGGCGCCCACGCGGCCGCGGTCGATGCGCTCGAGGCGGCGGCGGGCGCCTCGATGGTGCCCGCGCGCAAGGTCGCGCTCCTGCACCGCGGCGCCGTCATCGCCAGCGATCGCGCCGACGACGACGAGCGAGCGCTCGCCTTGCTCGACGCCGCTGCCCACGTGGACGTGGCCTACGCCGACGTCTTCGAGCGCATGCGCACCATCCTCGAGCGCAAGGGCGACCGCGCGAAGCTCTCCGAGCTGGTGCGTCGGCGCGCCGCAGCGGGCGGCGATGGTCCGATGCTGGTCGAGCTGCACCTCGCCGAGGCCGGGCTCCGCGAAGCGGAGGGCGATGCCGAGGGCGCCAAGAACGCGCTCAAGGCCGCGCTCGCGCTCGCACCCGAGAAGCTCGAGGCGCTCCGCAAGCTCGCGCAGATCTGCCTCGCCGGCGAGGACTACCGCACGGCCGCCGACGCGCTCATCCGCATCGCCCGCATCCGCAAGGACCGCGAGGAGCTGCGATGGGTGTTCTTCACGCTCGGCGACATCTACGACAAGCACATCCCCGACCCCAAGCGCGCCGAAGCGGCCTTCCTCCGCGTGCTCAAGCTGGAGCCGGAGGACCTCGCCTCGATGGAGCGGCTCGCCGAGCTCTACCAGCGCGAGAAGCAGGCCCCGCAGGCGGCCGAGATGCTCGAGCGCCTCGCCAAGAGCGAGGTGGATCCCGATCGCGTTCGCAAGCACCAGCTCGCGCTCGCGAACGTGCTCGAGTCGGGCGGTGACGCGCGCAAGGCCGAGCAGGTGCTCGAGACGGCGCGGCGTACCGCGCCCACCGAGCTCGAGACGCTGCGCGCCCTGGCGGACTTCTACGGCCGTCAGCGCGCGCAGACCGCGCACGCCATGCACCTCAACCGCGCGGTGGTCGACTTCCGGCACGCGCTGACCACCGATCTGGCCGACACGCAGGCCTGGCTGGGGCTGGTGGAAGTGCTCGGCTGGCGCGGCAAGCGCGACGCGGCCAAGGCCGTCGCCTCGCTGGCGATGGGCCTCGGCATCGTGGACGTGGAGCTCTCGCGGGTGCTCGACGCCGCGGGGGGCGCGCCGGGCGCGGGGCTGCGTGGCGCCGACGCCGATCTCGACGATCTGCTCGCGCCGCCGGCGCTCACCGCGCCCACACGCGCGATGTTCCGTCTCCTCGGCGCCGCCCTCGAGAAGGTGCTCCCCTTCGATCCACGCACGCTCCGCGCGGAGAAGCTCGGCCCGAAGGACACCGCGCTCCGTCCCATCGCGCTGGAGATCGCGCGCTGGATGCAGCTCCCCGACGTGGAGATCTGGCTCGCGCCGACGGCCGGACGCGTGTGCATGCCGGTCTCCAGCCAGCCGGTGGCGCTCGTCGTCGGCCGCGACCTGCTCGCCGCCGACGAGCGTGAGCGGACGTTCCTGCTCGCGCGCGCGCTGCGCGTGGCCAAGAGCCAGCTCACGCTGGCGATGCGGGCCCAGCCCGCGGAGCTCGCGGCCCTGCTCGCCGGGCTGGTGCTCAACTTCGACCCGCACTACCAGCTGCCGATGGGCGTCGACGCCGCCGCGGCGCAGGACTTCATGCGACGCGTGGCGCGTCAGCTGCCCCGTCGGGCGCAGGAGGAGATCGGGCCCGTCGTCTTCGAGATGGCCGGCGCGCCCGAGTACGATCCGCCGAAGCTGCCGCTCGCCGTCTCCGAGCTGGGCGACCGCGCGGCGCTCCTGATGACCGGCAACGCACCGGCCGCCGTGTCGGCGCTGGCCAAGCTGGCCGGCGACGCGTCGTTCCCCGCCGATCCCACCGCGCGCATCGCGATCGTCCGACGCTCGGCCGAGTCGACCTCGCTCGTGTCGTTCGCCCTCTCGGACGCGCACTTCGAGGCTCGCCACCGCGCGGGCCTGGGCTGAGCGCTCGTGCGCATCGGCCTCGTGGGTCCGGGTGAGGACGAGACGCTCTTCCGTGAGGCCGTCTCGTTCCTGCTCGGCACCGGCGACGCCGAGCAGATCGTCTACCTCGGCGACGCGGCCTTCCTCGAGGCGGCGACCGCGCGCTGGGTCGCCGAGCTCGGGGTCGCGACCGAGGACGACTTCCGGCGGCGGGTGCTCGAGGTGGCGATGTCGGGCAGCGCCGACGACGTCGAGCAGCTTCTCTCCCGGGACGCGATCACGGCGGGTCTGGCCCAGATCCGCAAGCTGCCCCCGGCACCAGCACGCGCGATCGAGCTGATCGACGATCGCGTCGTCGTCTTCGTGCACGACAAGGCGGTGCTCGACGAAGAGGACATCGCCAACGCAGCGATGGTGGCCTACGGCAAGGCGAGCGAGGCCGGCGTGCGACGCTTCGGCAAGCGCCTCTTCGTCACGCCGGGCCCCCTCGCAGGGCGCCGCGTCGCGATGATCGAGGACGAGCGCGATGGCGCGTTCGTCGCGATCCTCGAGCTCGGAGGTCAGGCCGTGGCGCGAGAGGCGCTCGGAGGCGGCTCCACGAAGCTGACGGTGGCCGGATGAGCGAGCGCGTGGGCGTGTTCGGGGGCGCGTTCGACCCGCCGCACGCCGGGCACGTGCTCCTCGTCGCCTACGCGCTCTCGGTCGCCCCCATCGATCGCGTGCTCGTCGTGCCGACGTTCCGCCATCCGTTCGGCAAGGCCATGGCGCCCTACGACGATCGCATCGCGATGTGCGAGCTGGCGTTCGCGCCGCTCCCGGGCGCCCGCGTCAGCCGCATCGAGCAAGAGCTCGGCGGCGACAGCTACACCGTGCTCACACTCGAGGCGCTCCACGCGCGCAGCCCGGGGGTGAGCTGGCGGCTCCTCGTCGGCGCCGACGTGCTGCCCGACACGCCGCGCTGGCGCGCATGGGATCGCGTCTCGCAGCTCGCTCCCCCCTGGGTCGTCGGCCGCAGCGGCTCCGAGTCCATCGAGGACGCGCCCGACCTTCCCGCGATCTCGTCGACGCTGGTCCGGGCGCGCTACGGCCGAGGCGAGAGCGTCGAGCGCCTGGTGCCGCGCGCGGTCGACGCCGCGATCGTCGCGCGGGGCCTCTACGGGGCGCGGCCACCGGGATGAGCCGGGGGCGCGGGCTGGCCGTCCTGGTGGTGGGCCGGGGTCGGCTCGGGCGCAGCCTGGCGCGCGCGCTCCGGGAGCGCGGCGCGCACGCGGTCTCCTGGGCGGGGCGCGGAGCGTGGCCACGGCGCGCGCCCTCGGTCGACGCCGTGCTGCTCGCCGTCGCCGATCCGTTCGTGACCGAGGTCGCGCAGGCGCTCGGGCCACGCCTCGGGAAGACGACGCCGGTGCTCCACGCGAGCGGCGCGCTCTCGGTGGCGCCGCTCGCCTCGCTCGCGCCGCGGCCCCGAGGCGTGCTGCACCCGCTCGTCTCGTTCGCGTCCGCTCGGGCGCCCTCGCTCGAGGGCGCGGCCGCGGTGATCGACGGCGAGCGCGCGGCCGTGGCCGTGGCGCGCCGGATCGCGCAGCGGCTCGGGA